>JBDLIM010000087.1:0-16215 GCA_039714915.1 Bacteroidota bacterium
GGATAGTGTGATATCCATCCTTGAGGGTGGTTGAAGGTCATACGAGGAGTTTTTTGCGTTGGCGATTCCTCGATTCAGCACTGCTTCGCCACACCACTCCCACGAAACTATAAGCTGGAATGCGCTAAGTGATCTGCCGTGAAATGGAGTTTTTGAATTCACAAAACTTTCAGGACTCAGAATCATTCTCAGGATATTTTATGTTCCTGGTCGGATCTAAGAGCTTTTTGCAACACATACAAGGACAGAATGTACATCTTGGCTGAAATTTTTGGTGAAACCAACACTTGTATCTCCAGGCAGCTTCGTTTTCAAGTTATAAAAAAACGAGGAGGCGGCAAACAGATCATTTCCGGCTCATCACATTAATAAGGGTAAACGGATGAAACGTTCAGTATTTTTAGATCAAGTCAGGGAGATTATTCGTACCCATCAATTCAGTTACAGTACTGAAAAAACATATGTGAATTGGATATTCAGAATTATTGTCTTTCATGAAAAAAAACATCCCAGGGAGATGGGCGGAAGGGAGATTGCTGATTTTCTCACTTACCTCGCCGTTGAAAGACGGGTTTCTGCTTCCACCCAGAATCAGGCCTTAAATGCGCTGGTTTTTATGTACAAATCAGTATTAAAAACTCCGCTGGATAATTTTGATTTTCCATACGCACGAAGAGGTAAGCGACTACCTGTGGTGTTCAGCCGTGAGGAAGCCCTCAGGGTAATATCTAAGCTCAGGGGGGAATACCATCTGATGGCTTCGCTTCTGTATGGAGGTGGAATGCGCCTGAGCGAATGCTTAAAGCTTCGGGTTTAGGATTTGGATTTTAGCCTTCACGAGCTGATAATTAGTGGAGGAAAAGGAAATAATGATCGTAGAACCATCCTCCCAAACTCTCTAAAACCACAATTAGACTTGCAAATTGAGAAGGCAAGGCTCAGGCTGGAAGAAAACAAATTGTTGAAGGGTTTTAGGGGAGCCTCCATGCCGGAAGCTCTGGAAAGGAAGTATCCAAATGCACCCATAGAACTGGCGTGGCAATATTTGTTTCCTGCCCGCAGTGCAGCAATTGATCCCAGGTCAGGAACCTTGAGGCAGCACTGTCGCCATGAGAGCTATTTGCAAAAAGCTGTGAAGTCTGCAGTAAAAATGTCGCAAATATCCAAAAATGCCTCGTGTCATACCTTTCGCCATTCTTTTTCCACCCATCTACTTGAGGATGGTTATGATATCCGTACTGTCCAGGAGCTACTTGGTCACAAGGATGTTAGGTCGACCATGATTTACACCCATGTGCTTAACAGGAATAAGTATAATGTGCAAAGCCCACTTGATACTTTACCAGTCTCTCACTCATAGCTTCAGGTCAACCCTGCCTGATGTATGCCTCAAGCCTTTCAAAAAAAAGGGTTTGAACTTCCGGGTAAGTCAGTACTGCAGGGAGCCCGGTGGAAAAATGCAGCTCTTCTATTTCATATTCAAGCTGATCGGTAAGCTCATGTACCTCCGCATAATAAAGCCGGCCAAATCCATGCTTATGATCTTCAGTAACCGAATAATCACTAACGGGCTTGAGTTTGAACAGGACCGCACCGGTTTCTTCCCTCAGCTCCCTGGCCGCAGCCTCATCAGCTGCTTCGCCGCTTTCGATATGGCCTGCCGGCATTTCCCAGCTGTGCCTGTCCTTATGCCTTACAAATATCCATTGATCCCCGTACCTTGTGCCGAGAACCACATAGCTAAGATCAGGATCGGGCACGGTTTCCGCTTCAATGAGCTTAATAGAAATCACTGGCTACCCAGTAAAGTTCTATGATCTCACCTGCCCTTAATACCGAGAGTTTATGGCGGGCTGTGTTTCCTGCCTCTTCCAGATGCTTATATAAGGGAGTAAGACTTTCAATACCTGTTATTTTCACATGATCCACTGCAAGTATAATATCCCCTCCCAGCAATAGTTCCCTGTCATTAATATTAATTTTTCTAAAGCCTCCCTTAACACCGGCTGCCCCGGCAGGACTGTTCTTCACCACATGCTGGACCATCAGGCCCGATTCCTGGGGCACATTGAGGATCCGGGCCAGTTCGTAGGGGAGAACCACGGAATCAATTCCAAAATACTTACTTCCTTTTGAGGTCAATACGGCCTGTGCAATCTCTGAAGTAGCTGCAAAGCCAATTCCCTCAAATCCACCTGAACGGGAAAGAATAGAACTTACGATTCCAATTACCTCGCCCTTGCTGTTGAACATGGGTCCCCCCGAATTGCCCGTATTAATGGAAGCATCGGTCTGGAAGAATTCAACCGGGTAGCCTTCCGTAACCATATCTGACTTGGCATGCCTCCCGCTGATTACCCCTGTGGAAAGGGAGAAGGGCAATCCCATGGGTGCACCTATTATAAATACCCTTTCGCCCGTTTTGGTTTCATCTGAGTTGCCCATGGTGGCCACATGCGGATCCCCGGGAGCTTTATCCAGCTTGATAAGCGCCACATCTACCATCCTGTTCATCCGTATGGTTTTGGCCGGGATGGCTTCCCCATCGTAAAACTGGACCATAATCTCTTCGGCATTGCCCACCACATGAGCCGCAGTTAAAACCATGTTATTCCTTACCAGAACGCCTGATCCCAATCCCATGCTGGAGGCAAAGGTCCTGGGATCGCCTGTCCCTGCATTTACTGTTTCGGCGGTATAGATGGTAACCACAGATCGTTTGTGCGTTTCAAAAAGACCGGCCCAATCCTGGGCCGTAAGCTGCATGGTTATCAAGGCAACAACTGCAAGGAATACTGTTTTTTTCATATTGTTTTTCTATTTCGTTAATTGAGTTATCGGGTAATCTGAACATCTGAAACAGCCAAAATGTTCATCAATTGAAATTAGAGAAAAAAACTCAGATCTCATGGATTTTAGATAGTTTTGTAAACTTAAACAGGAAAGATGAATCGTACTCCCCTTATATTGATTACAAATGATGACGGCATCGAGGCAAACGGATTTAAAGAACTGATCTCTGTGGCCAGGGAATTCGGCGATGTGGTAGCCATATCATCGCAGACTCCCATGTCGGGTATGTCCCATGCCATTACTGTTAAAGTGCCTCTCAGGGTGAAAGTTCTGGAAGAGAGTCCCGGCTTAAGAAAATACATAACCAATGGCACTCCTGTAGATGGGGTAAAGCTGGCATTTAACAGCCTGATGGAACGGAAGCCTGATCTGCTGATTTCAGGAATAAACCATGGCAGCAATTCTTCATCAAGCATTCTCTACTCGGGCACCATGGCGGCAGCCATGGAAGGAGCCATTAACCACATACCTTCCATTGGGTTTTCACTATTGGATTTTCGCCCTGATGCAGATTTCCTGGCATCCGGGCAGGTGGCCCGTGAAGTAATCGGAAAAGTTCTGGAAGAGGGATTGCCCGACGGGATCTGTCTGAATGTAAATATCCCGGCTGTAAAAGCAGAAGAGATCAAGGGGATCAGGATATGCAAGCAGGCCAACGGATACTGGAAGGAAGAATTTGAGAAGCGCACCGATCCAATGGGTCATGAGTATTACTGGCTCACCGGATTTTTCCATAACCGGGAACCCGATGGAGGAGGCGAGGGGACAGATGAGCTGGCACTCAAAGCGCACTATGTATCCATTGTGCCTGTTGATACAGATATGACAGCCTATTCAAGCATGGAGAAACTGAAAACCTTTGAAAAATCGCTTATAAAAAATGAAAACTAAGAAGCGATTTGATACCTTATTGTCCGGGTTAATCCCTGGGATCATCCTGCCCCTTACGGCACTGGTGGTTATATGGGCCATTCAATCCGAGGATGGCCTGCTTGAATTCCTTAAGAAGTTTCAATATCAGAATATTTTGTCCAAACTTATTAGCCTGGCGGCTATTCCCAACCTGCTCCTCTTTTTCCTATTTATCTGGACGGACCGGACATTTTCGGCCAGAGGAGTTATATTTGCAACACTGGTACTCGCATTTGTGATGCTGGTGCTCAAATTTGCCTGATCCACTATGAAGTATTTCCTAATAGCAGGTGAGGCTTCCGGCGACCTTCATGCTTCAAACCTGATGAAGGAACTGAAGAAACAGGATCCGGATGCAGAATTCCGCTTTATGGGTGGCGATCTCATGAATGAGGTGTCAGATGGATTGGTGATGCATTACCGGGAGACCAGCTATATGTTGCTGGATGTCTTCTTTCACCTGGGAAAGATCTTCCGGAACATGCGAAAAATAAAGACCCATCTGCGTAACTGGGAACCCGATCTGTTTATCCCGGTGGATTATGCGGGCTTTAACCTGAGAATTGCCCGCTATGCCCGCGGCCTTCACATCAGGGTTTTCTATTATATTTCTCCAAAGGTCTGGGCCTGGCAGGAACACCGGGTTAAGAAACTTAAGAAGTATTCGGAGCGTGTTTTCTCCATTCTTCCTTTTGAAGTGGAATATTTCAAACGCTTCCACATGAAGGCGGAGTATTTTGGAAATCCCCTGGTGGATGAGGTGAGCAGGTTCAGGAGAGGATTTGAAGGAGCGGATGCCTGGAAAAAGATACATAAGCTGGGCCCGAAACCACTGGTGGCACTGCTGGCCGGTTCCAGAAAAAAGGAGATAGAAAGCACCTTGCCTTCCATGGTGAAAGTGGCTTCGGAGCATCCCGGATATACCTTTGTTGTGGCAGGTGCTCCCTCCATTGAACCGGCATTGTACGGGCAATTCCTGGATGGCTCGGATGTAAAGATTGTGTATGGAGAAACCTATTCTCTGCTGGAGGCCTCCTTTGCGGGACTGATTACCTCGGGTACAGCCACCCTGGAGGCCGCACTCTTTGATCTTCCCCAGGCGGTACTGTACAGGACCGGCACCTGGGCCTACCACATTGTAAAACCGCTAATAAAGATTAATTTTATCAGCCTGGTGAACCTGATCCACGGAAAGCAACTGGTACTTGAGATCATACAGAAGGACCTGTATGGCCGTTCGCAAAAAGAGCTGTCCAGGATTTTGGAGGATGCTGATTACAGAGAGGGAATGAAGGAGGGTTACAAGGCATTAAGGTCGGAACTGGGGGAGGAAGGAGTTTCGGAGCGAATTGCTAAACACATGGTTGAATTGCTAAAGCAGAATACGGAATGAAGCGGATCATTACTTGCATATGGCTTGCATTAGCTTGGACCGGCTTAAGTGCCCAAACCGTAAGAGTGGGCCTTTACCAGGACCATCTGATTAAGTCGGCAGTGGTTTACTGTTCTAAGGGAAGCTTTCAACTTGATGTGGACGGAAAGGAAGTGTCGCGCCTGGATGAGGGTGGAATACTTTACCTTACTCTGGAAAAGGAAGGAATGAAAGTACTTGATACAGACCAGGATTTCGGACATGCCCAATCCATCGAATTAAAGGCACTTAACCTGGATTCTTATTTTCGCATCAGGCCCGTGGATCCGGAAATGGAGTCCAGGCCCTATGACGATGACCTGGTAGTACTTTCAGGTGAGCACGGTCTAACTCTGATTAACCGGGTGGATATGGATAAATACCTGGCTGGTGTGGTAGAAGCGGAAGCCGGACCCGGTGCTGAGCTGGAATTTTACAAGGCCCAGTCCATTCTGTGCCGCACTTACGCCATGAAGTCCCTGAACCGCCATGAGGATGAAAATTTCTCCCTGTGTGATGGAACGCATTGCCAGTCCTATGCGGGGAAGAGCAAATTCAATCCGCAGATTCTTGAAGGAATTCTGGAGACGAGCGGCATGATCCTGGCCGATTATAATTTTAAACTCATAACAGCTGCCTATCACTCCAACAGCGGGGGACAGACCCAGAGGGCTTCTGATGTCTGGGTGAGTGATGTGGAGTACCTGCAATCGGTAGTGGATCCGTACTCCCTGCATCAGCCCCATGCCAAATGGCGGGATACCATTTCTTTTGAAGACTGGAAGAATTACCTCCTGGATAATGGAATGAATTCGGTACGTAAAATACCCGATGAGATCATCTACGTGGAGCAGATGAGGCGTAAAAAGCATTTCGTCCTGGATAAAGATTCCCTACGGATGACAAAAATCAGGGAGGCCTGGGGCTTTGAGTCCTCGTATTTCGATATGTTTCCCGATGGTGATTCCATCCTGATCTGGGGAAAGGGTTATGGACATGGGGTAGGAATGAGCCAGGAAGGTGCCATGAAAATGGCCAGGGATGAATTTAGCTATCAGGACATCCTGCAGTTTTACTTCTTTGATGTCAGGTTGATGGATTACAGGGATTTGCCGGGATCAAGCCAGGTTAATGTGGATTTTGATTATTAAGATTTAACAAGGATGTGGTCGCAGTTTAGCAAGGAAATAAATGGTTTTTTCAGCAGCCTGACCGGTTATGTGGTGATTGTTGTGTTTCTCCTGCTCAACAGCCTGTTTATGTGGATTGTGCCGGGTCAGTTCAATGTGATCGAGAACGGCTATGCCACCATGGATTCATTATTTGCCATTGCTCCCTGGGTATTCCTTTTCCTGGTACCGGCCATTACCATGCGCATGATTTCGGAAGAGAAGCGGATGGGGACCCTGGACCTGCTGAATACCAGGCCGGTTTCAGAGCTGCAGATTGTTCTGGCCAAGTTTCTGGCTTCCTGGGCCCTGGTCCTGCTGTCCTTGCTGCCCACCCTGGTCTATTTCTGGTCCGTTTCCCGTCTGGGAAGCACTCCCGGAAATCTGGACGTGGGAGGCACCTGGGGCTCTTACATCGGCCTGTTGTTTCTGGGAGGTATTTATGCAGCCATCGGCATTTTTTCATCCTCCCTTAGCGGAAACCAGATTGTGGCTTTTATTATTGCGGTGTTTCTTTCCTTCATTATGTACCTGGGATTTGAGTTTCTGAGCGGACTGGCCGGATCGGGAAAGGTTGCTTTTCAGGTCGCCCGGCTTGGAATCAGCCATCATTATAATTCCATTAGCAGGGGAGTAATTGATTCGAGGGACCTCTTTTATTTTGCCGGGATTATGATCCTGTTTATTATGGGTACACGAACCGTGCTTCAAAGCAGTAAATGGTAGAAGGGTATGGACAGAAAGCAACTTAAAAGACGCCAGGTGCTTCAGCTGGTCATCACCCTGGCCCTGGTGCTCTTGCTTGGGATGCTGTCGGGTATGAAATTCTTCAGAATCGATCTTACCTCAGAAAAGCGGTATACCCTGTCGAAGTCTTCAAAAAACCTGCTCCGCGAACTGGATGAGGTGGTACTTGTGCGTGTGTATCTGGACGGAGACCTGCCTGCAGAATTTGTGAACTTCAGAAAATCCATACATGAACTGATGGATGAATTCAGGGCCTATGGAAAAGATATGCTTCAATACGAGTTTATTAATCTCTACGACGAGAGCGATGAGGCCATCCGGAACCGGATGATCGGAGAATTGTACGACCGTGGGCTCAATGTGACCAACATCCAGTTTAACGACGGGGAGGGGGGAGCCTCCACCAAGCATATTTTTCCCGGTGCCATGATAAGCTATAAAGGGTATGAAATCCCGGTAAACCTTTTAAAGAATAATCCCTCTCTTCCCCATGAGCAAAACCTGAATAATTCCATTCAAACCCTGGAGTATGAATTTATAAGGGCCATCCACAGCCTGACCATGAAGGAGGTACCCAGGATCGCTTTTGTGGAGGGGCATGGGGAGCTGGATTCTCTGCAGACCCACAGCCTGATGGATGAGTTAAAGAATTTCTTCCAGGTGGACAGGGGATATATTCACGGCAATCCGGAGGCCCTGATGAACTACCAGGCCCTGATCATTGCAAGGCCCATGCGGCCCTTCAGTGAAGCTGATAAATATGCCATCGACCAGTACATCATGCAGGGAGGAAAGGTCCTTTTCTTCCTGGATCCGGTCCACCCGTTTGCCGACAGCCTTTCGGCCGGAACCACCGTGGCCCTGGCCAACCAGGTGGGACTGGAGGATCTGTTGTTTAATTACGGCATCCGGATCAATTATAACCTGGTGGCCGACCTGCAATGCAACCTGGTTCCGGTGAATACCGCTCCGGCCGGTGAACAGGCAAATTTCACCATGATGCCCTGGGTGTATCACCCCCTTCTGGCAGGTTCAAGCTTACACCCGGTTACGAGAGGACTCAATTACGTGAAAAGTGAGTTTGCTTCCACCCTGGACACCATTGACGGGGCAGGCGGAGTGACGAAAACTGTATTACTGGCTACCTCGGTCAAAAGCAGGAAGAGGGATGTGCCTCTCTACATCAGCATGGAAGAAGTGACCGTGCAAGCAGATCCGGTCCTTTATACTTCTTCATTCCTTCCAGTGGGGATTCTGCTGGAAGGCGAGTTCGAATCCTTTTTTAAAAACTATCCCGTTCCCGGGGGAGTATATCCGGCCGATCACCAGACCCTGAAAAGCAGTCAGTCCACCTCTGTATTTGTCCTGGCCGATGGTGATATACCAGCCAATGAAGTGCAATATGAGCAGGGCGCTTTCAGGGCCCAGCGACTGGGCTACGACAGGTATACCAGGCAGACCTTTGGTAATCTTGAATTCGTCATGAATGTGGTGAACTACATGACCGATGAATCAGGAATCATGGAGCTTCGCTCCCGCGAGTTCAAACTAAGATTGCTCAACAAGGAAATTACCAACCAGAAGAACCGGGTACTCAAATGGAAACTGATCAACACCCTGCTGCCCCTTATTCTCCTCCTCCTGGCAGGCCTGCTGATCCAATTTGTCAGGAAACGCAGATATACCTAGTGCATGTCACATGAGGATCCGAAGAACAATAATACTGATAACAAGCCTGGTTTTGCTGGGTGTGTTCCTGCTTGTATTCACCAATCCATGGAGTACGCTCAGAAGTGATTCAAGGAACATTAGCCTTAAATCGGCTGAAGAAGTGGACCGGATTGTACTGGTGGATGCCTATGATTCTACGGCACTTATCCGTCAGGAAAATACCTGGTTAATTGACGGAGAGGAAAAGGCAGGAAAGGTAGCGGTGGAGAATATCCTGATCGCTGCGGAGAGAATGGAGATCAGCTCCATTATATCCAACAATTCAGAAACAGCTAAGATTCCATCGAAGACCATCACCTTTTACAAGGGAACTAAAGTGCTTATCAGCTATAAATTGCAAACCCAGGCTGAACATTATCTGCTAAGCCCTGCAGGGTCTGACCAGTCTTTCTATGTCACAGTATCGGGATATCCCGGCTTAAACCTGGATAAGGTGTTTTCCAGTGCTCCCAACCATTACAGGGAGCATCTGCTGATTGACCTGTTGCCCTCGGAGATCTCCAGGATTGAAGTGGAACTACTAAATAGTGAGGGCTACCATTTTATCCAGGATGAGGAGGGCGGGATCAACTGTTTTGTCAGCAAGGATCAGCATCCGGTCCCGCCTGAAAAGCTGAACGAGCTGGCCATCATGTTGCTGTTTTCTTATTTCACATCCGTCGTGTATGAAGACAAATCAGATGTTGCTGTAAGTACATTGGCCGGGACCGGTCATGGCCTCCGGAGGATGGCCCGTTTGCATGTGGAGTCTTTCGAAGGAGAGAAACATACTTTACAGGTTTTTCCTTACGTTGAAAACCAGGAGGAAGAAGCCCACATGTTCAAGGCTCTGGTAGCCTATAACAACGAGCCTGATGCGCTGATAGTCAACTACATCTATCTGGATGTCCTGATGCGGGATTTGTCCCGTTACCTTGGGGAAAACTAGTCGCGGCTTTCACGTTTTTTTTTCGTATAATTGATGGATTATTGACATAATTTCAAAAATAAACAGACCACCATGAAATTCGTTGTATCCAGTATGGAACTGTTGGGCCATCTTCAGGCCATCAGCCGTGTGATCAGTACCAAGAACACACTTCCAATCCTAGATAATTTCCTCTTCTCTTTGGAAGACGGCCTCCTGGAGATCACAGCATCGGACCTTGAATCCACACTGATCACCCAGATCCAGCTGGAGAATACAGATGGCTCGGGAGCTGTTGCGGTTCCGGCCCGCATACTTACCGATACACTTAAAGAGTTTCCGGATATTCCACTTACCTTCGAGATAAACACCGAGAACCTGATGATCGTGATCCAGAGCGAGAATGGTAAGTTCTCCATCATGGGTCAGAATGGCGCTGAATTTCCACAAATGCCTGTGATCAAAGATGACCAGAAACAGCACCTGGAGATAGAACAGGAAGTATTGCTTACCGGGATCAATAAATCCTTATTTGCCACTGCCGATGATGAGCTTCGTCCGGTGATGAATGGAATATTCATGGAACTGTCGCCCGATGATATCACCTTTGTAGCTTCAGATGCACACAAGCTGGTCCGTTACAAAAGAACCGATGCCGCATCAGAAAGTGCCTCCAGTTTCATTCTTCCCAAGAAACCGGCTTCCCTGTTAAAAAATATCCTTCCCAAAGAAGAGAATAAGGTAGTGCTTGAGTTTGATGACCGGAACGCCTCATTTATCCTCACCAATTATAAGCTGGTATGCAGACTGGTGGAAGGGAATTATCCCAGTTACAATTCTGTGATCCCTACGGATAATCCATATAAGATGAGCATCGACCGGCTTTCTTTCTATAATACACTAAAGAGGGTATCTGTATTTTCCAACCAGGCAAGCAACCTGGTCAAGCTGGCCCTTACCGGTAATCAGCTGACAATTTCTGCACAGGACATTGATTTTTCCATCTCTGCTACCGAAAGGCTTAGCTGTCAGTACGAGGGAGAGGAAATGGAAATTGGATTTAAATCAACTTTCCTGATAGAGATCCTGGCCAACCTGCCTTCAGATGAAGTGATACTCGAAATGAGTGATCCGACCCGGGCGGGGATTCTGCTTCCGGCCGTTTCAGAAAATGAGAGTGAAGATACCCTCATGCTGCTGATGCCTATGATGATAAACGCTTAGCGGATGAAGCTGAACCTGAAGAATCCCATAATCTTCTTCGATCTTGAAACTACCGGTATCAATATTGCGGCAGACCGGATCGTGGAGATTGCCTACCTGAAAATAGATGTAAACGGGAACGAATACTCCAAAGCGCAGAGGGTGAATCCTGAAATGCATATTCCCGAGCAAGTCACAGAGATTCACGGGATCTCGGACGAGGATGTGAAAGATGCCCCCACCTTTAACGAGATAGCCAGAAGCCTGGCCAAAGAATTTGAGGGATGTGACCTGGCCGGTTATAACTCTGTCCGCTTTGATATTCCCTTGCTGGCTGAAGAATTCCTCAGGGCAGGAGTGGATATTGATCTGAAGCGCAGGAAATTTGTGGATGTGCAGGTCATTTTTATGAAGATGGAGCCTCGTACCTTATCGGCTGCATATAAATTCTTTGCCGGAAAGGAATTAACAGATGCCCATTCGGCTGAAGCAGATACCTTGGCTACTTATGAGGTCCTGCAGGCGCAGCTGGATCGTTATTCCAACCTGGAGAATGACATTGGAAAGCTGGCTGAGTTTTCGGCCCATAACCGCAATGTGGACTTCGCAGGCAGGATTGTTTATAACGATGAGGATGTGGAGGTTTTTAATTTTGGAAAGTACAAAGGCAAGCCGGTTCTGGAAGTACTCGAAAGCGATCCCGGTTATTTCGGCTGGATAATGAATGGCGATTTCCCGCTGTACACCAAAAAGGTACTTACCAGCATCAAGCTTAATTCTCTTAAGAAATAGAAGATGAAGATCATCTGCATTGGCAGAAACTATGTGGCTCATGCCAGAGAGCTGAACAATGAGGTGCCCGCCACACCAGTGTTTTTTATGAAGCCCGATTCGGCACTGGTTATATCCAACCGTCCCTTCTTCTATCCCGATTTTTCCAGCGATGTACATCACGAGCTGGAAGTGGTGATCCGGATTGACCGTCTGGGCAGAAGCATTGAGGAAAAATACGCCCACAAATACTTTAGCGAGATTGGCCTGGGGGTGGATTTCACCGCTCGAGACCTGCAAATGAAACAAAAGGAAAAAGGACTCCCCTGGGAAATTGCCAAAGGATTTGATTATTCCGCTCCCGTCAGCGAGTTCCTGCCGGTAAGCAAATTCAAGGATATACATGATATTTCTTTTAAGCTGGATCTGAATGGCAAAACTGTTCAGGATGGGAATACTTCCCTGATGATCTTCAGCTTTGAGAAAATCATTTCCTATGTGTCCGGATTCATGACCCTTAAGACAGGCGATCTGATCTTTACGGGAACTCCCGCCGGTGTGGGCCCCGTGGCCATCAACGACCGCCTGGAAGCTTACCTGGAAGGGGAGAAGCTGATGGATTTTCCGGTTAAATAATGGAAGCACTTCCTTATACCGTTCACAGGATCTCCCTGTTGAATGTTTCAGTCTATCTGATTTACCGTGAAGGTCAGGCCATCCTGGTGGATTCAGGTAATTCCGGATCTGAGCAGCTTATCCTGGATGCCTTAAAGGAACAGGGACTGGAGCCCTCTATGCTTAAACTGGTGATCCTGACCCATGCCCATTTTGACCATGCCGGTTCAGCTGCAAAACTAAAGGAACTCACTCCCTGCCAGGTAATGATTCATCACATCGATTCAGAAAGGCTTGAAAAGGGCTATGCTCCCTTGCCTCCCGGCACCCGCTGGAAGGCCAAAATACTTGTGGGACTGGGCCGCATCTTTGCCCGCAGGATGGGTAAATTTCCCCCAGTCCGTCCCGATATCCTGGTACAGGACACCTTCGACTTAAAAAAGTATGGTTTTCCCGGAATGGTGTATCATACCCCTGGTCATACCCCTGGTTCCATGGTGGTATTGATGGAAGGCGGCGAACTAATTGGCGGGGATACCCTCTTTGGGGTGGAGAACAAGCAACATTTTCCTCCCTTTGCCGAGGACCTTCCCGCCCTGGTCAGCAGCTGGAAAATGATCAGGGAACTCCCTGTGAAGACCATGTATCCTGCCCATGGAAAATACTTCTCCTTTGAAAGTTTCCTTTCTGAATTCGACGGAGCCATGGATAGGTATGAGTGACTTTTACTTTTCGTAGGGAATATTTCAAAACTTCATATTATTTAACGATCGTCATTTTCCGGGTTCGGTTGATGCCCCGGACTTCCAGGGTATAAAAATAGATACCTCCATTCAATCCGGCAGCATTAAATTCGATTACATGATCCCCGGCCTGCCTGTAGTCCTGTAAAAGTGTTGCCACCTCCTTTCCGGCAATGTCATAGATCTTAATGCTAACGTGAGCGGATTGAGAAAGGGCATAGGGGATTCGGGTGGCTGTATGTACAGGATTCGGAACATTCTGTCCCAGATAAATATCCGGTGTGATCCCAAGGGAAGGTTCCACGGATACATAATCGTCAGGATCCGCTGCATTCAGCAGGAAGGCCATATCGGCTGAAGGTGGTGCCACCGCCTCTGACGGAACATAAAACCGGAGTGTGCCGTTTACCGATCTTGCATAATTTGTCTCCAGGAAATCGCCTGTCCATGTATTATACCAGCGAATGGAATAAACAGTATCGGACACAACTGAAAGGGATATGCTCTTCCCCCTGATATCTCCTCCGCTTATTTCCCGAAGCCATCCGAAACCGGCGGTATCTCCTGCCAGGGCAAAAGCATCGCAACCTTCTGCATCAGCGGAAACCGGACCAATGTTAAGATGGCTGTAATCCACCAGGGATACCACTTCTGAGAATGCCTTCATCTGCTCCAGGACATCGCTGCTCATGATATCCAGGGTATTAAATTCCCACCAGAGGGGTGCATTGGCATTGCCATTGGCCCAGCAGGTCCACATGGCATTGTGGTAGAGTTCCGTATATTCCTTGGATGGAGCGGGCACATCACCATAGGTGTGATAAAAGCCTGCCTCACCCATGAATCCGGGCTGGGTATAATCGTTCCACATCTGTTGGGAAATATCGGCATAAACATACAAGCTGCTGCGCATGTTATTCCCATAATACCGTTTTGGCCACCCGGTTTCGTACAGGTGTACCGTAGAGGCATCCACCACCCCAAATCCCTCTTTCCAGTAGTGCCCCCCGTGGCCGTTTGCCGTGGTGGGATGCAGGTAGGGATCATGTTCTTTGAAATAGCTGTCAACTTTCCGCACCCATTCCAGGCCATTGGCCGGACCGTTGGGTATCATCCAGGCATCGGTAAGTGTAACCTCGTTGATGATCTCCCAGATACCCAGGCTCCTGTAGCTTGCATAGCGGGCGATCAGGTAACGGTATTGTTTCTCCTGGTACTTCCATCCTTCCTCATGGGTGAAGAATTCGGCAGGATTCATAATATTCTTGTAGGGATTATACTGCCACTCATGACAAATGTCACAAACGGCTTCATCCAGCAGATTATGGGGCCAGATAGCCAGCATCATCTTCATGTCCCGCTCCTCAGAATATTGAAGCAGCTGGTCGATCCACCCGCACTGCTCCTGGTCATATCTGCCCAGGCCGGAGGCAAGGGACTCAATGACCGTAGCGTTATCAATGACCGTGTTCCAGAATCCCCAGAAATTGCCACCCGCTTGCCCGAGCTTATCGAACATCTCCTCCGCATCTGCTCCGGGCCAGGGATAATATGCACCAACGCCAAAAAAGGTTTCTCCGTTATGATGTTCAAAATAATGGGGCTGCGCTTCTGACACCCGGATCCATCCATTGTGACCGGAGGTCACCGCAGTGAACGTGTGCCGGGGAGAGCTCGCCGTGGTGATGCTGTCCTTTGCATTCAACACATAGCTCCACTCCCCTGTTTCATCTGGAGAGAAACGAACTTTCCACTGGGCTTCCAGGGTTGTATTATCAAAGTATCCGTTGATGTACCATTGTTTTCCCGTGGGGGATGTGAACACAGCCGACAGATCAATTTCGTCCGGATCATAGGGGTTGTCATAGCAGGCATCGACCAGGATAACATCAATTTCGAAGCGCTCGTACAATCCGGTGCTTGTGCTGTTCACCGACTCCATGTCAACGCTCAACTCGCCCGTCGAAGTGTAGGTCCGTGCCTTTACCGGTCCTGCCGGAACCGATTCCTCATCTTGCATATTCACGGCACTTACCCTGTAGTACAGGGTGCTGTCCAGGGGAAGACCCAAATCACTGAAGGATGTGCGTTCTGCCATGGCCACCAGATTCCCGGGTCCCGGGAGAAAATCCTTCTCTGACCCCCGGTAAATCCTGCACTTCCTGGTGTGATCGGGGAAGCTTATGTCCCAGGAAAGATCTACCCGGTTGGAATGAGTAACCTGTGCGTTCAGCCCGGTGATCGCAAGTTCAAAGGTTTCACTTCCCAGGATGATGTCATCGAAGAAAACGATGCCGGACTTTTCCTGTTGGGAACCGCCGTCAAAATAGATGTAGAGTACAGTCACTGTGGTGCCTGAATATTTTGTCAGGTCAAAGGAAAGCTCGTGCCAGGCATTATCACCGCTAATGTTTTTTTGAAGCCAGTCATCACCTCCATTGGCATAGATCACTTTCACTCCAAGGGTGATCTCTGTATCCGATTTGTATTTCAACCGGACCCTCGGATCACCTGCCGGATCTACCGGGGTGGACAGCATATGTTGCATCTGGGTCCACTCATAACTGGCTTCCGTACGGTGGTAGTCCACCCGGAATGTATTGTCCTCGTTCGACACTGCATAGGTGGCATCGTTGGGCGTCCAGGCGGGCGTGGCCCCATCATTAAAGTCAAAGACCAGACCAGGGATGAAGCTGGACTGAGCGCCCAGTGTGGCGCTTGCAGCCGTTCCCGGGGCGGATTCCTCACCCAAGAGCCCCACGGCTGTGATCCTGAAATAGAAGGTTCTGTTTGTGAGCAAGCCGCTTTGCTCAAAGGATAGAGCTCCGGTGGAATCTATCAGGGTTGTTTCATTGCAGATGAAATCGGATTCTGTACTGCCATACACTCTGTAGTGGTCCGTCTCTCCGCTTCCGTCAGGGTTCCAGTTTAACTGCACTGAAGCGCTTCCGGTTATTGTGGCTGTCAGCCCCTCAGGGACCTGCTGAGCCTGTACCGCAGTCACCGTGATCCAGGCACCGAGTATGCACAGCCAGCATTTCTTTGTAAATGAAGGCTTCATGTTTATATGAAGCCTAAACTTAGTTAAAAGTTCGCGATTATAAAGAAGTATAATATCTGCCAGCTATTCCTGCTATGGGTTTACGAAATTTA
>JBDLIM010000088.1:0-15937 GCA_039714915.1 Bacteroidota bacterium
TATTTTCCCGGAGCCAATGACAATGCCAGCGGCATAGCCATGATCCTGAATCTGGCAAAGCATTTTTCCGAAAATCCACCTGCATACAGCATGGTGTTTATGGCTCTCGGGGCAGAGGAGATTGGACTCCTGGGAGCAAAGGCCTTTACAGAAGATCCCACCTTTGATCTGGACAGGATTAAATTCCTGGTGAACTTTGACCTGGCCGGAACAGGGGATGAAGGCATTAAAGTGGTCAATGCCACGGTTCACCAGCGGGAGTTTGATCTGCTAAGCGTGCTGAACACGGAAAAAGATCTTCTGCCTGCAGTCAGCAGCCGGGGTCCTGCCTGCAACAGCGATCACTGCATGTTTCACCAGAAGGGAGTCCCCAGCTTTTACATCTATACCCTGGGAGGAATCCAGGCCTATCACGACATTTACGACAGGTATGAGACCCTGCCCCTGACCGAATTTGTGGATTATTGCACCCTGATGATTTCTTTCTTTGATCACCTCTAAGGCATCACCTTCTCCAGGATGAGTTTCACCTTGTTAAAGTCGGCGGCGCTGTTTACCACATGGCGGTATTCGGCATACTCGTCCAGTTCCACATACATCTGGTCGTAGAATTCGTTCAGGTCGATGATGATCCGGTTGCCCTCCTGCCTGGGGATGGATTCGAAGAGCATCAGCTGCCTGCCATCTCTTACAAACTCTGCCGACATCTTCAGGTCGTCCATGTTCCTTACCTTGTATCCGTCGGGGATCTCCACCTCCAGGATCCGGTCGAAGGAGCGCTTGTAGATGTCATATATGGGGAGCCTGCGTTCATCCTCGCTGTAGATCTCCACCTGGGGACCGATCAAATCGCCCACCCGCAGCAGAAGGTTATTTCCTGCAAATTCGATGAGTTCGCTGGTATTGCCATGGCAGGCCAGTACCAGGGGATCCCTGCCCACCGATTGGGCATTCCCGTTTCTGAATTCCCAGTCCCTGATGGTGATGTCGTTGTAGTAGGACCGGATCATGTCCCCGGCCAGTTCTTCCTTTATTTCCAGGTCCAGCTTATCCAGGTAGGCCTGGAAACCAACCGCATAATAGCCCGTACTGATCTGCTCAAAGTAGAGGTCCACGCTGCCCAGGTCCTCGGCAAAACTTACCTGCACTACGTGATCGTGGGCTATGTCCTCATAATCCATAGGCTCGATGTATTTCACTTCACCCAGGCCCGTGGTAAAGGATCCGACGGTCACTTCCCTTACAAAAAGGCCCTTTGTATCGGTCAGCACATAGGGTACCAGCCCGAACCTGAACTCATAGCGGTCCGGTACCAGGTATTTGTCCGGTCCGGGGAAATAGACCAGGTAGTCCTGCAGTGTATGATAGGATTCAAAATCCGCATCCATAAAGGCCTCATCCCGGTCGCTGGTGATCACTATTTCATGTTCAATACCCGCCAGTTTGAATATGTTCAGCATCAGACGGGTCATGCCATAGGAAGAGGCCTGCCGGTCACCGATCATATCGGCAATATCTGATGAGACTCCATTGGCCTCTGAGACATTCACATTTTCCTTGACCGCATACTCCAGTTTCCTGATTTTGCTTTCCAGCTCATCCGGGGCCTCCACACCGGCACTGCCCATCAGCTTATTCATGGCTTTCAGGTCCTGCTTGGAGATCTCTCCATACATGTTCCGGTACATGTTCTGACTCACCTCCCCAAAGGAGATGAAATCGTTTTTGTTGGTAGCCGTGTTTTCGTTCAGTTTAAATACAAATTGTTTGCGAAGGCGATTGTAGGGGGCCATATCCTCTTCAATAAGGGCCGGGACGGATTCAGCTACAAGGGTATAACGGTTCTTTTCCTCATCCATAAGCTGGTGGGAAAATCCGGAAGTGTCGTTATATACTTTGAAGGCAAAGAGCAGGTGCCCGGGCGAGATCACCTCAAAGCGATACTCCTGGATGGGATGGGCTCCCTGAAAATATTTGCTGACCCCCCTGTGGTGGGAGGATCGTTTTACCACGTAATACACATCCACGTAGTTACCCAGTTCCAGGCCTTCAAGTGCAAAATACTTGTAGGTCTGGCCGTCTTCTTCATCGTAGGAGGTGAGGATGTCCGACTGGGCCAGTACCAGTTCTTTTCCGTTTTCCTTGATCACCCGGGCCGAGGCTTCCACCAGGCTTGATTCTCCATTCAGGGGAATGTATTTCTTGTTGCTCTGTTCGAGCTGTTTGGCCGAATGGATCTGTTCGGTCTGGTGATAGAGGTAGTATTCAAAAAAGCCATCTTCTTCAATGGAGTATTCAAATACTTCGGTGAGCCGGATTATTTCCATCTCGGAGTCCGGGTCCTGCCTGATGCCCGGGGTATGCACTTCGGGCTTGTAGGTCTTGTAAAATAGATCTTCCTGGCCTGCACAGGCCAGTACCCGGACCATAATAAGTCCCGCGATTAGGAGATGCTGCTTACTCATTTGCTGTTAATATAATGGATGTACGATATGTTTTTTCTAAATCTTTGATAAAGCCGGTCCAGGCACTCAGTTCCTCAGGCTGGATAAACAGGGTGTTGACGGCAATGGATTGGTGATACCATATGGCTCCGTCCACCAGTTCATACCTGATGTGACCGGAAAAGCCGTCCGCCTGGAAGCGGTGTTCATCAGGCAGCATGCTCAGCTCATATCCCTCGGGGATTTCCAGGCAGAAGTGATTCTCATAGCTTCGTTTAAATCCCAGTTCGATGGGATGCACCGAGCCCTCCTTAGGCAAGAGGGAGCTAAGGGGCCTGTAGAGGTTCATATTAATATACAGTTCACCGTCCATGGAACTCACCCAGGACCCCAGGTCATAGCTGTAAGCAATATCCATTTGCGGATCGTAAGGTTGATCCGGGGCTATCACATACTTGTTCAGGATAAATTTGTTGTTCCCTTTTCTGACCAGGTCCTCCACATGAGCCTCCTGCTTATCGGGGATCATGGTATGATGAGACCGTTTAAAATTGATCCGGGGGTAGCCTTTCAGCTGCATGTGTCCGTGTCCGCTGATTACATTCCCTTCAATCCGGAACCAGGTACTGTCACAGTACAGGTTGTGGTTCACATCCGGGACGGGAACAGTTTGAACGTCGTAGCGATCGGCCGACAATGCGATAAGAGCCTCCTTGCCCTGGATAAAAGAAGTGGGATATTCCAGGGGTTGATGCTCCCCGGTACCATCCAGGTAATAATAATGTTTTCCGTCGTGGTAGGAGAGGATCATGTGGTTATCAGCCAGGGGGGTGGGAACCTGCTTATAGGTATAGGGCAGGTGGGTGGTTCCGATCCAGGTAAAGTAGGCCGGAATGTCCGCAGCCTTCATCAGTGCATACAGGATGGAGGTCTTATCCTTGCAATCGCCGTACCTGTTTTGGAGTACCTCGTCGGAGGGACGGGGCACAAAACCTCCCAGTCCGTATTCAAAGGCAATGTATTTTATATGTTCCTGAACCCACTGGTAGAGGGTGGTGACTTTCTCTATTTCTGAGTTGCAATCCCGGATCAGTGAATCTGAGAGGTAGCGGATTTCCGCAGGCACTTCATTTTCCACAAAATCCTTAATGAACGGATAGTACCACTTGTATAGGGAGCCGACATCATTCAGCACCTCTACGGTCTCGTCTTCAACCTGGTAGGACCTGATGATGGGGATCAGGTGGGGAACATAGTACCTGATGTTTGGTGAGCTTTCATCTACCTTATAAGAACCCACCTTGTTGGAGCGGTAGGCATAGGTCTTCCTGCTGCCTGACTCGTTCTTCTCCAGGTTCAGCTTTTCCTTCTCCGCATTCATAAAGAGAAAATCCATTTCTACCCCCCTGTCGCAGTCGAAAACAAGTTCCAGTTCATGAACCGGATTGAAGCTGGCCAAAAAGTCCGAGCCCATAAACCTGGGTTCCTTCAGGGTGTGGGAGGTGTGTATCTCCATAATGGATCCTGCCTTTACCGAAGGAAAACTGATTACGGTTTCTTTCTGATCGTCATAAAAGGAGTCGCCATCCACATTCATTTTCTCATGAAACTCCTGGATGCGGTTTCTTTTGTATTTCTTCCCGTCCAGGTGGTAGGCATAGGCCTCCACTTCATTGAGTTCAAAGAACTCCGAGCTGTATACCGATTGTGAGAACACATTCCCGAAGGTGCCCTTAAGCACCATGTATATCTCTGTGGAATGCTCGGTAATCTGCAGTTCCCCTTCATTTTCTTCTATGCTGTACCTGTTTTTCTGAGCCAGCTGAATGTAATTATGGCCGGGATAGAGCCTGCACATATCCTCATATACCGACTCCTTGTACTGGGCATTCAGCCAGGGGACAGCCAGCCCGAATCCTATGACCAGCGCAAGCTTAATAAATAGTTTCATGGATAGCCTCCCCGTTGTAATAATCTACTTTTCTTTTCCTGGATCCATCCTCCTTGTAGTAGATCGAAGTACCGGTCTGTGCGCCATTAAGGTAGCTGGATTCCTGTTTGATATTTCCATTCGGGTAATACTCTGTCTCACTGCCATGCTGTTCATCGTTCAGCCACATGATGGAATGCTTCAGCTTTCCGTTGGAATGGTACTCGGTGCTTTCTCCCTGGTTGTCGCCATAATGGTATATATCCACATAAGCGGGGGATCCGTCGGGATAATAATTGGTGTATTTGCCATGCAGCTTCCCGGCATAAATGCTGTATTCCACCGAAGGATTCCCGTTTGCATAGTAACACTTCACATCAGCTGTCTCCAGTTCTACCGGAATCAGGGGCAGCAGCTCGTTGTCACTCCCCTGGCAGGTATAAGCCACAAAGCGATTGTACTCATAGATCCGCACCATTTTCACTTCCCCGCTTTCGCTGTAGTAGGTGAAGGATCCGTTTTTCTCCCCGTCCAGGTAGTTACCCTCATAGGTGAGCCGGCCGTTTTCCGCAAAGGTCCTATAAGTTCCATGAAGCTCTCCCCGGCGGTATTGGCGTCGGAGGCGGAGTTCTCCATTGTCATGATAATCAAGCCACTCCCCGCTGCGGCTTCCTTCAATATAGCTTCCCTTGCGTGTCAACTGACCTTCTTCGTTATGCCACTCCCAGGAGTCGTGTCTTTTTCCTGTGAAGAATACTCCCTTGACCTCGGGCCGGCCATTTATGTGATAGGTCAGATAGCTCCCGTGATCATCGCCATTCTTATAGTGTTCCGAAACTTTAAGCTTGCCATTGGGGTAGAACTCCTGGTGATTGCCATCTTTGAAATAGCGGAAGGTATCAAGTACTGCTCCCGAAGTATCATGGTTCAGAATAAAGAGGGGTTTCCCCTGATCGAAATAGTAGGTTTTATACGGTTTCTGCTCCACAGAGTAGGTTCTGGCCCAACCTTGCAGCTCCCCATGAAATGAATATAGCTCCATGGACAGGGATCCATCGGGAAAGTAAGAGTAGGCTATGCCTTCCTCGCTTCCATTTACATAGTAGCTAATACTCTCCAGGGTGCCATTTCCAAGGTAGTTTGCCAGGGGGCCGTTCAGCATCCCATCCTGATAAAGCGCCAGCTGTTTCAGCTCACCCCCCACAAAGTATTCCCGGTCTTCGCCGTTCAGCTTTCCGTTTTCAAAGTATTCTCTTGAAATAAGACAGCCATTTTCATTGTGAAAGGTCCATTTCTTGTCCCTTTCGCCGGATGGGCTATACATCCCTTCCGATTGCTTGCTCCCGTTGTAGTTCATGGCAAGGTAATTCAGCGATCCGTCCTGCTCCACACTGCCCGAGCTCAATTCCTTCCCTTCCTCATCATAGAAAGCATAGGATTTCAGGATATTTGCATCGTAATTCCTGGATTCGACCAGGGTGCCATTCCGGTGGTAAATCTTGGATACCCCTGAATATTCCCCCTGCTCATTATAGGAAGTTTCGCTGGAAAGCAGGGAATCCACATAGAAGGCCTTCCAGATCCCGCTGGGATTTCCGGCCCTATGCTGCCGTAATTCAACAAGTTGCCCATCCGGGTTGTAGGATTCAGAAGTCCCGGACAGCTCTCCGTTTTCGTAGACATAGTATTCGGTCAATTTGCCTTCCTGGTCAAAATATTCTTCACGACCCGTATATTCACCCTGGTCAAAAGTAACGCTCATCCTGAGCTGGCCGGTGTGGTAATACTCGAAAACCTTCCCGTGCATCAATCCATCCGAATAAGGGATCCGGTATTTCACAAAGGGGGCTCCCGCCTCGTGATATATGATGGAAGTATCGCAGAGATTGCCGTCCAGGTACTGATTAATGCTGGTCAAAAGCCCGTTCCTGTCGTATTCCAGCCATGGACCGTGGTAGGTGTTTGCTTTCAGTGCTATGGACTTATGAAGCTGCCCGTTATCGTGGTATATTTTATAGATCCCATGGGGCTGTCCGTCCTGATAGGGAATCTGTTCGTGGGGATGGCCCGATTCTTTCCACCACTTCCAATCCCCGATCCGGGATCCGTTCGCGTAGATCCCCATGGCCGAAAGATTGCCGTTTTCGTGGTAGTATTCGTGAAACCTTTGTCCGGGCTTTCCCGGTACGGGCCTGGAAAGGGATTCCAGTTCCCCGCTGCTCCGGAAGGTATACCTGAGGGTATCGCCCTGTGCTGTAATCTCCTCTCCCAACAGATCGGTGATGTTATCGGCCAGCCAGCTTATAAAGGCATCCTCATCCTTGTAATTCTTTTTGATAGTGGCCTGGTAATCTTCATTCCCCACTGAGGAAAGAATGCGGTAAATGAAATTATTAAAGTGCTGATCTGCCTTAAGCCTGCGATGCAGGGGAACATAGTAGGTATTAAAGAATCCCCCGTTCCCGCTGTAATCCTCCAGGCTTTCAAACAGGCAGTGCTCCTGCTTAACAAAGGGGAGATCGAGAGCGCAATCTACCCGGTACTCCTCGTTAAGCCCGATGTAGTTGCGCAGGATCAGGTCCTGCAGGCTAAAGCTTTCATCGTCCAATGAAACCTTCATTCCCACCGGAGTCGCATCGGACTTGGAGGTGAGAAGGCCTTCCATTCTGATAAGGGTATTTAAGGCTTCCCCTGCACGAGGCTCCAGCAGCAGGTATGTATTGTAGCAAAGGATGGCCTGACTCAGGAGTTTCTCACTCTCGCAAATCTGACCCAGTTTGCGATGGGGATCCGAGTAATAGGGATTCATCCGGATGCATTCCACATAGGTCTCAGCGGCCTTCTCCACCTGATCTGATTTTTCATATCCTATGGCCAGGTTATATCTGGCCAGGTAACTTTTGGGATAGATATCAAGCAGTTGCCTGTAAACCTCATTGCTTTGTTCATACGCACCCAAACGCAGGTATGCCAGGCCCTTTCCCTGGTAGAAGTCGAAATTATAGGCGCTGCCGGGCCTGATGCACTGATCACACAGTTCAATTACCCTTTGATAGTCATCCATATCAATCAGGACGCTCACCTGTAAAGCCTTTGCGGAAAAATAGATGGAGTCGTTTTCCCCGATGGTCTCCAGCAGGGCCACCGCTTCTTCATAGCTCTCTTCCGAAAATGCAGTCAGTGCCTTTTCATAGATCTCATTGGGATCCTGGTAAGTGAAAGTCTCCGGGATCACAGCCGGTCCGGCATCCTGCGCCGGAAGACTCGTGACTCCGGTCAGAAACAGAAAGAATAGGAGGGTGGGAACTAAGAGAGTGGATTTTAAGAGTGTACTTCCGGGTTTTTTGACCATAGGGTATAAGATTCAATTCCATTAGAATCTTTAACGAATATGTGGTGTGATTTGTTACAAGTCAGACTTCTTTTCAGTTCTCTTATATTGACTTTCTTTTCCAAATTCATAAATTGCTCCCAAATCCCGATAAGGCCATGAAACACTGCATATTTTTAATAATGATCCTGATGATGATAGTTGCTGTTCCTGCATTTGCCCAGGATTACCGGCTGATCAATACCGGCAGGACCGCCCTGTTTTCCGACGAGAACTTTGAGATTAAATGCATCAGGATCGATTCGGTCCATACAGAGATCAGCGAAGGGGGAGAGGGGATTGATTCTGTTTTCTATCCCATGGGAAACATTCAGTTCAGTACGCATCCCTACACCGATTGTGCCACCCCCTTTGGGGCATCCTGGACCGGAAAGAAGGTGGTAGTAAAACCCGATGGGGAGCATCTTTTCTTTAATAAATATGAAGATACAATCTGGATCAAAAGCAGTGCAGGCCTCCACGAATCCTGGAGGGTTTATGAGTCGGATGTGTATATCATTGAGGCCAGGGTGCTGGAACACGATACCATGAGTTTCCTTGGCCTGACTGACTCGGTAAAGATCATTGGATTCAAGGTGCACGACCGCAATATGCTCCCCATGGATCACACCCTGAATATGCAGACAATACGGATCAGTAAACACTATGGGGCGATCAGAATTTTGAACTATTACCAGTTCCCGGATTTCGAGGGTTTGAATTATGGATTTGTGGATGAGTATCTGACCGGATATGAACTGGCAGGCCTGTCTGCTCCTCAGACTGGATTGCAGAACTTCACCTGGTTCGGGGTATTTGATTTTCACCCCGGGGATGAAATACACACCCTGCTGGATGAGTCTGTCTGGTACAACGAACCCGGGGAACACTCGCTTTATGAGCGAACTATTAAGCGCTTCCTGGACAGAGAAGATTATCCGGATTCACTGGTTTACACCTATGAGCGAAAAGTCAGTATACATGCTGTAGATAATTCAGTTACATCCACCTCTTTCGTGCACGATACTGCCACCTTGGTTATCCGGCGAAATCCTGAATTTGATTTACTCCCGGGAGAAGTGATTATCCAGGAGGGATGGGCCTGGAGTCACTTTATGCATGGGGGAGAGACCCCTGGAAAGACAGTTCCCACAGGGGCCCTGGGGATATGGCGCTCACTGGACGATAGCTGCTGGACTTATTGTTGTGCAGATGGTTGTTTTATGGATGAGAACTACCTCAAAGGCCTGGGAGGTCCTTATGGATCTTGCAGCAATGCATTTTCCGGTGGGGGCATCGAGAAGAAACTGATTTACTATAAGAAAGGCGACAAAACCTGGGGAGTTCCCTACGATCTCACAGGAACAGAGCCTGCCCGGGTTCCTTTAAGCCTTCGGATCTACCCAATCCCCGCTTCAGACCATCTGTGGATTGAGTCGGCCGAAGGCCCGATTCGGGAGGTAATACTCATGGATCTATCCGGAAAGGTCATGTTGAGACAGGCTGGTTCGGGGTCAAAAGAATTGCTTCTCAAAATCAGCCATCTGTCACCGGGGATATTCTTGGTGAAAGTAATCAGCGGGGAAGCCGAACACACTTCAAAGATCGTTATTGCCAGACCTGCATACTAATAAAGATTTTCCAAGGGCGCCATCAATCATCCGAGAATTCCCGCAGCAGGGTCCGGTATGAGGAGAAGATCTTCGACCGGGAGATAAAGCCTGCGTACTTGTTGTTTTCGGTGACCGGCAGGTTCCATGCGCCGGTTTCTTCGAAAATGTCCAGCACCTTCTCCATTTGCTCATCTTTTGAAATGATGGCCGGTGGGGTATTCATGACCTCCTCTATGCTCACCTTGTCGTAGAGTTCGGTGTTGAAAATGATATCGCGGATGTTGTCCAGGCTGATCACCCCCACCAGGTCCAGCTCATCGTTGATCACCGGGAACAGGTTGCGACTGGACTGGGAGACGGCCTTAACCAGGTCCCCCAGCTTTCCATCCACATGCACCTTCCGGAAATCGTTCTCCAGAACCTCTTCCACCGTAAGGATACTGAGTACAGTTTTGTCCTTGTGATGGGTCATCAGTTCTCCCCTCTGCGCAAGCCGCATGGTATAGATGGATTGCCGTTCAAAGCCCAGGATGGTCACATAGGAAATGGTGGCTGTAATAATCAGGGGAATAAAGAGGGTATAACCCCCGGTAATTTCCGCAATCAGGAAGATGGCGGTCAGGGGTGCATGCATTACTCCGGACATCACCCCGGCCATACCCACCAGGGCAAAGTTATTTTCTGAAACGCCCCCCTTCGAAAACAGGTTGATTGCATTGGCCAGGGTCACTCCGCTCATTCCTCCCACAAACAGGGCAGGGGCGAAGATGCCACCTACTCCGCCGCTTCCGGTAGTCAGGGCCATGGCAATAACCTTGAAAACCACCAGCATAAGGAAGAATACAATGATGAAGGAGGAATTATTCTGAAGCATGCCTTCAAACAGGGTACCGTTAAAGAGCTCCGAAGAGTGCCCGGAAAGCAAGGTTTTCAGGGTGGTATATCCTTCCCCGAACAGATGAGGCATGAGGAAAATAAGTGCACTCAAAAGCAATCCCCCGGTGAGGGTTCTCACTAAACTGTTTTTTATGCGTCCCATGCTTTGCTCGGTCCAGTTGTTCATCCGCGTGAAATAGAGGGAGACCAGTCCGGTGAAAAGCCCCAGCAGGATGTATAAGGGCAGGTTGTTGAATACAAAAGGATCGCTGATGGTGAAGAAAAAAACCACCTGTTCGCCCAGGAAAAAGTAGGAAACAGTAGCGGCTGTTACCGATGCGATCAGCAGGGGGACGATGGACCAGGCGGTTAAGTCAAGCATCAGTACCTCAAAGGCGAAGATCATTGCGGCAATGGGTGCTTTGAAGATGCCTGCAATGGCTCCGGCTGCACCGCAACCCACCAGCAATACCACAGTCTTGTAATTCAGCTTTAGCATCCTGCCCACGTTTGAGCCAATGGATGAGCCGGTTAGTACAATGGGTGCCTCCAGTCCCACCGATCCTCCCAGTCCCACCGTAATCGAACTGGCGATCATGGATGACCAGGTGTTGTGGGGCTTCAGGTGCCCTTTCCGTTTGGAGATGGAAAAGAGGATCTTGCTTACGCCGTGACCGATATCCTGTTTAAGCAGGTACTTCACAAAAATGACTGTGATCAGGATCCCGCCCAGGGGAAGGAGGAAGGCCAGATCGGAAGAATGATCCCCCAGAAGCAAGGCCTTGGACCGGTGCTCCACAAAATGGGTCAGGTTTTTCAGCAATATGGCTGCAACTCCCGATAACATCCCGATGATCAGGCTGAGTGCCAGGATCAAACGGCGTTGATTCATATGCCGGATGATTTCCAGCAAGCGTTGTCTTATGTGGCGGGTTTTGCCCATTAAAATCTGATTCTCCTTCCAAAAAAGCAAATGTAGAACAAAAGCTGCAAATTCAAGCAGAAACATTTTTTATACTACAGCGTATAGTTACTTTTATGTTTTTTGTAAGCCGGCAAGGATGAAAGCCTTCATTTTCTGCGTATTGATTATCGCCGGATCGCTTGTTCTGGCACAGGATACCATCTATCTGTCCAAATCGGAACCCTTTGCGGAGGTGCTGGGATCTGCCACCGGGAGTTCAGCCCTGGTTCTGGCTAAGGATGTGTTCCTGGTCGCGTATAATGACGGGATCATTACAGGTGGAACCATAAAACTGGGCCGGGTACAGGAGGATTCGATTGTCGCATTTGTGGATTCTGTGGATTTTGCTCCCTCTCCGGGGCCGGGTATGATCAGCATGTCCAAATTGAATGAATCCGCTTTCATCCTTTCCTTCACACTAAATGACAGGATCTATGTCAGATCGGGTGAGATTGTCGATAAATCCCTGATTTTACTGGGAGAGATCCGTAAGATTGAATCCGGAGCCGTAAGCAGGTTCTCGCAGCTTGCATTTTCCGGAAACCTTTTTATTACAGCCTATTATGACAGGGCTACTGAAAAGGGAAGCTGTGCACTGGGGACCATTGGTGAGCACCTGGAAATTGAGATTGACTCCACCTATCAGTTTACGGATTCAGGAATTCCCGATACAAGCCTCATAGCCATTGATACTCTTTCAAAATCAAGCTTCGTTCTCTCCTATGGGTCTTCCTACGGAAAATCCATTATCGTTTCGATGGATGAGGACAGGGCATTGTCCTTTGGAACTCCATTTACATTTGCATCAAATAAGGTTCGTGAAATAAATGTGCTTGGACTGAGGGAAAACCTGTTTGCCCTGGTGTATGACGATGAGTATGAGGGAAAGAGAAGGGGAGTGGTGATTCTGGGCAGGGTGGATGATGCAGGAATCATATCCCACTCTGAGAAGTATGTTTTCGATGAGGACTGGCCCTCGGGGATCTCGGCCATAAAACTGTTGCGCCACGAATTTATGATATCCTATAACGGGGGATGGAACGACTGGCATGGATATTTGGTCAGGGCAAGGGTCGCAGGTGACAGTGTAGACTTTGTAAACAAAGTGATGTTCAATTCCGAACCCTCCTTAAGCAGCCTGAGTCCCATGGCCACCTTCGATGGACAGGATTTTATGGTCATTTACCTGAACAGGAATACCTACAGGGGGTTTGCAAGACTGGGCAGTACCATTGAATTTGGCCGCTTATCATCCTTTCGAAATACCTCCCTTCCCATATTCAATATCTATCCAAATCCTGCCAGCCATATTCTGCATGTGCAATGGGCAAGTCCAGGAGCCATCCCGGCAGAAGTCAGCTTGAAAGTGATTGATATGAGCGGCCGGACCGTGCTAAGCAGAAAGCTCGAAACATCCCGGACCACAGTCGAGCTGGGAGATCTTCAGAAAGGCCTGTACCTGCTACAGTTAAGTGACGGAAAAAACGTTTTGACTCAGAAATTTATCGTGAACTAGACAGGCTGAAAACAGACTTAAACAGAACACTCTTTGCGCAAGACCTGAATGCGCTTAATGCTCAGGTTGGTGATCTCTGCGATTTGCTCATCAGAGTATCCTTTGGTAATCATGTTCACGACGATTTTCTTAAGACCTTGCTCAATTCCTTGCTCAATCCCCTGTTCGATTCCCTGCTCGATTAACCTAATGCGATATTCATCAAATGCATCTTTTGCTTCCGGTGATAATGTTTTCATGATCTGATCAAATTTGTCAGGTGACAAGCCTGATATTTTATGTAAATATATGAAAATTCTCTGGATATTTGTTTTCTCAATATGTCTGATTCCCTGAAATATCTCACTGGCTATAAGGGGATTATCCTGGATGAAGTCAATAAGATTGTTGCTTCGTTTCATAGACCACACCCCAATTTTTACATAGGGCCTTTTGAAATGCTGAATAATGGCATGGTCCTCAATCTCTTTGGTATCGAACAGCACATAATCGAACAGAGGGACAAAGCATTTCAGTTCCTCCGGTACATCCTTTACAATCTCCCGGTGGGTCCACTTTTTCTTGCCATGGTAAAACACAATGGCAATAACCGGGGTGAGTTCCTTCCGGTTACCCGCTTGGCTTTCCCATACATTCAGCATGTAGCGCAAGAGCTGCAAATGAATATTCTTCGTGGGATCACTCTTGTGCTCGTACAGCAGGGAGATTTTGATCTTCTTATCCCCGTAACGCATATTACAGGCAATGTCCCTGAAATAGGTAGCAAGTTCTTGGTCCACGTATTCGGTTGGATCATACTCCAGTGTATCGAGATGTATCCCGCTTATGACCTCCCGGGGCAATGTGCCCTGAAGCAAGTCCTGGAGATTTTCCTTCACGGAGAAGATGCTCTTAAAAAAGGAGTCATGAATACTGTTTAACATACAATATATTTACCCCTTTAATGTCATGACCAGGCAAATATCATCCCTCCGGACTTAGTTTTTTTTGGATTAGGCTGTCCCGATGACGAAAACAGGAGGCCTGTACCTGCTACAGTTAAGTGACGGGAAAAATGTGTCAACTCAAAAATTTATTGTGAACTAGACTACCGACTGCCGACTATCGACTACCGACTACTATGCGACTTACAACTTTTTTGGATTGACCTTCATAAACCGCACCATCTTTAACAGCCAGTTGGGCAGGGGTTTGGTAACATCGGGCCGTTTCCACAGGTCGATGTACCAGCCGAAGCGTTTGGTGATGGGGATCTTGTGGGTTTCCACAAATTCAATCAGTGTGCCATCCGGATCCTCCACGTAGGCAAAATGCCCTGCCGCTGCGCCCATATCAAAGGGCTTGCCCTGGGGATGAATATCCGAATCCACCGTAAATGGGAATCCGTTTTCCTCGCATTCTTCTTTCAGTTGCTTCATACCCAGCACATCAAAGCACAGGTGGATAAAGCCCAGATCGCCCCAGATTCGATCCTTAAATATTTTCTCGGGTTTGCGGCTTAAGGCCTGAACCAGTTCAATCTCGGAAGGGCCGAACAGGTTAGAAAAAGGCCCTTTGCGGGTTTCGCTGTGTTGCAGCAGGATCCTTCTGAATTTTCCTTTTCCCCCCGGGACACCCTTGAAATCATCGAAGGTTCCCTCTTTATCATATACCACTTTATCGTATCCCAAAACGTCCCTGTAGAGCTTCATGGCATTTTCCGGCTGGGTCGTGCCGATCACCACTCCATAGGCTGCACCTGTGGGTTTCTTGATATTCATAAAGGTGGAATATTCTTCCACCACCTGCCAGATGTTATTGAAAGGGTCTTTTATAAAAAATGTATCCCTGCCGGCCGGGTCCTTAACTACCCCGGACAGAAGCTCAGCTTCTTTACCCAGGTGCTCGTATGCATCCTGAATGGTGGCCGATTTAATTTTGCCCGCGAATATGCCCAGCTCACCCATCTTCAACTCAAATCCGGGAGCCAGGGGAGTTCTTTGGGTGTGTTGCCAGATCTCAAAACCGCCGCCTCCACGCATGTTGATAGCTAAACATGCATGCCTTTCCCAGGCCTGTCCGTCGGTATGTGGCAACATATATTCGGCGGTAGCCTTTTCTTCAAACATCCTCACATTCATCCCGAAATTGGGAATGTACCATTTCCATGCCTCATGGAAGTTTTTTACTCCCACTCCGATCTGCTGAATTCCTGAGATATACTTCTTATTAAGCTCTCTGGTCTTTGTCATAATTGCCTGCAAAGATAACTTTTCTTAACGGGTTTTTGAGAAAAAACTATATTTGTGACCAACTAACCACGCAGTTATGGCCAGATCTGATGTTACCGGAGCAGATAAGGGAATACACAGAAGAAACCTGATCTATCATCTGATTTATCCATATGTGAAGATCTTCTTCTTCCATTATTATGGAAAGGTGGAGATTAAGGGATTGGAGAATATACCCAGGGGTGCCCCAGTGATTTTTGCACCCAATCACCAGAATGCCCTGATGGATGCCCTGATCGTGCTGTTTGCTGCTCCCGGTGATGTGGTTTTCCTGGCCCGGGCCGATATATTCAACAGCAAGTTCCTGGCCTTTTTGTTAAACAGCCTGAAGATCTTGCCTGTATTTCGTCAGCGCGACGGGGCTGCCGAATTGGTTAAGAACCAGGAAATATTTGATATTTCTGTGGATGTGCTGAAGCACAGGCACTATCTCTGTGTGATGCCCGAGGGCAACCACGGCAACCAGCGCAAGCTTCGCAACATTGTTAAGGGCATTTTCCGCATTGCATTCAAGGCCCAGGAGGATGCCGGTAACCAAGCCTTTGTGAAAATTGTCCCTGTGGGACTCGATGTTGGCGACTATGTAAAGCATAATACCTCCCTCTTTATCAATTTTGGCGAGCCCATTGAAGTGTCTGATTACTGGGATGCCTATGAGGAGAATACGGCCAGGGGGATCAATTCCATCAAAGCCACTTTGATTGAGGAGCTGAAACCCCGGATGATCCATATCGGAACAGAGGCCTATTACGAGGCAGTGCAAGGACTGCGGGAGATCTTTAACGAGCGGATGAGGGAGATGATGGAGATCTCAGGATCAGAGTTGAGCGACCGCTTCAGAGCAGATAAGGAAATGATCGCACGCATTGATGCGATCCTGGATGAAGCAGAGGCCGAAGCAGCGTCTGAAAGTGCCAATGAGGCAAAAGATCCCGGTAAATTTGATGAGCTGGC
>JBDLIM010000089.1:0-15730 GCA_039714915.1 Bacteroidota bacterium
CTTTTAAAGAGAACCAGGAAGGAAGTTCATTACCACCGCCAATGCCCACCGAGCGTGGCGCTTTTGGCAAGATTTCATTAAAAAGCACCGGACCATTCATCACTAAGAACTTTTATCTTTCCCGGATAATCCCTGAAATCCCAGCGCTGCGGATAGGGAGCCTGGTCGGGCATCTGCATTACAATTACACCCCCAATGCCCTGTTCCGACATCGCTTCCAGGTCTTTGGTAATGCCCTCTTTACTTATAAGGCCTCCCATCCATTGCCATAATACGCCAGGCCGCGCTGCCAAAGGAGGATTCAAAAACAATTCCTCTATCTCTTCGCCTGATTTGGCGACAGCGGATGGTGAAAAATTGCATTGTATCAGATACAGCGAGATAAGGGCAATGATGCCTACAACAACTGAATATTTACCAGGGTACTTCACTTTCATAATATTGTGTCCTTCCAAGATAGCTAATAAACTGAAAGAGGCTGCCCGTTTGAACAGCCTCTCCTTTAGGAAGCAAAACACCAAATGCTATCTCTTCAGGAGTTTTGTTATGAATGAGTCTCCTGAAACAGACTCAGGCTCAATAAAATAGACTCCGATGCTCAGATGTGTGATACCAGCCTATTGGATTTCAGAACCCTGGCAATTCTTCTTCGCTATGACCTCATTAAATAGAACAGGATGTTATCTGTATCTGACAGCTTCTCCCTGCGATGGATCAACTCCTCAAAAACATCATGAACACAATCCTCCACCAACCCGGTATCGGGTGTGAATTTGCATCCGTAGGAATGAAGGATTCTAAAGTAGGAATCTTAAATCTGGCCAAAGGCCTCTTCATTAAACGGTTCACCCTGTTCAACTGACCAGGTCACCCGGTCGATAAACATCTCCCATCTTGTGCTATAATAGGTGTCCATCAGACCGGCCCAGGCACGGTTGGCATAGTCGTTCAGGGGGTGATCGGCAATCAGCAATATGGTCTTACCCTTCCACTGTTCGACAGGGAGTTCAGGCTGGGCAACCGCTGCTACATAGAATGCCAGCACCATCAGTGTTATCATGAATCTTCTCATATATTCCTTTTTGTTTGATGTAGGATTGTTGAATACAAAGCCAATAACTTAGCAAATATTTTTCATCTGATTACATCCTAAGAAATATCTCAGCGAAAAAGAGAAATCCAGCTCCTTTATGCCTTGGTTTTTTAGTAAAACTATCGCTTTTACGCCTTGGTTTTATTTAATTTTTTAGCTATATTGCCTTTGTTTTTTACAATTCCTGAATGTATTATCCCAGACAAATAGACGAGGAGCTAAAAGAATGGAAATCTGATTCTGAGCGTAAACCCCTTCTGATCAGGGGTGCACGTCAAGTTGGAAAAACCGAATCAGTCCGGGAATTCTCAAAAAGCTTTGAAGTATTCATCGAACTTAATTTCGAAACAGATAAAAGAGTCTGTGCAGCATTTTCTGGTAGCCTTGACCCATATGAAATCTGTGAAAACATTTCTCTATTATTTGGCATTTCTATTGTAGAAGGAAATACTCTGCTGTTTCTTGATGAAATACAGTCCTGCATTCCTGCCATTCAGTCTCTAAGATTTTTTTATGAAAAAATGGCTGGTCTGCATGTAATAGCAGCAGGATCACTATTGGAATTCGCTCTAAAAGAAATTCCATCTTTTGGTGTTGGCAGGATCAGGTCAATATTTATGTATCCAATGTCATTTAATGAGTTCTTAATTGCAGCTGAAGAGGAAACCTTGTTGAATAGGAAAAGGCAAGCCGGCCCAGAACTTCCTTTACCTGAAATACTTCATGATAAACTAACATCCTATTTGAAGCGTTTCTTAATCACAGGAGGTTTGCCCGAAGTTGTCTCCCTCTATATTCAACACAAGGATTTCAACAAATGCATGCGTGCAATCAATGATTTCAACGTCTCTGTCAATGACGATTTCTCAAAATACAGCAAGAGAATTCCTGTCTCACTAATTCGCGAAGTATTTGATTCGGTTGTAATGCAATCCGGAAGAAAGTTTATTTACTCAAAAGCCACTCGGAATGCCAACCACAGTCAAATAAAAGAGGCTCTGGACCTGCTGGTTTTAGCAGGAATGGTTCTCCCTGTAAAGCATACTTCAGGAAATGGCATTCCGCTCGGTGCAGAAGTGAACCTGAAAAAACAAAAAATGCTTCTGCATGATACGGGAGTTTTTCAAAGAATACTAAACCTTGATGTAGCGGACATAGCATTTTCGCAAGATTTCAATGTGATAAACCGGGGAAACATAGCTGAGCAGTTTACAGGTATTGAAATGCTTAAATATGCTTCGGTTTATGACCGCCCGAATCTGTATTACTGGCAAAGAGAGGCCAAAAACAGCAATGCAGAAATTGACTATCTCATCACCAGAAAAGACAAAATATTCCCGCTTGAAGTGAAAGCTGGCACCAAAGGCGCCATGCAAAGCTTGTTTCTGTTTCTGAAGGAAAAAAGTCTCAATAAGGGAATAAGAGTTTCTCTTGAAAATTTCTCAAACTATTCAAACATTGAAGTATATCCATTATATGCCATTGAGAATCTGATTAGTGGATAGACTCTAGACTTTGTACTCCCTGACTTTTTCCATCGCCCGATTCAACTCATCCACGCGGGGCATTCAGCATGGCCAGGATCCCCATGGAATAGACATCATCATCGGGGGTGGGCTGCAATCAGCAGTATGGTTTTGTCTCTCCACTGCTCTACCGGAAGCGATCTTCAGTACCAGCTTTTTCAGCTCAAACAGGCTCCTACTCGGTGATCACTCGATGATCAGCTTCTGCCTGTAGATCCTGCGCTCACCCCGCACCTGCAGGAAATAGATTCCGGGTGTCCAGGATTCCGTGGAAATTGTGCGGATACCACTGAAAACCCCGGGGTCATGATACAACACCCGTCCATTCAGGTCGGTCACAATAAGTTGCTTCAAGGCCTCTCCCTGGCTACGGACCTGGATGAAGTCCCGGGCCGGGTTGGGAAAGATGGAAGGAGTTAGGAGGTAAGTGCCCTCCGGCAACCCGGTTTCTATCTCCGGGTAGAACTGAGCCTGCGGTACCACCTCCCTGCCCTGGGTGGCACTGCTCCATTCCAGTCGAATGGAGGCCGGTCCTGTAAGATCACCGTACTCAACCTGCAGGGGATTTTTTTGCCCTGCCTCCATCTGAATAGCAGCACTCAGTGTCTTACCTGCATCGGCTGTTGACCAACCATCGATCAGCAGCTCTCCATTCATCCACAGCCTGGAGATATCGCTGGAGGTCAGGTAGAAAGAATACTCTTCAGAGAAGAGGGGTTCCACCTTTCCCTGCCAGCGGGCGTTCCAGAACTCCTCAGGTGCACCGCACCCCGGGGAACCGGTCCAGGTTGTGTCTACCATCGGGACTACTGTGGCACAGAGTGAATCCTCGAACCATCCGCGACCCCCGGCTTTGGCGGTCCACAGACTCCTCCACAGTCCGGTCCCATCGCCCGGGTAGGCTACTTTTTCTGCCGTGAACTCCATCCTGTCCAACCGCAGGCCGGTTGAGGATTCCTCCACCCTGACCTGCAACAGTTGAGTGCCGGCAGATAATCTCAATGGAACTGATACACTCCCGTACTGGTCGCTGCCTCCTGTTGGCGGCAGGAGTATCTCAACGTTTTCTTCGGCCCCGTCCATGGACAACACAAGCGTTGCTTCGCCCGCATCAGCTCCGTAATAAATGACCATGGAATAATCACCCACTGCTTCAATAGCAGCCGTGAACTCCATCCATTCCCCGGGATATACCCAGGATACAGCAAAACCACCACCATCGATGGTTGTAATATCCACAGCCTCCCCGGGCCGGTACTCCCCGCCCAGGTTCTCAATATCCATATCGGCATAGGCCACCGCAAGTCCCCCTTCATCGAAATCCTCAAATTCGATGGTGCCGGGAATGGTCAACGTTTTATATGGAGACTGCTCACCCACAAGCGGTTTCGAGGTACCATAGTGATAATTAAAACGCCTGTCAGGAGCAGACTCTCCATCGGTAAAGAATGCAGAGATGTCGTCCAGGTGGGGTGGATTGTCCGCCCAGTGGAAGTAGAATTCAGGAGTCTCCTGGTCCAACATAACGGCCGACCTGGGAATACTAACCTCCAGCTCATTGCCACTCATTGCATACCCGATGGCCTGCACATCGATCCAGCCAGTACCATCCCACTTTTTCAGCGTGGTTTCCGAATCAGAGACCACCTCCCTGTTGATCATGTAGTCATACCCTTCCCATCCGGAAGCTTTGTTCCTGTCCACATCCAGAAACAGCATCATCCAGTTGGTATCCTGGGGCGGGGTCAGCTCCCCGGCTGTCCTTACATAAAAAAAGAGATTCGATGCATCATAGGTTGCACGCGACTCCACGATGTCGTTGCGCCCGCTGGTATTGGTATAGGTGGCCTGGTTCCCAAACTGCAGAAAGTCCCGGTGGGCGGTATCCCCCTCGTAATCCTTAAAAACAGGAGTTACCCCCTGCCATTCAGAGAAGCCCCCATCCAGGATGATGGACACAGGCGCAGAGATGGGCTGCGGGGCCACCATCCCTTTAAATTTCCGGATATAATCTACCATCAGGTAGTAGTGGTTATCGGTGTGTCCACCCTTCATGGGGGCAATATCGCGGTTAAACTCCTGGTTATAGGAATCCACAAAAAAGGTCTCCCCCACATTCAGATGACGTCCAAGGAACATCGGCCTGTTTGCATCGGTGGCCACAAAGCGCTGGGCCATCCACTCGTTCCAGCCGGTAATCATAACCACTTCCGGATCAACCTCCAGGGCATGATCAAACTGCTCTGAGAGGTACCGTCCCTGCCCTGTGTATGGGGTCAGTCCATATTGATCAAATGCAGGCTGCTCCCCCTTGCAATAGCTGTCGCCCGTCGGATCAGCGCTCCCGGGAATCATCGCTACCGGATGTGACGCCTTGGAGACCGGTATCTGCTCGGGTATTGACGGATCGCTGTCCCAGCCGTAATCCTGCGGGTAGAGATCGTTCCACTGCCAGTGGTGGGGCTCTCCGGCCGTGTTGGAATTGTGCCAGCTGAAGCGGATTGTGAAGAAATTCTTCACATCCTCCCTGAGAGCCGGATCGGAAGCGTCTCCAAGCAGCAGCGGCTTCCCGTCCCAGATAAACCAGAGGTCCTCATATTTTCCCAGGGAATAGAAATTATCATACAAAGCATTCATGGTTACCCCCGGCTTTCCCACATTGTATGTAACAAATGCAATGGAGGGGGTCTGTATGCCTTTAGAACGCATATCCATGGCCACCCTGCAAACCTCCTCCACGGAAGAGAGATAGGGGAAATTGTTGGTGGCATCGAAGAAGATGAAATCCACTCCCGCTGCAGAAATCATGGCAAGTTGACGCCTGATTACCCAGGGATCACCAGCCTTGTAATAACCATCCTCCGATTCGCCCCACCAGTGAAACTCTCCCACATACCCCCACTCGGGATTGTCCGGATCTTCCTGCAGCAATTTGGAAATATCCTTCACCCTTGTGGTGCCATGGTTTCCGTGCCAGAGAAAATAGAAGAGCCCCACATATTTTCCGCTCCTGGTATCACCACAATCCTCATAGTCTGACAAGGTTCTTCCCAGGGCATCGGTGGCCACCCACTGGTCCCCTTCGGTCTGTACCTGCGGTGAGACCAAGTTGCTTGAAGCCGGATCTCTCACATAGAAAGCCTGGTTTACCTCAGGGGCGGCACAATATTGATCATCACCCGGCTGGTTAGCGGCGATCGCCACATAGCCGGGCTCGCCGGAGAGAGTGACCAGGTCCCCGTTGAGGGTTGCCGGACCAGATACGATTTCAATCTCCACCGGCAAACCGGAACTGGCAGTAGCTGAGATGTAGAATGGAGCATCGGAAATCAACTTTTCATCAATGGAAGAGAAGGTGATGGTCTGCAGCTCACAGGAACCGCCTGTCCCCTGTATCCTTATAAAATCGATATCATAAGATCCCTGGGCACCTGGATCAAAACGGATCTGTTTGATGGTCCCTTTCCACAGAGTATTCCCACTCATATCAATCACATAATCGGTAAATCCGGTGTCTTCGGCCACAGGATAATAATCCACATGCATCGGTTCATTAAAGGCTGATGTAGTAGTGGTGGAGAAGTATACCTGGCCAGCAGTGGAGGGAGAGTAGTTCCTCATGCGGACCACAATCTCCATATACTGGTCAGCAAGAATATTCAGGTTGTCTGGCGAGGTGATAAAGGGATCTGCATCACCCGGCGATTGCAGGGAAAGAATCCCTCCCGACACCTGTCCGCTCAGGCCGTCCTTCAGCACCCAGCCTTCCAGATCCGTATTAAAGTTCCATTCATAAACGGTCTGGGCGCCTGCCTTTGTACCAGCTAATATTACCACTACTGCAATCCCGAATATCCAAAGCTTCTGTTTCATATCTCTACTTTCATTCATTAACACACTACCTAAAGAGGGTTTAGCCTATCTCTTAATGAACCGATGGTTGTTATCAACAAAATCCTGGCAATTATCCGTGCAAAGATAAAAAAGCCCGGCAGCGATGAAACACTGCCAGGCTTTTTCAATATAAAACAGCTTTCCGGATTAACAGGTTTGATGCTATTTCTTGATGAAGTTTTGGATAGTTACATCACCTTCAAAAGAAGTCGCACGTATCAGATACAATCCCGAAGCAAGCGATTCGATATCGATCCTTAGCTTCGCTCCGCTATTGTTATTGATCTCTTTGATCACCTGTCCGGTCATATCTACAACAACAATCTTCTCTATCTGCGACGCATGATCAATATAGATCTCACTTCCTGCAGGATTCGGGTAGAGAATCAGTTGGTTGGCTGAGATATCTTCCACACCAGTATTATCCACGATTTCAATTGCTTTCGTTTTGGATACATCAGAACCATCGTTTGCAGTGGCAGTCACATTCACAGTACCCGCTGCTACTGCGGTAAGTAAACCTGTCGCATCGATAGTCGCAATGGTCTCATCATCAACCGACCAGGTCACAGTCACATCAGAAGCATTTCCTGGTATTACAGTTGCCGACATCTGAAGTGTATTGCCCAATCCGCGAATCTCATTTGCATCACTACCGATGGAAATACGCATGACATAGATTTTAATGGTCACCGTAATATCCTTGGTTCCGGTAACACCCGATCCATCCTCTGCAGTAGCAGTTACAGTTACCACACCACTTTTCATTGCTGTAAGCAGGCCATCCTGATCAATGGTTGCTATTACCTCATCACTCACCGACCAGGTGAAATCCTTATTGATCGCGTCAGCTGGTGTTATGGTGGCAGACATCTGCATCGTGCTTCCTACAACATCGAAAATCTCGTCAGAATCGCTGGTCACTGTTATAGATTCTACAGGCACATTCTGAATAACCGTGATCGCCATTGTGGCGGTTATTGCACCATTCTCTTTTGAAGTAGCCGTTACGGTAACTTCCCCAGGAGCTACAGCAGTCAGCACTCCTGTTGCCGGATCAATGGTTGCAATGGCCTCATCGTCAACCGACCAGATAACTGTATCGTTTGAAACATTGGGCCATGCATGGGCCATCATCTGCAGGGTTGTACCTGTACCAACAGTATCTTTATCGGCTTCACTGGTTACAGAGAGTGATTCCAGCGCCGGTGTATCTTCAATGAACCGTATGAAATCATAAGAAACCCTGTCAGCTCCGTTGGTAGCCTGACTAGTGATAGGATCGAGACGGAAAAACTGATAAGTAACTGCAGGATCCCATCCTAAGGCGAAACCTTCATCATCACTCCAACTGGCATCATCATACATATCTATGTAGATGTCTGTAAATTCCGTTTGAAGCGTATCCATAGGGATTCTAACTGTCTGAATACTATTATCACTTCTCCACATAAAGAACTCTCCATTGGGATTATTCGATTCATTTTTCACTTTCAGATGCATATACTTAAGATCGCCAACTACCCATGGTGAAGCAAAAGCTTGACCGTAAGCATGAGGATCAGGACCCGTAATATCAACAACCAGGACTTCATCGACACTGCTCAAAACAAAGTTTTGGCCACCGCCACCTGGATTGGTTCCTAATCCCCAACCTCCAATATCATTGTTAAATTCCCATGCATTTATTTGCGCGGCAGATACAACAATGGTCTTGGTTCCTGAGATCGTCGGCTGGTCCACAGAGGTTGCTGTAACAACCACCGTACCTTCAGCAACTGAAGTAAGCAGACCGTTTGCATCAATGGTGGCTATGGTCTCATCATCAACCGACCAAGTAACAGTTTTATCTCCAGCTCCGAAAGGAGTTATCACTACCCCCATCTGCAACTGACCTCCTATTGCCTGGATGATTGCGGCATCACCGATCACCTCAACGCCCGTAACACTAAGAGGCGGCGAAACCGTAATGACAGCTGTTCCTGAAACCGAACCGTCAAGTGATGATGTAGCAGTAACTGTAACATCTCCTAAAGATACAGCGGTTAACAATCCGTTCTGATCAATGGTGGCTATTGCATCATTATCCACAGACCAGATCGCATCCCGGTTTGCAAGCTCAGGTTCATAAGATAAAATCATTTGCAAGGTATTTCCCATGCCGTATATGTTAGCAATATCTCCTTCACCTGCTATAGTATAAGAAGTTGGCACGATAGGACTCTCATCAAGTAACTCTATATAATCATAAGAGACCGTCCCGGTTGTAGCAGCTGCCGAGGGATCAACCCTCAGGACAAACATCTGTTCGTCAGTCTGCCATGCTGCATGAGCTGCCAGATCCACGTAAACATCCACAAAGTCTGCATCATTTGCGCTAATAGGATATTGAATATGTGCATTGGCGGGATCCCCATCACTGATCCATCCAATAAACTCTCCAAGGTCAGTGTCAGTTTCATTTTTCATCCTCAGGTGCAGGTACTCCAGATCACCCGGGAGCCATGGCCGTGGCAGCCAGTTCTGGAACATTGGATCAGCTGCGGTAATCGTAACGACAGCATTGCCTCCAACAGCCTCAACTGTACAATTATTGACATCCGTCCAGCCTTCCAGATCACCATCGGTATCAAAATCCCATCTGTTCTTCTGCTCGGCAGCGATTCCAATAACAACAGTATCGGCAATCAAAGCGTCAACAGTTGATGTGGCAATGACTTCAACAGCACCTTCAGCAACAGCGGTCAGTAACCCGTTTGCATCAACTGTGGCTACTGAGGTATTATCCACTGTCCAGACCACACTCCTGTTTCCATTCGCAGGTACAGCACTAGCGGTCATCTGCATGGTATTTCCAAGGCCGACAATATGGGTATGAGCCCATGTACCTACAGTCGGGGCAGAAACGACAATCTCTGTAGGATCGATAGGACTCTCTTCAAGGAAACGTATAAAATCAATTGAGACCGTACCGCTGGTAGCAGCTTTTACAGGATCAATCCTGTGGACAAATATCTCTTCGCCCGGCTGCCACTGTGGCAAGGTTTTCAGATCAACGATCACATCCACCCAAGCACCATCATTGGTGGTAACAGGAGTTATGTAATGTGCGTTGCCAGGATCTCCGTCAAAAATCCATGCAACAAGCCATCCATCACCGGAGGAGTTGGTCTCATTCTTCATTCTTATGTGACAGAATTCCAGATCACCGGGAAGCCATCCTTTTGGCATCCAGGTCTGCATTGCTGCATCACCGGTAATAGTCATGACAGCATTGCCACCTACCGCCTCCACTGTACAGCCCCAAAAATCTGTCCAGCCTTCAATATCTCCATCGGTATCAAACTCCCAGGCATTCTTCTGAGGAGTTACAGGGATGATTTTCGTCGTAGTCAGGCCTGTGGCAGGATCCGTTGCTGTAACAGTTACTGTACCTTCGGCAACAGCGGTCAGCAAACCATTGGCATCGATAGTAGCCACCGAAGGATCATCCACCGACCAGTTCACAGATGCTACAGGCACATCGTCAATAGCCATATTCGAAGCCATCTGCCAGGTAGTTCCTAAGAACATGCCATCCACATCATGGGGCGTTCCAACAACCCCACCGGTAACTTCATGGAAACGGATGAAGTCGACTTCAACAATTCCGGTTGTTGCCGGATCTCCGACGACTTGCAATCCCAGATACATATTATCCTTTTCCGGCAGCCAGTCATCGTCTGCCGTCATATCAATCCAGTAGTCTTTGAACTCGGTATCCTGGGTTGATATGGCAAATCCTACTGACTTGGCATCACTAAAGTCAGCCGCTGAAGCAAACCATACCGCGGCCGCACCATCATCGGTACTGTTCTTCATGCTGATATGTACATAAGTTAAAGTATCAACAACCCATGAGCTTACAACATTAATTGGAATGGCAGCTGTTCCAGCGTCAGCATCAAGAGTGAGTTTCATATGACCGGCGTCCCATTCAGGTGTATAACCGTCATAAGCAGCCACAGAAGAAAGCCCCCAGCCCTCAAGATCGGAGGTAAACTCCCATTCGTTCACCTGCTGGGCATTTAGTCCGGTGAACAGGAATGCAACAAACGTTGCAAGTAAGAATAATCGTCTTTTCATAATTAAAAATTTTAAAATTGAAATTATTGTTTAGAGTGGTCCGCCCAAAAATGAGCAGATCATAAATTTAGCAAACCATTATTTCTTAAGAAACTTGCTTGTAAATGAATCTCCCGAGAGCGTTTCCGCTTCAATGAAGTAGACTCCAATGCTCAGTTGAGAGATACCAATTTCTCTCTGGAGCTTACCATTCATCTGAAACTGTTCAACCATTCTTCCTGTGACATCATAAATGAACACATGGCTTAAAGCAAGCTCGCTACTGATGTTCAGCACACTGCTGGCCGGGTTGGGATAGACGGAGAATCTGGCTTCCAACATGGTATTCTCTACTGCATCAGCCCCAAAACGGTCTTCATTCAAATCAAGAATATGTGCCATAATATCCGCCTTGTCTGCTTCCCACTGCGCCATTTCATCCGGGAACCAGTTCAGGTCACCCAGAGGGAGCCCTTCGATGGAAGCGGTTAACAATTCTGCATTGGTATAGGTACCATCGAAACGGGGCCAGGTAACGGGAAACTCGTTTGGTTCCACGCCGTTCCAATCATCAATGTCCCAGTAATAGCTCGGATGACCGCTGCCATCTCCTGCACCACCGAAGAAGACATCTCCGTAAAATCCTTGCAGGAACAGCCCGGCACTGTCACTCAGGTCATAAATCCTGGAATCGGTATAGCCGGGATCAATATCATACCAGTTGTTGGCATATTTCATATAGGGCCAATTTGTATCATCGTTAAGGATCCTGTTCTCGCGGCTCGAATCTGCCGGGGAAACCACCGGTTCTGAGGTATAGTAGTCCGGTGTATCATCGTCCCACAGCATGGGAATGAAATAGAGATCGGTGCTATGCTCATTTTTAGCATAGTTGATCAGTTCCAGTGTGGCCGGAGAGTTGTACTGCAGGTTGTACTCCCAGAATACTTTTCTGTCTGAAGGCAATGTTTCCGAAATACCTTCAGTGACCAGGGTGTCGATACAGGTCAGGCTCAGCATATAATTCCCCTGTTGATAATCTGGGAAGAACTGTCCCCAGGCATAAAATTGGGCATAGAGGCTGATATCGTGCATCAGGTTGTTTGTGAAAAACATATCCTGGTCATTGTACGACTTCTTGATCCATACATCGTGCCAGATAAAGGTGTTGTGGTTGATCCAGATAAACTTATTGTTGGGCATCAGATCAAATCCCCTGGCTATCAGGTCCTGTCCGGAGGATACCCAGGTATTGTTCTCCAGGTAGAGGGTGTCCCATTGTTGCCCCTGCAGCCACCCGCCGTCATTGGGTGTATCCAGGTGGCCGTTCCGGTAAATCTCACTGTTGGTGACATAAAGCTTAGAGCCATTGGCCAGGTTCATTCCACCGAAAGTATAGTTTACTCCTGCCGGGTCAATGACACAATTATCAACCACCATTCTTACCGGGGCTGATATTTCGATAACGCCCGGTCCCGGTGTCCCTTCAAAGTCCTGCGCAGTGAGGAAGAGGTTTTTCAGGGTAAAGTCGGCAAAGGTTCTGAACATCCAGGGGAAAATTTCACCGCTGGCGTTATTACCAATCTGGATAATGGCGGGTAAACCGTCGGTCTCTTCACCAATAATTTCGATGGCATCGTTGATCTCCACAATCTCATTCAGGCCGTACCACATTCCGGCCTGGAGCACGTAGGTTCCTGCCCCATTGTCCTTAATGGCCTGATCCAGTGTGCCCAGTCCTGGATCCACATTGATCTGGGCAATGACCGTAGTACCGGCAAGCAGCGCCAAAGCAATCATTAAACTTGCAATGTTGAGTTTTTTCATAATGCTAATTTTAGGTGAATAATAAAAGTTAGAATATAAAAACAGAATTAGAAAACATATCTCAGTCCAAAATCGGCCGTCCATCCATAACTCTCTATGATATGGGGTCTGCTTTCACCTCTCCGGTAGTGTGTCTCTCTGGTGTCACTGAGATTGGCCAGGTTAAAGAGGATCTCCAGTCCTTTGACCGGAAGCTCCAGCCTGCTTTGAATACCCAGGCGGCTAAAGTCACCCTTATATTTGTCATACTCCTTCTGGACAGCTTTCTCGGTGGTGATCTCTCCAATATACTGGTAGGACACCCAGATATCAAATGCTTTGTAACTGAATCCAAGGGATATATTGGCCAGGTGCTTGGGCTGGTTGAGCATGGGGCCGGTATAGGTTGAATCTGTACGCTGCTTCTCCAAAAGGGGCCTGCCCCGCTCGTCTACTCCAACCTCCACCAGCTTTACCTCCATATATGGATAGGTGGCTTCGTTATTGATATAGGAGTAGTTGGCTGTCAGGGTAAAATAACTAAAAGGTTTGGGCAGGTACCAGAAATTGGTCTGCCATTCTACCTCGAAACCCCTTACATAGTTAGGATGCTCATGGTTGTACCAGGAGGTAACCTGCACCGCATCATCCGCATCGTAATGGGGGATCTCCGGATCGGCAGGCAGACGGGTCCACAAGCGGTGCCAGATCTTATCCTCAACCTGTTTGTAGAACCCGTTAATGCTCAACAAGCCGATCTTGCTGTTATGGAAAGCCAGCATCACATCATAGTTGGTCCAGAGTTCCGGCTTCAGGTCAGGATCTCCCGCCTCGTACTCCCACGGCAACAGCGCATTGTTCACATATTCAAAGGGAATGACCGCATTGAACCCGGGCCGGTGCAGGGTTTTGGTATAGGAGAACTGCAGGTGGAACCAATCCAGGGGTTTAATCTTCAGGTGGGCCATGGGAAGGAGGTAACGGTTGGAGCGGGTGGCTGTGGTATCCCAGCCCGGAATTTCCAGCCCCTCGTTCATCCTGCGCTCCACAAACCAGCCATATAGGTCATCATGGATCTGTTCATATCGTGCACCAGGGATAAAGTGGATCATTTTTCCAATATTGAATTCTCCCATGATGTACCCCGCATAGTAATCTTCACTCACCTCGTTGTCATGAACTACACTGGGTCTGGGATCCAGGTAACCGATCATCCTCTCCTGACCGAAGATGGGCATCCACACATCCCGTCCCTGCACAAAGTAGTACTGGGTGATCTCCTGCCACCAGTCGTAGATCTCATTGGCTTTGTTAATATCGGGGTACCAGCCAAAATTATAGCCGCCCTGAAGGAATTCACCCATCTCTCCCCCCACCATATTGGTCATCTCCACATGGTTGTTCTGGTTGAGGGTAACCCAGGGAATGGTCCAGTCAATCCCGTCCGGGGTGGTTTGTATGCCTGTGATCAGCTTGTGGAACGGCGGGCCGCCATACACCCTTACATCATAGTCCCGGAACCGCTCTTTATGCTTGTATTGACCCCCGAATTTTATATTTCCGGATACCAGGTCTGTACTGAAAGGCACCTTGATATTGAGGCGGGCATCATACTGGGTCTCTCTTAGTTCATCCACAACATCGGATCCGGGTCCGGGCATTCCGAAATTGTAGAGGTTTTCAGCGGTCTTTTCTGTATGGGCCGAGTCTATCACCTGGCTTAAAGGCAGGCTCCTGAAATCATGGTTGACTGTAACACCCTGGTATCCCTCCATATTTACCACACCAAAATTTCTTATCTCATCGTTTTTCCTGGAGTGTGAATAGGAGAGGCCGTAGTCGATGTGAAAAATACCCAGTACATGCTCTCCACTAAGGGCATTGGTAGAGAGCAAACTATTCCCCCCGCTGTTCTGGTGCAATCCATATTGTACAACTCCTGCCTGGGGCACAAAAGACTTGTTAATATTGAGGTGATCGGTGGGACTGGAGGAGAAGAAGCTGTGTAACTGGATCTTGGACCGGGGTGAAAAGCGGTAATCAATCACAATACTACCCGATGCCCGGTGTTTGATATCGGTGATATTGTTAAGGCTGATGTAGTCAAGGTACATGGGTTCCATCTCCCCTTCCGGAGCCAGGTAACTCTCTACTTTATAGTCTGCGGTCAAAAGCTGGGTGCTGCGGTTGGTCCTTTCTCCCGACAGGTTCAGGTCGATCCCCAGCTTATCATCCAGAAAACGGTTGCTGATATTTCCGTGAAACTTGTAATTGCCAAAATCTTTGTTCTGTGCATTAAACCCTCCCTGTGCCATTAGACTGCCGTGTAAGCCGCTTGGAGCTGTGCCCACCATCATATTGACCGCCCCCGAAACCGTATTGGCATCCATATCGGGGGTGATCGACTTAAAAACTTCCACACCCTGCAGGGAAAACTGAGAAATGCCGCCTAGCCCTGCATTTCTGCTCTCACCCTTGTTGGAGGGGATCTCTACCCCGTTCAGAAGCACCGTGTTGTATTCCGGCGACATCCCCCGGATCACAATATCGGTGGCTTCCCCGCCAGACCGGGTTACTGAGATGCCCGGAAGCCGGCCTATGGCCTCGGCTGCATTGGCATCAGGATTCTGCCGGATCCGGTCGGCTGCTACCACGTTCTTGATTGCAACGGCAGCCAACTGCTGGTTGATGGCAGCGATCTGGCCCCTGGCCTGTGTGGTAATCACCACCTCCTCCAGGTCCAGTGTTTGGTTTTCCAGGCTGACATCCCGGCGAAGGGTCTCATCGCCTGAGATCTCAATTATAATTGTGCTGTTCTGGTATCCCAGGTAGAGCACCTCCAGCTTGAAGTTTCCGTCAGGTATCCCTGTCAGGGCATAGTCACCATTGATATCCGTTACTGTACCAATCTGGCTCTTCAGGGCCACTTCCTGGCCATTTACTATTTTATGGGTGATCACTATATTGGCAAAGGCCAAGGGCTGGCCTTCTTTGTCTGTAACCCTTCCGGTAACGGTTCCTGCACCATAGGTGAGTCCCATACCCAATAATGCCACAGCAAGAAAAAAGAACAATCTCCTGGAAAAGATAAGGAAGAACATCGTAGTTGTTATTAGTTCGTTGTTGGTTTAGTTCTTGTAATAAAGCATTACACTACTGAAATATACCCTGGCTAATCGACTAATTCCAATTCAGAGCTTACCTATTCAACTTTACAGTTATAAACTTAAACCACCAGGCATAACCAATCAATACATATAATGGCAGTTTGTTTACATTATTTGATCCTTAATCTAATATAAAAACT
>JBDLIM010000090.1:0-15649 GCA_039714915.1 Bacteroidota bacterium
GTTGCACAGCCACCGGGACGATCGTGCTGTTCCAGCACCAGTATTTTCTTTCCTTCTTTGGCCAGCTTGGCTCCTGCTGTCAGTCCGCCCAATCCGGCCCCTATGATGATGTAATCGTAAGTCATTTAGCTTCTTTTCTTTTTTCTTTCTCATCCACAGGAATGGGGTATCTTTTAAACTCCGCCTTCCTGTCAAACAAATACCTGTAGGTAATATAGTGTTTTGCGGAATCACTTCCCACAGACATGAAAATCTTTCGCATTTTCGGATTGAAGTCCCCCACCCATGAAAACTCTATTTCCTTGTAGTGAGCTTTGGTTTTAAAAACTTTCACCAGATTAATGATAATGCCAGCTTCCACCCCCATGCCCTGGAAAGCCGGAATTACTCCCATTAATACACCTCTGGCCCTGGTCATGGTCTTTTTTCGCTTCAGGTAGAGAAATTTCAGTTTTGCAGGGAGGGTAAGCCTTCCGTTGAGATGCTTCAGGATCATGTTCACATCGGGATACATCAGGTAAATGGCTATGGGTTTCCCCTTGTTGTAGGCGATCCAGATAAACTCTTCATCAATAATTGCCCGGGCCTTCTGCAGGGTCTTTTTAATGTACGAAACCTCCAGGGGCTTAAAGTTTTCCTTAAAGGAAGCCCAGGCTTCATTAAACACAGTTACAAAATCCTGAATGTGCTGATCGCTCTTTTTCCATTCAAAGTGCCTGAACTCATATTCAGGTTTCCGCGAGATCCATTCAGCGATCTTTACAAACCTTTCCGGAAATTCCTTTTTTACATTCAGGTGAAATCCTTCCTGTTTAAAATAGGTCTGGAATCCATAGGTCTCAAACAATTCCCTGTAATAGGGAGGGTTGTAGTTGATCTCGTAGGAGGGATGTGTAAAACCTTCTACCAGAAGCCCCCAGTATTTATCAGTCTCCCCGAAGTTAATGGGCCCGTCCATGGCTTCCATCTTTCGCTCCTTCAACCAGTCCCTGGCTGTATCGAATAACTGATTGGCAGCTTCCTGGTCGTTGATGCACTCGAAGAATCCTGTCCCCCCGGTGGGCTGGTCAAAGGTATGGGCAGTCTGGAAATTTATAAAAGCTGCAATGCGCCCGATCAGATTGTTTTCAGGATCATACAAGACCCAGCGGCTGGCTTCCCCGTGTTCAAAATAGATGTTTTTTCCTGGATCGAAAATGGATTCAATCTCTTTATCGAGCGGACACACCCAGGTCGGGTCATTCCGATAAAGGATGCGGGGGACCTGCAGAAATGCCTTTGCCGAGCGTTTATCCTTTACCTCTGAGATCCTCATCATCCTTCATCTTATTTCATGAGGCTCAGGCTTGTTTTTTATAAATTGAATCAAGCAATTCGGGGTATTTTTCCTGGACCACTTTGCGCTTTAGTTTAAGACTGGCAGAGAGTTCACCGGAGACCGGCGACCATTCGTCGGTGACGATCCGGAAGCGATTGATGCGTTCCCAGCCGGAGAGCGATTTATTGATCCTGGCCACCTCCTCGTTATAAGCTGCAATCACTTCGGGAAGGCGGATCATATGGTCATGCGTATCGCCGGGTGTAAGCTCTCTGGCAGCACACCACTCCTTCAAATATTTAAAATCGGGAACAAGCAGTGCTGAAGCAAATTTCTGATGCTCTCCCACCACCATCACCTGGTCGATGAATGCCGATTCTTTCATGCGGTTCTCAATGGGTTGAGGCGCCACAAACTTGCCGCTTGAGAGCTTGAATATTTCCTTTTTACGGTCAGTTATTTTCAGGAACTTACCCTCTTCCAGGTGTCCCACATCGCCGGTGTGGAACCATCCCTCTTCATCGGTCACTTTTTTGGTGAGTGCCTCGTCCTTATAATAGCCCAGCATCACGTTGTGACCTTTGCAAAGTACTTCTCCATCTTCGGCAATTTTCAGTTCTACCCCGTCAATAAGGGCTCCCACGCTTCCTAACCTGCACCCTGATTTATCCAGCCGGTTGATGGTTATGATCGGGGAAGTCTCGGTAAGTCCGTACATATTGATAATCTTCAGTCCGCTTGCCCAGAAGATCCTTTCCAGACGCGGCTGGAGGCTGGCTCCTCCGCAACCCACCAACCTGGCTTCACCTCCCAGTGCTTCCCTCCATTTGCTAAAAATCAGTTTGTCGGCAATTCGCAGTTTTCTGTAATAGAACCAGCTTTTTCGTCCGTGAGGCTCATAGCGGAGTCCCAGGCTCACAGCCCAGAAGAACATTCTTTTCTTCATGCCGGTCAGGCTGCGCCCTTTGGCTATCACATTGTCGTAGATCTTCTCAAGGATGCGTGGAACCGCATCAAAACCGGTGGCTTTAATTTCTTTCAGGTTCAGGGCGATGGTACCCATGCTTTCGGCAAAATAAATACAGGCACCCGAATACTGGGTCTGGTAACTGGCCATCCGGCCGCCCACATGACACACCGGGATGATACTCAGGTAGCGGTCCTGTGGGGTGAGCTGGAAAACCTGTGCAGCAGCAAGTGCATTTCGGATCAGGTTCTCGTGCGAAAGCATCACTCCTTTGGAGACCCCGGTGGTGCCTGAAGTATAGATCAGTGATACCAGGTCCCGGGGGACCACTTCATCCTTTAGCTCCGTGACCTTCCGGCGGATTTCCTGTCCTGCTTCCTTTCCCTTTTCTACCACTTCCAGCCAGCGTGCTGCACCCTTGATTTCGTCAATGGTGAAATAGTGCTCCACGTTTTTAAGCGCTTTGGAGACAGGATGGATTAGATCATGCAGTTTCTGATCGGCCACAACCACCATCCTGGCATCGGAATGTTCAAGGATGTACCGGTATTCTTCTTCGTTCATGGAGGTGTATACAGGTACATGAACTACACCTGCCATGGACATACCCATATCCATGAAATTCCATTGGGGCCGGTTGTTGGTAACGGTCACAATCTTGTCGCCCTTTTTGAAACCCATCTCCAGAAGGCCGTAAGCAAAATGTTGAGCGATCTCGTTGTATTGCTCCCAGGTGTAAAACTTCCACTGGCCATCAATTTTTTCAGCCAGGGCATTGTTACCGGGAAACAATGTAAGTGCTCGTTCAAGCAGGTCGAAGGTCCGGGTAGGGGTCATGTTGTATAATTTAGAGTCTTTTCAATAATAACTGGATCCGTCCCAGCAATGGGTACACAGCTTTTCTTTGGGCAGGCCAATGGCTTCCACCAGGTCATCCAGGTCCTGGTATATCAGGGAGTCGATGCCCAGGTTTTTAGCAATTTGCTCCACCATGGCCCGGTACTTCTCTGATTTTGGATTGGCATATTCCTCCAGGTCCTTTTCTTCGCCCTCCAGTTGCTTGATGGCTTTTCGCGTGGCCAGCTCCATGGTGGACCTGGACTGGGAGAAATTCAGAAAATTGCAGGGGAAGGTAAGGGGTGGACATGCGATGCGCATGTGCACCTCGCTGGCTCCGGCCAGGCGGAGGTCCTTGGTATTATCTTTAAGCTGGGTACCCCTGACAATAGAATCATCACAGAACACCATCCGTTTTCCCTCAATAAGGGCTTTGTTGGGGATCAGTTTCATTTTAGCCACCAGTTCGCGCATGTCCTGATTCTGGGGCATGAAACTCCGGGGCCAGGTAGGTGTATATTTGGAATAGGCCCTCTTGTAGGGCAGGCCGTTGGCATTGCCATATCCTACTGCATGACCAATGCCCGAATCGGGAATGCCACAAACAAAATCAGCTTTAACCGTATCTCTCCCGGCCAATGCGGCACCACAACGGTAGCGCACTTCATCCACATTGATGCCTTCATAGTAGGAAGGGGGATAGCCATAGTAGACCCAAAGAAAAGCGCAGACCTGCATTTGTTCCTGGGCAGGTTTAAGGATTTTATAGCCATCGCTTGTAATTTCTACAATTTCTCCAGGGCCCAGGTAATACTCTATTTCAAACCCGGTATTGGGAAATGCAGAGGTTTCCGAGGCCACTGCATAGGCTCCCTCTTTTTTGCCTATGATGGCGGGTGTGCGGCCCAGTTTATCCCTGGCAGCAATGAGGCTGTCGGAAGTCAGTATGAGCAAGGTGCAGGATCCTTTAACCTGAGCTTGTACATTCTCAATTCCAGATACAAAATCATCTTCTTCACAGATCAGGTTGGCCACTACCTCGGTGGGATTCACATTCCCCTGAAAATTCTCTGTGAAGTGTTTTTTCTTTTTCAGGAAGGACTCTTCCAGTTCGGCAATGTTCATCATCCGGCTTACCGATGTAATGGCAAAGCGTCCCATATGTGAGTTGAAAAGGATGGGTTGGGGATCGGTATCGCTGATAATTCCCATTCCCTGATTCCCGCTGAACTGTTCCAGGTCGGATTCAAACTTAGATCTGAAATATCCGTTCTCCAGGCTGTGGATTGCCCTTCTGAATCCATCCTGTTTGTTGTAGAAGACCATCCCGGCCCGCTTGGTACCCAGGTGGGAATGATAGTCCGTTCCATAAAATACATCATAAACGCAGTCCTGCTTGGAGATTGCACCGAAAAAGCCACTCATAAAGAAAGATAGTTTTAATTAGAAGTCGGACTAAAACTAAGGATTATTTAGTTGAATGCAAATCAATTGTTCATCACTTCTGATAAATATTTGTTTTCCCGCAAAGGCGGGATGGGCCCAGCATACTCCATTCCTTGGATTGGGTGAGATTTTGACCGGATCGATCACTTTTGCCCTGCCTTTATCCACATATCCTTCCGGTGTAAACCTACCAAGCAATAGCTCGCCAAGCTCATTAAATCCCCAGGTGAGATCTCCCTGCCTGATCAGGTGCACATTGGCCCATCTGGCTTTCGGAACCAGGGTGAGATCCTCCCAGATGCGTTCCCCTGTAAGCAGGTCCAGGCAGCGTGCTTCCCCGTAGCTGCCAATGCCATAGATGTATCCATCCCGGATAACAGGAGTAGATATGCAACAATGCAGGGCTTCGGTCTTCTTCTCACTAAGCCCGTGGCGGTGGTAAACCAATTCGGCAGTGGTGGTCTCCTGATCCAGTTTCAGGAGGTAGGATCCGTCGAAGAAGCCACTCATGAACAGGTAAGGAGGATCATACACCGGATCGGCAATATTCATAATCATATTTCCCGGCTGAAAAGGAACAGACCAGTAAATTTCCCCATTCACAGGGCTGAGTCCGGAAATGCTTTCTCCGGTCCAGACCACCAGCACTTCCTTGCCTGCCTGTGTGATAAGTACCGGAGATGAGTAAGAGGCTTCATCCTCCAAAGCCCGCCAGATCTCTTTACCCGTATCCTTGTGGTAAGCCACCAGACAGGCGCCCGATGCGCCCCCTATCTGTACAATCAGCTTATCTTTAACTATGATGGGATTGGAAGCCAGTCCCCAGATGGGCATGCGAACCTGATAGGCGTCCAGGGTATTCACCTCCCAGAGCACCTCCCCGCGTTCAGTCTCAAAACACACCAGCTTACCCATGGTTCCAAAGGAGTAAGCTTTCCCGTCCCTGACCAGCACCGATGCGCGTGGACCGGTGGGATAGCCCACGCTGTAGGTTACCGGGTAAGAATGGGTCCAGATTTTCTGCCCGTTTTCAGCACTGAAACAATGTACCTGTTCCCTGCCATGGACATAATCCATTGCATAAACGCGGCCCTCTGCTACTGTGGGCCCGTTATAACCCGGCCCGATTTCTTCTGCCCAGAGCTGTACTATCATATCCTGTCTCAGGAATTCCACTTCCGGACCCTGGTGCCAGATGCCCAGCCTGTCAGGCCCTCTCCACTGGGGCCAATCCTCCCTGTTTCCTGCCATCTGGCCAAAGGCCAGGGAGGGGAACATCACTATAAGGGACAGAGCAATAAATTTCATAGGTGAGGTCGGCGGATTTTTATTGCCGTATTTTTTCCTGAAGGAGGAAGGGATCAGCTTAAAACCTTTGATGCCGAATTTTCGTGCGAGCAGTTCAAGTCCAAGCAGTGAGACCACCCCCCCCGGGAGAATAACCAGGGTGGTGAAAATGGAAAAGCGTCCCACATCCTTCAGTTGTTCAATGGCGGCTTTCACCTCCTCTTCAGTAGGGGGCTCGGTGCGACCGCTTAGATCCAGTTTTGCCTCAAGCATCTTAAAAAAGGAACGCGCCATCTGTTCTGTCTCTTCAGCTTCTTCTCCCACAGCCCGGACTCCTTCGGAGATCAGCTCGCTGGTTTTTGCTGCGTATTTTTTTGCAAATCGGCGACTCCTGGAATCTTTAACAGGAAGATTCCAGGCAGCATCCTTGAGCTCTTTGAGCTTAGTTAATATGGTAGATTCTCTTTGCATCTTCAGGATCCGGGCACAAAAAATGCTAGTTAAGCAGCTTTGGGCTACCCATCCCCAGGCTTTTCAGCGCATCTAACTGGGAGGCAGCATCTCCCACCACCACATAGTACATGCGATCGGGATGAATGTATTTCTGTGCCAGTTCCTTGTGACTGCTTAAGGTCATGGAACGGGTCACCTCCTGCTGCCTGGTGATATAGTCAAAGGGCAGGTCATGCATGCTAATGGTTTCGAGCATGCTCTGAAGGGCCCAGAGAGTTTCAAACTCTCGGGCGTTGGACTTCAGGAGTGCATCTTTGGTAAAGTCCAGGTCCTCCTTACTGATGCCTTCGCGGTATTTGTCCATCTCGTTTTTGAAGATTTCCATGGATTCAAGGGTGGCGTTGGAACGCACGCTTGAACTGGCCTGGAAAGTGCCATAAAGGTTGTTCCCGTAAAATCCGGACCGGGCCCCGTAGGTAAAACCTTTCTCTTCCCGGAGGATCAGGTTTAGGTTCCCGCTGAAGGATCCCCCCAGCTTGTAGTTCATCACATCGGCTGCATCGTAATCCTTATGAGTACGGGTAAGTGCAAGATTCCCGATCTGAATCACCGATTGCTTGGCACCGGGTACATCCACAAAGAATATCTGCGACTGATCCGGGTTGGCGGGTATTTCAAATTCAGGGATATGAACCTCTTTGGATTCCCAGCGGGCTTCGATTCCTGAAAATTTGCTCTTCACCTGGTCGGAAGGTATATTCCCCACCAGGTGGATGGAAGTGAGCGATGGGCTGAAATTGGCTGCATAGTATTCTTTCAGATCGTCCAGGCTAATGGCTTCAATGGATTCGATGGAACCGTTCACCGGAGTGGCCAGCAGGCTGCCTTCTCCGAAAAGCAGGCTGTTAAATGTATTGCGGGCCAGGTAAGAGGGATTGGCCTTGTTTCGCTTATGGGTATTGATCACCCGGCTCTTGGCCAGCTCAAATTGTTCCTCGTCCCACCTGGGTTCGAAGAGGATTTCTTCCACCAGGGCCAGGGTGCTTTCAAAATTCCGGGCCAGGGTATTCACATTTACCGAAATGGATTGCTGTCCGGCATAGACATTGATATTTGCCCCAAGCATCTCAATGGCTTCCTCCAGTTCCTCAGGAGTTTTGTTAGCCGTTCCCTCGGTCATTAAGGCTGCAACCAGGTAAGCTGTTCCTGCCAGTTCGGGTTTATCCAGTAAATGTCCCCCTTTCATAACCAGGGAGTAATTCAACAAGGGAAGCTCATCATAGTTGATTCCATAGATCCTGATGCCGTTATTCAGCTCCCCGGTCCATACCTCGGGCGGAACCACCACCGGATCGGGACCCATCTCGGGCTCTGCGGAACGGTCGAAGGAGGAAGGTGTTTTTTCGATGACTTCCTCTTCCTCTGCCACATCCTGCGATACCTCGGTGGCATCGGCAATGCTCTCTTCCACCACATCGGCCTTCACTGAATTAGCAGCGATCAGGTCCATGGATCCCTTGGGCACAAAGCTGGTGGCCACATAGGGTTTATCCTTGATGTAGGTATCGTAAACGCGTTGAATATCTTCGATGGCCACTGCCTGTATATTGGCAATATCCTGTTCAATGAAGGATGGAGTACCTGCATATTCGTTGTACCTGGCCATCTGGAATCCTTTCCCCAGGATGGAGCTGATGCTGTTGTAGAACTGGGTTTCCAGGCCTGCTTTGATCCTTTCCAGGTCATTTTCAGTAATTCCTTCCTCCTCAAAAAGCCGGAATGATTCAAAGATGGCATCTTCTAACTCAGCCAGGCTGATGCCTGCATTGGCATTTATGCTTACCCGAAAACTGCCGGCCAGTTCCCTGGAACGGTTGTAAGCGCTTGCTCTGGAAGTGAGCTTTTTATCTTTAACCAGCACCCTGTACATGGGTGCTTTCTTCCCGTTTGACAGAAGTTCGGACAGAAAATTCAGGGCATAGGCATCTTTGCTGTATTGCTCAACCGTAGGCCATGCCATCGTGAAGCGGGGAGTTTTTGCAAAGTTGTCTTCATGGTATACCTTGATGGTCTCATCCAGCGAGACCAGTATGGGTTCCATGTCCTGGACGGGACTGCCCCCTTCGATTTCTCCAAAATATTTATTGACCAGTGCTTTTGTTTCCTCCGGATCGATGTCGCCTGCCACCACCAGGGTAGCATTATTGGGCCTGTAGTACACGGAGTGGAATTCTTTTACATCTTTCACGGTGGCATTGAGCAGGTCTTCCATTTCTCCGATCACCTGCCAGTTGTAAGGATGGCCTTCGGGATACAGGTTTTTGTCTATCACATAAGAGTTGTGACCATAAGGACGGTTATCGACCATTTGCCGTTTTTCGTTCTGAACCACATTTTGCTGGTTTACAAAGGCCGATTGGGTGACCGTATTAATCAGGTAGCCCATGCGGTCGGACTCGAGCCAGAGCGCCAGTTCAAGTGCATTTTTGGGAACGATTTCGAAATATACGGTACCATCCGAATTGGTACCTCCGTTGAGGGTGCCCCCAGCAGCCTGGATCTTTTTAAAGAACTGGTCCTGTCCCACATTTTCCGATTGCTGGAACATCATGTGTTCGAAAAGATGGGCAAAACCTGTCCGGCCGGGTTTCTCCCTGTTGGAGCCCACATGATACTGAATGGCTACCGATACAATGGGATCTGAATGGTCGGTATGCAGGATCACATCCAGTCCGTTCTCAAGGGTGTATTTTTCGTAATCAATGGCGAAAGAGGTCTTATCTCCGGAGCCTGTGCAGGAAACCAGAAGGCTAATCATGATTCCCAGAAAACTGTAGCGAAGATTTTTCATCTGAGTGTTTTTAAGTTCATATGGAAAGAAGGATTTAATCAGCCTGCAAAATAACACTATTTACTTAAATAGATTATCTTTGTGCGCTTAATAATGAATTCAATATGAGTACAAAAAAGACACTATTAATGATCCTGGACGGATGGGGAAAAGGTCATGGAGAAAAACCTGATGTGATCAGCCAGGTTCCCACTCCAAATATGGATCGATACGAGAAGGAGTTTCCCTCCTCACAGTTACTTGCTTCGGGGGAGAATGTGGGTTTGCCCGACGGACAAATGGGGAATTCGGAAGTGGGGCATCTTAACATAGGTGCCGGAAGGATTGTATACCAGGACCTGGTTAAGATTAACATGGCTGTAAAGGACGACAGCATCAGGGAAAACAAGGCCCTGGTGGAAGCGTTTTCCTATGCCCGTGATCACCAGAAACAGGTTCATTTTATGGGCCTGCTGTCCGACGGAGGGGTGCATTCGCTTGACAGGCATCTTTATAAACTCTGTGATATGACCGGCGATTATGGAATTAAGGATGTTTTTGTGCATGCATTTGGTGATGGCCGGGATACGGACCCGCAAAGCGGGAAAGGCTACATGCAAAACCTGAGCGATCACCTGGCCACTTCCAATGGGAAAGTAGCTTCCTTTATAGGCCGGTACTATGCCATGGACCGGGATAAGAGATGGGAACGGGTGAAGGAAGCTTATGATTTACTGGTACACGGCAAAGGAAGGGCAGCCACAGATGTGGTGCAGGCGCTGCAGGAGTCCTATGACAGGGGTGTAACCGATGAATTCGTAAAACCCATTGTGATCGTTGACGATAAAGGTCAGCCCCTGGGAACCCTGCAGGAAGGCGATGTGATAGTCTTTTTTAATTTCCGGAACGACCGGGCCAGGGAGCTTACCATTGTACTTACCCAGCAGGACATGCCCGGCTATGACATGCACAGCCTTCCCCTGCATTACTGCACCATGACTCCCTACGACGCCACATTTGAAGGACTGCATATCATTTATGATAAAGAGAATGTGAACAATACCATGGGGAAAGTTCTGGCCGATGCGGGGCGCAGTCAGCTGCGGATTGCTGAAACCGAAAAGTATGCCCACGTAACCTTTTTCTTTTCGGGAGGAAGGGAAGAGGCCTTTCATAATGAGAATCGCATTCTGATTGCCTCTCCAAAAGTAGCTACCTATGATCTGCAACCCGAAATGAGTGCCTTTGGTGTGAAGGATGCAGTGATCAAATCCATCAGAGAAGATACACCCGATTTCATTTGTCTCAATTTTGCCAATGGAGATATGGTAGGACATACCGGGATCTATGAAGCTATTGAAAAGGCAGTTGCCACAGTGGATCAGTGTGTGGGTGAAGTGGTTGAAGCGGCCAGGGAGCAGGACTATGATGTGTTGATCATCGCAGATCATGGAAATGCCGACAATGCGATGAATCCGGATGGGTCACCCAATACAGCCCATTCATTAAATCCCGTTCCCTGCATCCTGCTTAGCTCTGATTACAGCGAAATCGGGGAAGGAATACTGGCTGATGTGGCTCCGACCCTGCTGAAAATCATGGGAGTGGAGAGACCCGGAGAGATGACCGGGAAGGTACTGGTTTCCTGAAGATGAGATATTAAATGACTCCTTCCCGGATTTGAATAATCAACCTGCAAATCTCATTCAGGGTTTCAGGCTCGTAGCTGATCTCTGTGACTGTGCCTTCTTCTGATAAGCTGATCTCAACGGAGTCGTAGACTTCTTTAAGATTAGTCAGCAGGTGAATATAACTTCTGATCACCAGCGACTCCTGATAGTTTGAAAGCAACGCGGCCAGGCTGTTCAGTGCATATTTCTGCTGCAGGATCCGGTCTCCCATATCCAGTACAGATTTGTCCTGGTAGATCCTGACCCCAATATACATGGCCTCAAGCCAACCTCCAAGCAGGGAAAGTGAGGCAAGGGATTCCTGGTTTTGTTCCCTGAAAGAGGCATCCACATCCCCGTAAATCTGATTAATAAGTTTTGTCAGTGAATCGGGTCTGTTCACATACCATTCAAGTTCATCGGATGATTTGTCAAATATATCCCCGGGAAGGTCCAGGTTATAGGCAAGCACTTCAATGTTCTTGTAGATATCACCTGATTCCGTAGTACGTTCAAATAATCTGCAGTAGCTAAGGTCTACTCCAAGCGCCCCTATGAGTAATGCCATTTGCCCCTGGTCTTCATAAAGAGAGATCAGGTCCAGGGGTATGGTGAACTCGGGACTGAAGCCGGTGCCTGTTTCTGTAAAAATATCGATAATATCGATGGGAAGGGAAAGCGAATAGATCACTTCAAGTGCATCTTTTGCTTCAGAAGGATGTAAGGGATCCGGAACAAAATCATTGGGTCCTGAAGAAGGCCCGGCCCGGTTGCATGCTATTAAAAGAAACAACAGGGAAATAATCCAGCAGCGGGAATTGCACATTCAATAAGAATTAAGGATTCGCAGTATTAAAAGTAGTAATAAAACTTTCAGATCATTAAAAGGGTTTTCAACGCCCCCACAATTATTTCAATGATCTCATCTTGTTCAAGGGTCATGCAGTTCAGTTTGATGTCGAAGCGGGTGTAGTCATTTCCTTTTCCCTGGAAGAAATCCCTGAAATGGGATCTCTTTTTATCAATGTTCTGTGCATAACTTCTGGCCTGGTCAATGTTAAAATTATATTTATCAGCAACCCTCAGGGCACGCCATTCAAGAGGACCTTCCAGGAATATGTGCAGGGATTTTGGAATATCCCTGGTAATGGCAACACCCCCTCTGCCCACAATCACCGCATTGCCCTCATTTGCAAATTTCCGGATTACCTTGGCAATGGTAGTCCTGATTTTCAGGTCGGATTTATAATAATCCTTGGACTGGGCAAGAAGAAGGTCTTCAAGTATTCCACGGCTTTTGTAATCAAATATATGCTGGATCTGGCTGGAATCAACCTGCAGCTCCCGGGCCGATTCCATCATAATTTCTTTACTGATCCATCGCCAGGGATGTTCCTTTGCCCGATCCCGTTTCATACTGTTAAGCCTCTTGGTAAGTGCAGAAGCAATGGCTTTTGCCGGACAACCCACTTCTCTTGAGAGGGTTACCACAGGTCCGGGATAAATATTTTTGGCCGGATCTTCCTTGTACCAGTCATCCAGGTATTTTGACAAATCAATTTTCATAAGCTGAGAGAGGAGGGTTCCAGCTCAATTTACCATAATTCCCTTGCAAAGTCAAGAGATTCGCTCGTATATGCTTTACAACAATACCCACCGCGATCCAGAAATCACTAATTTTGCTTTTAGCTCTAAAGTATATAGTAGAACCTGATAAACATTTTAAATTTTAACCTAAAAAATTGATCCAATGAACAAGATTACAGTAATTGGCGCAGGTAATGTGGGCGCCACATGTGCCAATGTAATAGCCCATAAAGATCTTGCCAATGAGGTAGTGCTTCTTGATGTCAAAGAAGGACTGGCCGAAGGCAAGGCGCTTGATATCTGGCAAACCTCTTCCATTAATCACTTTAATACCAGGGTGATCGGTTCTACAAACGATTATCTGAAGACCAAAGGTTCGGGTATTATTGTAATTACTTCCGGTATTCCCAGGAAGCCCGGCATGTCGCGTGACGACCTGATCAAGACCAATGCAAATATTGTAAAGGAAGTGACAGAGAAAGCCATCAAGTATTCCCCGGATGCTATTATTATCGTGGTTTCCAATCCCCTGGACGTGATGACCTATGCAGCTTTTTTAGCTGCCAACAAGGACCCTCATAAGGTATTTGGCATGGCAGGAATTCTGGATACAGGGCGTTATAAAGCTTTTTTAGCCAATGCACTGGGTGTTTCGCCTTATGATATTCATGCCATGTTAATGGGTGGTCATGGCGATACCATGGTTCCTTTACCCAGGTATACTTCAGTTAGCGGAATCCCTGTAACCGAGATGCTGGGCAAGGAGGAAATTGAAAAAATTGTGGACCGCACCCGCAAAGGAGGCGGTGAGCTGGTGAGCCTGATGGGAACCTCAGCCTGGTATGCTCCCGGGGCAGCTGTTTCACAGATGGTGGAGGCCATTGTGGATAACCAGAAGCGGGTATTCCCGGTATGTGCTTACCTGAATGGAGAATATGGATTAAAGAATATCTACCTGGGAGTCCCGGTGAAGCTTGGCAAAGGAGGTGTGGAAGAGATTATTGAAATCAGCCTGAATACTGACGAAAAGAAGTTGCTGAATTCATCCGCAGATAGTGTAAAAAAGGTAATGAAGGTGCTGGATAACCTGAAGCTTTTTGAGGAATAGACCCTAACAGACAGGTTGTCAAAGAAATACATTTTTATAAATGCGTGATTGGTCGTCCGGCCTCTTGCGCATTTTTTTTGTGACTAGCTCCAAAGTGCGAAAAAATAGTGCTATATTTGCGGCCTATTAAAAATTGACATTCAAGTAACTATTAATAAACCAGTTAAAAATGCAAAATAAAGGTGCTATCAGGTTTTTTACGATTGTTCTGGCACTAGTAAGTGTCTACCAGCTTCTTTTCACAGTATTTGCCCAGAAGGTGGAGAAGAATGCCAGGAACATTGCCAATGGCGATGTTCGCATCGAACGCTCGTACCTGGATTCCATGAAGGGAGAGGTGGTATATAATGTGTTGTTTAAGAAATACACTTACCAGGATTGTAAGGAAAGGGAAGTTAATTTAGGTCTCGACCTGAAAGGGGGGATGAATGTGATCCTGGAGATCGCTGTGGAAGATATTATACGTGCAGAGGCTGCTCCCCAGTTTTTGAGTGATCCCGTATTTACAGAAACCATGTCCCTGGCCAGGCAAAAGAAAAGCAACAGTCAGGCCGATTTTGTGGATTTGTTTGCAGAAGCATTTGAAGAGTTAAATCCCGGTGCACAGCTGGCACAATTTTTTATGACTCCCGAAACCAGGGGTCAGATCGATTTTAATACCACCAATCAGGATGTGGTTGTTTTCCTGAAGCAGGAAGCAGAAAGTGCCATTGATAATTCATACAATGTACTTCGCAACAGGATTGACCGTTTTGGGGTGGTTCAGCTGAACATCCAGAAGCTGGAACGTCAGGGAAGGATTCTTGTGGAATTACCCGGTGTAAAAGAACCCGAAAGGGTGGCCAAGCTTTTAACCGGTACGGCAAACCTGGAATTCTGGACTACCTACCAGGCCTCTGAAGTATGGAATTACCTGGATCAGGCCAACCGTACACTGGCCGACATTCTGGCCCTTGAAGGTGAGGCTGGTGAAACAGAAGCTGCAGTCGCTGAACCAGAAGAGGAAACAGAAGCTCCTGCTGAAGAATCACTTTTAGACCTTCCCCAGGATGAACTTCTTCTGGACACCAGCGGACTGGATCTCCTTTCGGACCTGGACTCTACTGTGATGGATGACCAGGAAGCCCAGTTCTTCCGTGAGAATCCCCTGCTGGCAGTACTTCAGCCCTACCTGGATAACCAGCGTAACTTCATTCCCGGATCAACGGTTGGAGCAGTCCTTCTTAAAGATACTGCCAAGGTGAATGAATACCTGTCCATTCCCCAGATCAGGCAATTATTTCCCTCAGACCTGATCTTTGCATGGCATTTCCAGTCAGAAGGTGACAAGGTACAGTTTGTCCGCCTTCATTCCCTGAAAGCCACACGGAATAACCAACCAGTAATGGAAGGTAAATATGTAACCGATGCCAGGGTGGGAACGGATCCCTATACCGGAGAATTCAATGTGAGCATGAACATGAATTCGGAAGGAGCCAAGAAATGGGCCAACGTAACCAGGGAAAATGTAAACCAGGCCATTGCTATTGTGCTGGACGGACTGGTATATTCCGCACCTAATGTGTCTGAAGAAATCAAGGGCGGCAGCTCATCCATCTCGGGCGACTTCTCCCAGGCCGATGCAGATGACCTGGCAAATATCCTGAAATCGGGTAAAATGCCGGCACGTGCCCGCATCGAGTCCAGTGAAGTAATTGGTCCCTCGCTGGGAGCCAAGTCTGTAAAAGACGGCATGAACTCATTTTTGATCGCCTTTGTGGTGGTACTTGCCTATATGTTATTCTATTACAGCCGCAGGGCCGGTATGGTAGCAGACATTGCACTGCTTGCCAACATGTTCTTCCTGATTGGTGTGCTGGCTTCACTTCAGGCGGTGCTGACACTTCCTGGTATTGCCGGTATTGTGCTTACCATTGGTATGTCGGTGGATGCCAACGTGCTGATCTATGAACGGATCCGTGAAGAACTGGCTGCAGGAAAGAACCTGAAAACAGCCATTAAAGATGGGTACAGGAATGCCTATTCGGCCATTTTCGATGCGCAGATCACCACCTTCCTGACAGGCTTGATCCTGTTCTTTTTCGGTACGGGACCCATCAAAGGTTTTGCTACCACGCTGGTAATTGGTATCCTCACCTCCCTGTTC
>JBDLIM010000091.1:0-15583 GCA_039714915.1 Bacteroidota bacterium
TACAAAGTGTCGGACGGATTATCCCAGAGTGAGATCCTGTGTATCTTCCAGGATTCGGAAGGGTACATGTGGTTGGGCACACAAAATGGACTGAATAAATTTGACGGCTACACCTTCAGGAGCTTTTTCAATGATCCTGCCGATCCAGGCACCATATCCAGCAACTGGATCTTTGACATATGCGAGGATCAGAACGGGATGATCTGGATAGGTACCAAAAGCGGGCTTAACAGCTATGATAAGAGGACCGGACTTTTCACTACCGTTCCCCTGTCCGACAGCATCACAGGTTCTCAAAGCAACTTTATTTACGGTCTGGCTGCCGATGAAAGCTACCTCTATATAAATCATTCCCCGCACCTCTCCCTGCTGGACTATAACTCAGGAGAAGTAAGCACCTACCTGAGTAACCTGGAGACAGGCGGGGCCTTGTATGATAAAGGCCTTCCCATTATTAAATCGGGTGACGGGAAAATCTGGATCGGATCTGTAAATGGCTTGTGCAACTTTAATCCGCTAACTGAGGAGTTTCATCATTTCAGAACGGGAAGTACAGAAAAAAAATCAATTTCCCATGAACACATCACCTCCCTGCTGGAAGACCTGAGCGGGAACATACTCATCGGAACCGAGCACGGATTAAATATCTACCTGCCAGCCAGGGAGGAAGTTGTTCATATATTTCACGATCCCGGAAATCCAGGGAGCCTGAGTCACAATTACATCCAGACCATGATCATGGATCACCGCGGAGAGATCTGGATCGGCACGGATGGAGGGGGACTGAATCACATCAGAGACTTCTCCCCTTCCGGCCCGGGCGATTTCAGCCATTTCAGGAACCTGGCAGACAACAACCGTTATATCGGCCATGACATTGTGATCTCCGTGTATGAGGACCAATCGCAAAATCTGTGGATAGGTACGCTTGCCGGGGTGGATAAGCTGGATCTGAAACAGCGCAGCATAAAAACCTATCAGAAAACCGATGATCCGGATTCACCGGACCTGCTCGACAATGTGATTGCCTCCATTTATGAGGATGAGAAGAACAGGCTGTGGGTGGGTACCTGGGGCAAAGGATTAAGCATTATTGACCGGAATACCAACCATGCCATTCATTACCTGGCTGAACTCAGCGGGGACAGGCACATTCCCGAAAACCACATTCACGTCATATTCAGGGACAGCAAATCCAGGGTATGGCTGGGTACCAGGAACGGGGTAAGTATCTTTGATGAGACTGCGGACCGGTTTATTCCGGTGGAGGATTATTTTAATGCCCCGGATTTCAACTACTTTGACAACACCAGGGTGTATTGCATTATCGAGACAAGCGACGGAAAGTTCTGGATTGGTACCGGCAACGGGATATGCATTCTCGATACAGAAAGGAAAGAGAAGACCATCCTGCATGAAGAGGATGAAGGTCCCCTGGCGCTGAGCAGGAATTTAATTTACTCCCTGCTGGAAGACAGGGACGGGCATGTCTGGATAGCCACATCCAACGGACTGGACAGGTACGATCCTGCTACCCAGAGTATCAGTCATCTTGCCAGTGATCCTGAATCAGGCAACAGCCTGATCGATGACTACACCATCTCCCTTTGCGAGGATCCGCGCGGATACATCTGGATTGGTACCAGCGGGGGCCTGAGCATGTTCAGTAAGACCGATTCTTCCTTCTTAAATTATACCATGTTTGATGGCCTTCCCAGCAACATCATCTATGACATCATCCGTGATGGAAATGACAACCTCTGGTTTACCACCGGATCGGGACTGGTGATGAAGAATCCGGCCATCATCGCCTGGGAAGATTTCATAGTCATTGATGAGCTGGCAGGAAAGGAATTCAATTTAAAAGCTGTGTTCAGTAGCGATGACGGGGAGCTGTATTTCGGAGCCATTGACGGGCTGGTCACCTTTCATCCCGATTCACTTGTTGGTAATGAGTACATTCCACCGCTTCGCATCACCTCCATAGAAAAAGAAAACGAGCGTTACAGTCAGCAACTCAGCGTGTATTCAGACCAGATTGACCTGTCACATAAGGATTATTCCCTCACTATTGAATTTTCGGCCCTGGACTATACCAATCCCTCCCGGAACAGGTATCAGTATAAAATGGAAGGGATCTCGGACCAGTGGATCGAGATCGGCACCAGGCATTTTGTGCCGTTTACCAACCTGCCTCCGGGCGAATATACCTTCCGTGTTATAGGGACCAACAGCGATGGGGTATGGAACCGCCAGGGAGTCAGCATACCAATCGAAATACATCCTCCCTGGTGGAGAAGTAACTTCGCTTATGGGGGATACCTGATTCTTGTGGTGCTGGCTATCGTCCTTATCATCTATTTGCGGGAACGGAAGCTCTTAAGGGAAAAACGGATCCTGGAGGAAAAGATCGGAGAACGAACGGCTGAAATTGCCCGGAAAAACAGATCACTGGAGGAACAGAGGGATGAACTCAATGAGCTGAATGCAACCAAGGACAGGTTCTTTTCCATCCTGGCCCATGATCTGAAAAACCCATTCTCCAGCCTGTACTCCCTGAGTGAGCTGGTGGTGGAGAATTACGAGCTGATGGAAGAGGAGGAAAAGCTTCTTACTTTGAGGAAGATCAACCAGTCCTCAGAGCTTATCTACAACCTGCTTGAAAACCTGCTGACCTGGTCCAGATCCCAGCACGGGGATATTGATTATGCACCGGAAGATTTTAACCTTTCCACCCTGGCGGAAATAAACCTGAACCTGCACCGGGTACCTGCAGAAAAAAAGAGAATCAGTTTTTTATCCGAAGTACCTGAAAATATTAAAGTGCATGCCGACCGGGAGATGATTAATACGGTCCTCAGAAATCTGATTAACAATGCGGTGAAATACAGTCATCCGGAAGGTGTTATCGAGCTTAGAATAGAGGAAAAGGATCACATTACGGAACTGATGGTTCGGGATGGAGGTACCGGCATTTCCCAGGAAAACCTGGAAAAAATATTCCGCATCGATACCAAATTCAAAACCCCGGGTACGGAAGGCGAAAAAGGCACAGGACTGGGTCTGATCCTCTGCAGGGAATTTGTAGAGAAGAACGGGGGACAAATCCGGGTCGAATCGGTGGAAGGATCCGGCACCACCTTCTATTTCACAGTCCCAAGATCACCACAATCAAACTGAAAACAGTTAAATAAATACTTATGGAAAATAATAACGACAAGATCAAGCTCATTGGAGCCGCCGCGGTGGGGGCTATTGCCGGCCTGCTCCTGGGAAGTTACATCTGGGGCAGCAAGTCGGAACACAGGGCCATTTCAGATCACCTCTCGACCCTGGGTCGATTGTTAAAGGAGATCGAAGGAATCCAATCCGAGGAGGCAGACGAGCTCAGGAACCGAATAAACAACATTCTGAACGCCATAGAAAGCACTTATGTCAAAACTGAAGAATAACATAGAGAATATCTCCGGAGATACGGAGAACCTCGCCAAGGATTACCTGAAATTGTTGATGATCAAACAAACTGAGAAGCTGGCGCTCTTCCTGGGCATATTTATTTCTATTTTTGTGATATTCACCCTCCTGCTCATTGTGGTTCTCATCTGCTCCTTTGCCTTTGCAGGTTTCCTGAATGATGTATTGAACAGCGGATACTGGGGTTTCTGGATCGTGGGCTTTGTCTATATAGCGACCATAGCCATTCTGATCTTTGCCATGCTGAGATCTAAAAGACCAATGCTGTCCAACCTTTTTGTCAAGCTTATATCCTTTGTACTGGAGGTAGATTTAAAACGTCCCGGAACCATACAGGGCCTTAAGCTGGAGAAAGAAGACGTGAATGAAAAGATAGATTCAGGTAAGGAAAAAATTAAATCAGACTTTCAACTGCTCAGGTACAGCCTTCTGGACGGATTGCTCAAGGAGTTCCTTGGACTCTTTGCACGTAAAAAGAAAACCTCCCCCTCCGAAGGGGATTAATCGTCTTTTGGATTATTCATGCAGAATCACGGGTGTGAGAGCAGACCACAATCACCCTGATATTCTAACTTTTTGTATCATCCGAGCGGATATGCAGATCGCTTTGCGGGAAGGGGATCTCGATCCCGGCTTCATCCAGTTTTTTATTGATACGCACATGTAGCTCACTTTCAACTTTCAAACGGTGATCGATATCGGTCCATCCCAGCAACCTGAAATCCAGCGAGCTGTCACCAAAACCAATAAAATAAGCAGATGGAGCGGGTTTCTTCCTGACCAGATCGTGCTCACCGGCTACGTCCCTCAGAATCCCCAGCACTATTTCCGGATCGGTACCATAGGCCACCCCCACCCTGATATCCATCCGCCTGAGAAAATCAGAGCGAGTCCAGTTGGTCATGCTGTCTGAGATCAGGTTTCCGTTGGGTACAATCACTTCAGCGCCGTCGAAGCTCCTGATCGTGCTTGACCTGAAACTAATGGATTTTACCACACCCATTAATTCGCCCACCTGAACCGTGTCCCCAACTTTTATAGGTCTTTCAAAAGCCAGGATCAGACCCGACACCATGTTATTGAAGATATTCTGCAGCCCAAAGCCAATACCCACTGAGAATGCCCCAATGATGATGGACAGGTTGCTCAGGTGCATTCCGGCTGCCGCAGCCGCCAGAAAGAATCCACATGAAATCAGAATAATCTTCAGCAGCATATTAATGGTGTTGGGCATTCCTTTGGAAATGCTAACCCGGGTAAATACATCTTTCTCAAGGAGCTGAGTAATGATCCGGGAGATGATTACGGATAACCAGATTATAAAAAGAAATATCAGGATGCTGGCCGGGGTAAGTTTCACTGCTCCCACGTCCCAGCCTGTGTTAAGCGTTTCACTGCCCCAGGCAAGGAATTTATCCTTATAGTTTAAGTATTCCAGGGTACCTACGAAGAAATAGACCCACAGCAGCAAATTGAACAGCCTGGTGACCTTTTTATGGATCAACTGGCAATCTTCCCTGACCACATATAATTCCTGCATGGTCTTGCCGGCCAGAATCAGATATACAAGTGCGCTCACTACCTGAGTGGCAACGAAAATTACCAGCAACAACATGGTGATTTCTATAAAAGCCAGGGTGAAATATTCTGCCATCCTGAAGGCTCCCCCCAGGTTCCAGAAAATAGCAGCAAAGCATAAAAGGGCAATCAGTCCCAGCATGAGTCTCAGGAACCTGAATACAAATTTATTCTCCACCTTAAGGATGACCGTTTTCTTCAACAGGACCAAAAGAAAATATACCGATCCGCTTAATGATAAGACCATAAGCATGATTCTCTGGACAATATCGGGGTAATAATACAGGTCGTAAAAATAAGTTGCCAGGTAGAAGCCAATCAGCAATTCAATCCAGGGAGAAGCTTTGTCCGATTGTCGCCGAAGGACGATGATGATCATGGGCACCATTAAAATAAACAGGTTAATGGCCTGAAGGGAATTTGCCAGTTCATTAAAGAAAATACGGATCACGATCATGGCAATGAACAGTCCCGAAGCAACGGGATTTTCAATTAAGGAGAGCTGGATGCTGTTCAGCTCAAACTGATCCCCGGGAATTAACTTTTCACGATTCCTGTTAAACCAGAAGGCATAAATGATAAAGGCCAGGGTCAGAAAAGCAATAATCCATACCTGGGACCTGAATTTCTTACTGATCACCCTGAAGTCTGATCGAAACGCCGATCTCAGTTCATCCCGGTGGTGTTGGATCATGGCAGTATCTTCCAGATTCTCAAGATCTTCAAAAAATGTGGGCATATCCCTGCTGAAGATGTTCTTACTTATCTCTTCCTTCCGGACTGAAATACTGTCCTGCAAGGCTTTCAGCCGGGAATTTCGGCTCGATAAAGCATCCTCTCCCACCAGGAGTGTATTGAAATCTTCATTGAGGATCTGGTTTGCAGTATCTATTTGCCCGATAATCTGGTCAATCCTTACTTGAAGTGCCTCAGGAATACCCTTCTCATCCGCATGCTCTTTGGTCAGCTGCCATCTCAAATGAGCATGGGTGAGATCCAGCATGGCCCCTTCGATCTCCCTGGTGCGATTTGTTAACAGGGACTGAAGATCGTCAATTTGTCCCACCTGAAAGTCCACCAGGTTATCTGCATTATCCAGTTCCCTGATATTTGCTCCTTCCAGGGACTGAAGAATGCTGTCCTCAAGAAATTGCGCTACAGATGCACTAATGGTGTCGATCCTCAATTCCATCTCTGCAACTTGTTGTTCTGTAATCCTGAGTTTAGCACTGTGCGAAATCAGCTTCACCGATTCATCATATTCGGAAGAGATCTTTGTGGCAGGAATGGGTGTTATTACAATGGAATCTGAATTGTCTTTTACATTCTGGGCTTTTTGTACCTGGGCAGAAAGGTGCATTCCATAAAATCCCGGAATCAGAAAAAGAGCACAAAATATAAGTGCTTTGAAAGGGTAAAATCTGAACTTCATAATCGTTGCAGCTTAGGTTCTCAAATCTACAAAAAATATGCCTGCCTGAACCATGGATGGTATTGTAACCTAAGTCCCATTACCCAGACATTCTCCTTAAGAGGGAATTTGTCAGTGAGTATGTGCTTTAGTATTAACAAACCTGCTTTAAGGTTCTGCAGACATTACTGTAACCAGTATATTCCTTTTGCTTCGAGGCCCGTCAAATTCGCAGAAAAAGATATTCTGCCAGGTGGAGAGCCCCATTTTTCCATCCACAATGGGGATGGTCTCCTGGGGACCCACAATCCCAGCCTTCAGGTGAGCATCCCCGTTGTTATCCTGGTGATCATGTTCCCAGACACCCGAAGGGATCAGTTTGTTCAACAGGGAGATCACATCCCGCTGAACCGAATCATCCCAGTTCTCCTGGATCATCACCGCTGCAGTTGCGCCCTGGACATAGACGTTGACCATGCCGGCCTGCACACCTGATTCGGTAACAATTGCTTCCACCTGTTGCGTGATGTCGTAGAGGCCGTTGTGGGCGGGGGTGGATATCTGGATGGTTTGTTGCATGTATACTATAATACATTTACAAAGATATTGCTTTTCGGATAAAGAATATGATGACTCAACGGAACAGATCGCACTATGGAAGAACAGAATATTTTTGTGATTTGGTGGCAGGGATTGGGAGCAAAGCAATAGACATATCTTGGTATGATTTTTGGAACCAATTGGATGTTAGTTGTTTTCGCAGGAAAGTTAGAAAATTGGCCAGATTCAATGAAACGCTCTTTTGGAAAAGATTTAACCTGTGTTCTGTTACTTGTCTTTCTCACAGCATGTGAAAAAGAGGCAGACACAATCAATGGTTCATACTTCGCTCCCCTCGAATTGGATGATTGGGAAGTCTCAACTCCTGAAGACCAGGACCTGGATACAATCATCATTAAGGAAATGTACCTAACTGCTTCTAAGATTGGTCATATTTACTCCATACTCATTATAAAAGACGGTTATTTAATTGCCGAACGTTATTTCAATGGTAAAAATGTCAATACCGCTCTTCCCATTGCCTCGGTTACAAAAAGCTTTACCTCAACCTTGACTGGAATCGCGTTGGAAAATGGTAAGCTCACAAGTCTTGACCAGAAACTTTCAGAGTTCTTTCCTGAATTCGATTGGGAATCGATGGACCCACGCAAAAGTCAGATAACACTCGCCCAAATATTGAAAATGAGATCTGGCTACCCATGGGAAGAGTTTTCTGAATATAATGATCTGCTCTGGTCAAGTTTCGGGGATTGGCTTCCATTAATCGAGGAAATCCCACTGACACATGATCCGGGAGCTGAGTACGGGTATTCAAACCTGATGGCGCATATTCTTGGCATTATCGTATCACGGGCAGTAGATACTTCCTTATATGATTTTGCAAACCAACACTTGTGTGAACCTCTGGAGATTTCCATCCCGGTCTGGTGGACCGATCACCATGGTAATTATTACGGACATGGTGATATTCATGCAAACGCAAGAGATCTTGCCAGATTCGGATACTTGTATCTAAACGAAGGGACGTACAATGGACATGAGATCATCTCTTCTGGATGGATTGATGATGCATTAAGTCCCTATTCGATGGATGTGTATGGCAGAGAGATCTTTGACAATTTCTCCGGATTGAACCTGGGATACATGAATTGGTTTTCTGCCAGATCTGGCAGACACAACGTATATTTTTCATGGGGTCATGGCGGGCAGCATATTTTCCTGCTTCCGGAATACAATATGATCATAGTGACAACAGCTGATTATATGCCTGGCAAGGACAGTGAGACAGATTGGAATAAGCAGAAATCGATAACTGAAATGGTCGGAAAATACATTTCCCGGTTACCATAGCATATACTATGGCCTTCAGTTCATTGTATTTGCTATTCTTTTCACAAACTTCTGATATCTTCTTGGAGGATCTGTATTCCAATCAGAATGGTTAAATAAGCTTGGCAAGTTACATCGCTTTAAAGACTTCAAAGAGACATTAAGAAAATTGGAACAGATCATTTTGTTATAAATCACTGATTCATTCGGTATATAAGTATATGAGTAGGATGGATTCTCAGTTTTCAAATACGCGTCAGGACATTCTGTATAGATTCGCTTTTCGGCTTCTTGGAAACAGAGAAGATGCGCTGGATGTTCTCCAGGATGTCCTTGAAAAGCTTTGGAAAAAGAGGCAATCCGTAGAAGGATACAAAAGTATTGAAGCCCTTTCGATAAAAATGACCAGGGATTTATGTCTGGATAGGTTAAGGCAAAAGTCTATGAAGGTTGAGAAATTGAAAATAATTAAGAATTCTGACAGCCTCCTGGAACCATATGCCGCACCTGGCGAGGGCTGGTTTTACTCGAATACTAATTATGTTATCTTGGGTGAGATAATCAATAAAGCAACAAGCACAACCGTGTCCCATCAATTAAAGTCACGTTTTTTCGAGCCACTGGGGCTTCATAATTCATATTTCGCGATGGAGGAATTGCTTCCTTCTCAGCTCGCTCATGGTTGGTTCGATATAACCAGGGATGGAAGCTTTGAGGATATATCGTTGCTTCCTGAAACAGGAATATACTCTGTGTTGGGGGCGGCTGCAGCTATATTCTCTACTGCGGAGGAAATAGCAATATGGTGTTCAGCGCTTTTTAGGGGAAATGTTATCAGTAGCCAGGGGCTACAAAGAATGCTTGATCCTATTAGTATTTATCCAGGATCCACTGATATACGCTGCGGAATGGGTGTATTCCTCATTAGTTCGAATAATAGTACTGGTGTTGAACTCATTGGTTACACGGGAAGGACATTTGGATACCTTGCCTCAATGTTCTACATTCCGGAAACAGATGCAAGCGTTGTTGTTCTTATAAATTCAGACGATTCTGAACTGCTGGATTCCGTGACTTCAGATATAATGGTGGCTATAAATGAAGATTAACACTGAAATCCCAAATTGATAGTACTTAACTTTTATGAGACGTCGCACAGTTATTGTCATCCTAATTGCACTGATCACAATCACCTTATATTTATTTTGGGGACCTCTGTTTCCATGGAATCCAATAAAGACGGGATTTAGAAAGATAGAGTCACAACGGGCAACGATGTATATAACTGAGTATGACAATGAAAACGATGTGTTATGGCTTGAGGAATTATTGAAAGAAGAGGAAGAATTTCATGCGCTGAAGTTTAAGCAGGATTTCAAGATTATTGTATTGGGGAAAGACAGCAATATGAAAAGGTTCTTACCCTGGCTGCAGGGTACAGGGTATTCGGTTAAACTTGGCTCTCTTAATGTGATTTATATTGGACCCAATGCCAGGAAATCACCCTATGGAATAGGTGTATATCTGAAACATGAAATCTCACATCTGCTTATGCACCAGCACACTTTTTCACATGAAAAGAATATGGAAATTCTGAAACAAGCATGGCTTGCGGAGGGAGTTGCAACCTATTTTGGGGGACCACACTATTTCACTAAGAAGGAATTTGTTGATTTATGGAATTCGAGGGGACTCCAATTCAATAGCTTATATATGGAAAATCCTCACGATATGGACAGTAGTATTATCCGACTGAAATATACTTATTATAGGTTTTTCATTGAATATCTGGTTGAAACCTACGGTATGGAAAGACTCCAGGTCTATATTAAATCCTATGTTTGCAACCCAAAGAGCTACAACGACTTATTTCCAAAGGTCTATGATAACGATTTAGATGAAGTCCTTCAAGGATTTAAAGCATATATGGAAACTCCGGTCAATCAAATCACAAGAGGGTACATCCAAATGAAAAGTATCATGATGGCTGCCGTGGCCCCCTGGGCATAGACGTTGACCATGCCAGATTTGACACCACTTTCAGTTATGATGGACTCCACCTGCTGCGTGATGTCGAACAGGCCGTTGTGGGCGGGTGTGCTGATTTGTATGGTTTGTTGCAGAAACTATATTTTACTTTCAAGGTAAAGGTAAATATTCTTTTAATGAATAATAATGCGATATAATTTCATTAAGTACATATAGTAATACAATCAACTTTATACTTAGTACGCATGGTAGATCAAGCATCCATCATTATGATCCCAGATGAGGTCATATTTTCAAAAATCTTCTTGATTAGAAATAAGCAGGTAATCCTTGACAGAGACCTTGCAGTCTTTTACCAAGTAGAAACCAAACAACTAAAGAGATCAGTACGCCGGAACATTGATCGGTTCCCGAATGATTTTATGTTTGAATTGACTCTGGAAGAGTTCCAATACTTGAGGAGCCAATTTGGCACCTCAAGTTGGGGAGGATCCAGATATACTCCTATGGCATTCTCTGAATATGGAATTGTTATGTTAGCTAGTGTACTGCATAGTCAAAGAGCCATTAAGGTAAATATTCAGATAGTTCGTGCATTCCTGAGAATGAGAGAAATACTCAACTCTCAAAACATAATACTATCTCGATTAGAAAACGTTGAGACAAGCCAGATTCAACAAGGAGAAAGAATCTCTCTCATTTTTAAACTCCTCGAAGAAATTGAAAAAAAGAATAAAAAAAGGTTAGAGCACCAAAGCAGAAAGAAAGTGGGCTTCAAAAGAGAAAATGAACAGGAATAATTTTGCATTCCCCATTCAATAAAAAGGGGTACATTCAAATGAAAAGTATCATAATGGCTGCTGTGGCACCCTGGGCATATACATTGACCATGCCTGACTTCACTCCGCTTTCAGCCACGATGGCCTCAACTTGCTGTGTGATGTCGTAGAGGCCATTATGGGCGGGGGTGGATATCTGGATGATTTGTTGCATTACTATTACTATGAATACTTTATATGCTGATTCCAAATTCTCTGGCTACCCGCTGTAGAGATTTGTCCTTTGTCCAGATATAGACATGATGAATCAAAGCTGATGTAAGAAGATGAACATCAATAAATCCCAATCCCTTTCTATAAAGCTTCCTGTCTTCAATCAATACGAATACTTCCTCATCCAGCACTGCATCAATTCTTGGGAGCGCCCTGAGAAGTGAGAGGACTTCTTTTCGATTGGATATATTCCCGCAAGCTAATTCACCTAGGATATATGGATGGATGCAAACCTGACTCGTAAGTAGTAATTCCTTTAAATCCTCATTTACATAATGAAGGTGATCAATCCAGACAGAAGTATCGACCAAAATCATTCGGATGCCGATTTTCTCCTTGGGATGCTTTTCAGACTCTTTTCACTACCACCTAACGCTGCAAGCCGTTTAGCACTCTCCTGAGCTATCAAAGCTTCCAATCCCCGCCTGACCAGGGCTGTTTTCTCTGAAATACCCGTAAGTCTGGACGCCTTACTAAGAATCTGATCGTCTATGTTCAATGTTGTTTTCATACCTGCAAGATATATAAATTATATGTACATATCAATACATTGGGGCAATATCCTGCATTACTTAAATGCTCAGTATGAATACATTTAGTTGTTGGTGCAGATAAGGACAGAATTGGTATTGTTTCTGCCCCCTGTATTCAGGTTCCTGTCAAAACGGGGGAAATTGCTGCTGCTTCTCCTGCAATCATAACTTTCGGGAATGTTAGGGACATTTGGATGCACCAAATAAAATAGGTAAGATTGAAATTGAAAAAAATCAAACTCGTGAAAATGGGAAGACAATATTTTTATGCAAGCTGGCTTTTGCTAAATATTGTTGTAATTCAATCATGCGGGAATAGCGGCCATAAGCAGGTGGTATGGAGGATCGGGCATATACAGAAAAGTAAGGCTTATAGTTACTGATCCTGTACATATTCCCACCTGGGGGACTTATATTACTTCTTCCCTTACAGGGGATGAAGAAGCTGAAATAAAGATAAAAACAAAGATCGTTAACCAGGGAGGAAGCTGTTCCGGTATTGAACTAAGTACCATTATATTCGACAACAAGGGCTCTGAAGTGGCAATGGTAAGTTCAGAGGAGAGGATTGATAGTTCTTTTGAAAAGGAGATTGAGCAGGAACTCAATATAAGATCACCTGAACTCTGGTCTTTAGAAAATCCTGTTCTGTATAAAGCTGTTTCGGAACTAAGAAAAGACGGGAAGTTTGTCGGAACTGATTTAATTAACTTATGAAATCATTTAACAAATTTCAATTTTCCATCCTTATGCTGGCTGGAGGAAAGGTTCAACCGCAGCGGTGATCACCCCTGCAGTAGCGCCCTGGACATAGACATTCACCATGCCTGACTTTATTCCACTTTCTGAGACGATGGCCTCCACTTGGCTGGTGATATCGTAAAGGCCGTTGTGGGCGGGGGTTGATATCTGGATTACATCCTGCATATGTTCTGTTTTGGATTTACATTATAAATGTAAGCAATCTCATATGTCCTCTTCCAACAGGGTAGTATTACAAGGGGATGATCAACCAATGCCTGGTGTATTCATTTTTTTCGCACCAGGTGTACAGGCTTTAAAACCAGTAAAATAGGATGCATTCAGGATAAGGGCCGCACATAATCTCGATGCCATTGTTTTATCCATAATGACTCATTTTCTATTTTGCTTTTAGTTCCAGGGAATTAAAATACATCAGGTAATTATCCAGGTTGTGTTCCGGGTACAGGCGGATGGTTTGCACACCCTTCCTTTTGATTTTTAGTTGACCGGCATCTTCGGTTTTATATTCATACCATCCATCAGAGGACCTTACACTTCCTTTTATCCGGCTTTTACCGGCATCAATAATATAAGCGGCTCCTTCCCATTCCGGGATCGCCGCATATCTGATCCGGACATCGTAGACACCGGGCTTCTGAATATTGACCTGCCATTGGATGACATCACCGGGTCCCTGCATTTTTGAGATATGGAAGCGTTCATCCTCTCCCTTCCTGTTGAATCTTTTGATGGCTTTTCCAGAGGTACTTGCAGTCAGATAATCAAGCACCACCGGTTCCCCGGGTTCCTGTTCGATGATTATAGGATCTACATCCGGAGGTCCCCAGATCTCAAGAACAACCACAGTATTTATGTCATCTTTGGCCGTCTCCGGTAATGTGATACTCAAAGCATTTTCACCCTCGTTGGACACATTCAGTTCCACCCCAGGTTTGACCATCATGTAGGCTTTTTTTACCTTATTGTTCAGTCCCCAGAGTTCAATGGAGCCGTCCCCTGGCCACTGGAATACATGCAGGTACAGCTTCTCTTCTTTCATGGTACAATAACCCCAGGGAAGTTCATAAGGGAAGGGGGATGCCGAGGTCCCGTAAATGGACTCACTGAAAGTGTTCATCCACTTTCCTACCTGGTTCAGGATATCCACTGAAGGTTGGGGAATGTGACCTTCCCCTGTCGGGCCCACATTCAGGAGATAGTTCCCACCGTTGCTGACTATGCTGACCAGCCTGAGGATGATTTCCCGGGGATCTTTCCAGTTTTCATCGGACTTATCGTAACCCCAGGTGTCATTCAGGGTCTGGGGTGTTTCCCAGTATTCCTCAATTCCTCCAGGTGGCATTCCATTGTCGTTCAGGCTCTGGTAATCACCCAACAATTCCTTGTAATAATGCCCCACACGACCATTGACCAGGCAATTGGGTTGTAACAAGTGGACCAGGTCTGCAAATTCCCGGCCCTGTTCCTGGGAATACATACCACGGTCGAACCAGACCACACTCATAGGGCCGTAGTCCGTCAGTAATTCCTTCAACTGGGGGATGGCTTTTTCATCAAGGTATCTCCGGAACAGTTCCGGATGATCCATGGTATCCAAATTGGTCTGTGACGAATCAAAGTCCCAGGTGTTTCCATAGGCGTAAGGGTGGTCCCAGTCCTCCCGGTGCGAATAATAGATCCCAAACCTGAAGCCCGCCTCCACGCAGGCTTCAGATAGCTCCCTGATTACATCCCTGCCAAAAGGTGCGTGATCGACAATATTGTATGAACTGACTCTGGAATCATACATGGCAAAGCCGTCATGATGTTTGGAGGTAATTACCATGTATTTCATCCCGGTATTCTTTGCCAGCTCCACCCATTGCTTAGCATTGAAGCCAGTGGGATTGAATCCTGCGGCAACTTCCCTGTATTCCTCCACCGGAATCTGTTTCCATTTCATGATCCATTCGGCAATTTGGCCCTCTTCCAGCCCTTCACCCTTCCATTCACCTCCCAGCACCGCATAAGGTCCCCAGTGAATGAACATTCCAAACTTTGCATCCAGCCACCAGCCTATCCTTTCTTCAGGTACAACTGATGCTTCTGATAAACCTTCTTCTGTATTCTCCATATTCCCGCATGAATGAAGAAGTAGCATCAGTGATAGCAGATAAACAGTACTGAAAGATTTTCCACGAAGATCTTTTTTCTTCATAATACTCTCATTTTTTGTATTAGAAATATTTAAACTCATTCATTAGTTATTGCTTTAATCAGGCATTCTTTTTCACCAACATCATCATAATAATGATAATTGATTGTTTTAGTAACATTATAACTTCCTATTTGTTAGTATTATATGAATTTTTTAGTTCATTCCAAGCCAAAGAGGGTATATTCAAATGAAAAGTATCATAATCCCTGCAGTGGCACCCTGAACATAAACGTTTACCAGGCCTGACTGCACCCCACTTTCAGCCACGATGGACTCCACCTGCTGCGTGATGTCGAACAGGCCGTTGTGGGATGGGGTGGATATGTGGATGGTTTGTTGCATCTTCGGACTTGTTACTGCCTTAAGATTTCGTAAGTATCAAAAACCTGGGATCAATCTCGTAAAAATGATTGCGCCCGACTATTTCAGATAGATGGATATATTCATATCTGAGAAACAATTGAATATACTTATTAATAGATTGTTTGCTTTTCCCGGATTTTTTAACAAAGGAACTGTTGGTGAATCGACCCAGTTCAATTGCAATGAAAAACATTCTAGCTCCTTCCTCAGGCAGGTTTTTCCTTAGTTCACTTGTTAAAAGAGAGGATATGATTTCCATTGCTTTCTCAACTCCCAATGGTTGACTATAGCTTTCTGGAATACGATTAATCAGGGTGGTAATTGCATTCAT
>JBDLIM010000092.1:0-15516 GCA_039714915.1 Bacteroidota bacterium
TCGGATACGGTGTACCTGATCATGGAAGGATCCGGATACGTGGAATATGAAGTGGCAGGCTGGGACTGGACCGGAAACATCAGTAGTGCGGGCAGCTCTTATTTTAGCAGTATTTGCACCGGGAATGACGGAAGTTTTTATCTCCTGGGCCATTTTGGAGGAGGCCTGAAAGTGGAGGATACGGAGGTGTTCTCGTCTGTTGTGGATGATATTTTCATCGTGAAATATGCCGAGAATGGGGATTATCAGTGGAGTAAATTCATAAGCAGTACCTCACATAAAGGGAAAGGCGATCTGGCAGTCGATAGTGAGGGGAATGTGTTTGTGAGCGGATCCTACCGGGAGTCCATTCAGATTGAGGATAGCACCCTGACCACAGATATGGGGACTGGAAGTGGCTACCTGGTAAAATATGACCCCTTAGGTAAGCTGCTCTGGATTAAGGAGCTGGAGACCACAAGAGGAGTAATGTGCGATAACATTGAAATAGATTCCAGCGATCACATCTACCTGGGTGGGAACTTCTCAGGTTCCCTGACTATTGATAATGTTGAGGTGAATGGAAGCTGGGATATCTATGCAAACGTGATGTTTGTGGCACGGATGGATACGGCAGGATCCTGCCAGTGGATCAGTCATGCTGTTACAGATCCTTATATGGATTTATTCGGTCTCATTGACATGGATATGAGTGCATCCGGACAATTGGTGACAGCCGGAACCTACACCGATCAGGCGGACTTTGGAAATGGGGTGGTTCTCAGTACACCTGTCGAGGCTCCCTTCCTGGTCCAGTTTGATGAAGATGGAGAGGCCCAATGGGGAAGCACCATAAGTACAGAATTTGGCTTTGCCGAGGCTTTTGATGTAAGCACGGATGACCAGGGACGCATTTTCATGACGGGAATGCATCTGGGTGATATTGGCTTTGGTGATTTCATGGTACAGAATGAAGGCATGGTGATGGAGGAAATATTCCTGGCCAGGTTTGATTCAGCCGGAGTTTGCACAGCCCTGAATTCGTATGGCAGTCAGGGTGAGGGAGGCGATTTTGGGGTCTCCTATGAACCGGCCACGGATACAAGCGGCTACCTGCTGGGCATGTTTGGGGATACGCTTATAATGGGACCGGATACCCTGCTAGCCACTCCGGCTTCAGGAGCGGGAGGTGTTTCTCCCAATATGTTTATTGCAAAACTTACTGATGACGGAGAGCCCCTGGCGATGAAGTCGGCCGGTGTGAGGGGGAACCAGTTTTTTGGAGAGATTCAGGTTACCGAGGAAGGCCGTTTGTACTTTGCCGGATTGAATGAAGGGATTTCAGTGAAAAAGGGGAGTGCTTCCGCGTCACCCACAGTGGCTTTTGTGGGCTTCCTGGAGCAAGGAATTGCGGAACGCATGGTGCCGGTAGAGGTATACGTGAATTCACAGGAGACCATTTGCCTGGGCGATAGCATTCTGTTCCGGGGTCTTTGGTGCAGTGAGGCGGGAATATACACCGATAGAATTAATGGTTCAGAGGGGATTGATTCCATATTTACCCTGGAACTTATAACAGAGATCTGCACGTCATTTGGGGAAGATCCGGGGATGGAAGACTATATGATCTATCCTAATCCTGTCAGCCAGGTACTGTATGTGAACTCTCCTGATCAGGAGCCATTCGAAGTACAGATATTTGGACTATCCGGAAAACTTATCTGGCAGAATCGGGAGCAGAGCGAATACAGGATCGACGTTCAGGATTATCAAACAGGTTTTTACTTCCTGAAGTTGATCAGAAGGGGACAAACAAGTGTATTTAAAGTTATAGTAGAGTAGGATGAGGAAGGAATCAAAATGATTTTCTTACTCCAGAAACTCCACCAGGGTCTGGTAGACTTCTTCCCGCTGTGCCTCGGGCATGTTGTTGATGCGGGTGCGGTGGGAACCGCCTTCTTTGATAAATATTTTTGAATTGGTGCTTCCGGTGCTGGTAACGGCAGTGGCCGACCAGGTGTCGTACTCGCCGTAGATATAGATGAAGTTATCAGCCTCTTCTGCCAGGTATTGCTCTACTTCCCTGGATAAAGATGCATCGAAGGGGATTTCCACATCTTCAGGGATGGTGAAGGTGAAAATGGGATTATCCACGTGTTGAATGTATTTTTCAAACTCATCCAGGTCGTACCCGTAGTATCCCATTTCAGTGAGGGCCTGGAAGAAGAAGGGTTGATTTTTGATGATGAAGCCATCGGCGAAATAGTCGAATCCGGCCACCCGGTTCATATGCTGGATGACCTCCATGGCTCGGGCCGCCCTTCCCGGGATTTTTTTAGCCGGGACATATCCCCATTGCCAGAAGGCAAAGGAGTATTCCAGCACACAATACTCATAGGCATTTTTCAGCCCTCCGGCCAGTTCATAGGTATAGCCTTTGTCCTCAGAGAACTCCTTAAATGCAGGAATATAGCGTTCCTGGTGCCTGAGGGCCATCTTCTGAAACCTTTTCACCTTTCTGCGCTCCCTGGCACTTCCCACCTGATCCAGAAAGGAATATATGCGTTCATCCTCCACTTCATAATTCAAAGGGGCTACATAGGGAACCCTCACATCCACATCTTCGGGGTAGTAATAGGAATGGTACATCACTGTCTGGCCTCCCTTGCTGATTCCGGTGCTAATCCATTTCTCCGTATAGATTTCTTTAAACATGCGGATGATCCGGTGGTGGTCTGAAGCTGCCTGCCAGGTATCCAGGTACTGCCATTCCGGATTGCCCGGCGCACTGCGCCCAAAGTAGCGGTGTTCCACCATGATCTGGTTGCACAGAAGTTCCTGGGCTATTTCAGTGGTATAATAATACCTGGAATCGTAACCGGCTGTAACCATAACCACGGGTCTGTCCGGATCAATATGAGAAATATACAGGCGTTGATTGAAGGTCGCACCGTCGGGATTTCTGTGATCGATGGGTTGCTCGATCATAACTTCCAGAATGCGGTCGAAGACGGATTCGCTCTCTAAAACACGTATTTCTTTGACTTCCTTTCTGCTCAGAAAATCATCCAGCTTAATGGATGCCCCGGCCTGAAAAAGGACAAAGGTGACCAGCACCCACGTAAGGAAGAACTTCTTCATATGCACATCAACAGAGATCGACAGATGGATGCAAAAATAGTTAATTTTAAGAAGATCAGCAATTTAAAATAAATGTTATGTAAAATCCTAGTTAAATATATTTCAGTGTTTGAGTGATTGACGGTGATTCCTTACTTTTAGTATGGATCTAATAAAATCGATGTGTATGAATTTGACAAAGTATTTGTTGCCCGTTCTTGCATTCCTGTTTACAGGCTTCTTGTTGCAAGGACAGGCTTGTAAGGATTTTTTCCCTCAAAAAGAAGGGGCTGTGTTACAATATGTGAATTATGACAAGAAAGACAAGGTGACGGGTAGCTCCGAAATGTCTTTCAAGGAGAAGAAGCAAAAGGATGATTACACTTCGGTGGTTTTCATCTCTACCTACAGGGATAAGAAAGGGGAGGCCGTGTATGAGAACGAAGTGGAGGTGGACTGTAAGGACGGGGTACTGTATTTTAGTTCCAGCAAATTCTTAGATCCGTCTACCATGAGCGCCTATGAATCCATGGAGGTGGAAGTGGACGCCACTCACATGGAAATGCCCCTGAATGGCAAAGCCGGAACCGAACTTCAGGATGGATCGGTTAACGCGGTGATAAGCAGCAACGGAATGAAGATCATTAGCATCTCGGTGAATGTCTTCAACAGAAAAATTGAGGCCATTGAAACCATAGATACCCCGGCCGGATCTTTTGAATGCATCAGGAATAGCTACGATGCCCTTAGCCAGATTGGTTTTGTTAAGATGAACATCAGTGCCGTTGAATGGTACTGTCCCGATGTGGGAACCATCAGGAGTGAGTCATACAACAAGAACGGAAAGCTGATGTCCTATACGGTCCTGGAATCAATCAAATAACCTGTAAACGGGATAGCGCATATAAGTGGGTTCCGACCAGGGCGATCTTTCGTAGATAAAGCGAAGCTGACCGTATGCATTAGAGGCAAACTTCTCATCTTCCGCTTTCTTCTTCTCAAATTCGCGACGGAGACCAGGGTTTTCCTTAAGTAAGATCTCAGCTGTTTCCTCAAAGATATAGGGGGAGAAATACTCATTGCGGAACAGGATCTCATCAAAGAAATTCCAGGAGAAAAAGGAATCATAGCCCCTGGGCTCCAGGGTCTGAACCAGGTATTCAATAGCCTTTTGCCTTGCCGGGATCAGGTATGCTCCGGCCAGTAAAGGGACTTGTTGAGTCTCCTTTCTCACTTTCACACTGTGGTGGCGATAGTGGCCATTGTAGGGCCGATCAACCGTTTCGTAACTCTCAATGTAATAGACCTCTGCTTCCATGACTGTGTCGTGAGAAATGGGATACATCCTTACCCTGTTCAGTTTCATCCTTTCAACAACCTCCGTCCAGGCCGAAGGAAGCACATAGTATTCCGGTACATTAACAGCAACTTCAGGGCTAAAGTATTTATAATAGGGAATTTCTTTTTCCCAGGGATCCTCCCTGTCAAAATAGTAGCGATCCTTTCCGGTAACCTTGCTTCTGGCTGTTTTGGTTTTGTATCCGCTGAACCGGATCATTTTTCGTCGGCTGGTATCCAGGGCCCACTGCAGGATGAATTCCTCCCTTGCCATTTTTTCATTCCAGGCTTCCTTTTTCTTTTCACTAAGCTCCTGTTGATGAAGACTGGAAAACTTCAGGGCTTCTCTAAGCAAGTGCCAGGTGGAAAGCACCCTGTCTTTGAAGGGCTTGAACATGTGTGTTTCCACTGTGAAAGCAAAGGTATTGAAGAGGCTTACGTAGCCTGAGGTATAGCGGGGATAATCCATAAAGGCAATAATCCCGTTTTCCGGATTACGCCGGTAGCTCCAAACATAAGGACTCATTTTGTAGGGAGTGACTTTCATCCCTTTAAAAAGCTCAGGTACCAATATGTTTTCCAGGTAAGCCGATTGTGAGGCTTCGTGCCTCTGTTCATGGCTGTTGATCAGGGTGATTGTATAAGGATAGTCGGCCCCGTTGGAAGTATGGGTATCTACAAAAATATGCGGATCCCATGCTCTCAGCGCAGGGACCAGGGATTGAGTGTTCCTGGAATCCAGCTTTATAAAGTCCCTGTTCAGGTCCAGGTTTCGGGCATTGCCCCTGAATCCATGCTCGATGGGCCCGTTCTGATTGGCCCGGTGGTAGGGGCTCCGGTTCAGGGCTCCTCCCACATTAAAAATCGGTACAATAAGTATCACTGTGTTTTCCAGGTACTGTGCATACCTGTCCTGGCCTGAAAGCAGATCCGAAGCCAGTTTCAGACTGGCATCCACTCCGCAGGATTCTCCGGGATGGATCCCGTTATTGATAAACAATATGGTCTTGCCGGATTGCTGTACTTCCTCCGGAGAAAACAGTTTATCTTTTGAGATTACAAAAAGGTGAAGCGCTCTTCCGGCATCTGTCGTTCCAATTTCCAGTAATTTGGCTTCCTCACTGGCATCGTCAAGATAACGGTACATATCAATGGCTTCCTGCCAGGTGACCGTTTCATTTTGAGTGTATCTCAGGCTGACCTGGGCTGAAAAAGGAAGTGAATTCAGCGTAAAAAATATAATTCCCAGATATTTAAAGCCGTGCATGATCCAATTCATTCGAAAGCGTCTTAAAATAATTCTTTACCCTTACATCTTCCTGAGCAATATTCCTACTGAGGTATTCCGGCCGGATTTGTTCTTCCATTCCCAGGGTACGGATATAATTAATCACACCCAGAGGGCCGGTATATACATGTTCGGGCCGGTCTTCCCGCAGCAATTGCAGCTTGTAATCCTGGTAAAAGTCTCTCAGGATGATATATTGTGCCTTGTATTCCCTTACCAGGTTTTTACATGCAGAGCAGCTTTGCATAAGATTCTCATACCTGACTTCTGCGTTTTCAAGAATGCGGGTTCCCAGTTCTAAGATGCCAATGTTTCGCATAAGGTAAATTTCGGCATACCTGTATATGCCAATACTCCCGAAAGCTTCCAGGTCATCGGCAATGCTGAGAATACTCAGGATACCCGGCCGTTTATTAAATTGAATGGCCCTGTAAACAAGCTCCTTTTTATTATCGTGTAATTCTATGGCGTTCAGGATCTCGGTGTAAAGACCAGGCCTGTTCTGCCCATTTTCCCTGAACCATTGATCACATAGTTCCCTTCCCAACCTTCCATGGTCTTCACGGGCAGACTGCACCATACCCAGATCATGGAACCAGGCTGCAATCAGTATTCCTTCCACCAGGGCTTCATCCAGCAATACATTCATGGCGCTGATTTCCCTTAATAGATTTTTACAAATATTCCATACCCTTTGATGATGGGTATGATCGTGGGAAGGCAGAAAAGTCTGAGAGAAAAGCTTTTCAGCATGGGTGCTTAAAAAGCTCAGCCAGTGGGATTCAGCCTGGCTGATCCATATGTCCACAGACTTTTCCAATCAGCATTAGATTACCCGGGTCAGCTTCATCATATTGGTCTTGCCTTTTTCCATAATGGGAATGCTTCCTACATGTACCACCAGATCTCCCTTTTTCAGCAGGTTTTGACTCAAAAGGAAATCCTCCGTATACGTAATATATTCATTTATATGTTCGCACTCTCCAAAATAGAAAGTCCTGACTCCCCAGACCAGGGAGAGGTCACGGATCAGGTCTTCGTTCATGGTAAAAGAGAAGATAGGTGCTTTGGGCCTGTGGGAGCTGATCTTTATGGCAGTAAAACCGGAGTAGGTGAGGGTAACAATGGCAGCGGCATTTACCTGTTCTGCCAGCCTGACTGCATTATAGCAAATTGATTCCGGAAGGAATACATCGTTCTGTATCATGGGTACATGTTCCTTGTAATACAGGTATTCTTCAGTTTCAGTGGAATCAATGATCTTCTGCATATTGGTAATGGTCTGCACCGGGTATTTACCTACAGAAGTCTCCCCGCTTAACATGACCGTATCAGCCCCGTCCAGCACAGCATTGGCCACATCATTGGCTTCGGCCCTGGTTGGAGTCTGATTGGTGATCATGCTTTCCATCATTTGAGTAGCCACGATGACGGGTTTCGAATTGGAAGTGCACTTTTTAATAATCTTTTTCTGGATCAGAGGCACTTTATGAAAATCGACTTCCACTCCCAGATCACCTCTGGCCACCATGATCCCATCGGCGGCGGCAATTATCTCATCGATTTCATCCAGGGCTTCTGGTTTCTCAATCTTTGCTATAATGCGGGCCTTATTGGGATGAGCATCTACCAGCTCTCTAAGATCCAAAATATCCTTTTCCATTCTGACAAATGAAAGTGCGATCCAGTCGACCTGGTTATCAAGGGCGAATTTTGCATCATTGATATCTTTTTCAGTCAGGCTTGGAAGGCTTACCTTGGTATGAGGTAAATTCACCCCTTTCTTGCTGCCCAGAGGTCCTCCGGCTATCACTTTGCAGCGAACCGTATCAGTTCCGTTGGTTTCAATTACCTCGAAAATAAGTTTTCCGTCATCCACCAGGATGCTTTCTCCCGGGTTTACATCTGCAGGCATTCGCTGATAGCTCATATAGGCTTTTTCAGTGGTCCCGGTACAGGCAGTGGTTACAAATGAAAATTCCTGTCCGTCTTCCAGCATTACCTTGTCGTTCTCCATCATCCCTACACGCAGTTTGGGTCCCTGCAGGTCGGCCAGAATGGCCACATTTGATCCCAGTTCCTTGTTTAGCTCATTGATATATGTTATGGTTTTCAGATGTTCCGCGTGGGTATCGTGTGAGCAGTTTATCCTGCAAACGTCTACTCCTTCATGAAACATCTTTTCGAGGATTTTCCTGTTTCGGGTTACCGGACCAATGGTGGCAATGATTTTAGTGTGAGATCTTTCGTGGCGCATATGTCTGTGAATAGTGAATGGTGAATAGTCTGTAAAGTTAAAAGTCGATAGTCAATTGTGTAAAGGTATCCTTAATGTAAGAATTCTAAAACAATATTCCTGTTAAATACTTATTATATAAAGCTTTTGTATTCCTGATGGTTATTGCGTTTTTCTGATGCCGGAAGACTTTTAGCTGCCATAATTATTCTATCTTCACATACTGAACAAAAAAGATCAGGAATCGTTACCTAATAGAAGTATTTAAAACATAAAAATCCTTGCAAATGATAAAGAAGAGAATTATAAGCGGACTCCTGGTTATTCCGCTGATCTGCACCCTGCCAGGGTGCTACCCGGATAAAATTGAATATGTGGATGAATACGACATAGCTGCAACACATGTAAACGAAGATGCCGACTTTTCGGAGTATTCGACATTTGCTGTAATTGATACCATCATACATGTGACTGATGATGAAGAAGATGATCCGAATTTCGACAGGGATCACGATGAATTTATCATCAGTGAGCTTACTCAAAATATGCTTGATATGGGCTATATGGAGGTCGAAAGCCCGGACAGTACCAACCGCCCCGACCTTATATTGCTGGTAAGTGCGGTTTCAAGCGATTTCTATTACTATTATAGTTACTATCCCTATTACTGGGGCTGGTATCCCGGATGGGGTTATCCGGGCTGGGGCTACCCGGGCTGGGGCTATCCGGGTTGGGGTTATCCCGTTTATGGTGGGTCCTATTCCACCGGAACTTTAGTGGTGGATATGTGGGATACGGATGAGTATGATCCGGATGCTGAAGAGCCTACAGGCATTATCTGGACCGGAATCGTTGACGGTATTCTGGCCGGAAGTAGCTCGCAAACCCAGTCGAGACTTGAGAAACAGATCAACCAGCTCTTTACACAATCACCCTATTTGCAACAATAATATACGGATAGTTATGAAAAAGAATATAAGCACACTTATAATATTGTTCTTTGCACTCTCGGTAAGTGCACAGGATGTCATCTGGAAAATGACCTACGATGTAGCCTTCCCTTTTTCCAGTACCAAGGAATTTACGGATCAGGTTAGCTGGAGGGGAGCAGCCCTGGATGTGGATCGCTTTGTTACTGATAACATGGCTGTTGGATTGGGCATGTCATGGAGTACTTTTGTAGAGAAAGAGTCCGATAGTGACTTCAATACGCACTATCTTTTAATACATGGTACCCAGGTCAGGTATATAAATACTGTTCCCCTGCTGGCCAGGTTCTCTTATTATGCACCACTTGATGTAATGGATGTATATGGGACACTGGGTATTGGAACTACCTGGCAGGAAATACGGCGTGAGATCGGGACCTTTTCTTTTGCGAATAGTTACTGGCAATTTGCATTAAGTCCGGAGGTGGGTGTTTTATTCCCGGTGGGGAATTCATTTATGACCGCCAAGCTGCGTTATGTGCATTCATTTAAAACTAGCGAGGCGCCTGACCTTTCCTATCTGGGTATCGGATTGGGATTTGCATGGTAAAAAAAAAGAGGGCGCCCTTTGGAGCGCCCTCTTTCCTGTTTTAAACTATACTACTTCCAAACTAAAGTTCTGCAGTCTTCTCTGAAAGCAGGATCTCATCGATCATCTGCCTGAACATCTTTTTGGTTTCTTCGGGAGTCTGTGCAATCCCGTTGCTCATAGTGGGTTTTCCTTCCTGCGGAACGAAAAGGAAGGCAGGAATGCTTTGTATTCCAAATACTGCTGCCAGTTCACGTTCTGCCTGAGTGTCTACCTTATATATATGGATCTTTCCCTTATACTCTTCGGCCAGTTCTTCAAGCACGGGGGCAGCCATTCGGCATGGTCCGCACCAGTCGGCATAGAAGTCGATCAGGGCAGGAAGGTCCCCTTCATATACCCATTCGGTCTGGTTCTTTTCATAATTCATGACCTTTTCAAGGAAATCCTGTTTGGTCAGCTTCACGGTTTTACCTTCTGCTTCCGACTGGTCGTTTCCGACACTTTCAGCGACAGCCATATCAACTGATGCGGACCCGGAAGTCTCCTTGCTCTCCAATGAAGAGGCAGAGCCATTTGTACAGGATACGGTCAGAAGGGTTGCTGCTGTTATACTTAATATGATTTTATTCATGATGTTTTCTTATTTTCTGGTCGGAAAGACCAGGGTTATACTGATTCAGTTACACTCAACACCTCGGAGATAGCCTGTTTGAATGTTTCCTTGGGAAGTGCACCCATGGCCATCTGTGGCTGTCCCTCTTTGGGGATGAAAAGCAGTGACGGAATGCTCTGGATTCCAAATACGGACGAAAGTTCCCTTTGCTCTTCGGTATTTACTTTAAAAATATCCAGCTTATCTCCATATTCCTCTTTCAATTCTTCCAGGATGGGAGCAATGATTTTACAAGGACTACACCAGTCGGCATAGAAATCAATAATGGCAGGAGTTTCACCTTCAAACTTCCACTCTTTGCTGTTCTCGTAATTAAAAATTTTCTCTTTAAATGTCTCGTTTGTTAAATGCTCAAGTTTCATATCTTATCGGTTTTCGTTTATATTCCGACGCAAAAATAGGAGGAAGCTTACACTCTCAATGTAATAAAAGTCACAGATGCAAATATTTATGCGCTTATTCATTCCCGGTAAATGACATGGCATGGTTCAGATAATCCACCAGAGGGAACAAACCTTTGAAATCGTTAATCAATGCATCGGAGAAACCTTGTTTCAAGACTTCCTCATTTGAATAGTTTTTTGAAAAGACATGATGCTTGTATTTCAACTCTTCCATATATTCAAAGTCCTTAGGGAATCCGGCAGGTCCTTTTTTGAGCATGTCTTCCTTGCCGCCCCGCTCATATTTCGTATTTATGAAGGTATCGTTGATCACGGAAAAGTAGGAGGTGGGATTGTACATAATTTCCTGCCTGATCAGGGTAAGTTGCTCTTTGGGAGGCATCCATACACCGGCAGCCATAAATGAGTTTCCGGGTTCCAGGTGAAAATAATATCCTGCATCGGTGGATTTTCTTCCGCCTTTGGCCATCCAGCTTGCAAAATGTGTCTTATAAGGAGTCTTGTCTTTGGAAAACCTGATATCCTTATAAATCCTGAAAATGGTGTCTTTAGCCTGGAGGTCCCCGAGTGTTGGATCCAGTTGGGTGATCCCGGTCAGTACCACTCCTGTAAATTCTCTGAAAGCCTCAAGGGATTCCTGGTATAGCTTTTTATTGAGATTGAACCAATCCCGGTTGTTATTCCGGGCCAGGGCCTCAAGAAATGAAAGAATATTCTGCATGATTTATTTTAATATTAAACAGAGTTAAACATAAGAAAGTTCGGGCTTGGTTCACAATCGGCAGGGAATTTTTGTCAGATTATGTTATCTTTAATAAAGGGAACCCATATTTTAAGAAAATTGTTAAACTTCGGGGACATACCAAAAGAGCTGCTTACTCCATCACCTGAGTTTCTTACTGCCTCGGAAAGCCTGGGGCTTCACTGGTGGCATTGGGAGCAAGATAATGGAAAACTCACTTTAGGTCCGGGTTTACTTGAAATCCTTGGTCTCGATCCGGCTACCTTCGATCATTCACTGGAGTCCATTTATAAGAACATTCACCCCGATGATGTAAAATCCAACCAGGAGCGCCTGAAGAAAACCTTATACGGGGAAGAGAAGCTTTATGAGGTTGAATACCGTGTGAAGGACAAAAACGGTGAGTGGCAATGGTTCTATAACAGGGGCATGATTCTTCAGCATAACAGTGAGGGAAGGCCGCAAGTATTTGGAGGGATCACCATAGATATTTCCGGCCAGTTTAAGCATTTAATGGCCATGGTAGAGGAGAAGGAGAAACTGGAATTTATTTTCAGGAACACCCATGAAGCCATTCTATTGTTTGAAATGAAAGACGGGTATGCAAGTAAGGTATTGGAGGCAAATAAGGCAGCCATGGAACTTTTCAAACAAAGTGATACGGATCTGGAAAAGCAGATACCAAAATGTTTTATTGATGATGAAGTACTGGGAGCAAAGGGAAAATTGTTTTCTCAGCTTGAGGAGAAGGGTTTTGCAAAAGTTGAGAAAAAGATGGAGAAGGGGGATGGTAAATATATGTGGCTTGAAGTGACCGCTCACAGTTTTACCCAGACTGGCCTGAACCTGGTAATGGCCATTGCGTCGGATAAAACCTCAACTAAGCGAACCGAAGAAGCTCTCAGGGAGAGTGAACGATTATACCGGACGCTTGTTGAGGCTGCTGATGATTGTATAGGGCTTTTTTCAGTGGATCATGAGATTGTTCTTATGAATTCGGCTTTGCATGAAGCTATTGGATATACAAAGGAGGAATATGAAGCGCTTAATTTGATGGAGCTCATCCACCCCGACGACGTGATGCATGTAGGAATCATGGAGGGAGTACTTCAACGTGAAGGAGCGATGTCCGTTGATTTCCGTGCAAAGCATAAAGAGGGACATTATGTCCATCTGTCATCCAAAAATGTGCTGCTTCCGGCTGAAAAGGGTGAGGATACCCTGATTTTATCCATTATGCGTGACGATACTGAGCGGAAACAGACCATTAAGGAACTGCAGGAGGCAAAAGACCGTGCCGAGGAGAGCGACCAGTTGAAATCAGCCTTTCTTGCGAACATGTCCCATGAGATCCGTACTCCAATGAACTCCATTATCGGGTTTTCCAATCTGTTGGTTAATCCCACACTCGAAGTGGAAAGCAGGGAGTTATATGTAAACCGCATTATCAGGAATTCTGAATTACTGCTGGCCCTGATCACTGATATTATCGATTTGGCAAAAATCGAAAGTGGCCAGCTTTCCATTATTTATGGGAAGTTATTGTTTGGTGATCTAATCGGTGATATGGAACAGTATGCAAAGGATGAGGTGAAACGATTGGGTAAGGAGCATATTTTAATCAGAACGGTGGTTGGGAGGCCTGACTGTACGCTTGAGACAGATGTGATCCGGATTGCGCAGGTCATGAAAAACCTGATTAACAATGCCATAAAGTTTACTAAAAGCGGTTCGGTGGAAATCGGATGTAAAGAGGGGACCGGGGAGGATACACTTATTTTTTACGTAAAAGATACAGGTATTGGAATAGCCCCGGAGCATTTCGACCTGATCTTTGATCAGTTCAGGCAAATCGATGGTTCCAATACCAGGAAATTCGGAGGGACCGGGCTGGGGCTGGCCATCTGTAAAAATCTGATACGCTTAATGGGTGGCAGGATCTGGGTGGAATCCAAAGTAGGTGAAGGAGCTGTTTTCCAGATAGAATTACCCGTAAAGAGCTCAAACGTTGTACTGTCGCGGGATCCCGGACAGAGGTTTCAGGCCACATCTAATGGAGTCACAAAGGATTTGTCCATTATGGTGGTCGATGACGAAGAGGATTCCCTGGAACTTTACAGGGCTTTGCTAAGCACCCTGGGCTATTCTGTCAATACAGCCATGAATGGGTTTGATGCCTTGAAAATCCTGGAACGGAAAAGCATGCCCGATCTGGTGCTTATGGATGTGTCCATGCCTGTGTTAAGCGGAACAGACACCCTTAGGATCATGAAGGAGCGCTACCCGGAAATTAAAGTGGTTGCTCAGTCGGCTCATGCACTGGTGGGGGACCGGGACCGCTTTTTGAATGATGGGTATGATGAGTATTTACCTAAACCTTTTTCAGAAGAGCAATTATCCGGAATTATTGCCAAGCTATTCAAGGACTGAGAATTATTGCTATTTTTACGGACTCTGAAAGTCACATCTCCAAAATAGCTTGTGCATGCAAAAAATCAACGAATTTCTCCTCTTTCTGAATGACTACCTTGGAGGTCACCAATGGTTTGTCTTTTTCCTGCTGGGAACAGGAATCTTTTTTACCCTATACCTTGGATTGCCTCAGTTCCGGTATTTCAGACATGCCATCCGGATAGTAAAAGGAAAGTATGACCATGCAGAAGACGTGGGAGACACGTCCCATTTTCAAGCCCTTACCACGGCTTTGAGTGGAACTGTGGGTACGGGAAATATTGCAGGTGTGGCCCTGGCTATACACATGGGCGGACCGGCAGCCCTGTTCTGGATGCTGATTACAGCCCTGTTTGGAATGTGCACGAAGTTTGTAGAGGTTACCATCTCTCATAAATACAGGGATATCTTAGCTGACGGATCCATTTCAGGAGGCCCCATGTATTATATGAAGAAAAGGATGAACATCACCACCCGGAAAGGGAAGATTATTAAAACCGGGGCCATCCTGGGTGCCTTTTTTGCATTTGCAACCATACTTTCTTCTTTCGGAACGGGAAGTCTTCCACAGATCAACAGCATCTCCGAATCCATGTTTACTTCGTTCGGAATTAAGCATACACTAACCGGAGGAGTGCTGGCTGTCTTACTGGGCCTGGTAATCATCGGCGGTATCAAACGCATTGCTAAAGTTACTTCAACCCTGGTGCCCATGATGGCACTGATATACGTTGTGGGTGCCATTCTGGTGATTGCCACCAACTACCATAATATTCTTCCATCCCTGGGTTCCATCTTCACCGATGCATTTACAGGCAGTGCAGCCATAGGTGGATTCCTGGGTGCCGGATTTGCCTTCACCTTTAACAAAGGAGTAAATCGCGGTCTCTTTTCCAATGAAGCAGGACAGGGTTCTGCGCCCATTGCCCACAGTGCAGCTAAGGCCCAGGAGCCTGTTTCCGAAGGGATGGTCGCCATTCTGGAACCCTTTATTGATACCATTATTATCTGTTCAATTACCGGCCTGGTATTGCTTTCATCGGGGGTGTGGAACGAGAAAATCGAGAATCGCTTCCAGCAGGCTGATCTGCTCGTTTTAGATGGCCGGTACTCCGAATCGGATGAGGGCGACAGGGCGTTGATGAGCCGGGTATTCAGCAATGATACAACCGTGGCATTGTATACCGGATCACTTCAGGTGAACCAGGGATCGGTAGTAAGCGAGGGAATTACCCTGATACATGCTGAATCATTTGCCGAAGATGTGGTAGTCACCCGGGCAAGTGAAAAATACAGTGGGCCCGTTCCCGTAAAAAACGGGGTGGTACAGTTCTCTGAGCTGGCTACTGAAAAGGGTGAAGTATTTTTTACAGGACGGTCATTGATACACAGCGCTGCTTTAACCACTCAGGCATTTAAGCGGAGCATTATGGGTGACTGGGGACAATACATCGTTTCCATCGGCTTGCTGTTGTTTGCTTTTTCAACAGCCATTTCATGGTCCTACTATGGAGGGAGGGCCGTTACTTACCTGTTCGGAACCAAATATGTGATTGTCTACAGGCTCATTTATGTTGTTGGATTCTTTGTGGCCTCATTTACCGATACTACCATTGTCTGGAACCTTTCATATATCACCATTGCCATCATGACCATTCCAAACCTCTTTGGATTACTGGTGTTGAGGAAGGATATCAAGGGTACCATAGGAAAATACTGGATCGACTTCAAGAAAGACTGGCCGGTTGAAAAACTTCCTCCGGG
>JBDLIM010000093.1:0-15465 GCA_039714915.1 Bacteroidota bacterium
GTGATTCAATCTCTTTGATGTGATCGACCAGGAAGGAGGAGTCGCTTCCCGATATTGCCCTGATCCAGGATTTTAAGCGGAGGTTCTGTTCATATACCTTCTCGCAGCTACGCTTTTCCTCTTCGTCGCTGATGGTCTCGTTGGCATCATAAACCGATTGTAACTTTTGCAGTAAACGGTCCTTTTCCCGGCACCATTCGGAATTGTGGTCATCGCAGCCACATCTTGCATCTTCAATCCACTGGAACAGTCCCTCCGGGATATAGACTTTGTGTTTCACCCTGCTAAAACTTTTTTCTGATCTCTTCCTTCAGTTCCCTGAACCTGCTCTTATCACAATGCTTGGAATAAATTCCAATGAAATCTCTTACTTCCTCTTTTACAAAAAGATAGCTTAAGAAGGAGTCGAACAGCTTAAAATCGCATTGCAATTTGATCTGTTCCATGGCGGCTGTGAACTGATCGAACTCTATCCGGTGTGGGATTGAGAAGAAAAACCTGTTTTTATTGCGAGCATCCCGGAAAACCCCGTCATCCAGTTTTTCGTATTCTATGTATTTCTTATATACTACGTGTGCCTGATCTTCTTCTACCTTCTTATCTTTCAGGAATTGGATCCCGTCTGATTCCAGTGCGGAAATGAGCTGAGGCAGTTCATTGCGATCGTTTACATTGATCCGGATGCATTGGTAAATCCGCTTATGAAACCTGATCTGGCCCGGAAACGCTCTGATACTCATGTGTTGTTCCTGTCTCAGCCTGAATGCATTTATGTGCACAATGTCCTGAAAACAGATCACCTGGTTTTTTGCCAGAAGATAAAGGTGCCTGTCTGTTAAATGCTTCTGATTTGGTGGAAAATTATTCTTGGCATAGTAATCGGGAGAAACGGAAGAATCCAGTATCAGCCGGTCGAATTCACCACTGTATTGCGAAGGTGATACACCCACATCAAATGTAAAACAGGTAAAACCTTCTAATTCATTATTTTTCATGGCATTTGTTTTTGGTGTGCAAGGCAATTGTTGGCAGATCCGGGTAGAGGGTATTAATATCCGGTATCTGAAAAATATTTCATAAACTGTGTCCGCTCGTAGAGTACAGGATTCTTTATGTTGTGCTGGCTGGCATGCCCGCGGAAGTCGGCGATGGTGTTATAGTCATGCCGTCTCATCCAATCCTTCAGGGTGTCCATCATTTCTTCGATGATCCCGGGCCCGTTCTTATAAATGGCCGATACGATCTGGACTGCCTGAGCACCCACCAGGAGATTCTTGATGACGGTTTCTCCGTCATATATCCCCCTGGAAGCAGCCAGGTCCATCCGGATCTTTTCATAAAGGATCCCGATCCAGCGAATAGTCATGATATTGAGCTCTTTACAGCTATACACATCCCCGGGAATGATTCGTTCTTTTTCGATGTCCACATCGGGACTGAAAAAGCGGTTGAAGAGCACTACCGCAGAGGCTTTGGTTTGGGACAGCTTATGGACAAAATTGGCCAGCCCGGAGAAATAGTAGCTGATCTTTAAAGCAAAGGGGATGGTGATCGCCTGGCTGATCTGCTCGATGATGTCAAAATAGACCTGCTCTTTCTGTGCTCCTGTTTGATCTATTTCAGCAGGCAACAGAAAAAGGTTGATTTCCAGCGCATCAGCTCCTGCCTCTTCTATCATTTTTGCATAATCGGTCCAGCCCTCGGCGGAGACACAGTTGATGCTGGCAATTACGGGGATGCTGAGCGCCTCCTTATTCTCCCTGATCAGGTTCACATACTTTGTCAGGTTGTGCTTTTTGGAGTAATACATGGCGTAATACTCCTGATCGGAGAAGGATCCGTACATGTTGTTGAGCCGCTGCTCATCCACATCATGCAGTATCTGTTCCTCAAATAGTGATTTCAGTACAATGGCTCCGGCTCCCGCTTTTTCATAGGCAATCGAGTTTTCAATATGCTCGGTCAGTCCTGAACTTCCTATAATAAGGGGACTTTTTAGTTGCAGTCCCATGTAACTGGTAGAGATGTCCATGATATTATTTTTTGGATGTTTCAGTTGATTTGTCAAACAGGTAATTATCGATTCCCCTGGCAGCCTTGTGCCCGTTGGCAATACCATGAATCACATCCGGGCCCTGGATAATATCTCCTCCCAGGAACAACCACGGAATTCCGCTCTGGAAATCTTCATTGACCTTGATCCTGCCCCTCCTGTCGATCTCTAAATCATGCTTCAGATCTTCTGAAAGATAGGAGAGATCCATTCCCTGTCCGATGGATTCCACCACCATGTTCCCTTCGAAAAACTGCAGGTTGTCCATGTTGCACTGAGGATTGAACTTGCCTTCATCATCGAAGAGAGAGTAACATTGTGCCACGTGCAGCCCCTTGATCTCTTCGCCATCAACCTCGATCCGTTGGGGAGCCCAGCCGGGATTGACCGTGGCACCCTCTTCCCGGGCCTCCACCACTTCTTCCCTGTCGGCGGGCATCTTTTCTTCAGTTTCCAGACTGGTGGCGATGATCCCCGCCTTTCCGTATTTCTGTATTTGCAGGCGGGCCAGTGAACGTGTAATGTCCATGGCCACATTGCCACCTCCGATAACGATGATTTTCTCGCTCAGGTGGACTTCCTCCCCCAATGTAATCTTCCGGAGCAAATCGATGGATTGGAAAACGTGTTTGTGATCGCTCCCTTCGATCCTGGTGCTCCTCCCCATATGCAGTCCGGTGCCGGCAAATACCGCATCATATTTCTCTCCCAGCTCTTCCAGGGTAATATCCACACCTACCGTGGTGTTGTATTTTATCTTCACACCCAGGGACAGGATGTAATTGATGTCTTTGTCGATCTGGTCATAGGGAAGCCTGTATTCGGGGATTCCGAAGCGCATCATTCCACCTGGCTGGGACAGCTTTTCGAAGATGGTGCATTCATATCCCATCTGAGCCAGGTAGTGGGCAGCAGAGAGCCCACTGGGTCCCGATCCGATTATGGCGATCTTTTGTCCATTCTTTTCATAAAACTCCGAATTCAGGATTTTCTTATACTTCTCAGAAGGATTCTGGTCAGCGATGTATCTTTTCAGCCAGCGGATGGAAAGCGCCTCGCCCCGGTGACCCAGGGTACAGACAGTCTCGCATTTGTGGGTGCAGATCCGGCCGCAGATCTCGGGAAGAGGATTCGTATCGTACAGGATGCGCAATCCTTCTTCCAGGTCGTCGTTACGAATGGCCTTGATGTATTCGGGAATGCCCATATGGGCCGGACAGGTGGCGGTACAGATGCCGCACTCCACGCAGCGGTCAGCCTCTTTTTGAGCCTGCTCCCTGGAATATCCCTTCATCATCTCCACGAAAGTGTCGTTTCGCTCTTCGGGATGCAAGTGTTCCATAGGAATCCGGTTCAGCTTGTAGAACTCATAATTTGGCTCTGGTTTTTTCCATCCCTTTTCCTCAGTATCCCATGGTTTTTCATCCACTCCGGGAGTGAACCGGTAATTCTCGGGATCCTCTTCCACCCAGGTATAAGCATTTGTCAGGCTCAGCGATCCGGTGGTACAGATATCAACACAGAGTCCGCACCAGCAGCAACGGCCATAATCCACACGGGGTCTCAGGCCGCTATCCCCATCTTTGGTTTCCACCCCTTCCACGGGGACCAGATCGATGGCTTCGTTCTCGCAGATGGTTTCACAGGTTCCACAACCTATGCAGGTGGAAATGTCGTTCTTATGAAAACCCCTGTACCGGTCGGCACCCGGCCTTTCTGAAATGGGATCCTTAATTGTAACCGGTTTTTCAAACACCTTTCCCCAGGCGGTAAAGGGGGAGAATATATCCTTCAGACTACTCATTGTCAGTACTGTTACTTGTTATCGTTCAATTTCAGGAGGACAGGTGGCCAGGGAGACCATGATGGAAGATACATCGGACATATTGGCACCTTCCAGCAGTTTCTCCAGGAGTCCCGTCGCATGGGTATAACTGGGTCCGCGCAGGTTGATCCGCCTCGGGTACATGGAGCCGTCCGCCACCATGTAAAAGAGGTATTCGCCCCTGCTGGATTCGCAACGAACCAGTGTTTCTCCTTTGGGAACCTTCCAATGAAGCACATTGGGTGTTTCCGCTTTGATATCGCCTTTTGCAGGCATTTTGTTCATGATCTGCCTCAGCAGGTCAACGGTGGTATCCACATCCCTGCGGCGCACATGGAAGCGGGCAAATACGTCCGATTCATGTTCCACATTGACCCCGAAGTCCAGTTGATCATAGTAGAGATAGGGGTAGTCCTTTCGTACATCCCGCTCAAATCCGGCAGCTCGTGCCACCGGTCCGGTGGCACCGTACTGGTCGATCCAGTCGGCAGGGATCACCCCGATCCCTTTGGTACGTTTCTTAAATACAGCATTGGAATAAACCACACGGTCCACATCCTTCATAAAGGATTCGATCTTCTTCAGGTTGTCTTCCAGACGCTCTTTAAAGCCGTCGGGCAGCAATCCGCGTACCCCTCCCGGAAGGATGTACATGTGATAGACACGTCCGCCTGTCAGCTCTTCGAAACGGTCCAGGATCAGCTCTCTGTAGTATAGTCCCCAGGAGGCCGGCAGTCCCAGCCCGATGGTTCCTCCCTGTCCCGGTACGGTCCTGAGGAGAACCTGCAGGCGGGCCAGTTCCAGGGCGATCATCCTGAGCCAGTTGGCCATTTCGGGGACCTCGATCCCGGCCAGCAGTTCGGTTCCGCGGGCCATATTATACTCGTTGGTATCCGGTTCCGGAACACACATCCGGATGGAGGTGGGGAAGCATTGCATATACCTGCGACGCTCGAAGAGCTTTTCAAATCCGCGGTGCAGATAGCCCACATGGGTCTTGGCCTCAAGAACTTCATCCCCGCTCAGGGTAAGTTCCATGGACATGTTCCCGGTAATTCCGGGGTGGTTGGGTCCTTGCCAGACCTTGATGTATTTCTGCGACTCGAGTTCCACATTCACCCTGCCCTCATCATTTGTTTCAGGAAACATGCTCCTGTTGTTCTTCCAGCTAATGGTATTGTTACTCATCAGGATAAAGCTTTTGTTTCATGTATTCGGCAGGATCATTGCTTGCCCTGCCCGGTCTAGGGAAATAGGTTTCTTCGGCATAGGCCTTTGTATCAAAATCCCTGCGCATGGGGGGCTTGTTGTCCCAGCCTTCTAACAGGAAGGGTTCATCCACACGCGGACTACCGGGGAAATCAATGCCATACATCTCTTTTATCTCCCGCTGAAAAGTGGCGGCGTGTTCCCAGAGGGTATGGATGGACTCCATCCCGGCATCTTCCCGTTTGATAAACACCCGGATCCCCAGGTCAATTTTTTCTTCCGGGTTATTTACCACATAGGTAAGCTGGAACTTGCAATCCTCCAACCAGTCCACTGCAGACAGGATGACCAGGATCTTGTAGCCGTGGTTGGTTTTCAGGCTGGTGAGCATGGGAAGCAGTTTGGCCGCTTCCACCGACATGAGGATCATCCCGTTGGGACCTTCGGCAATTTCGTATACCGGGAACCGCTTTTTTAAATGGCTGATTATATCTCTCATAGTGTTTTCATTTACCAGTTATAAGTGGGCATGTTCCAATCCTTAATCACCTTTTTCTGGTTGGCTTTGTACCAATCCAGCTTTTCCACATACTCATTGGCACCCTCTGCATTTCCGCTTTTGATGCGTTCTTTCAGCTTGTTGAATCCGCTCAGGATAGCCTCGGGCCTGGGCATGCAGCCGGCAATGTAAACATCCACGGGAAGGTAGTAGTCCAGCCGGTTGATGGTATTATAGCTGTCCCAATACATGCCCCCGTTGATGGTACAGCTTCCAAGGGCAATCACATACTTGGGATTCTGCATCTGCTCATAGCTCCGGATGACCCTTTTCAGTGTTTTCACCGACAGGTAGCCTGAGACAATCAGTACTCCGGACTGGCGGGGAGTGGGTCGCATCATCACTCCAAAGCGGTATGCATCGAAACGGGGCGAGAACAGAGGAGGCAGCTCAATGCTTCCGCAGCCTGTTCCGAATCCAAGTACCCAGAGCGATTCGGCTCTCGCCCAATTGAGAAATTTCTCCAAAACCCCTTTGTAAGGTGCCTCCACTTTGGGCAGGTCCTGGCAGAAATAATCGTTCAGCGGATCCACCTGGATGATTTCTCCTTCAGGTCCGGTAACCGTATGCTTCTGATTCTCTGGAGCCAGAAACTTATCTTCGGGTATATCTTTCTTTTCAGACATAATGCTAAATCATAAATATTATAATGGCCAGGATCCCTATCACCAGCGGGATCTTTAGCAACCAGGGGATGGACTGGTCCACCCTGAATCTGGGAAACACCATTCCCACGAATACCGACCAGAAATAGATCAGGAATGTCTTCACGAAGAGTATCCACCAGCTGGTGGCCCCGCCGAAAAAGAGGTTCATATAGAGTACCGCTTCCACCACGTGGAGGATGGCCCGGTTGGTCTGGAGTACCCCCAGGAAGGTTCCGTGGTATTCGGTGGGTGGCCCGATGGGATTCTCCTGCGGCGCCATAACCACGTTAAATGGCGAGTGTCCCATGGCTCCCAGGAAGGAAAGCATGGCTGCCACAGTGGCCAGGGGATTGGTCACCAGGGTCCAGTTCTGGATGCCTCCCTGCTGTGCTGCAACGATCTCGGTCAGCGAAAGCGTTTTATACTGAATGGCTATGGAGAGGATGGCCAGGGTCAGTGGCAGTTCAATGGCTGTGAACTGGGCAAGTCCCCTGGAAATGCCGATGGCCGAATAGGGATGTCCCCCTTCGCCTGCTCCAAGGGCCATTCCCAGCATCCCGAAGAACATGAAATATGCGATCAGGATCAGGTCCCCGGTAAAAGAAAAATTGCTCCAGTATTCCGAACCGTAGATCATGGGCATAAAGAGAAAGATTCCCACACCGCCCGATAAACGGAATACCGGCCCCAGGTAGAACATTACACCATGGGAAAGTTGTGATCGTATGCTGAAGTTCTTAATCAGGTTAATATAAGGCTGGATCACCTTGATTCCGCGGCGCATTCCCACCCGGGCTATGATCTTGCGAATGATCCCTGACATGATCAGGCCCCAGTTAAAGACAATAAACAGGCCCAGCAGGACAAACAGTATTCTGATAAATAGGCTCATAACTAAAACATTAACAGATAGATAATAAGAGTGTAGATCATGATATGCAAAATGTAGGTCTGCCCGTTGCCTGAATAGATCTTTCTTGCACTCTCAGCCACCCGATGAGTCACTGAATTTACTCCGTTCCAGAACCCGGTGGCCACGGGTAGCGACAGGAAGCCAACGGCCCTGTAAAAATGGTGGAACATATTATGTGAATAATGTGTGGTCTCAGGGGTAAAGGGACGTTCTCCGGCATACACAATATTGAATTGTTTCACCTTCTGCGCCTTGCGACTCATTACCCAGAGCCAGGATAGCAGCACCAGGAACATCACTCCGATCACAATCATGATCTTATATCCGTTCCAGTAACCCAGATCGGTGCTGGCGGTCACATTCTCCCAATTTAAGCTGTCGGATGGAAAGTATCCGGTCTGGGCCAGCATGGTCCCCAACGGTTTCAGCAGAATATCGGGACGGGCCGAAAAGACCAGGATGCCGATGATCAGGATGGCCTGGGGAATGATGTACCAGACGGGCACTTCCTTTACCATCCGGAAGCGGTCCTTGGGCTGTCCCAGGAATACCGAATGGATCAGTTTAAAGGCATAGAGGAAGGCAATGGTCCCCGAGAAGAAGATCAGGGCCCCCTGGAAATACCACCCTTTGGTCAAAACAGCATTATAGAAGAGCCATTTTCCGGCAAAACCGGACAGGGGAGGGATCCCTGCCAGGGTGATGATACCCACCAGCACCGCCACAAAGCTCCAGGGCATCTGTTTGATCAGCCCCCCCATTTCATACATCTTATGGGTCTTTACCCTCATGACCACACCCCCAATGGCCAGGAATAGCAGGGTCTTGAACATGAAGTGGTTGATGGAATAGGTAAGTGCGGTGAGCCATCCCACATTGGTCATAAAAGCCAGCGCGAAAAGGATATAACCCAGGTTACCCACACTGGAGTAGGCCAGCAGGCGCTTGGCATCTTCCTGGAACACAGCCAGCAGATTCCCACCCAGGGCGGTGATTGCTCCCAGCCAGCCCAGTATATAGAGGAGGCTGTATTGTTCCGATTGCTCGGCGCCCATGAGCAGGAAAAGAAGGATCAGTCCGAACGCACCGCCTTTTAAAAGAATCCCGGATACCATGGGTGAAACATCAGATTCAGCTTCGGCATGTGCCCCGGGAAGCCAGATATGAAGCCCCAGCGCAGCCGTTTTGGTCAGGAATCCGATGGCCAGCAGGGTGTAGCTCCAGCCCGGTAAGCTACTGCTGGAAAGGATGCTGAGGTCCAGGGAGTATTGTCCTGTGAATGAAAGAGCGATCCCTACAAAAATAAGGTAGGCACCCCCCAGGGAAAACAACATGTAGTTGAAAGCATGTTTCATGCTTCTTTTCCCCCTGAGTATCAGGATATAAGATCCCAGAGTCATCAATTCCCAGGCAAAAAAGAACTGGAACAGGTTTTCTGCTTCAATAAGGCCAATAAGCCCGGTATACATCATGACAGCAAAGGGAAAGAATCCTTCTCTTCTGCCTTTCACCGAATATCCGGCAAAAAGCGTGAGTATTCCCCCGACCATAAATATACCTGCAAAAATCAGTCTCAGCGTGTCATCCGCTATTTCAGGATACAGCCTCACGGAATAGATCACCATGGCAGCAATCACCAGTGAGTTTTTGATCCATGCCGGCAGGAAATCCAGAAGGAAAAGAAGAATGATGAAACCAAGGGGTACAAGGCTCAGTGTATGGCCATATTCAGAGGCATTGTTGAAATACCAGGCGGCCACAGCGGTAAACAGGGTGAAGAGCACCGGGGGGATAATCTTTTCCCAGTGCCATTCAAGGGTTTCATTCTTCTCGAGCGGCTCCTTCATGGCATAGCCGAACCAGCGGAACAGGTACAATCCTTCAAAAAAGGAACCTGCCAGGATCAGCACTATCCACACGAACATCTTCTGATGGGCCAGCTCCATGATCAGCTGCCACTTCCCGTAAAAAGAGGGAAAGGGCGGAAAGCCGATGAGGGTCAGCAAGAAAAAGCCAAACATGAAGAGCAGGAGCCTGTTACGGCGTAAAACGGACCAGTGGCGGAGTTGCTCCTTTTTGACTATGCCGGAGATCCAGAAGAGGCCGGCCTTGGCCAGGAAATGGCTGATAAATACAGCCATAAAGATAAAGCGGAAATGCTCACCCAGCCTGGGTGCCAGTCCCAGTACCATCAGCATCAGTCCGATTTGCCCGATGGATGAATAACCCAGCAGGCGGTTGCTGTTCTGCTGTGCAATGCCCAGGAGGTTGGATGCAATAAAGGTAATGGCCCCCAGGATCGTCAGAAAGGGCAGCCAGCTGTTGCCGGTCATCGGCAGTAGCTTGTAAAAGATAAAAATGGAGGCGGTGGCCGTTCCCGACGAGATCATGGCACTGAGTCCGGGATGGGCAGCCTGGTATACATCCAGGGCCCAGCCGTTGGCAGGAAAAGGTTTTAATTCCAGCAATACGGACATCATCACCAGGAAAAGTGCCAGTGAGAGACCTTTTACAGCTGTATGCTTGCTCTGTAAGAAAGTATCGATGTTCAGGGTGCCGCTATGCAGGTAAAAGAAAGCAATGCCGATGAGCAGGAAGGAGGAGATCACTCCCAGGGCGATCAGGTATTTGAATCCGGCCACCGCGGAGCTGTTTCCCTTTTTCAGGTATAGCAGTCCGGCCGTGGCGATGGTACCTATCTCCAAAAATACAAAAAGGTTGAATATGTCCCTGGACATGACCAGCACATTCATGGCCATCACCAGTACCAGGAAGAGTACCGCTCCCCTGATCCCCTGTTCCCGGAAATCCCGGTAGAGATAAATAAACCCCAGGGTACCCAGGAGGTTAATGACCATGGTAAATAGCGACTCCTCGAGCCCCATCTGCAAATTGATGGCGAAAGGGGGCCTGGAACCTCCCGTGAAAATCTGCAGGGTTTCCAGGTTTCCGGAAGATAGTTGCAGGAACCAGCTGGCTGAAACAAACAGTGAAAAACTGAGAGCCAGGAGTGAAAGTATACCTGCAAATCCAGACTCCTGTTTTTTAAATAATCCAAGCAGGAATGCGGTTCCCAGTAACGCGGCTACAATATATATAGGACTTACCATTTCAGTGATTTGAATTGATTAATTTCCAGAGAGTTGTTCTGCCTGTACAGCTTCAGGGCAAAGGTGAGCAGCAGGGCGGTGATCCCCACGCCTATCACGATGGCCGTAAGCACAAGCGCTTGTGGGACAGGATCAGTGACCCGGGTTGCAGCCTCAGTCCGGCTTACCGCATCATCCAGGATGGGAGCGGTACGGTTTTTCATGTATCCGATGGCGACCAGAAGGAGGTGAATGCTGGTATCAATAATGCTGAAGCTGATAATCATCCGGATAATGTTCTTCTGGGAGACAATGCCCCACAATCCGGCCATCAGCAAAAGAAAACCGGCGATTACACTGATATATTCTATTTCAAGATATTTCATGCAGGTGCTTGTTTTTAGTTCGTTTCCTCATCATGTCCCTGGATATGATTCAATCCCAGGATAATGGTGGATAGTTCGGCTCCTACTTTCAAGCCGATCAAGCTGTAGATAAGCGGGATGGCGCCTGCACTGAACAGTGCCCCAAATTTCCCTGGGGGTAAAATGCTGTTATCCAGGAACCCTGCTGCCAGGATCACCCCAAGGATACCAATCATGACAAAAGTGAATCCGGAAAATGACTCGGTCACTTCCAGGAGGCGGTGGCCAATCTTCTTCTGAGATGCCGAGATCAGCAGGAGGATAAAAGTGGAAGCCAGAATAGCCCCTCCCTGGAATCCTCCCCCGGGAGTAAGGTGCCCGTTAATAAAAATGTAGACCCCGATCAGGGTGATTACCGGGATCAGCATCCTGGCTGCGGTTACCAGTAATTCACTGGAGGTCCTCAAAGGGCTTAAATGTTCGTTTTTCTCTGTTCTGAGAAGCAAACCGATAATAGCCGCTGTCAGGAACAGGATGGTCACCTCCCCCAGGGTGTCAAGCCCCCGGTAGGTAACCACCACCGAGGTCACCAGGTTGGCCGCACCGGTCTCCGCCGGACCCTGCCCGGCATAATAAGCGGCCGTTTCGTTCAGTGCATCGCGGCTGTTATAACTTGCATAAAGGTCGTACATCATCCAGGCCATGAACCCTATGACTACCAGCAGTACACTATTTCTCAGGATTTTCATGACGGATTCTGTTAAGGATGTAAAAGAATATGGCAACGGTCAGCACACTACCGATGGAGGCTTCTGTAATAGCCACATCGGGGGCCGACAGGATGATATAGACCACGGAGGCAAACAGGCTGATCACCCCGGAGGCAATTACAGCCACCTGCAGGTTCTTATGATAAATGGCCACAATAGCCATCACCAACATGATCGCCGTGATCAGGATGACAAGAATGGTTTGTATCATGATTCTTTATCTTTTTTCAACATATCGGTATGTGTAATATCGGATAAGGGAATGCCGGTGTAATGGGCTGCCCTTCCCAGCACATGCGAGGAAACCGGGTTGGAAATCAACACGAAAATAATCAGCACCGCCAGCTTTAAAAGCCAGTCGGTATGCACCAGTCCCACTCCCAGCAGGGTAAGCATAGACCCCAGGGTAGTAGCTTTTGTCCCTGCCTGGATGCGGTTAAATACATCGGGCATACGCAGCAGTCCGATGGAGGCAAACAGAATAAAAAGCGAACCGAAGAGGCTCAGTATGGCCCCCGTAATTTTCAAGAACTCCATATTATAAACTTTTTTCCAGGTATTTGGCCACAATAATGACCCCTATAAAACTCAGAATGGCATAGACAATGGACACATCTATGTAAATCCTTCTTCCCATGAAGTGGGCGAGCAGGACGATCAGGCCGATGCTGCTGATGGTAAGCACATCCAGTGCCACCACCCGGTCGGCCAGGCTTTTCCCTTTCAGGAAGCGGACAATGACCAGCAGGAACGAGATCCCGATTATAATCATCGATATTGACAGAATCGTATTAACCATATATTACCTCCAGATATTTTTCAAATTTTCCGACTAATTGTTCCCCGAACTTTTGCGTATCTTCCGTATCCAGGTTCACTACGTGGATATAGAGGGTGTCCCCGATGATATCGATGGTAAATGTACCGGGGGTAAGGGTAATGGAGTTGGCCAGGATCAGCCTTGCCATTTTCGATTTAAGTGTGGTTTCCGCTTTTATGATACCCGGTTTTATGGGAAGGGAGGGACTGAGAACCCTGCGGGCCATATCAATATTGGCCTTAAACAGTTCGCCCAGGAAGACAAACAGGTAAACCAGGGTATACCATAATGCTTTGGGAGTCAATGCCAGTTCATTCAGTACCACACACTCCTTGCAGAGCATCAGGGAAATGGCCAGAGCGATAAGAGCTCCGGATATCAGGTATTCCGCCGAGGCCGATTGATTCAGGATCAGCCAGACGGCCAGCAACATGAAGAATATAATTAGGATTGCCTTTGACTTCATAGCTTATAAATTTGTTTATATCAAAATGCCCTGCTCTGTAAATTTTTCACTGTTCTCCAGGAACTCGTCGCGAATGATTTTGAGCTGGCTCACATCCAGATCGGTTCCGTAGATCCTGAGGAAGTCCACCAGCGAAGGTTTATCCAGCCAATAGCCGATGGCAGCATCAAAATTCTTGAATTTCCCCTTGGTTTTCTGATAGGTGATCAGTTTTTCAAATGTGCTCCATTCCACAACACCAGGAAGTATCATGTAATAAAGATCCTTTGATTCCACGTTGCGAAAGACACCCTCCTCAATTTGCTGAATCTCAAAAAAGCCCTTCAGTTTAATATGGGCCAGAAAACTGTTGGTGGGCCTGTTCTTTTTCAGTTTGAGTCCATGGTCCATTAACAGATCAAAAATGGAGAGCAGCTGCCCGGGCTCAATCTCCTTAACCCGGAAGGCACGAAACTGATCCCCTTTGACCCGGATCAAAGCAGGACAGATATCTACTGAATCTTTCTGCTGGATCTCCAGGCTGATCCTGCAGAGCATGTCCTCATCAGCCGGGGGGCTTTGTTCGAAGGGGATGTAGTAAGAGAAAGTTTTGCAACTGTTGTCGGCGGGCTTATCTTCGTTACAATAGTAGCCGGGAAAAGGATCGGGAGAATAGAGCACCTGGTACTTTACAGGGAAGTCCAGGGGCGCCACCGTAAGCGTCTCTCTCTTTTTTATGGTCCCGAATCTGGGGATTTTGTGATCCAATTTCCTTAGTTTTGTCAATCCGATGCAAATGTACCGGATTGGGGAAACGCTTATCAGATTTGATTATGAGATAACCCCGGGTTTATTTTGAGATATCTCACATTATGATTATTCTATGCAGGATTATATACGAAAACTGAATTGTTCCCAGTGCAAGCACCGGACTCAATGTTTTTTCAACGGCCTGTCGGACCCTGAATATGAATTCCTCTATTCCCACAAGAAGGAGGTGGATTTCAAAGCGGGAGAGACCATTTACAAGCAGGGGACCGAATCCCGCTACCTGGTATTTCTATTGTCGGGGATGGCCAAGGTTTATGTGGAAGGAGACAGTGGCAAGGCCTTTATCCTGGAGCTGGTAAGGCCTTTTCAGTTCCTGGATATTCCGGCCATTTTCGAAGACAATATGCTTTATCGCTCAAGTGCGGCGGTAGTGGATTCCAGGGCCTGCCTGATTGACCTGGATGCCTTCAAATCGTTTATTTTGAAGACCAAGAAGAATATCCCCAAGCTGGTCAAACACTTTAACCACACCCAGAACCGCTATTCCCGCAGGCTCACCAACATCATCTATAAGAATATGGATGCACGAATCGCCGATGCCCTCCTTTACCTGGTAAACGAGGTTTATTTCAGCCGGGAGTTCCATCTGACTATCAGCCGTTCCGACCTGGCTGACCTGGCAGGTATGTCACGGGAAAGCACCAGCCGGATACTGGGCCAGTTCAAAACACAGGAGATCCTATCGGTAAAGGGCCGTAAGGTGGAGGTGCTGAACAAGAAGCACCTGGAGCAGATTGCCCGTTACGGTTGACGATTTCGCCGGGTAACAGGCCTTTTACTTTTCACAGTCCAGCTTCCGGATGAAGTACAGGGAGAGCAGGATCAGACCTGAGAACAGGAGCAGGAAGGGCAGGAAGCCCCAGTGTTTGATAATATAGCCGCCCAGCAAAGGGAAGAGGGCGGGAAGAATGTTGCCGGCCCCCGCGATGCCGGTGTAAAGTGTGCGGTTACTGCGCCCGGAGACTTCCAGCAGCACCCCGTTCATACTAACGCTGTAAAATGCGTAGATAATGCCTCCCAGCAGGAATACCAGGTGGATTACGGAGCGTGAAGGAAACAGCAGGATAAGCATTGGGGCGGCCACGGCCAGCAGGGCATTGACAAAAAGCAGCTTCCTGTATTTGAATTTACGAGCATACAAAAAGAGCAGGGCTCCGGTTAGCACGCTGCCTAATACCTTTAGCAGTAGCAATGTACCCGTATTGATCCCCCAGCCGGCGGCCATATCTTCCCTGGAGTAGAGGATCATAAAGGGCAGCAGGGCAGGGGCGATGCCCATGGTGTTGATAAAGCCCAGGAACCAGGAAAGCCTGGGATTTTGCTTCATCTCCCTACGGATTAGTACGAAGAAGTGACGCGGGCTCCTCACCTTTAGTTCCGAAGGGATGCGTTCCCTTATACCCCAGAATCCCAAAGATGCAATGCTTAGCGCAAGGAAGCCAATAAGGAACATACGGGAGTAATTCACGGGATAGTCTGCGCTTCCCAGTATATGACGGGCCAGAAAGGCCGATCCCAGGAGAACGCTGGCGCTAATAACCTGTTTGGCTGAGAAGAAAGGTTTACGGGCACTGTCCAGGATTGATTTTCCCAGGATATCCGTATAGCTCACATTGGCAAAGGCACCTCCCACCGAGAAGAGGGTGATGAGCAGGAAGATGAGCAGAACCTGCTGGTTTGCTTCGATGAGGGATGAGTAACGCAGCATCAGCCCCAGGAAAAGCAGGGAAAAGATCCGGGTGGTGATCCCGGAAATCAGGAATTTCTTTTTATAAGGGAAGTTACTGATAATGGGGGCAAAGATCAGCTGGGTGAAACTGGAGCCCCCCAGCATGATGGCAGTCAGGATCCCGATCTGGACGGCACTGCCTCCGGCATCGGCCAGCATGGCAGGGATGACCGTGTCGACATCGATGAAATTGCTTGCGAAGGCCAGGAA
>JBDLIM010000094.1:0-15035 GCA_039714915.1 Bacteroidota bacterium
ATCATGACCAGGAAAATCACCAGAAGGAAATTTGTACAGACCACAGCTACCGCAGCGGCTGCTGTCACAATAGTACCTGCTGCAGGATGTGCAGGATCGCCCTATGATCCAAAAGGTTTACCCACAGTGAAACTGGGCAGTACAGGAGCCAGGGTCCCGGTAATGGGTTTTGGCTGCGGAAGCCGCTGGATGTCGGTTCAGGATGATGACAAAGCTTTGCAGATCCTTGAATATGCACTTGATCAGGGCCTGTATTACTGGGATACGGCGGCCAGTTATGGCAATGATCAGATTTCCAGTGAAGAACGGGTGGGTAAAATCCTGCTTAACCACCGGTCCAAAGTTTTCATGGTGTCAAAAACGGGTGACAGGGGAGCAGAGGAGGCAAAAAAGAGTGTGGAAAGAAGCCTTGAAAGGTTGCAGACCGACCACCTGGACCTGATGCATATACACGCTATTACTTCAGTGGAAGATGCCGAGCAGCTCGGAGAAAAGGGCAAAGTACTGGAGGTCCTTCAGCAATACAAAAGTGAAGGTGTAATTAAACACATTGGATTCACAGGTCATGCCTCGGCAGAAGGAATGAAGCGGGCAGCTGAATTGTATGATTTTGATGTGATGATGATGGCTCTGAATCACCAGTCCACTGATGGATCCCAGAAGTTTGAAGAGCTTCCGGCTCCCTTTGCCATGAAGAAAGGAATGGGGGTGGTGGCCATGAAAGTAATCCGTCCCCGTGAAACGGTCGATGGACTGGATGCCGGCGATCTGATGAAATATGCCCTGAGCCTGGACGATTTTCATATGATCAATGTGGGGATCGACAGCATGGATGTACTACAGGCCAACCTGGAGATCATCAGAAATTTCAAAGCGCTCGATCCTCAGAAGATGGATGAACTCAGGCTGGCGCTGCAACCCTTCTACCGGGGCAGAAGTGTTGCATGGATGGAGCCTTCTTACGTGGATGGCTGGAACCAGGGTATCAAACTGGCTTAAGCATCTAATTGCTGTAAAAACGGGACTGGTGTTTTTCTGCCAGCCTGATTAATTCAGCAGCCACGTCCGGGTAATCTTTTATTACATTCGTGGTTTCGTAGGGATCCACTTCCATATGAAAGAGGGCTGTGTCGGTATGCAGCTGGGTATATTCTCCGGCCAATCCATCCATGCCCGCTCTTTCCAGGCTCCGGTAGCCATGCGGCAGGTGCAGTTTCCAATTTCCATCCCCGCTAATGATCCCTTCAAAATTGCTGTTATTGGAGAAGGCATAGTACTCATGCGGATTCTCTGCTCCCTGAACTCCGGTGATAAGTTCCCATACATTCCTGCCATCTATCTCATTTTCAGGCAGAGAGATATCTGCCAGGTGAGAAAGGGTGGGGAGGAGGTCCACACTCCCAATGGTCCTCTCAGAAATGGCACCTTCCTTGATTTTTCCCGGAAACTTCATGATGCAGGCTGAACGCACTCCTCCGTCAAAACTTGTACCCTTTGCTTCCCTGTACGGGGTAAGACCTGCATGGTTGCCATAGGAGATCCAGGGTCCATTGTCAGATGTCAGAATGACAATGGTATTCCCTTCCAGGCCGTTCTCTTTCAAGGCCCGGTTTATCTGGCCCACGCTCCAGTCTATTTCCAGCATCACATCTCCGTAAAGCCCTTTACCGGACTTACCTTCAAAGGCTTCACTGCAGAATAAAGGTACATGAGGCATACTATGCGGCACATAAAGCAGGAAAGGCCGATCCTGGTGCCTGTTTATAAAATCAACTGCATGCTCGGTATACCAGCGGGTCAGGTTTTTCTGATCCGATTTCTCCACATCATCTATGACTACTTCTCCATTCTCCCAGTATTGCAGGGGCCACTGACCCCAGTAATCCGGACTCTCAGGATGATATCGCCACATATCATTGGAGTACATCAGTCCGCAGGTTTCATCAAACCCACGTGCAAAAGAGCGGGTTTCGGGCTGGTCGCCGCAATGCCACTTCCCAAAGGCTGCCGTGGCATAACCAGCCGAACTGAACACCTCACCCATGGTGGCAAATGTAGTATCCAGTCCCCAGGCATTGGGTCCATGTGCCCCAAACACCTTGGTACGACCGGGATAGCAGGCACTCAACAAGGCTGACCTGGATGCGGAGCATACAGCCTGGGGTACATAGAAATTATGAAAGGCTGTTCCCTCAGCGGCGAGCTGAGAAACATGAGGTGTTTTAAGCACCTCTTCCCCAAAGGGTTCAAAATCGGACCAGCCCGAATCATCCAGGAAAATAATGACCACATTGGGCTTTGGCTTATCACTTTCCTGCTTGCATGAAAGCATGAATAACAGGCTGCTGATTATAAAGATGGCAATAGTTTTCATAGCTTGGTGAGATTGATGATTAGTGAATCACAAGAAAGTTTTTTAGGTTTATATGATATTCCAAAACTAAGTAAATTAGAATTCAAACCAGACAGGTCTCCCATGAAAATCACCTTTTATATGCTTGCAGTGCTCACCCTGTTCCTGAGTTCATGCAATAAGCCTCCCAACGTAATCCTGATCATGGCCGACGATATGGGTACCGAATGCCTGAGTGTATATGGCGGCACATCCTATGAAACACCGAACCTGGAAAAGATGGCCGGGGAGGGACTGGTGGTCAGTACATGCATTTCTCAACCCCTGTGTACCCCTTCCAGGGTAAAGCTGATGACCGGCCTGTACAATTCAAGGAACTATGAGTATTTCGGCTACCTGGGCACCGAATGGAAGACCATGGGCCATCTTATGAAGGAAGCAGGATACAGTACCTGCATCAGCGGAAAGTGGCAGCTTAACGGATTGAGTTACCCCGATCAAATAAAAGACTGGAACGATGCTTCTCGTCCTGTACAGATGGGTTTTGATGAATATTGTTTATGGCAGCTTACCCATACAAGGTCTGAAGGAGAGCGCTATGCAAAACCCCTGATCGAACAGAACGGAAAGCTGCTGGAGACGGGACAGAATGACTACGGACCAGATATTTTCTGTGATTTTGTGCTTGACTTCATTGAGCGGAAGCAGCGCAAGCCTTTCTTTGCCTATTACCCCATGGTCCTGGTCCATGATCCATTTGTACCCACTCCTGGTTCCGGGAACTGGGAAGATGAGCAAGCCAGGTACAGGAATGATACCGCATATTTCAAAGATATGATGGCCTATACCGATCAAATTATCGGAAAAATTATCCGCAAGTTGGAGGAAACAGGGACCAGGGAGAATACCATTCTGATTTTTACGGCCGACAACGGAACCAGCAGAAAGATTGTAAGCCAGACTGTAAATAGAAGAGTCAAGGGGGCCAAAGGAATGACCATTTCAGACGGGGTACATGTTCCTCTTCTGATAAACTGGCCAAAGAAGATAAAGAAAGCCAGAAGGCATGAGGGCCTGATTGAATTCAGCGACTTTTTTGCCACCCTGGCTGATCTGACCGGAGCCAAAACGGAATCGGATGGTCGTAGTTTTCTTCCACTGCTGGAAGGGAGCAATTATAAAGAAAGAGAGACTGTAAGGGTGCATTATGATCCCCGCTGGGGAGAGCTTGTGAACCGCTACCGAAATAGTTTTGCCCAGAATGACAAGTATAAATTGTACCAGGACGGAGCGTTTTACAGGCTCGACTCCGATATTCTTGAACAGGATGCACTTCCCATTAGTGAGCTTGATGGAGAGGATCTGGAAGCATACCGTCAGCTGAAGGAAGAATTATTCCCAGGGCCTGAAACTCCGCCCAACCTGCTGCTGATCATTACGGATGATCAGGGTTACGGGGACCTGAGCCTGCATGGAAACCAGATTCTGGAAACGCCCCACCTGGATGCCATTGGTTTGAACGGGGTCCGGCTGGATAATTTCCATGTGAGTCCCGTATGTGCACCCACCAGGGCTGCCGTGCTGACAGGCCGGCGGCCAATGGCCACCGGAACATATTACGTGACAAGGGGAGGGGAAGTAATGGACTCTGAGGAGTATACCCTGGCAGAGGTACTGAGGGACAATGGCTATTCCACGGCCTGCATTGGAAAATGGCACAATGGTTCTCACCATCCGCATCATCCCCTCAGTCAGGGTTTCGATCACTTTTTTGGGTTTACGGCAGGACATTGGAACAAGTATTTTGATCCTGTACTTGAAGACAACGGGCGCATGGTTAAAACGGAAGGCTACATAGCTGATATTTGTACCGACAGGGCGATTGAATACATCAAGATAAACCAGGAAGAGCCCTTTTTCTGTTATCTGGCCTACAATACACCCCATTCCCCTTTCCAGGTGCCTGATGCCTACTTTGATCGCTACATCAACCTGGTTGAAGAAAGGGATTCGGCTCTGAAGATCATGAATGCTTCAGTTTACGGGATGGTAAAAAATATCGATGACAATGTGGGCAGACTGATGGATCAGCTGAGGGAACTGGAACTGGAGGAAAATACCATTGTGCTTTTCATGACAGATAACGGACCCAATACGGATCGCTTTAACGGGCATATGAAAGGACGTAAAGCATGGGTGAACGACGGAGGCGTAAGGGTGCCCTGCTTTATCCAGTGGAAGGACCATATACCTGAAAATAAAATCATTAATTCCACAAGCGCTCATATCGACCTGCTTCCCACCCTGGCCGGGATCATGGGACTGGACTTCAAGCCGGTCCGGGAGATTCACGGAATGGACCTGAGTGGAAGGATCTATGGAGTGGACAGGGAAGAGGCCCGCTTTCTGTTTACCCATGTTAATCCCGGAGTGGAAGTAAAAGCAAGCCCGGGTGCGGTAAGAACGGCCGACTGGCGCCTGACCTTCAGGACAGATGACAATCCGGAACTGACCTCCAGATCAGACCGGGGCGAGAAAGACATGCTGACAGATTCTTTGCCTGAACTTGCCGATAGCCTGAAACTCATTTACGATGAATGGTTCAGCAGCTTCGAATCTCTTAGCATTCCACCAATTCCGGTGGGAGCCTCCGATTCAGTGGTAATTCCTGCCCATGAAGGCTTTCTCTCCGGATCTGCCAGGTATTACTGGTCGCCCAGCGGATGGTCCAACGACTGGGTAAGGGGACTGGATATGGAGGATTCGAAAGTTTCATGGCCCCTGGACGTAAGAAGCAAGGACAGTTACGAATGTTATATAAAATATACTGCTCCCCTTGCCACTTCCCTGCACCTGGAGATATCAGACAGGCAATTGGGCTTAACTCTTCCCGCCTTCATCCCGGTGAAAGATCCGAATTACAGCCGCATCGACCGGAAAGCAGAAGCCATCGGGCAAAGCTGGGCAAGGATCGGTCTTGGAAAAATAGAACTGGAGGAAGGATTTCATACACTCTCGGTAAATGGATCAGATCCAATGCTGGAAGTACTTTCCATTACAATGATTAAAAGGTAAAATACAGCTGCATTACACCACCCACTGATCGAGATGAAGCAGGTTGAATAGAATGATGCCCTGCAAAACGAAGCGCACAAGCCGGCTTATGCCATATAGCAGGAAGAGCCTGAAGGGATATTTAAACAGGGTTAATGCAATAACCACCAGAGAAAACGGGGTGAATGGGAACAAGGCGGCTATCACTATAAATGCACCTCCCCATTTTCTTACAAATCCCATGTATTTTCTTAAGCGCCGTTCCCAATAAGCTTTAAATTTTGGACGGCCGGAGATCCAGGTACCTATTCCATAGGAGATGATGCCCCCCGCGTAGGATAATACCCCGAGCAGGGCCAGGTAAAGCAGGGAATTCTCGAATTTCTGGGTCCATACCACAAAAAGATCCACGGGGATCATCCCGGTAAAGGATTCTGAAGCAAAGAAGAGCAGCAATACAAAACGGTCCGATAATCGGGAGATAATCCCCTGAAACAACTGTTCAAAATCCACCAGGTACCTGCCTGTCAAATAAACAAGGACTACAAGAAATGCGTAAATCAGGATAATGCTTAGCAGATTTCGCCCCACGTACTTAAAAAAACCCTTCTCCCGGAGATGAATATAGAAAGTTTTCATCCGCAGCACAAACTTGCCGGCTGTGGTTTTCGAATGATCGTTGATCATCAGGCACTTTATTGAAATATACCATAATTTACAAAAAAGTTTTGCATCTTAAGCTATCCTGAAAATCAACTGATATGAAAATCTTAATTCTTTGCTGGATAGTCCTCATGGCATTGACTCCGGGTATTGTATCCGCTCAGCACTCTTCAGATAAACCGGTAAACATATTATGCATCCTGGTGGATGATCTGGGATTTGGAGATCTGGGTATCCAGGGCGCTCCTGATATAAAGACCCCCCACATAGACCGGCTTGCCAGGCAGGGCATGACATTCCATCAGTTCTATGCCAATTCCACGGTGTGCTCCCCAAGCAGGGCCTCCTTACTGTCAGGTAAATATCCCGACCTGGTTGGGGTACCCGGCGTAATACGCCAGATCAAAGACAACAGCTGGGGATACCTGGATGAAAGTGCTGTACTGATTCCCGAACTCCTTAAAAAAAGGGGCTACCATACAGCCATGATCGGAAAATGGCACCTGGGATATAAATCTCCCCACATACCCAACGATCGGGGTTTTGATTATTTCAGGGGATTCCTGGGGGATATGATGGATGATTACTGGACGCACCTGAGGGGAGGAGTGAACTGGATGAGATTTAATAAGGATGTGATCAGTCCTGAGGGACATGCCACCGACCTGTTCACAGAATGGACCCTGCATTACCTTCAGGAGCGCAGGGAGGACCCGCATCCCTTCTTCCTATACCTGGCTTACAATGCACCCCATTTCCCCATCCAACCCCCTGAGAGCTTTCTTAATGAGGTAAAGGCAAGAGAACCCGGACTATCTGAAAAACGGGCAAAAAACGTAGCCTTTATCGAACACCTGGATGCGAATATCGGAAAGGTCATGGATTACCTGAGAACTTCGGGCATGATTGAGAATACACTGATTGTCTTTACCTCCGACAATGGGGGAGCACTTCGCTACCAACAGAGCAACGGCAAACTGAGAGGGGGGAAACAGGATATGTATGAAGGGGGCATCCGTATTCCTGCTTACGTCAGCTGGAAGGGAAGGATCGAGGAAGGCAGCCGCTCGGATGTTCCACTTATGTTGATGGATCTGCTTCCGACCTTTTGCGAGCTGGCTGGCCTGGACATTCCGGAGGAAGTGGATGGGATCAGCTTCCTGCCCCTGCTTCTCGGAAAAGAACAGGAGCCTCCGAAACGCTATATGTTCTGGGTTAGGCGCGAAGGGGGATCCTACGGAGGGCAAGCGTATTATGCAGCCCGTAAGGGGCATGATAAGATACTTCAGAATACGCCCTATGAAGCGATCCAGCTTTTTGATCTGAACAGGGATCCTTATGAAACCAGTCCATTGGATCAATCAGATTCCGAGGTTTTCAAGGAACTCCGGGAACAGCTCCGGGAGCATATCCAGGAAGCCGGCAGAATTCCCTGGCAGGAATAAGCACTGAGCCTGCTACACGAATGTATAGGCTTTTCCCACCTTACCAGCACGCCCTGTACGACCGATCCGGTGAATGTAGCTATCGTGTGTTTGTGGTACCTGGTAATTGATCACATGGGATACATCTGATACATCAAGTCCCCTGGAAGCCACATCAGTTGCCACCAGTACCTGAACACGTCCCTGCTTAAACGCTTTAAGCGCATTTTGCCTGGCATTCTGACTTTTATTGCCATGGATCTGTTCTGCCCTGACACCCGCTTTATTAAGCTTCATACAAAGACGGCTGACCCTGTGCTTGGTTTCCTCGAATAGCAGGACTTTCTTAAACTCATCCTGCGACAACATATGATGTAAGACCTTAAATTTGTCCTCACCAGGCTCCAGGCGGATCACCTCCTGGTCAATACCATCACCTGAAATGTTCCCACTGCTAACCTTCACAGTAACCGGATTCTTCAATATGCTGTTGATCATGGATTGTTGTGATTTATCAAGGGTAGCTGAAAAGAGCATGGTTTGCTTGCGATCCTGCATGCCTTCGAGGATACGATTTACATCCCGGATGAAACCCATGTCCAGCATACGGTCAAACTCATCCAGTACCAATGTTTTGAATTTGCCCAGGTTAATGGCCTTGCGATCAGTAAGGTCCAGCAACCTGCCGGGAGTGGCTATCACCACATGACTGTTCCTTCGTAAAGTCTGAAGATCCCTGTTAATGTTGGTTCCGCCAATAAAACATGCACTGTACAAGCCCAATCCTTTGCTCATGCTTTTAAATTCTTCTTCCACCTGTAAAGCAAGCTCCCGGGTAGGTACTACCACCAGGGCATAAGGATTCACCCGTTTCTGAAGCAGTTGCTCTATGATGGGCACCAGGAAGGCCCCGGTTTTACCGGTGCCCGTTTGGGCGATCCCCAGCAGGTCACGGCCCTGTAAAAGACTTTCCAGGGTTCTGTCCTGAATTTCAGTGGGTCTCTTATATCCCTTTTTGTCAAGTGTTTGCCTGAGTTTTGCCTGAATTGGCAGATCTTGTACAAGGCGATCTGAACGAAAAACTTTTTCTACCACCGTGTAATCTGCTTCCTTAACAAGTAAGGAGGGATCAAGGGTAGATGCTTTTTTGGCAGGACGGGAATTTTTCCGGTTTCTGTGATTTTGACCTAAATGGCTATTTTGGGCAGGGTGGTTATTTTTCACGACCCTTGGTCGTCTGTTTTTGTGTTTGTGTTGTACTGTTGAATTACTCATAAAATAGATTTTCAACAGCCTTATTTTAAGGCTGCTATAATGTATAAATAGACAAACTTCGAAGAGCTTGCCGCCTTAGCTGAATCAGAAAAAAAAGAGAGGGGTCCCTGATATCGGGAAAACTGCCTTATTAGAAAATCGGCTAAGAAAATTTTGACAAAGATAGTCAAATTTTCGAAAGAGCAGAGAAAAGAATAAATCGTGGAACTTTAGTTGCTACCTTTGCACCACATTCATAGGGCATGAAATTCGAAGAATACCGCATCGCTGAAGGAATCAAGACCAGCATTTCCAAACTGGGTTATAAGAAACCCACCGACATTCAGTTCAAATCCATTCCTCCCATTTTAAGAGGGGAGGATGTGCTGGCCATTGCGCAAACGGGTACCGGGAAGACTGCTGCCTATGCCATTCCTGTATTACATACATTGCAGGAAAGGAAGATCAAAGGACGACCGGATGGAGTGAAGTGCCTGGTCATGGTACCCACACATGAGCTGGCCATTCAAACCGAAACGGTGTTCAGTACCCTGGGGAAACATACCCGTATCAGCGCATTTGCCATTCATGGCGGAGTGGACCAGGATCCCCAGATTGCACAGCTAAACAAAGGAGTGGACGTGCTGATTGCCACGCCTGGCAGGATGTTCGACCTGGTAAGCCAGGGTGCCCTGCTTCTGAAGCGTGTGGAAGTTCTGGTGCTGGATGAAGCCGATCATATGCTGGATCTGGGCTTTATTAAGGACATTCGCGATCTGATGCGACACCTTCCCGGAAAACGGCAGACCCTTTTTTTCTCAGCCACCATTGATGAGAAGATAAAGAAAATTGCCTATTCACTGGTGACCAATCCCATCCGCATACAGATCTCACCCAAGGATCCCGTTGCAAAGAACATCGAACATGCGGTGGCATTTATTGAGATGGATGATAAGCGCTTTTTTCTGGAGAGTGTGATCAGGAACCATCCTGATCAGAAAATACTGGTGTTTGTGCGAACCCGGATCAGGGCCGAACGGGTCAGAAAAGCCCTGGGCCGGGTAGGGCTGTCTGCCGAAACCATCCATGGGGATAAAGCACAGCAGGAACGCGAAAATACGATGAGTAGTTTTCGGGGTTCAGAACTGAAAGTGCTGATTGCTACCGATGTAAGTGCCAGGGGAGTGGATATCCCCGATGTGGAGTATGTAATCAATTACGATCTGCCCGAATTGCCGGAACATTATGTACACAGGGTGGGGCGCACCGGTCGGGGGACCCAAAAAGGGCAGGCCATTTCCTTTTGCAGTGAAGAAGAGAAGGAGCTGCTGGCGAAAATTGAAACCCGCCTGGGGAAAGCCATTCAACAGCTCGATATCTCCAGGAATGATTATGCCCACACGCTGGAAAGCTCGAAGGAGAATCAGAGCGATGACTGGCAGTCCCTCCTGGACCAGGAGGAGGCCTTTCAAAAGAGAAGGAAAAAGAAAAAACGAAAAGGGAAATAGCCAGTTTCGCCTGATTTTACATTTCATCCCTATGATCCGACAGTTCAGTCATTCTTTTTTCCGGAACTGAATCACCTGCCGGAGATTTGTAGTGTCATTTCAAATAAATGCACTATGAATCTATCGCCACAAAAAAACCTGATATTCTGCGCGCTGATCCTGTTCCGCATTGCCGGTGCTGATGCTCAGACCCGCATCAGCGGACATATTAGCGACACCCGGGGTGAGGACCTGGCAGGTGCCAACGTCTATCTGGAAGGCACCTATGACGGAGCTTCAAGCAACAGTAATGGATTGTTTCAACTGCTCACTGAGGCCTCAGGAGAACAGGTCCTCTGCATAGAATTCATAGGTTTTGAACCCCATAAAACGAGCCTGAGCCTGGATGGAACAGCTGTTCAGCTTCCCCCGGTCCAACTCAAGGAAGTTTTCAATGAATTAACTGCGGTCACCATCACAGCAGGAACCTTTGAGGCTGGTGATAAAAAGAAATCCATATCCCTGAACTCATTGGATATGGTAACCACTGCCGGGGCTGCCGGAGATGTATTCGGAGCACTTCAGGCGCTTCCGGGGACCACCACAGTGGGAGAGTCAGGCAAACTGTTTGTAAAAGGCGGGAATAGCCGTGAATCCAAAACTTTCATCGACGGCACCCTTGTATTCGTTCCCTACAGCTCTTCTTCTCCCAATAATTCGGTAAGGGGCCGTTTTAGTCCCTTTATGTTCAGCGGCACTATGTTCAGCACAGGAGGGTACTCGGCTGAATACGGACAGGCCCTGTCATCTGTTCTTGCACTGCAAACCAATGCCATGCCGGTTCAGGACCAATTGAATATATCCTTACTCTCCGTGGGAGCTGAACTGGGAGGTACCCTTAGCTGGGAAAATGCATCCCTTACCTCCTCCATTAAATACGAAAACCTGGGACCCTATATGAAGCTCTTTCCCCAGAACAGAAACTGGGAGAAGGAACCGCAAACCCTCCTGGGGGATGTGGCTTTCAGGCTGAACACCGGAAAGTCCGGGATGCTTAAATTCTATGCCACCGCCAATCAGAGCAGGCTCTCCCTCCTTGAAAACAACCTGAACAATCCCGGATCCACCTACCTCTACAGCCTGGTCAATGACAACTATTATATAAATGGATCATGGAAAGGGGAGATAGCCCGGGATTGGATCCTCAACCTGGCAGCTTCCTATACCGATAATCTGGACGATGTGGCAGTGGATGACAGCCTTCAGTTTACCGAGCATCTGAAGGGAACTCATCTGAAGTCCAGCCTGAAGCACAGGATCAGTGAACGTGCCAGGATCATTGCCGGGACCGAACTCTACTCAAAAAAGTATAGCACATCCTTTCCCGGCATAGAACAGTCTGATTCCCTTGCGTTTCAGAACCATACCCTGGCTAGCTTTCTGGAAGGGGAGATCTATGCATCCTCAAAGTTTGTTACCCGCCTGGGAATCCGGGCCGAATACTCTGATTACCTGCGAAAAGCCAGCCTGGCCCCGAGAGTATCTGCAGCTTATAAACTAAGTGAACAGGGACAGCTGTCCCTGTCCTATGGCTGGTTCTTCCAGGATCCTGAAGATGAGTTCTTACTTTACACCAGTCAGTTCACTTACGAACGGGCCGATCATCTTACCCTTAATTACATGCTAAAGGGGGAGCGAAGGGTATTGCGTACTGAGCTCTATTATAAGACTTATAAAAACCTGGTGAAATATAAGCTGGCGGATCACTTCGGATATACTTCCTTAAGTAACGATGGCAAGGGATTTGCCTGGGGACTGGATCTGTTCTGGCGTGACAGGAAAAGCATCAGGGATGGAGAATACTGGATCTCCTATTCTTACATCAATGCCAAAAGAGATTATCACGATTATCCCCATGAAGCGATTCCTGACTTTGCCAGCAAACACAATCTGACCCTGGTTTACAAGCACTGGTTCAGCAGATTAAGATCCATGGTAGGAGGCACCTACCGACTTTCTTCCCCACGCTATTATAACAATCCCAATTCGGAGCATTTCAACAGTGAAAAAACCCTTTCCTATCAGTCCCTGGATGCGAACTGGAGTTTTTTACTCAGGCAGAATGTCATCTTCTATTTCTCGGTTTCGAATCTGCTGGGATTTGAACAGGAATTCGGTCACCAGTATGCTTCCATACCCGATAATGAAGGTGTTTACCATAGTGCTCCCAAATTGCCGGGTTCCAGGCGCTTCTTCATCCTGGGCTGCTTTATAACCCTTTCAAAAAAAGGAGACATTAACCAATTAGATAAAATCAATTAAAAAGAAGAATCATGAAAAAAGCAACTTTAATCACCATCGCACTATGTTTTACAGTAAGTTCATTGCTGGCAAACGAAACCTACTACCAAAAAATGGGAGAAACCCTTCAGAAATTTAACAAGTGCAGCAGCGTTGAGGAATTCCGGGAAGTAGCCAATACCTTTGCCAATATCTCAAGGGTGGAGACAAAGGAATGGTTGCCTCTCTACTATGAAGCCCATTGCTACATCCTGATGAGTTTTATTGACAGAACGGGTGCAAATGATTCCTATCTCGACCAGGCTGAAACATCCATTAATAAAATGTTGGAGCTGGTTCCTGAGGAGGGGGAGGTGTATGCCCTCCAGGCTTTCTATCATACAGGACGTCTGGTAGTAAATCCGGCTGAAAGGGCCATGACTACCGCACCCCTGGTCAGCCAGTCTCTGGGAAAAGCCCTTTCCCTGGATCCTGGTAATCCGAGGGCCCTGTATATCAAGCTATCCAACGAAATGGGAACAGCTCAATATTTCGGACAGGATACGGCACCCATGTGTAAGCAGGCACAGCTATTGCTTGATACCTGGGACTCCCACACCCCGGAATCACCCATACACCCTTCCTGGGGAAAGGAACAGACGGAGGAAATAGTCAGTTTATGCAGCAAGTAATAATCATAAAAGATTCTATCTTGTACCCTTTAGATGAAAACTGCATACTTTAATACCCATCCATTCGGCAGGTTCCTGAGAAATCTGATCGGCAGTATGGTACTGGCCCTGATCGTTTCTGCATTCACTTACAATTATTCTGCAAAGAGCCTGGAGGCTTTTCTGATCACCTATGCATGGGCGCTTGCGGTTTGCTATACTCAATGGATAGGTCATACCTACTTCTTTAATCTTCTGGACAAAAAATTCAGCTGGCAGAAGCAACCCATCAAAAGAGCTTTCTATGGCAGCCTGGCCATCATTATCTATGCCGTGATTGCTTACGTAGTTGTTACTCTGATTATGACATGGCTTGTGTATGGTGAACTCCCCGAAGATTCCATACGGTGGGGCATTAAAAGCTCCTATGTGGCCATTTTTGTCTCCTTTGCAGTGTCCATCGGATTCCTGGCCATCGGATTCTTCCAATCCTGGAAGAATTCCTTGCTGGAGACCGAACGGGTGAAGGCCGAAATGCTGATGTATAAATACGAGGCACTTCAGAATCAGATCAACCCACACTTTCTGTTTAACAGCTTTAATGTACTGAGCGACCTGGTGTACGAAGACCAGAAAAAGGCAGTTACATTTATTAAACAAATGAGTCAACTCTTCAGGTATGTACTGGATAGCAGAGACAAGGAGCTGGTTCCGGTCAATGAAGAACTGGAATTTGTTTCTTCCTATGCCTATCTGCTGCAAAGCAGGTTCGAGGACAAGCTTTCCTTTGATATCAGCTTAGATGTCGAAGCCGATGAAATGATGGTTCCCATGACTCTTCAATTCCTGGTTGAGAACTGTGTCAAACATAATGAGATCTCAGCATCCAGACCTTTAAGCATAAAGATTTACAGAGATAAAACTGCCTTTTATGTGGAGAATACTCTGCAACTGAAGAAGGCAGGTGACACTTCAACTGGAACAGGATTAAGCAATATGGTACAGCAGTACTCTTACTTTACCGACAGGCAAATCATGATCCATGAAACAGACCTTAGCTATTCGGTGGAGGTACCCATTCTAAAAGCCGGTGAACAATGAACATCCTGATTCTGGAAGATGAAAACCGGGCTGCCCATCACCTGCAGCGATTGTTGCAGGAAGTGGCTCCTGAAATGGAGGTGCTGGCAATCAGGGAGACCGTAAGGGAATCCGTTGATTATTTAAAATCGAATCCACAACTCTCCCTTATTTTTTCTGATATTCAACTGGCCGATGGCTTATGTTTTGACATATTCCGACAGGTGGATGTAGCCTGTCCCATCATATTCACGACAGCCTACGATACCTACGCCATTGAAGCCTTCAATACCAATGGAATTGACTACCTGCTTAAACCCATTGAAGAAGACCGGCTGAAACAGGCCATTCACAAGGCCAGGCAATTCACGACCCAAATTGATCTTGGTAAGCTGGTGGAGCTTTCAAACCTGCTTCCAAAGAAGCAGACAAAATCCAGGTTTATGGTGAAAGTGGGGGAAAAGATAAGGAGCATCGCAGTGGAAGAAATAAAGGTGTTTTACAGCTTTGAAAAAGCCACCTACCTGCATACCCAAACAAACAGGGATTACATCATCGACTATTCCCTGGATGAACTTCAACACCTTCTCGATGATGCACACTTTTTCAGGATCAACCGAAAGTACATAGTCTCCCTGGCTGCCTGCAGTCATATTTATGCATGGTCAAACAGCCGCCTGAAGCTTGATATAGAAGGTATTGACGATCAAAAGATAGTCGTTGCCCGGGAGAAGGTGCAGGAATTTAAGCTCTGGCTGGACCGTTAAAT
>JBDLIM010000095.1:0-14393 GCA_039714915.1 Bacteroidota bacterium
AGACCCTTGTGGATGCAGTGGAAAAACCATACTTATGTGGAGGCATCAATCAAGTCGGCAGTGCCATATACCATTCACATTTCAAAGAAAGAACAGATACTCAGAAATTGTTCTATTATTTAGCCAGGTACGGTAGTCAGGTGGCAAAAAAACGCTATTTGTTCCTTTCAGATTTGCTGGGACTGGAATGGACAGCAAATCATGAACGAATGCTGGAAAATTGCAGGGCCGGTTTCTGTCTGTTGGATCCTGCCGCACCGGATCAGGGAAGAAAAAGATCGAGGTTTGGTTTGAAGATAAATGTAGATGCCCAAAGTATTAAGAATGCCATTTATTTGTGATAATACAGGAGATACAGCAGTCAGTAGATAAAGAGCTGGATGTAAAATAGCTGTAAAATCATTTTTTTTTCACTTCTCTGTAAGGTCTGCTGTAAGGTTTGCTTACCCCCGGCGTCTAAACCATCAACTCAAACGAAACACATTTTTTTAAATAGTAACTAAATATCAATTATCATGAAGACAGACAAAAAGATCTTAAAATCTGCAACTATTATTGCAGGCGCACTTATGACAACTTCATTGGCAGCTGCCCCGGGCATGAGCCCCGATATTCTTGCTTACAATGACCTGGGTTCGGGAGCCGAGGTTCGCAGTCACCTGATCGACCAGAATGTGAACCAGGTGAACGGAGCAGAATCTACTGCTTATAAATTCGGTGAGCTGAAGTGTGGCGAAGGAAAATGCGGCGAAGGAAAATGTGGAGAAGGGGATAAGAAGAAAGAGGCTAAAAAGGAAGATGCTAAGAAGTCAGAATCCCAGACAGCCGATACAAAGAAAAGCGACACAAAAAAAGAAACCAAGAAAAAGAAGAAGAAGTAAGTTAGATAAAGGACTCCAGATCAAAAGGGTAAGTCTTGATACACCCATTGCGGTGAAGGTAAATGTGGTTAAACCTGATCTGGAAAGGGGCCCCGGGATCCCCGGGGCTCTTCATAAAAGGATAAAACCATTCAAAAAGATAAAACCATGGAAGGCAAGGTGGGTATAGGACTCAGAAGGGATATCGCAGAGGAGATACTCCAGAGCAAGATTCTGACTCCGGATTTCCTGGAATTTGCACCGGAAAACTGGATGGGGATCGGAGGATACTGGAACAGGATTCGTAAACATGCGGTGGAGAAATACCCGATTACCTGTCACGGCCTCTCCCTTTCGCTGGGGAGCGCCGAGGAACTGAACTGGGATTTCATCAGGGATCTGAAAGCTTTTCTGGATGAAAACAGGGTGACCATTTTTTCGGAACACCTGAGCTATACCAAAAGCCGCAATGCTCACCTCTATGACCTTCTGCCCATCCCCTTCAGGAAGGATGCTGTGGTCCATGTGGTGGACCGGATCCGTCAGGTCCAGGACTTCCTGGAGCGGCCCCTGGCCATCGAAAATGTCTCTTATTATACGCCTGTGGCCGCCGAGATGTCTGAAGCTGATTTTGTGGGAGAGATTCTGGAGCGGGCCGGATGCAAATTGCTGCTGGATGTGAACAATGTATACGTGAATGCTTTTAATCATCGCTACGATGCAAAGGAATTCATCCGCAATCTGCCCCTGGACAGGGTGGCGTATATCCATATGGCCGGTCACCAGCAGGTGGAACCGGACCTGATTATAGATACCCATGGTCAGCCCATCATTGATCCGGTGTATGAACTCTTTGAATGGACCATTCAGAGAATGGATCCGGTTCCGGTATTGCTGGAGCGGGACTATAATTTTGAGGAGCTGGAGCAGATTCAGTCCGAATTGCTACAGCTGAAAAGCATTATTCAAAAACACTGGAGGGTACCTTATGCGGCTTCGTGAAGATACAGCCCGGATCCAGGACCTGCTGGGAGACTATTGCAGAACCGGGGAAGGAGAAGAGATACCGGGAATTACACCCGGTCGGTTAAGCCACTACAGAAGGTTGGTATACAATGTGATACGTGATACCCTGGACCGCGCCTTCCCCATCACCCTGGCGGCCCTGGGTGAAGCACACTGGGACCTGCTGGTTGATGACTTTTTTAGCAATGGTTTTCCACAAACCCCCCAGATCTGGAAGCTGCCCCTGGAATTCTATAACTACCACAACATCAATGAAACCGGTACCCGGATCCAGAAACCCTACCTGGAAGACCTGCTCTACTTTGAATGGATCGAGATAGAGGTCCATACCATGCCCGACAGGCCCTTCCCCGAATATGAGAGCCAGGGGAATATTTTCACAGACCGCCTGGCCTTTAACCCGGAGTTTGAAATTATACTGCTTGAATACCCGGTCCACATGTACCCTGCCTGGGAAGCTGAAGACCGCAAAGGAGATTACTATGTGCTTATCTTCCGGGAACCCGATAGTGGAAAGGTGCAATTCCTGAACTTGTCGGTCATTCACACCTACATTCTTAGCCTGTTGATGGAAGAGGACCGGCCACTGAATCAGCTCAAGGGAGAAATTGCACAAACAGCGGGTATTGAAAGCATGAAGTACCTGGATGATGCCCTCGAGAAATTTACAGGGGATCTGATGCAAAAAAAACTAATCCTCGGATTTCAAAAAGAATAATCGATAAATATATTGAAGATGAGAACCTTATATAATAAGTTTATAGAAGGAACAGGGAAGTTACGTGATGTTCCTCTCCTTTTGTTCCGATTGATACTGGCCTTTGGGTTTTATGAGCCCGCCATGATGAAGCTGAAAAACCTGTCGGGAGTGGCAGAGTGGTTCGGCAGCATGAACTATCCACTCCCCCTGCTGAGTGCCTCGCTATCCATGGTGACCGAGGTGTCAGGGATCCTGCTGCTGGTCCTGGGACTGGGTACCAGGCTGATCTCCATTCCCATGATGTTTATTATGGTGGTGGCCACGCTGACCGTGCATCTACCCAACGGATTCCCGGCAGGAGACAATGGATTTGAGATTCCCCTCTACTATTTCCTGATGCTTTTTGCCCTGGTGGTTTACGGATCTGGTAAGTTCAGTGTGGATCACCTGGCGGGAAAACGCTCTTAATCAGCGTCGGTAAACAATTCAGGCCGCTGGCGATTAAAATCGGTAGCCTCCTGGTAGGCTGCAGCCACAGCCAGGATGGTTCCTTCATCGAACAAGTTTCCCAGGAAGCTGATGCTGGTGGGAGATCCCGAGTCCTTAAAACCATTGGGAACTACCACCACCGGATGGCCGGTAAGGTTGGTGGCCAGCAGGTGATTGCCTCCCTGGAAGGAAGGGGTGACCACCACATCAAACTCTTTCAAGTGCCTGTGATAGTCCTCAATAAGGTCCTGCCTGATCCGGTTTGCCTGGATGTACTCCACGGCAGTAATGTACCTGGCTGTGCGGAAGGTATTGGGCCAGGCATAGCGATGCTGCCTTACCAGAAGGGTATCCCGGTTGGAACGGGTGAGCTCGTCAAAGGCAGCGGCTGCTTCGGCCTCCAGGATGATGGACAGGGCATAGGTGGGTAGGGTGTCGTTATCCAGTTCCACCGGAATAAGCTGAGCTCCCAGTCTTCTGAGCACTTTGAGGCTTTGTTTATCGAATTTGGATACCTCGTAGTCCGAATCGAAGGCCGATTTGAAGTAGCCTATCTTCAGTTTCGACAGGTCTACCTTTCCCGGATAGCTGATCCCGGCATCATACAGGGTTTTATCCTTTGGATCCGGTCCCCTGATGACATCAAAGACAATGGCACAGTCGGTGGCACTCCTGCAGATGGCCCCCACCTTATCCATGCTCCAGCTCAGGGCCATGGCACCCGCACGGCTTACCCTTCCATAGGTGGGCCTGAGCCCGGTGGTTCCGCATCGGGTAGAGGGCGAAACAATGGATCCCCAGGTTTCGGTGCCAATGGCAAAGGGGAGTAATCCGGCTGCAGTGGCAGAGGCCGATCCGGCCGATGATCCGCTGGATCCCTCCTCCGGGTTCCAAGGGTTTCTTGTGGTGTCTGCAAACCAGACATCGCCCATGGCCAGCGCACCCAGGGTGGTCTTGGCCAGCAGAATGGCCCCGGCATCTTCCAGTTTTGTGATAATCCCTGCGGTCTGATCCAGCACCTGTTCCTTATAGGCTCCGGCCCCCCAGGTGGTGGGGTACCCGGGGAAGGAGAACAGATCTTTGGCCCCGTAGGGGATGCCATGCAGGATTCCGCGATCCTTCCCGGCAGCCAACTCCGCATCCATTTTCTTTGCCTGTTTAATTGCATAGGCTTCGGTAAGGCTTACCACGCAATGTAATTGGGGATCATATTTCTTCAGGCGGTTTAGGAAGAATTCGGTAAGGGCCAGGCAGGAAATCTCGCCTGAATGGATCAGGGAGGCCAACCGGGGGATGGACATAAAGGCCAGATCTGCTTCCGAATCCGGCCTGGATATATCTTCCGGGATCTCCCATTTAACGGGCGGGGTGGGCTCCGGGATCCGGAAGCCATAGGGGAGGGGATTGAATTGCAGGGCAGGCGATGTGGAATTCGGGATGGAATAGGCCCTTATTTCCCGGTAGGCATCGATCAGATCGGTCATGCCCGAGTCTATCATGGCCAGCTCAAGGGAATCGAAATCCAGGTCCATGGGATTCATGACATGGTATACGGAATCGATTTCCACCCTCACTTCTGGCTCTGAAAGCTGATCAGGCTCTTTTTGATTGCATGAGAAGCCTAGAACAGAACTCAACAGGACAAAATAAAGAAGCTCTATCCTCCTGGAAGTCAAACGGACGCTATGCATGGCAAGGGGTTTAGGTTATTGAATTGGAAATATACAAAAAATGCAATTCTTTTTTTGGGAATTCAATGAGATCATCTATATTTGCAGCCGCAAAAGGGAGCTTAGCTCAGCTGGTTCAGAGCACCTGCCTTACAAGCAGGGGGTCACTGGTTCGAATCCAGTAGTTCCCACACAACAAAACCAAAGCCCGTTCACGCAAGTGGACGGGTTTTGTGCTTTAGGAGACCCCGTCAAGAATTTATTCTTGTAAGAGCCTGATGGAAATGCAAAACGTTTTGGGGCGTATGCACCAAAACAGGCTTTTGTTTTGTTGAAGTTCTCCCCGGAGTCTGGATCCCGACCGAGCCTGTGAGGGAGAAATCCAGTATACATACATTGCTTTAACAGTGTCAACCAATTCATGGGCTGCCTTTGGTCGCTTCAAATGGAAGTAAAAGAATTCTTAAATTAATCCCAATAAGAAATCCGCACATAAGAAGCGGGAGATAGCTGAAATTGTCGTATCTCAGGTTAGAGAGGTACGTCAGCAGATGCCCCGCACCGGCACTCGAAAGTTGTGATATTTAACAAAAAGTTCTGAAAAACAGAAAAGTGTTTAAAATCAAATTATTGATCTTTGTATGGACTAAATATTGATTGATGAAATTTCTTGACATCTTTTTTACGATCTTTCATACCAGCCTGGTCCTTTTTAACCTGTTTGGATGGATCTGGCACAAAACCAGGCGTCTCAATCTAATCTGCCTCTTGCTTACAGGTGCATCCTGGGTATTATTAGGAATCTTTTATGGATTTGGATACTGTCCCCTGACGGACTGGCACTTTAACATACTCAGTAATCTTGGATACACTGATCTTCCTGATTCCTACCTGAGTTTTCTCTTTACACGCCTGACCAGACTGCAAATCGATCAATCACTGGTAGATGCAGTGACTACATGGGGACTTGTAATTGCTTTGATTATAAGTCTTTACTTGAATTTTCGGCATTGGTTCAAACTAGCTGGTAGAAAGAAAGACACCGGGTAATCTTTAACAGGATTCTATGACAACCCTATGTAAATCTTATACACTCAATAAAATACATCTTTTACTTCCCTAAAAGGATCACGTTTAGCCCCATCCGGATCTCCCATCCGGGCACATAAATAAAACATCAGAATACATACTTTTCAAAGATGATTATCCTGAATACTTTCTTGTAAAGTCTTTCGTCCATGGATATTGATAAGCTCGGGATCAGCATTCAATGGGAACAGTTTCAGCGCCTGCTGTGGATCAACTGAAAGCCGGTTTATGGACATAAACTTTAAATCCATTCGCTTGTCTTAGGGTATACATACTTGTTTTATTTCACCATATTAGTACTATTATTATGACAAATGTAGAATTAGTTAAGCAAGGGTACTCTAATTTTGCCGCGGGTAATGTGGAGGCAGTTTTATCTATATGGGATCCTGAAATTGAATGGCACGAATGCAAGGGTATGCCTTTCGTGAATGGCGATGGAATTTTCAAGGGTCACGAGGCAATAATGATTAATGTTCTCATGAAGCTCCCGGTTTACTTTGATGGATTCAATATTGAAGTGCAGCAAATATTTGGATCAGATGATAAAGTGGTAATGGTAGGTTATTACTGTGGTACAAATAAAGCTACCGGTAATCCTTTTAAAGCCAATGCCACCCATGTATGGACAGCTAAAAATGAAAAGATGACCCATTTTTTCCAAGCTGTAGATACTGTAACAATAATCAGTTAAAAAAAACTGCCGTTTACAAGTAAATATGCATTTCAAGAGATAGAAATTAATTGAAACTTGAAATAATGAAGAATGCTTTATTAATATCTTGTATTAGTATCATGGCATTCTTTCCGTCCTGTTATTTTCCTGATCAGGTAAGAAAGGTTAACTGTGCTCAGCCCGAAGACTATACTTACCTGGATTTCTACCACACATGGAAAATTCCCGTCTGCACTACCTCACTTTGTTCGACGTATACAAATATCTGGAAAGAACTTCTCATTGAACGTACTACTTTAACCGAGCCATATTTCAACAAGCATTTTGAAATTGTCGGTACAGAGATATTGTCCGGCTACAAGGGAGACTTTATTTATTTGGAATTCAAAATTCAGAATGATTGGGCTATCGCCTATTCGGGAGACCGTTTTGTCATCAGAATTGATGAGGGGAATTCAACCTTCCCTGAAATTGGATTGCCCAAGGGTTCTTATTTAACCAAGGAGGAGATTGCTACTGCGCTCGATCATAGAGGTTTTGACTCCAGAATAACAGAGATTCCTAAAACAGGTCCTTTAAAATTCTCAACAATGAATGAGGCACTTGCTGCACTGATCGTAGAGGCAAAGGTAGATACACTTTGCTTTAATAGGATCATTTTGAGTCATCATACCTCGACCTTAACACTGGAAGCTTTTGCTGAATACGAGGATGAAGAAGACACATGCATTGATGCATCGATCGATTTAATAACCGGACGTACACATATAAGGGATCGACCTTGTACGAGAATTTGGGGTCAGTAACCTTTGATAATGATTTATTAATGAAAAAATTGCTTATTCTTTTGCTTTCCGCCACCTTGACTGTATCGTGTGGTGAAGACAAGCCAAAAGGATACTGCTAATAGGACGACTCATTAACTCTTTTGTTTACTAATCTAAAACTGCTTAATGCGGTATGTTCTAAACAGGGTACCGGGGAAATAGTCTTAAAAGATTTTTTTTCGAAAGGCTTCATGCTTTTCTTTGGCTTCCTGAAGGATTTGCTGAAATTCCGCATCTTCCCGTACAGCATCCAGGAAAGGATCGGTTTGCATAAAAGGATAATTGAAGAATCCTCTATCGACGGCTTTTTGTAAGCATCGTATGCATCCAGCTTTATCGCCCAGCAATCCATAATTGCCGGCAAAATGATACCATGCCTCGGCATCCAGGATATTGGCTTCCTCAAATCTGCGCGTGGCCTCCAGTCCTGCTTCAATATCCCCTGTAATAGATGCCTTCATTCCTGTTACCCAGAGACCTTGCATTCCGGTAGGGTCCAATTCAAGAGAGCGATTAAAATATTCAATGGCCTTTTTCTGCTTACCCTGCCGGAGAAAAGCTGCGCCTTGTTCCCCTATTATAAATGCACTCTGCCCATAAATCTTTGATGCCTCATATGATTCTTCCCATTCGCCTGCATACTGATAGGTAACAACAATTGACCGGAACCCCGGATTCTTGGGATCGATAGCCATAGCCTTTTCCATCTCCCGGACAGCCTCATTATTCATTCCGGCATAGCGGTAGATGTAGCCCAGCGAATAATGGGCATCCGCATTATTGGGATTGATTTTCAATAATTTACGGGTGAGTTGGACCGCTTTCTCGATTCTGGCGGTCTCGGTATATATCCCTGACAGGTTGGCCAGGGCAAAAATCAGATCTTCATTAAGAGAGATGGCTTTTAAATAGAGATGCTCTGATCTTTTGATTTCTTCCGGATCAAGCAATTCATAATGTGCCAATCGGTGAAGGCGGTCAGCAAGCTGCGCATAAGAGGGGGCAAAAGTGGAATCCAGTTCAATGGATTTATTAAGCATTTCTATTGCCATCCGGTCTCCTTCATTGGTGAATGGATAGGAAATACTTCGCAGGTAATATTCATAGGCCAATGGATCGTCAGGAATATCTTTCCCGATCCTGGTCAGTTCTTTTTGGGAGAACTGAATATTCAAGCCTTCAACCACCTTTTGCGCCACAATATCCTGAAGTTCAAAGGTGCTTCTGAAATCAAGCTCAATGGGTTCACGCCAGATCATCTCATTGGTATTCACATCAATAAGCTCCACATTCAGGCGGATCATGTTGCCTTCCTTTAAGTAGTAGCCGACCAGGACATAATCTACATTAAGGCTATCTCCTGCAGTGATGGGATCAATGATCCGTTTTTCATACTTGCGGACCGAACCGGAAGGTCTCACTGTAATGTTCTTCAGATAGCTCAGGTTTCCAATAATCTGATCAGCAATGGCAAAGCCCAGGAAATCAGTATCAGGATCTGCTTTTGTGTTTGAAAAGGGGAGGACCGCAATCAGGTCAATCGGGTTACTATCGGGTAATGCTTTATTGTCGGATATTGCTTTCCTGTCGGATATTGCTTTGACATCCGGGATATCCCTGTTGAAGATTTTCGGATAGAGCAGCACGCAGACAGCAGCAAACAAAATGAGAATGACAATATTATTTGCATTGATTATTCTTCTTGCTGGTTGATGCGGACTCTTCTTTTTCTCCTTTGAATCAGAGGGTTCCGTCCTTATTAACCCCTCGGGAGTGATATCATAGATCCATGAGATGATCGCCGTAATGGGAAATCCTGCGATCACCACAATGACAAGTAATGTAACAATCCAGTCAGGAAGGCCCAACCTGGGTAACATAATATCCGCTGCTTCCAGAATAATGAAAGCCGTGGCAGCATACATGGCCAATACCCTAAAAACCTTGCGACGTTTTAGCTCCTGCCAGAATCGAGATATACTGTTTTCATTACGAGACATTTAAGTATGTTGCTTTAACTCTCTTTCAGACTCATTTTAGAAAAGCGCTTTTTAAAGGCTTCATGCTTTTCTTTGGCTTCCAGCAGGATTTTCTGAAAATCTGCATCTTCCCGTACAGAATCAAAGAAAGCATCATTGAGCATAAATGGATAATTGAAAAATCCTCCGTTGACGGTTCTTTGCAGGCATCGCTTACAGCTTTCAATATCGCCTAACAACCCGTAAATGCTCGCCTGTGCGTACCACGCTTCTGCATCGAGGATATTTGCCTTTTCAAATTTGCGTCCCGCCTCCAGGCCTTCGTCGAAATTCTCTTCAATGACCGACTTCCAACCCATTGCAAAAAGCGCTGACAATCCATCAGGAGCAATTGCAATACCGCGATTAAAATATGTCAAAGATTCGTCCTTTTTTCCCTGTCTGAACAGAGTCTCACCCTGTACCGAAAGCATGTATGAACTCTGGTCATACTCTTTTGCTTTTTCAAGCACTTTCTCATATTCACCAGCACATTGATATGACAGAACAATGGACCGGAATCCCTGGTTCCCGGAATCAAGGCTCACCGCTTTTTCCATTTCCCGTATGGCCTCTTCATTCATTCCGGCATAACGGTAGATATAGCCCAGGGAGAAATGTGCTTCGGCATTATTGGGGTTGATTTCCAGAATTTTCTTTGTGAGCTGCAGAGCCTTTTCAGTTCTGGCGGTCTCGGTGTAAATTTGTGCCAGGTTGGCCAACGCAAAGATAAGGTCCTCATTGAGCGATATGGCTTTTAAGTAGAGACTCTCTGATCTTTTTGTTTCTTCGGGATCAAGCAACCCAAATTGTGCCAGCCGGTGCAGGCGGTCAGCAAGCTGTGCGTAAGCCGGAGCAAAGGTTGAATCTATCTCAATGGACTTATTAAGCATTTGGATAGCGAGCTGGTCGCCTTCATTTGTATAGGGATAGGAGATGCTTCGCAGGTAATACTCATAAGCTAAAGGATCGTCCGGAATGTCTTTCCCAATCCTGTTTAGTTCCTTTTGAGAGAACTGCACATTAAGTCCTTCCACCACTTTCTGCGCCACCATATCCTGCAGCTCAAAAGTACTTTTGAAATCAAGCTCAATGGGTTCACGCCAGATCATCTCATTGGTATTGACATCAACAAGTTCCACATTCAGGCGGATTATGTTGCCTTCTTTTAAATAGTTACCACTTAAGACAAAATCTACCTTAAGGCTATCTCCCGCTGCAATGGGATCAATGACTTGTTTTTCATACTTTCGGACAGAACCGGACGATCTCACTGTAATGTGACGCAGATAGGCAAGGTTTCCAATAATCTGATCGGCAATGGCAAAGCCCAGGTAGTCTGTTTCAGGGTCGGATCTTGTGTTTGTAAGCGGAAGGACTGCAATCAGGTCAATCGGATTACTATCGGGTAATGCTATACTGTCGGATATTGCTTTCCTGCCGGATATTGCTTTCCTGTCGGATATTGCTTTGACATCCGGGATATCCCTGTTGAAGATTTTCGGATAGAGCAGCACGCAGACAGCAGCAAACAAAATGAGAATGACAATATTATTTGCATTGATTATTCTTCTTGCTGGTTGATGCGGACTCTTCTTTTTCTCCTTTGAATCAGAGGGTTCCGTCCTTATTAACCCCTCGGGAGTGATATCATAGATCCATGAGATGATCGCCGTAATGGGAAATCCTGCGATCACCACAATGACAAGTAATGTAACAATCCAGTCAGGAAGGCCCAACCTGGGTAACATAATATCCGCTGCTTCCAGAATAATGAAAGCCGTGGCAGCATACATGGCCAATACCCTAAAAACCTTGCGACGTTTTAGCTCCTGCCAGAAATAAAGTATTCTGTGTTCTCTGCTTGACATTCAGGGGTGGTAGTTAATCATCTACATATAGACCAATCAGTTCTGAAGTTGTTCAATAAACAAAACTCGCCGGATATTTGTTCGTTTTAACTGGCTATGACAGTGGAAAGTAACTTTTAATTTGCGTTACCCGAAAAAGTTAATTTCCTTGCAATGCAGATTCTTAATGCATGACAACATTTCAACCTGTTAGTGAAAAAAGCCGCGTAAATTCGGTGGACATACTCAGGGGCGTAGCCGTGCTGGGTATACTTACAATTAATGTGGTTGGGCTGGGACTGCCCGATCCTGCCTATTTTGATCCCAGTGGATACGGGGGCAGTACCGGGTTGAACCTCAGGGTGTTCTTCTTTAACTCCCTGTTCTTTGAAGGAGCGATGCGGGGCATTTTTTCCATGCTGTTCGGAGCGGGGGTGATTTTATTTATGCAAACAAAGGAGGCTGCCGGCGCAGGACTTGAACTTGCTGAGCTCTGGTACAGAAGGGTAATTCTGCTTATTCTATTCGGGATGGCCCACGCATATCTGTTGGTCTGGCCCGGTGACATCCTGTTCTCATATGGAATGATCGGTTTACTTTTGTTTCCCTTTCGAAACAGCCGGCCACAGAACCTGATGATCACAGCCGCAGTAATTCTGATTATCGGAATGATAGTTAGTTTTGGGAGCTCCAGCACGGCCGGCAGACAGCAGAGACATTATTTTGAGGCTCTGGAGATGTTCGATAAAGGGGAGGAAGTCCCTCATTCAGTTCTTAAGGATTATTATGCCTGGATTGAAAGGTATGCTGTTATGAAACCTACTGAGGAGTGGCTGGAATATAGAATTCAGAAGGTGCAGGAAGGCTATTTTCCAGCTGTGAAAGAAATGGCCGGGGACAGCTACTTTTTTGAATCGGAATATCATTATCGCCATAATTACTTTGACATCATGAGCATGATGTTGCTTGGAATGGCCCTGTTCAGGCTCAGGGTATTCCATGCGGAAAAATCCTATCGTTTCTATGCTTTGTTGATGCTTATCGGATATGGAATAGGTATCCCTGTAAACTGGTGGGAGACCAGAGTATACATTGAAAGCGAATTTGATCTTATCAGGTATTACGATTTGCTGAGGACCTACGATCTGGGAAGAGTCTCCACCATGCTGGGGCATGTGGGCCTGGTCATGCTATTCTGCAAGTCCGGTATCTTAAAATGGGTACAGGATTCCCTTGCTGCAGTTGGCAGGATGGCATTGAGCAATTACCTGTTACAGACAATTATCGCCAATGTGGTCTTTATTGGTTTTTCCCGGTACGGCCGGCTGGAACGCTATGAACTATATTTCATCGTAATCGCAATCTGGGCCTTCCAGATTATTCTGAGCACAATCTGGCTTAAATATTTTAGGTTCGGCCCCTTCGAATGGCTCTGGAGAAGCCTTACATACAGGAAATTACAGCCGATAGTCCGAAAGATTGCATAAAATTGTATGAAAATGCTAAAAATCATATTTGTCGCCATCATTTTTTTCTCATTCTCACCAGGGAATTTTAAGACTGAACAGAAAAAGTATCCTCGGGTAAGAACTGCTTACGCAGAGAAAGAAGCAGGTATGCTGGAGCTACTTCAGGAGAATTCAATACAACTTGATGGTCTTGAGATCTATTTGAGCGCATTTAAATATGAAGAAGAACTTGAACTGTGGGCAAAAAACAAATCAGAAGATTCATTCAGGCTATTAAAGACTTTCAAGATATGTCGAACCAGTGGAACACTTGGTCCCAAAAGGAAAGAAGGTGATTTGCAAATTCCTGAGGGCTTTTATCACATTGATGCTTTTAATCCGGCAAGTTCCTTTTATTTGTCATTGCGCATAAATTACCCCAACAAATCAGATAGAATTCTTGGCAACAAACAAAAATTAGGAGGGGATATTTATATTCATGGTGATTGTGTAAGCATTGGTTGTGTCCCAATAACTGACGAGCAAATTAAAGCACTCTATATATTTTGTGTTGAAGCAAAAGACAATGGCCAGGCTAAAATTCCGGTAACAGTTTATCCTGCAAGGCTTTCGGATAAGACTTTTGAAACGCTAAAAGCAAAATACCTGGCAGAATCCGATAAGGTAAATCTGTGGGCCGACCTTAAGCTTGCTTATGACAAATTCACACAATCAAAACAATTGCCATCTATTACTTTTTTAGAAGATGGCAGACATGATGTTAAATAAGGAACGGGTAGTAATGTGTGCTTTTTTTTAAGATTTAAAATTCCCATACTGACAAACAAAACTAAATTGTAATAGGATGAAATTAATAGCATTGTTGATGGCAAGTGCAATTTCCTTAAATGCGTATACCCAGGAGATTAATAAAGTTAGCGGTCCGCTTAAGTACGTGTATGATTCATCCAAGGAATACGATTTAGAAGCTTTTGTGTTTATGCCAGATGAGCTTAATCCAAGTGCTGGTTATCCTGCTATTGTAATATTTCATGGAGGAGGCTGGAGTATTGGTGAGCCTTCCTGGGCCTTCGGAATAGCAAAAAAATATGCAAGTAAAGGAATGGTGGCCATAGCGGCCCAGTATAGTCTCTCCGATCAAAAAAGCATCACACCTTTGGATGCAATGGAAGATGCTAGAAACGTAATCATATGGATTAGAGAGAATTCTACAGAGCTAAGAATCGATAAGAATAAAATCGCTGCATATGGTTGGTCTGCCGGTGCTCATCTCGCCGCTTGCGCTGCTGTTTTTAGTTCAAGCTCCGGTGATACATCCATTAATAGTATTCCCAATGCATTATTGCTGGTCTCTCCGGCTTTATCAATAATAAATGACAATTGGTTCAAACAATTACTTAAGAATGAATCAGAATCATATGATTGTTCCCCGGCCGAGAACCTTCGGGAAAACATGCCGCCATCGATAATCGTAGTTGGTAGAGATGATAGCGTAACGCCCTTATATGAAAGTAATCTCTTTCATCAGAACATGTTAAAATATGGCAATGAATCTTATCTTTTTGTTTATGACAATGTGGGGCATCTTTTCACCCCTTCAGATCAACCCGATGATGGCTATCCAAATCCTGACAAAGCCATCCAAGCCAAAGCATATAATGAACTAGATAATTTTCTTAGAGAATTAAAGTATATGAAATAATAGCGGGGAATGAATCC
>JBDLIM010000096.1:0-14275 GCA_039714915.1 Bacteroidota bacterium
AAGCCGCCGTAGCGTGGCGCGGGATTTGCCTTTTTCGCAAAGGGCGTGACATGCGTTACGGTCGGCTTTAGTGATCTAAACCCATGAAAAATTAGGAAGACCACGGATCTAAACCCAGAAAGTAGGAAATATATCCTATTCGTCCGATTCGCCTTCAGGTTCTTTTACAAGACTCCAGTTCTCATGTACTGACAACCAGTCGTTATTGGCAAACCTGAATACCGAAGTGATCCGCCATGCTGACGCCAGTTGTCCGTCGAAATCGCCTTGGTACCGGTAAGTAAGAACCACTATTTCATCATAGAACTGCCAATGAAAGGCGCTTAGAATGGGCTTGTGGGGTGGAACGTTACCTAGGCTCTCTGCGTAAGCTTTAAATTTTTCTCTACCCACAAGAAGCTCAGGTGAGGCAATATCATCCATGTAAGTAGCATCCTCGGCTACCATATCAACATAACCCATGACATCACCCGATGCCCAGCGTTCTGCTGCATTTTGGACTTTGTCTTTAATGACTGTCATAGCTTCATCATTGGAAGGTACCGTAGGCTCGCTCACGCAGGAAGTAAGAAGCAAAGAAACGACCATGAACAAAATTCCGTAGTTTTTCATAATGTTTAGGTTTGATTAAGAAACATACAAGTTAATATTGATTTGGTCTATGGTAAACCGTGGCTATTTTATTGGTGTTTAGAACATATATTCTACTGCCTTTTGCGGTATAGTACTCTAATTTGAATGAAAATACCGCAATTTAAGATTGAATACATCGATTCCTACTAATGGGAAGATATGGAAAGTCTATTTAAATAGATAACAAATTAAATAGTCATTTGGCATCACACAGCTTCGCCACGTTACACCCAAAAAGAATTATTTCCTTTAAGAGAATGTGAAAGGAAATTACAAAGAATTATAATCTTATACAATCTAAAGTTGTAACATCGCCAACACCCTTTTCACGTTGCTTCGCAATGCAAAAAGAGTGTATCCACGTAAGCTTCATCAAAACCTTATACCTCTCCCCTTCCAGGATCAAACGAAAAGTTCGCTGAACCTGCATCGGATAGATAATTATCGCCTTAGGACCAAAGCTATACTAACATAATCCAAGTACATTATAGGACAATGCAAGCAATTCCAGGTCAGCTTCGCTAAGGTTGATGTCAAATTGATAAAAGTGCATTAAACTATTAAAACTCAAAATCAGATTTTAAGATGGAAATCCATTTTTCTAATCTTTCAGTAGTTAGTTCTGCTTCATTATCTTCATCAATAGGTAAACCGCAGAAAAACCCTTCATCATTTACTGCTTCCGAATCTGTAAAATCATAATCTTTGGCATCAACAAAACCCAATATCTCACCATTTTGCTGTATGATTCTTTCATAAAGAACTGCCATTCCGTCCGCAAAGTGCTCAGGATATAAAACACTGTTTCCAAGTCCGACAATAGCAACCTTTTTTTTCTCAAAACTAATTTCCTTTATCTTCGTGAAAAACTCAGGCCACTCATCTACAACAATTTCGCTATTCCAATGATCTGCTCCAACCGTAGAACCAACAAGAATAATTTTATTGTATTTGTATAAAGCTCTTTTTTCGACTTCTTTAACAGGAATTATATCAACTTTGTCATTTCCGATCAGTTCTCCTAGCTTATTTGCTACTCTATTTACGTTTCCGCCTTCCGGGCTGAAAAATAATACTGTCTTGCTCATAATGTTTGAATTAAACGAATAATTATAAAAATGTAGGTTTCGAAACTGTTTGGCCCCTCGTTAATTGGACAGTTTACATTTAGACTTCAATAATAACCATATTTCTTCATCCCAAATGCAATGTTTTGAAGTTTAATAGCTATAAAAGCATATGGCAAGTACTTTAAATGCTGGCCCCGCTTTAAGGTCACATTTTGTGACCTTAAACGATCATGCTCATCCTGAGTTAGTTGAAACATGTACCTTTCAGGAAACTTGCCTGGATTTCTATTAACCTGTTGGTTTAATACCTTGGTTTCGACCAGATATAGCTCTGCAAGAATCGCGGGATAATATCACCTGTTTTCCACATAAGATTTTAATTCATAGAAAAAGGGTGCCCTTTTAAGACACCCTTTTCACCAGGCTACCTGTTACTATGTACTAACGGGTCTCCACTACTGCATATCTGGTCTTCTTCCAAAACTTTTCGGGTTGAGTGATTTCTATGTATTCCACAATGCTGTCATTGCTAATTACCTGGTAAGAATCTTCCGGGTGAGCGGAGATGAGTTCAGCCTTTTTTGCATTGATGGCGATTCTGGCAGTCTCACTGATGCTGATCTGGTTGAAAAAACTGTCGGTAAGGTCTGCGGGAACCACCTTGTTTTTACCCAGGCCCAGGAATCCACCCTCTTTGGATACAACGCCAATTTCCTGTAACTCCTTGAAGTTTCCTGAGGCCAGATAGGCTTTGTCAAGCTCAGTTTCATTCTGACTGATTACCTCTTCTTTGAATTGAATGGTAGAATCTCTTTCATCCACTACCGTATCCATACTGTCAAGCACGATATACAGCTCAGCCAGTTGGAAGTCCTGATCAGAAAGTTCCATTTTTAAAACTTGAATGCTGGAGTCGCGCCTCTGGATTGATTCATCCAGGAGACCAATTTTATCCTCCAGGGCGGCAATTTTAATGCCGGATTTCTTCAATCGCTTGTTCAGGGAGATAACTTTTGCTTTATTCTCTTCCAGCAAAGAATTCATCTCGCGAATCTCCTTTACAATACGTTCGCGCATATCGTTTGGAAATTCAGGATTGTCGGCTGAGAGGGCCAGCAAGTTCTCTTTCTCACGAACGACATTCAAATCTGCTTCAATCTCGTTGAAGGTCTGGACCAGTTCATTGATGATTGAATCCCGGTGTTCAATGATCCCGGAGAGGTCTTCGTTAACCAATTGTGCTTCTGTCGTCTCTTCCACGTGCTTGTTCTCACGGGTAATTGTGACCACTGCGAATACGGCCAGTAGGCTGATTGAGACCATCGACAGGATCCATAATGTTTTTTTGTTACTTCCAGTTCCCTGGCTTTTGCTGATTTCATTTTTCATTTTCATCTCCTTTAGTTTATATGATTGATTGATGTACATCCATATGCCAAAGGATGTGCCAGAATGAGGAAAATGGCATAACATATTGTAAGACAATGAAATAAGAAGTAAAAGAAACAGGGCTTTCTTTCTCAATTTGAGAATTTTTTCTCAAATTGAGCCTTTCACTCAGGTCGCTTTCTGCTCTTTCAGCATGCGGTAGATGGTGGCTGCTCCGATATCCAGCTTTTTGGCAACCAGTTTCACATCATTGTTATATTTATTCAGGTAGGTGGTGACGATCCTTAGATCGTAATCTCTAAGTGTAAGTTCTTCAAAATTTGAGATATCAATGACTTCTTCGTCTCCAAAGACAATGTCTTCTGTGTCGATCTGATCCCCTTCACTCAGGGTCACAGCTAGTTCAATCACTGATTTCAGTTCACGGATATTGCCTGGAAATGGATATTCCCTGAGCTTTTGCATGGCAGGTGGTGTGAGTTTTTTTACTGACAGCTTATTTTCCTTGCAAAACGCTCTGGCAAAATGGGTAGCCAGTATCAGGACATCATTACCCCGTTCCCTCAGCGGGGGTAGTTCGATGGACAGACCCAGCAGGCGGTAGTATAAGTCCTTCCGGAAATTACCCTTCTTCACTTCATGGGCAAGATTTTTATTGGTAGCTACAATGATCCGGCAATTGATCCGGATGTTCTTATTGCTGCCCACCCTGGTGATTTCCTTTTCCTGAAGCGCCCTGAGCATTTTAGCCTGAAAGGCCACATCCATCTCTCCGATCTCATCCAGAAAAAGAGTGCCATTGGTAGCTTCTTCAAATTTCCCTTTGCGCTGGTAACTGGCTCCTGTAAAAGCCCCTTTTTCATGACCGAACAATTCACTTTCCACCAATTCGGCTGGAATTGCGGAAACATTGATGGCCACGAATGGACCCGTTTTATTCACCGAATTATAGTGGATGGCTTTGGCAACCAACTCTTTCCCGGTCCCTGTCTCACCAAAGACCGACACAGAGATATTGGTTGTCAATGCCCGGGATACAAGTTCCTGGACCTTTTTAATAGCCTTGCTCTCCCCGATCACCAGGTTACTGAAGGTATATTTCTTCTGAACCTCCTTCTTAAGTTCGGAGATCTCCTTTTTCAATCCCAGGTTGTTGCGGATATTCTGAACTGTATTGAGCAGGCGCTCCCTTATGTCATTGGTTTTGATAATGTAATCGTAGGCTCCCTCTTTCAGCAGGTCCACCACCACGTTTATATCGGCCTGTTCAGAGATCATGATCGCCTGTATATCCGGGTTCACATTTTTAATTCTTCTGAGCACCTCTATCCCGGTCATGTCGGGCAAACGGTAATCGAGGGTGATTACATCTGGTTTCCTGTCCAGGTTGTCCAGGCAATCTTTCCCGTTTTGAAAACTACGGACCTGATAATCGGGATTCAGGGAAAGGGTATGTACCAGCAGATGGTTATACCACTCATTATCTTCAACTACAAATACCTGGAACAGTTTATCATTCATGGCGATCACATCTTTTTATTGCATTTGTCTGAATTGCTCATGAAGGCTTTTTCCTGCTAATGTACTGCTTTTCCTGGCCTGGTTGATCAGTTCCCGGAGGAGACTCTTATTCCCCCGCGGAGCTTTTATTTCAATTTCCCTAAGCTGCTCTAACAACGTTGAAAGCCCCAGGTGCCTGCCAGGCGGGATGAGTTTATGTGCAAGATCCCTGACGGTCCCGAACCTGCCTTCCTCCACCGCAGTGTCCATCTCTTCTAGTCCTTCAAGGCTAGTCTTTTCGAACTGTATGATCATCTCCTCCACAAATCCCATGTCCTCGCCGGCCATCCGGATGAGGTTGGAGAGATCACCTTGCTCCAGGTCGGCCTGTACCCTCTCTGAATCGTTCTGCTGTATTCTTTCTGAATCAGTCTGCTGTACTCTTACTGTATTGGTCTGCAGATCGGCTTCACTGATTTTGAGCCCCAGGGTATCTGAAACCTGTCTTGAAAGCTGAACTTCTGTGAAGGGTTTGACCAGGAATGCATTGAATAGTTTCCCTTTTCCAGATCGGGTTTTATGGGAAGTATCTGCAGTGATCCCTAATACCGGGAGTTGTTCACCTGTTCTTTTTAAGGTTTCCCGGATGAACTTGGCAGCATCCACTCCATTGATTCCAGGCATTCTCAAGTCCATCAAAACAAGATCGTATTCATGATTGCTCAACAGATTGACCGCCTCGACCCCATCCATGGCTACATCGTATTCCGCCTTCCATTTGTCAAGGATGATGGCAATGAGCTTGCAATTGTATTCCTCATCATCGGCTATCAGAACGCGTAATCCTTCAGGGATTTTTGGCTCCATCTCATCGGAGTGCCCGGCCTTCATCTGTGCAGAATTGCCTATCTGAAACTGGAGATTGCAGGAAACCAGGGTTCCAATTCCTTTGGTACTTTCCACTTTGATGCTGCCCTTGAATAGTTCTGTCAGCTTTTTCACGATGGATAGTCCAAGGCCGGTACCCCCGAATTTTACAGCCGTATGTTCGTCCTCCTGGGTAAAATCCCGGAATATTTTATCGATGTTGGATTCATCAATTCCGAGCCCCGTATCCTTTACGCTCAGGGTTAGGCTGGCTGCATCGTTTTCCCCGGGGAGAACCTGAACAATGACTTCCACCAAACCGTTCTCTGTAAACTTCAAGGCATTACTTAAGAGGTTATACAATATCTGCTGGAAGCGCTGTGAATCACCGAAAAGGATCACACTCTGCTTATTTTCAACCTTGTACTTAAGAGTATTTCCATTCTTTTCGGCCATGTTGGTAAAAAGGGTGCATACATGTCGAACCTCAGTCCCGGGATCGAAGTGCAGGTTGTTCAATGTAAGCTTCCCAGCCTGCAGTTTGGAGAAATCGAGCGTGTCGTTGGTCAGCCGCATCAACTGGTTGCTGGCAGAATCGACAATTGCGATCTTTTCCCTAAGCTCTTTCTCCAGAGACATGTCCAGGATCTGTTTGATAAAGCCGGAAATGGCATTTAAAGGGGTACGGATCTCATGGCTGACATTGGCCATAAAGAGTTCTTTGGCTTTCACCAGTTCATTGGTTTCCTGCTGCGACCGGATCAGCGCATCGTTATAAGCTTTGTTCTTTCTGGAATACTTGATAACCAGGAATACTACCAGGATGGAGAGCAGGGTGCCGGACAGAGAGAAGATACCCAGCAGCGTGTGGGTTTTCCTGGATAGCTCCCCCGCTTTTTCATACCGTTCCTGATCAAGGGCCCGTTCATATGCTTCCAGCTGGGACATCAGCGAGAGAAATGCCTCGTTGAGTGAACTGCTTGATCGGGTTAGCTCGGTCTCCTTGGCCTGGAGCTGTAACCCGGTCTCCTTTTCAATTTTTTCTATCTCCCCGATCAAGGCCAGGATTTCTTCATTCTGAGCAGAGGGATCTACCTCCTCTTTCTTCTTTTTTCCAAAGATCCTTTTGAAAAATCCCTCTTTCACTGCAGGAGCAGGTTCCACAGGCTGAAACCATTCTGCCAGGTCAGAGATGGCATTCCGAGTGGAATCGTATTGCCAGATGGAGATCATCTCCCTCCATACCTGAGCTTTCACATTTATTAATGCATTGATGGTATCGATTTTGAGAGAGAACCATTCATCATCCGGATACTGCCTGTAAAGCTTGTCGATGACGGAATCTATTCCACTGATCAATCCATAATATTTTCTTAGATAGTTATCTTCTTTGGTTAGGCCATAAAGCCTGACGTTGTTTTCCGCCCTGTCGATGGTAGTGGTGATCTCCTGGATAGTGGCCAAACCGTCGTCAGGGGTGTTGTTGCTGTATATCATGGTTACTACCGAGGAGATGCTTTTATAGGATAAATAGCCACTGAATGTAAGAATAACTACTCCGGCAAAAAGCAAGAGTGATATTTTAAAGGGCATTGATACCTTGAGTCGGGCCATGTTGGGAAATTACCTATACCTGATATTCCAAACAAGTAAAACCCGCTTTTGTTGCTCTAATACCTCTTGAATAAAACGCAAATGGCTGTATAGTACTCAGTTGCCGGGCCAATTGGCCTCGTGATTACTCTGATGGGGCCTTTCTGGATGTTGTAAAGAAGATTTTTGAATATAAATCGGAATCTAAGTTTGAAGGATTCCTGCAAAGACCATTATAATAGATAGCCGCTCTGCCAACGTTCACAGTCCTTCCCACACTCTCCGCTTCAATTCCCGTCTTTCAGCTTCTGAATTTCTGAGTTTTTGAAGGTATTCAAATATTAATTTGATTTTCATAAACGGTACCCTTACTAGAAGACTAAAACAAATGTGTCAGAATTTGGATCAAATGAAGTAGAAATGCCTTCGATGGCGGGTTAATTTAGCTTATATAATAATTCATGTTAAACCTAAATGTATCTGTTATGAAAACACACACTAATACAATGAGGAGATTTCTGATGGTTACTGTAGCATTGTTTATTACATCCGCCCTTCTATTCGCCGACGGTGAGACTGCTGAAGTCTATCTTACCGGATCAACCAATACTCCTGCAGGAGAATTTGTTGTTCAAACCACCAACGATGTATTCCATTTTCAGGGAAGGGAGTACGAAGTTTACAGGGTATACTACGATGATCCCAATCTGAATATGAGAATTGCAGTTAATAATGAAGGAAAATGTAACTCATTTGTGGCATACAATGGACAATATTCCTTTTTCTATAACTGCAATAAGTATGGATTTGGAGTAAGAAAGGTCATGTTTGCCAATCCCTGGGCAAAGGATCAGTTCAGTTCTGATGCATACTACCATCAGACCATCCTGCAAGACCAGAAGAAGATCGAAAAGAAGGATGCCATAAGCATGATCGCAAGCTATGTGCCCATGTTATACCGATGGGAAATATAAGTAATTAGCTTGTTTGACTCCACACTGATCCCCGTAGCTTGCTGCGGGGTTAGCGAGCACAAATAAAATTAGCAATCAATCGAAGATTGGCTAACGCCGAGCTTCGGTTCCTCGGAGCTTGCTCCGAGGGGCTTCAATCTCCTTGATCTCATTGTAAATGGAAGTAACCAGGCGGGCTTCATTTTCATTGAACTGTGCCAGCGTCTCTTCCAGGGATTTATCCTGACTGATTAAAGCTTTGACCTTATTCTGCCTTTCAACCATCGCCTGGATGTGTTTTTCAATGTCTTTGCGTCCCACAGGATCACTGTGTCCGCTCAGGAAGGTTTCAGCATCCAGTGTTTCAAGCATTTTTGTCAGTGTTTTAACGTGTTCGAAAGAATTACCGTTTTTATTCGAATGAATCAACTGGGGCCGGGTGGCGAAATACTGGTCTCCAAGAAATGCGATCTTGTCCTGAGGAAAAAAAACAACAATATCACCTGTGGTGTGACCAATGCCAAAATAATGGAGTTCAACTTTGTCCTTACCCAACCATATATTCAGGTTTTCTCTAAAAGTTAAGGCAGGTGTGAAGGGATAAAACTCAGGTTCTCCCCAATCGGATTCACGGCCAAAATTCACTTTAAAGAAGTCCTCACGGCAGTTTTCGTGGGCGATAAAAGTAAGTGACCCTGGGAAGTAGCGATTTCCCATAATATGATCTCCATCGCTATGTGTATTAACCAGGTATTTAATGGGTTTGCTGCTTATGCTTTTAATGGCTTCAATGGTCTGATTGACAGATTCCTTATTCATTTTCGAATCCACAATCAATACGCCGCTCTCACCAACAATTACACCTCCGTTTGAGCCCCTTCCACCCATGATCTGGTAGACATTCTCTGATATTTTGTCCAGGCTGACCGGCGAAGTTTCCCTTTCCTGGGCAGTCAATAAGATGCTGCTAAATACGAAGCATAATATGGTTCCTGTGCTTTTGAAAGTTTTCATTCCGGATGGTTTTAGTTTAAGGACTCAATTTTCTGTTTATACAGATAAATATACAGCTTTACAAAGATAGAGATGGTACGGAAGATACTAATTAGCTCGATTGTGAGTTTTTAATATAATGCCGGATTTGAGCAAACAGAAGATAGGTAAAACTGCCCTGAAGGCAAGTTTGTATACATTGATTACATTGCTTTTTTTGCAGGGCGTATTCATTCTGTTTGTGCTTGCAGGAGTATTTGGTAAAATCCCTGACACTCAAGAATTAAGGAGTATACAAAATCCCATGGCTTCAGAGGTTTATACAGCCGATGGGGTGCTTATGGGAACCTACTATATTGAGAACCGGCAGTTTCTCGATCCTTCAGAGATTCCGGAGTTCATCAAACATGCACTGATCGCCACGGAGGATGTGCGCTTTTACAGTCACCGCGGCATCGATCTGAGAAGCCTGTTCAGGGTTTTTTTCAAAACCATCCTTTTAAGAAATGAGGGTGCTGGAGGGGGTAGTACACTGACTCAGCAGCTAGCCAAAAACCTCTATCCCAGAGGCGATTATGGAGTACTGTCCATGCCGGTGAATAAGGTGAAGGAAATGGCAACGGCCCGGCGTATGGAAAATGTGTACTCCAAGGAAGATATTCTGGAAATGTACCTCAGTACAGTATCATTTGGAGAGAATACCTTTGGTATTAAAGCTGCCTCAAGACGCTACTTCAACAGGGAACCCCGGGATTTGCAGGAGGAGCAAGCAGCCGTCCTGGTGGGTATGCTTAAGGCCACCCAGGTATACAATCCCGTCCGGAATCCGGAGAGGGCACTGGACCGCCGCAATGTGGTATTGGCGCAGATGGAAAAATACGACTATCTGGATGTTTCTGAGGCCGATTCCCTGCAGCTATTGCCCCTGGTGGCAGACTACCATCCCCTGCCCCATAATGCGGGTATTGCTCCCTATTTCAGAGAGTATATCAGGGCTGAACTGGATGCCTGGTGCCAGCAGCACTACAAAACCGCATCTGAACCCTATAATCTGTACACAGATGGACTAAAAGTCTATACAAGCATCGATAGCAGGCTTCAGCACTATGCCGAGGCGGCGATGCAGGAGCACATGGGGCACCTGCAAAAGCTTTTTGAAAAACAGTGGCAGGGTAAGGATCTGTGGAAGGGAATGACAGAGAAGCAGTTGCTGATTAACTATGATGGAAAGCAAAGATCCGGGATGGCCTCGGAACCACCCCGGAAAATGGAAGTTTTTAGCTGGGAGGGAAAGCAGGAAAGGAATTACAATACCCTTGATTCCATCAAGCATTTCCTCCGTTTCTTACAGTCAGGCTTCCTGGCCATGGATATCAGGACTGCAGATATTAAAGCATGGGTGGGTGGAATAAACCACGAGTACTTTAAATACGACCATGTGTTGGCCAGGCGCCAGGCCGGATCCGTATTCAAACCCCTGGTTTACATGGAAGCCCTTGAGCAGGGGATTTCACCCTGTGACTATTTTCCCAATGACAGCGTGGTGTATCATGACTATGAAGACTGGACCCCCAGAAATGCGGATCGCAAGTATGGCGGTTATTATTCCATGAAAGGTGCTCTGACTCATTCGGTGAATACGGTAAGTGTGGAATTGCTGATGCAGGTGGGTATTGACAGCGTCCTGGAATTGTGTCAGAAAGCGGGTATTGAATCTCCCCTGCCCCCGGTTCCTTCCCTGGCACTGGGTTCTGGTGCTGTTTCACTTTATGAAATGGTGGGCGTTTACCAGGCCATTGCAAACCGGGGAATAGCAAAAGAGCCGGTGTATCTGAAAAAGATTGAGGACCGCAATGGAAAGGTTCTGTTTGAAAGAAATCCTTCTGCCAGAGGTAGCACCATATGCACACCTGAAAATGCGGAAGTGATGATCGAAATGTTAAAGGCTGTGGTAGATCATGGCACAGGGGCCTGGTTACGTTCCTCTCATGGAATTACAGCTGAAGTTGCCGGGAAAACCGGTACAACACAAAACAATACGGATGGCTGGTTTATTGGATTTACACCGGGCCTGGTGGCTGGTGCATGGGTTGGTGGGGACCTGCAGAATGTGCGCTTCAGAAACATTCAATATGGCCAGGGTGCCTATGCTGCCATGCCCATCTGGGCAAATTTTATGAAGAGTGCTTTTGGGGATGATCACTGGAAAATACTACAGGATGAGACTTTCATGATTCCCGAAGCAACTCATGAGCAGCTGAGCTGTGATGATTTCAGAGAAAGAAAACTATTCGAGATACCATCCATTAAGAAACTTAAGAGAAGAAAACCTTTCCGAAATCTGTTCAAGAGAAAAAGGAAGAAGGATAAGAATATGTAGCCTGTACTGTTACAGAGATGGGCTCAGGCTTCTAATCACCTCCAGTTCTATCATCCTTACCATTTCCTCAATATGACTCAGGTTATTGGCTGCCAGAATCAGTGGAAAATAGAGAAAGCGGGATTCTTCCCAGTTCACATAATTTTTTTCTTTGGGAAAGTTCCCTTCATCTCTTTCTTTATCCAGGTCCAGACTTAATCCTGCATTGATATACCTTCTGGTGGTTCCATCCTGGCAAAGGGCTAATGCATTTGCCTTATAGGCTTCAAGCATCCTTCTCAGTTCTTCAGCCTTCCCGCTTCTGTTTTCCCCGAACATTATATGATATACTTCATTCCCGCTGGCTTTGCCCCTGACCTTCCAGAAATCAATTTGCTGTTTATCGTTTATGGCTTCCTGGTTTTGTTCATGCTCCCCTTTCACGATATCCAACTTCAGGGATTGAATAAAATAGCAGATCTGATCCGCTTCATTTTTCAGGGTCAGCATCTGTCCGTATGCCTGGTTTCCCACGTTCCCATGGACCTTTTGGACGAGATGCTCACTCTGTTCGCTTAGATAGTCTGAGTTTGTCCCAATGGTACTTTCGCTGATCACCAAACCATCAATCAGGGGACGCTTGCTGTTGTTGGTGGTTACATAAACCAGGTTGACAAATGCAAAAAACAGGGAAATGAGCATGACGTAAGTGAAATTCTCAATCCAGTTTTCTTTGTTTTTTACCAGGTCGACTAAAAACAATATCAGAAACAGCAGTCCGACTATCAGTGAAGTGCCCAGGGTGACATTTGCACCCGGCCAATGCATGATCTTTAGTAAGGATCCCAGACTGAAAAGGATCCCGGTCATAAGCCCCGTAATAAGTAAGGATCGGTTAATGATCTTCTTTCTTTCACGGGTATCCCGGATCCTGACCATCACAAAGAGAGGGATAAACACCAGACTGAGTGAAACTATTCCCAGGGTGAGCAGGATTCCGGATCCCGGCCAGTGAAGCATTTTGAAGACTGTTCCTAAGAGAATTATAACAGATGTGCTTATTCCAAGTACTAACATTAGTCTTTTCATTCTTCTGTACTTTTGATTGATTAAATACACTGTGGCATCCTGAACCTGCATGATCCGCCTGGATCCGATCTCACGTTTGACTTTTAAATAAGCTTCGTTGAAAGTTAATCCATCCCGCATGTAATTCTCTACATTGCAGCAAATGTGGTCAAGGAGCTCATTTTTCAGCCAGGTATAGGTCAATCCCAGCCGATCCATGTCTTCAGAAACCTTATGGATCTCCTTTTCACTTATTTCAACCATGGTTCAGGCTCAGACCTGGAGAGGGTTTTAATACACGGGTCATCACCCGTACATATTCGAGGAATTCTTCAACCTTATCCTTTGAGACCATTTTGCCTTTGGGCGTTAACTGGTAATATTTCCTGATTCTTTTCCCGATGTTGTATTCCTCGGCGTAGATCAAGCCATCGGCCTCCAATTTGTGTAAGGTTGGGTAGAGCGCACCCCAGGACAGCTGTATGGTTCCCTCAGAAAGCTTTTCAACTTCCTGGGTGATCTCATAACCATACATCCTTCCTCCTTCTGATAGCAGGTTTAAAACGATGGTTTTAAGCGTGCCTTTTAGTAAATCTCTTGATATCATAGTTCAAATATATATCATATTACGATATATCGCAAACTTTTATATATATTTTCCCAGGCATCTGTGAGAACTTTGAGTGCTTCATCTACCCCACCCTGCGAATAATGAAGTCTCTCTGTTATCCACTGCATCCCCTACCTGGTCTATCACTGCCAGGATCTCATCAATCTCCTCAAGTCCAAAGCTTCACTTAGTTGACTGATATGCAATAAAGTAGTAAATTGCATATTGCCAATGACTTATTCGAAAACAACTCCCCCCAGCCCCCCCTTTTCCATCATCATTAACATCATTAAAAGTTATTATTCTATTTTTTGTAAATCTAAAGGAGCTAAAGGTTCCTCGGAGCTTCAATGGCTTCGAATTAGTACAAAATAAACGATATTGCATAATGAAAAAGACATTAGGAATTCTTATGATTCGCGGATCAGGCGAATCGGGCTTTAAGCGGCAGGATGTATTTTTAGAAAGACTGGAAAAGGATCTTTCCGGAAGAGGTTTGGATATGAGCCAGATTGCTTATGAACTGGCAGACTGGTATGCGCCATTGCAAACTCAGCAGGAAAGTGTACTGGATCGAATGAAGGCAAAGAAAATCAAATTGAAATCCCGCCTCACCCGGGATTTAATTATAACCAACATCGGTGATCTGATTAATTACGGAGGAAAACCCAATGCACCGAGTCATGCCTATGAGGAGACACACAAACTGGTTCATGAAAGCATTCTGAAGTTGAAGAATAAACTGCCTGAAAATGCGCCACTTGTAATTCTGGCTTCTTCCATGGGAACAGAAATTATTAACAACTATATCTGGGACCGGCAAAAGGCTGACGGGTCCGATCCCTTTGGAGCTTCGCCCTTCGAAAGGTTTGAAACCCTGGTGGGCTTGTTCACCTTTGGAAGCAATCTTCCCATTTTTGCTTCCTCCCACCTGATCGATTCCCTGGAGCCCATTGCTTTTCCCCCACCCGGCCTGTTGCCCGAGTTATTACCCAAGGCTGTATGGAGAAACTATTACGACAAGAATGATTCAATGGGCTATCCCATAAAGGCCCTGAATGAGAAATACGGGAAATTAAAAGTAACCGACATTCAGATAAATACAGGAGGAATCCTGATGTCATGGAATCTATTGTCCCATTTTGGATACTGGAAATCTAAAAAACTGGTAAAGGAAATAGCCGATTACATTGAAGGTTTGGAATTATAATGCACATACATTGCCTCACAGATTTTTTTG
>JBDLIM010000097.1:0-14067 GCA_039714915.1 Bacteroidota bacterium
ATATGAGTCAAATAATGGGATATCACCAAGTGCCTGACTTAGTTAACTATGAAATCTGGATGTCTCTATTGATCTGAGGCATATAAACCTCTCAAATATGGAATAATCTATACTCTCACTCCTATAACCAATATATCGTCAATCTGTGAATTATCACCCATCCAATCCGTAATGGTCTTATCTAAGATATTTTTCTGTTCCCGCATGGGCTCCTGATGAATCTCTATAAGAAGGTCTTTGAAATTTTTACTCATGAATTTTTTATTGTTCTTGCCACCCTTTTGATCAACAAATCCATCTGAAAACAGATAAAACACATCCCCATACTCAAGTGGAATATCCTTATTTGTGAATGTATTAAACCTACCTGGATAATATCCCAGGGGCATTCGATCAGCCTTGAATTCTGTCAGTTCAGGAGCCCCGTTCTTATCTCTGATAAGGTACAGTGGATTGTTGGCACCGGAGTACTGTAGCGCATTATTCTTTTCATCAATTACACATACTGCCATATCGATCCCATCTTTGGACTCTTCAGCCTGACCATGCTGTCTGAGTGAATTTCTGATCTGCTTCCTGAGTTCATTGAGCACCTGGTTGGCCTGCGTGATCTCTCTTCTTAGTACAATCTCGTTTAAGAAACTGATTCCAAGCAGGCTCATAAACGCACCCGGTACTCCATGACCCGTGCAATCGGCCGCTGCCAGGATAACATACTGGTTCACATGCTTTATCCAGAAAAAATCCCCACTCACGATGTCTCTGGGCTTAAATAAAATGAATACATCATTTAAGATCTCATGGAAGTACTGCTCAGGAGGCAACAACGCAGCCTGTATCTTTTTTGCGTAAGTGATGCTATCGAGTATTTCATTTTTTTGCCTGCTGATGGCCTCATTCAAAACAGTTAGTTCCTCATTGGCTTCCAATATTTGTTCATTCTGTTTACTGATGGCCTCGTTCAAAACAGTTAGTTCTTCATTTGCCCTGAGAATTTCGTTATTTTTTTCTTTCAGTTCCGAGCTTTGATTTACCAGTAATATCCGGCGTTCTTCGAGGGCTCTGGTAAGCTTTCTTGAACGTTTCAGGTTGTTATTATACGAGGTGACAAGCCCTATGGCCAGAAATATAATAATTACTAATCCTATTATTATAATAGTGTTTCTCATCTTAATTTTCTCCAACACATCAACCTCAGCCTGTTTCTTGCCCACTTCATATGCGGTGCGCAGGTTAGCCATGTCCTGAACACTCTCAAAATTTTCTATACTGTCGTTTGCGACTATAAATATGGATTGATAATAATAGGCACTGTCATACCTGCCGGAAATCTCATATAGCCGGGCAAGCAAACGTGATGCATCTCGTTTAAAATTCAGATTATCTGTAATTTTCAAGGCCCGGAAAGCATAGGTAATGGCCTGTTCAATATCTCCTTTTTGCTGAAGAATATTTGCATATCCATTCATGAACTCTGGTACGTAAAAATCATCGCCTAACCCGGCAAGAGTATCAATTGCCGTAAGAAGATATTCCTCTGCCTTATCAAAATCTGTTAGCCCGGAATAAACCAATCCCAGGTTGCCAAGACAGACGAAATATGCAAAGGGATGGTTTAACTTTTTTAACAGATCAAGTGACTCGGTGCATATAACCAGCGCAGTATCATACTGCCCCATTCTGTAATTAGAATAACCGAAATTGTGAAGGGCATAAACCAGACCAATTGAATCCTTTCCCCGTTCAAAGGATTCGATAGCATTCTGAAGGTAGAGCTTCTCATTTTCACGGTTCCCCTGCTTGCCATATGTATCCGCTATTAAATTGTATGCCCTTCCCAGTCCGGCAATATTATCATTTTCTTCATAATAGCTGGCTGCCTGCAATAAATACTCCAGGGCTGATGCATATTGATCGGAATCAAGGTATGCTTCTCCTTTCTCATGATACGGCAGGGCTGGCAGGATATCCAGCTTCTGGGCAAGTTCTATGGCCTGGTCACAATATCGTATTCTGCTTTCAGGATCCTCTATATCCTTAATTACCTGGCACAAAAGGTCGTATCTTTCAGCATCATCCTCAATCAGGTCATTGTCTATTAAATACAACAAGCTGTCAATGGATTGCCCCTTAATAAGGTCCGGAGAACAAACAACAGTTAAAAAGGCAACAAGAATAGCTGAAATGATACGACGATGCATTGATCAAGATTTACTCATCTCATTGATCTGGAATCTTTAAATAGGGATCGATAGTCCAGATGGTTGTATCCTGCTTAACAGTAAAGTCTATTTCGTATTTTACTCTTATGCTATCTGGTGCATAGGGATCTATTATAAGCACATATAAACCACTATCTACTTTGACGATTTCACTAAAAAGTTCAAAAACCTCTTCTATCTGACGAATGTCTTCTACTTTCTTTACTTTACTTTTATGTGCTTTGTAGAAAACAACAGTATCTCCAGGATAAACAACTGTTTCAAGACTATCGACTACTACATCTTCAGGTTTCTTAGAATCATGCATTAAAAGGTGCATGCTCCCATCTATTAATAATGTATCTTTCAAATAAATATGTACTCTTGTCGTTTCATTTTCTGAGTTTGTCAAGCCTTTTTCCTTTTTACTGTTGCAACACCCTCCGGCAACCAGAACTGCTATTAAAAACACAATTCCTGTCAGGAGTATTAGATTTTTTTTCATGGTGACCAGGTTTTAAATTAATTAGAATGGATATTATTTATAGTTTTAATTCGCCTGAACTGAACTAATAATATGATAAAACCTAAGAGTAATAATCCCCCCTAAAAAATTAGTTTCCAGTCAATTCGATTAGGTCTATGTTCAAAGGTAACCATTAGCTATACACAAGTCAAGTTTATGTAGAATTGACCTTCTTCCCCTAAGCGCAACAGGCCAAAGCAGAGAAATTCGGCTTCATCCATTTAGGCTTGTGAATCCAGGTTAATACCATCGTCTAAATGCCACACATCACGTTTAAGATCAGATCATATACAACATTTGGATTTCTCTGTGCCTTTTTCCAAGATCCTAAATCGGATAACTCACCAAGATGAGTGACGGCAATAGCTTGATTTCCGTATTAATTCCAGGTAAGGTTCAGGACACAAGGGCCTCCCGAACCTATAATACGGGATTCAGCAGGTTTTTCAGCCAGTGTATTGTTTTCATAAATAACATTGTGTAGGTTTGGGAAAACGCGCTTTTTTATGTCCAGGGACCAGCTCAGAAGCACATACGGCACACGAAAAAAACAATTTACAGAAGCCGTCAGCCGTCAAAGCCGGCTTATTAATTACCTGTCCCTGGCCAGGCTTCTGGCCCTGGTGGCCACCATCTGGTTCCTGGCACTGGGCATCAAACACCAGGCATTCTATTTCTATGCAGCTTCCGTATTGATGGTCATCGCTTTCCTGGTGCTGGTCACCCTCCATAACAGGCATAACATTAAAAGGGAACTGATGCGAAAACTTCAGGCCCTTAATGAAACCGAACTTTCCTGCCTGGATCACCAATTTCTGGACCTGACCGACGGAGCCAAACATGCCGACCCCTCCCACCCCTGGTCCCACGACCTGGACCTTTTCGGGAAAGGATCCCTCTATCAGTACCTGAACCGGACTTCCACACTCAGGGGTGACCGCATCCTGGCTGAAATGCTGACCATGGAACCAGGTAAGCCTGAGACCATAAAAATCCGCCAGGGAATTGTGGAGGACCTGAAGGACCGAATGGACTTCAGACAGAATTTTACGGCCCGGGGGCAAATGATCAAAGAGAAGGAAGATGATCTGAATGACATCTCCAAATGGTTGTCCACACCGGTCTACATCCGGAAACACAGGTGGCTGTTTTACCTGGCCCTGGTAATGAGTGCCCTCTCTCTGAGCATTGTGGTGGCCGGCTTTTATGACAGCTCCAGGTTCTGGTACCTGGTCTACCTTCTGGTATTCAACTTTACCCTCCTCTCCCTTTTTCTGATGCGTACCAACCAGTACCAATCGGTCATTTCCAGAAAGCATGAACTCCTGGAGGGCTATGCACATCTGCTGCATATCATTAAAGAGAACTCTTTCAGTCATGAGGAGCTTTGCAGGCGTGCCGAAAGGGCCAGGCATGGGATGAAAGAGGTAAAAAGGCTTTCAAAACTCCTGAGCATCTTCGATCAACGCCTGAATATGCTGCTGGGGGGCATCTTTAATGGTTTGTTCCTCTTTGATTTTCTGATGCTTCATTTTCTGGAAAACTGGAAGGATAAGAACAGGGAGCACATCATGGAATGGATCGAGATTACGGGGTGGACCGATGCCATGATCAGTCTGGCAGGATTTGCCTGTAACCACCCCGACTTTGTTAAGCCGCAAATAGGTGCCGGTGGGGACCGGATGGAATTCAAAGGACTGGGTCACCCCCTGATCCCCGATTCAAAACGGGTGGATAACGACATGGGAATTGAAGGGGAGAAAGTAGTGGTGATAACAGGTGCCAATATGGCCGGGAAATCCACCTTTCTGCGATCCCTGGGGATCAATACAGTTCTTGCCTATATGGGATGCCCCGTATGTGCCACCACCTTCCGGACAAGCTATGGAGGTCTTTACAGCAGCATGCGTACTGCAGACTCCCTGAAGGACGAGGAATCCTACTTCCTGGCAGAAATAAAAAGACTGCAGCTGATCGTACAGCGCATGGAGGAGGGCCAGCCTTTGCTGATTCTGCTGGACGAGGTCCTGAAAGGGACCAACACCACCGATAAAAAACGCGGATCGGTGGGACTGATCCAAAGATCCCTGAAGTACCCCATCCGTTGTTTTATAGCCACCCATGACCTTTCTCTGGGAGAGCTGGAGAAGGAGAATAAGGGACAGGTGGTAAACTACTGCTTTGAAAGTTATATTAAAGATATGGAGCTCTCCTTCGACTACACCATCCGAAAGGGAATAGCCACCAACATGAATGCCTCCTTCCTGATGAAGCAGATGGGGATCATGGATTAAAGGCACAGTTTATCAGATCTGTATGCAGGAACAGACCATATCCACCGCCGAAAGGCTCATCACCGGGTTTTCCGACCTGGCCTGGGGGACTCCCCTGCTGGTCCTCCTGCTTGGAGGGGGACTTTTTTTCCTGGTTTATTCCCGCCTCTTGCCTTTCAGGTATTTCCGTCACGCCATCGCCATCCTGCTGGGGAGGTATGATGATCCCAACGAACCGGGACAGATTAACCACTACCAGGCGCTTTCCACCGCACTTGCCGCCACTGTGGGCATGGGGAACATCACCGGTGTGGCCCTGGCCATTACCATGGGCGGACCGGGGGCCATCTTCTGGATGTGGGTAAGCGCCATCCTGGGGGTCACCACCAAGTACTTTACCTGCACCCTGGCGGTGATGTACAGGGGACGGGACTCCAACGGAGAGTTGCAGGGCGGACCGATGTATGTGATCACCGAGGGACTGGGAAAAAACTGGAAGCCCCTGGCCGTCTTCTTCTCCCTGCTGGGCATGATCGGAGTACTGCCCATGTTCCAGGTCAACCAGCTCACCCAAATCGTCAGGGATGTGGTGCTGGTACCCAACCAGGTCCAGGCCGGATTTGCCTCCGACCTGGTATCGGGACTGATTGTGGCTTTCCTGGTAGGGATCGTGATTTTCGGGGGGATTAAAAGGATCGGGAAGGTCACCGGGCGCATGGTTCCCATCATGGTGCTGCTTTATGTGGTAGCTGTGCTCTTTATAATCTTCTCCAACACCGAACGGATTCTGCCCAGTTTCGGGCTCATCTTCAGGGATGCTTTCACTGCAAAATCGGTACTGGGAGGATCGCTGGGGGCACTGATCATAACCGGGGTGAGACGGGCGGCCTTTTCCAACGAGGCCGGCATTGGTACGGCTCCCATGGCCCATGGGGCGGCTAAGACCAATGAGCCGGTAAGGGAAGGGTTGGTGGCCATGCTGGGCCCCATGGTGGATACCATCATTGTATGTACCATGACCGCCCTGGCCCTGATTATGACCGGGGTATGGAATGCGGGTGAATCGGATGGGATCACCCTTACGGCCGATGCCTTTGAAAAGGCCATGCCCGGATTCGGCTCCTACCTGCTCACCATTTGCGTGGCTGTGTTTTCACTCTCTACCATGCTTTCCTTCCCCTACTACGGAACCAAATGCTATTCTTTTATATTCGGAGCCCGGCACAGTTACCTGTACAAGTGGTTCTATATCCTCACCATTCCCCTGGGAGCCACAGCCACACTTGGCACCGTGGTGGGCATTTTCGATGGCGCTTATGCCCTGATGGCTTTCCCCACCATGATCTCCGCCCTGCTGCTCTCTCCTTCCGTAGTCAGGGCCTCTAAAGATTACTTCAGAAGACTTAATGAAAAGCGAAGCCATGGATAAAGCTGTCAAATTTATTTGACAAAGCACTCCTTTTTGCCCTAACTTGCATTTATGGAGAACCGGGAGTGGATCGGAGTCGTAAGCAAATTTAATAAACCGGATGTGGGAAAAAGCATCTGGCAGATCATTAATTCTTTGGGGCCCTATCTCCTGCTCTGGGCTGGAATGTATTACAGCCTGCAGGTATCCTACCTGCTTACGCTGGCACTCGCTCTGATAGCTGCCGGCTTCCTGGTTAGGATTTTTATAATTTTTCATGATTGCGGCCATGGCTCCTTTTTCCAAGCCTCCAAAGCAAACCGGATCGTGGGCACCATCCTGGGAAGCCTGGTATTTACACCTTACGACCGATGGCATCGCGACCATGCCATTCATCATAAAACAGTGGGGAACCTGGATAAAAGGGGCGAGGGAGATGTCTGGACGCTTACTACTGAAGAGTATAAATCCCTTTCAAAAGGGAAAAAACTTTTTTACCAATTGTACAGGAATCCCCTTATACTGTTTGGCCTGGCTCCATTCTTTCTCTTTGTGCTGTGGTTTCGTTTTCCAAGAAAAAGCTTGAGTCCGGCTGGAAACAGAAGTGTTCATATTTCCAACCTGATAATCGCAGCCTTTGTTACCGGGGGAATCCTCCTGATGGGATGGGAGGCCTTCCTGTTAATCCAGATCCCTGTAATGTATTTTGCCACAGTGGCAGGAGTATGGCTGTTCTATGTGCAGCACCAGTTTGAAGATGTGATCTGGACCCGGGAGGAACAATGGGATTACAAAAAAATGGCACTGGAAGGCAGCTCTTACCTGAAATTCCCAAAACTTCTGCAATGGTTCTCCGGAAACATCGGGTTTCACCACATCCACCACCTCAGTCCCAGAATACCCAATTACAAGCTGGAGAAATGCCATAGGGCCAGTCCCCTGTTTGAAAGCATCAAAGCGGTCACTTTCCGGCCCAGCATTCGAACCATGCATCTCAGGCTCTGGGATGAGGATGCAAGACGACTGATCAGCTTCAGGCATTTCAGGAACCTAGCCTGCTAGCTCGGCAGCCAATTCCATGGCAGCAATCTGATCATGCTTTGTTCATTCCAAACTTTTCTTATTTTTGGCATAATCTATGTTACAAACTTTAAAACCCCATACCTATGAAAAAGATTCACCTCATCCTCCTTCCACTTGCCTTATTAATGGCATGCAATCCTTCCGGACATAAGAAACAAGCCGACACTTCCAAAACGGTTGAAACCGAAGATTGGATTCAGTTGTTTAACGGCAAAGACCTGGATGGCTGGACCATCAAAATGAATAAATATCCCCTGAATGAGAATTTCAACAACACTTTCCGGGTGGAAAACGGAATGATGGTGACCCGCTACGACCGCTACGATCAGTTCGACGACGAATACGGGCACATTTTTTACAAAACTCCCTACTCCCATTACAAGCTCAGGGTAGAATACAGGGTAGTGGGTGAACAGGTAACCGGGGGACAGGGATGGGCCCTGAAAAACAGCGGCGTGATGTTCCATGCCCAGTCGCCCGGGAGCATGCTGGTAAACCAGGGATTTCCGGTAAGCATCGAAGCCCAGTTTTTGGGTGGTAGCGGTGAGGGGGATCGTCCCACGGGAAATCTTTGTACTCCGGGGACCCATGTGCATATCGATGGCGAACTTGTGACGCAGCACTGCACCAATTCCACTTCAGCAACCTTCCATGGGGAAGAGTGGGTTGCTTTCGAGCTGGTGGTCTATGGAGACAGCATCATTCACCATATAGTTGAAGGAGATACGGTCCTTACTTATACCAGTCCCCGGATAGGCGGCGATCTGCCTGAAGGTTTCCCCCTGGCTGAGGGAACGCCCTTAACATCAGGCTACATTGCCCTTCAGGCCGAAAGCCATCCTTATGAATTCAGAAAAGTGGAGCTTCTCAAGCTTGCTCATTAGGGCATCCTTATTGTAAAGTCCTGGTTTGGGAGGAAAAAAAAAATTCCTATCTTGAGCGGCTTATTCACATTCCAATTATCAAACTACAAGGTCTCAACTATGGAAAAACAAGAAATCTTAACCCGGGTGAAGGAAGTAGTAAGCAATGTACTACAAGCTGACAGTTCCGAAATTACTGATGATGCGAATTTTGTTTTCGATCTGGGCGCAGATTCGTTGCAAAGTGTTGAACTGGTAGCCGGATTTGAAGAAGAGTTCAACATCGAAATGGATCAGGACAAGGCACTCGATGTTCAGAGTATTGATGATGCAGTGAATTTCATCGCCGAATACATATAATACGTATATGGACAAGTTACAACTCCTCAGGCAGAAGAATCTCCAAACGATTTTTCATCCAAAATCAGTAGCAATAATAGGTACAAACAAAGTAAAAGGTACAGTACCGCATGACATCCTGGAAAATATCCTGAAAGCCGATTTCAACGGCATTATCTATCCTGTAAGCCCCAGAGAAAAAAGTATCAAGGGGATTAAAGCATACAAATATGTGATTGATGTACCGGATGAAATCGACCTGGCCATTCTGGTCTTTCCGAGCAGCGTTTGTCATATGGCCCTTGAACAATGTGGTCAGAAGGGAATCAAATCGGTTATCATTATCTCTGCAGGATTCAAGGAGGTAGGAGAAGCCGGATTGAAGAAAGAGAAGCAGCTTATTGACATCGCCAGGAAATATGATATGTCTTTCATAGGTCCCAACTGCCTGGGGGTGATAAATACAGCTCCTGAGACAAAACTGGATGCTTCATTTGCCAGGGAAATGCCCGAGAAAGGCAATATAGGATTCCTTTCCCAGAGCGGTGCACTCTGCACAGCTGTTTTGGATTATGCCAGGGCCAAGCACATTGGCTTCTCCAAGTTTATCAGTTTTGGGAACAAAGCAGATATCAGTGAAATAGACCTTCTCTACTACCTGATGAACGATGAGGAGACAAAGGTAATCTTAATGTACCTGGAAGAGGTATCCGATGGAGTGGCATTAATGAAAGCTGCACGGGAAGTAATTGAGAAAAGCGGGAAGCCGATTCTTATTATTAAATCGGGACGTACAGACGAAGGGGCTTCTGCCGCTGCCTCACACACCGGATCCCTGACAGGTAAGGATGAGATCTGTGATGCAGCTTTTGAACAGGCCGGGATCATTAGATGCGATAACATTGAAGAAATGTTTAATAAGGCCATCGCATTTACTTACCAGCCGGTACCGGTAAGTGAGAAAGTGGCCATCATTACCAATGCAGGGGGACCTGGGGTATTGACCACCGATGCGGCTATTTCCAGGGGACTGAAACTGGCGAAATTTTCAGAAGAGACCACCGCGATTCTGAAGAAAGCCCTTCCGGCGACAGCCAATATAAACAACCCGGTTGATGTCATAGGAGACGCCAGATCGGACCGTTACCTGGCGGCCATTGAAGCTGCATTTAAAGACCCGGATGTGGCTGGTGTTTTTGTTATCCTGACTCCCCAGTCCATGACAGACATCGATACAATTGCGGCTGATGTTGCCAGGATTGCCGAGGGACAGACCAAGCCCATTTATGCCTCATTTATGGGTGAAAAGGATGTAGCCTCAGGGATTGACCTGCTTCAGCAGCACAGAATTCCCCATTATTCCCTTCCTGAATCCATGTGTATGGCATTTCAGGCGGTGTATCATTTCCATTCAAAACTGAAGTCGCGGGTACACCAGCTTCCTGTCCTGGAAAACATCCAGGGCAAACTGGCCAGGGGGCTTATGGATAAATCCATGTCAAATGGAAGGGTGTATATTCCTGAGGTGGAAACCATTGAGTTGCTTAAGACTTATGGATTGCCTGCTCCACAGGGAAAACTGGCCAAAACAGCTGATGAAGCTATCCGCATCGCAGATGAGATCGGATACCCTGTTGTTTTGAAAGTAGTTTCCAATGAGATCATCCATAAATCTGAAGCGAAGGGCATTGAGTTGAATCTTGGGTCAAGCCGGGAAGTAGAAGAAGCATTTGAAAGAATACACCTCAATGCGAAATCCTTTATGCCCGATGCCACCGTCACAGGGACCTATGTGATCCCAATGATTTCAGGGAGCGAAGAAGTTATTCTTGGTATTAAACGGGATCCCTCATTTGGCCCTGTACTTTTATTTGGCCTGGGGGGGATCTTTGTGGAGATTTTCAGGGATGTAAGCTTTGGGCTTGCACCGCTTAGCCCGGAAGATGCCAGGGAGATGATTGAAAAAACCAGGGCTTTTGAGATCCTGAAGGGATCGAGAGGACACAGTCCGCGGGACATTGATTCAATCATTGATGCAATGTTGAGATTAGGTCAGCTGGCTCTGGATTTTCCTGAAATTGAAGAGCTGGATATAAATCCTTTGTTTGTTCTGAATGAAGGGGAAGGAAGTGTGATCGGAGACGCAAGAATGATATTAAAAAAATAATAAACTAAAACTATTGAACGATGAGAATTGTAATTAAAGACACTAAAGTTGCCACGGGAAAATGGACTGCAGATTATATCTGGGATAAAATCGAGGCCTTCGGACCAACGGCTGATAAACCATTTGTACTTGGTCTGCCCACCGGTTCATCACCCATGCCTGTATATGAAGAGTGGATCAGAAGGCATAAGGCCGGCGAGATCTCGTTTAAAAATGTAGTCACATTCAACATGGATGAATATGTAAACCTTCCGGAAGACCATTCCGAAAGCTATCATTCATTTATGTATAACAACCTGTTTAACCACATTGATATTCCCCGGGAAAACATCAACATTCTGAACGGAAATGCCGCGGATCTGGAGAAAGTCTGTAAGGATTATGAAGCAAAAATCGAGGCATACGGGGGCATTGAATTGTTTTTGGGAGGCATAGGCCCGGATGGTCACATTGCCTTCAACGAGCCCGGATCATCACTGGTTTCCCGAACCAGGGTAAAGACCCTCAGTTATGATACCATTCTGGCCAACTCCAGGTTCTTTGACAACGATATGTCTAAAGTTCCGACCCAGGCTCTAACCGTTGGAGTGGGTACGGTAATGGATGCCAGGGAAGTGGTGATCATTATCACAGGCTTCAACAAGGCACGTGCCGTCCGTGAGGTGATTGAAGGAGGTGTAAGTCACATGTGGACTGTATCCATGCTGCAGCTGCATGAACATGCCATAATTTCCCTGGATGAGCCGGCCACCATGGAGCTCCAGGTGGAATCGGTGAAATATTTCAAGGATATTGAGGAGATCGCCCATTCAAATATGCCTACACGCAATTAGAGATGAGTAAGCGAACATTAAAGCATTCAGAGATAACAGCCCTTGAAAACCAGGGCTGTTTCTCTTCAGACTGGTCCAAAATCGAGGTCAGGGATCCATTCTCAACGGATCATATCCACCAGGTCCGCTTTCTGGGTGAGGTTAAAGTGGGAAAGCTTGGCGGAGTCATCAAAACCGGAAACGGAAAACAGCTTATCTCCGGCCTGTACAACAGCAAAATTGAGCAGTGCGAGATAGGTGATGATGTATTGATAGACCATGTTCAGCTGATCAGGAACTACCGGATTGAGGACCGGGTCATCCTTGAAAATGTGACATCCATTTCAGTCAGTGGACCCTCCTCCTTTGGAAACGGATATGAGCTTGAGGTGCTCAATGAAGGGGGTGGCAGGGAACTGAAAATGTTCGACAGGCTGTCCGCGCAGCTGGCCTACCTTGTGGTAAACTACCGGCACGATCCGGAATGGATTGCATCCATCAACAGACTCATAGATGAATACGTTCAGTTGAAAACTTCCGAAACCGGAACCATCGGGCCTGGAGCCACGATCCATGACTGTGGCACCATTAGTGAGGTGAACATTGGGGAGAGCGCTGTGATCCGTGGAGTCTCCCTGCTGGAGAACGGGACCATAGCTTCCAATGCCCAGGCTCCGTCTGTGATCGGGGAGAATGTAATTGCAAAAAACTTCATCATGTTATCCGGTTCCAGGATAGATGGCGGAGCACTGTTGGATAAATGCTTTGTGGGCCAGGGCGTGGAGATCGGGAAGCAGTTTAGTGGGGAAAACAGCGTCTTCTTTGCTAATTCTGAAGCATTTCATGGGGAAGCAGTGAGTGTGTTTGCCGGACCTTATACAGTTAGTCACCATAAGTCAACTCTGTTAATAGCAGGGATGTTCTCCTTCTACAATGCCGGAAGCGGAACGAACCAAAGCAACCACATGTACAAACTCGGGCCTGTTCACCAGGGCGTGCTGGAAAGAGGGAGCAAGACCGGTTCATTCGCTTACCTGCTGTGGCCGGGCCGGATCGGAGCCTATACGGTGGTAATGGGAAAGAACATGGCCAGTTTCGATACCAGCGATTTTCCCTTCTCCTACATCAATGTGGATAATGAAAAAAGCATTCTCACTCCCGGAATGAACCTGTTTACCGTGGGAACGCGCCGGGACAGTGAAAAATGGCGCAAACGGGATAAAAGGAAGGATCCGGAAAAGTTTGACCTGATCAATTTTGAATTATTAAGCCCATACATCATCCAAAAGGTCCTAAACAGCCTGGATATACTGAAAGCACTCTACGAAAAAGCCTCCAAAAAGCAGGAAACCGTATTTCATAAGGGGATCAGGATCAAGAGATTAATGCTGAAATCGACCCGAAAGTACTACAATACGGCCCTGAATATTTTTGTGGGTGACCAGATCAGAAAGAAACTGGAATCATTGAAAGACATCCCGAATATCGAGAGCATCAGAAAAGAGCTTTCCCCCGGCAGCAAGGAGATCACTCATAAATGGATTGATGTGGCCGGAATGATTGCATCTGATCAGCACATTCAGCTTCTTATCAAGGAGGTTAAATCGGGGAAGATCAGCAAGCTAGAGGAGATTTCAGCCAGTCTGGCTCAGATTCACGGCGACTACGAGAGTAGGCTGTGGGACTGGACCACACATGTGCTCTCCACGCGCTTTGAAATAGATGTGGAGAAGATCACTGCAGATCAACTGCTTGAGTTGATCACCCTTTGGGAGAGTGAAACCCTCAAGCTGGATAAGATGATTCTGAACGATGCCACCAAAGAGTTTGACATTAACAGCAAACTGGGATTTGGTATTGATGGCGATCAGGATGTGGCTGACCGGGATTTCGAAGCCGTCAGAGGGGACGCGGATCAAAACAAATTCATTGTTGGGATCCGGGAGGAGATGATACAAACCGAATCAAAGGCTGCGGAGTTAAGAAAGCTCCTTGAAGGCACTCCTGCTTAAAGATCACGGGCAAGCAAAAGCGCCTTTTCAAGGACCGGATCATCATAAATAAATGGCTTTCTTAATGCTTTGGGCATCTACATTTATTTTCAAACCAAACCTCGATCTTTTACTTCCCTGATCCGGTGCGGCAGGATCCAACAGACAGAAACCGGGTCTGCAATTTTCCAGCATTCTTTCATGATCTGCTGTCCATTCCAGTCCCAGCAAATCTGAAAGGAACAAATAGCGTTTTTTTGCCACCTGACTACCGTACCTGGCTAAATAATAGAACATTTTCTGAATATCTGTTCTTTCTTTGAAATGTGAATGGTATATGGCACTGCCGACTTGATTGATGCCTCCACATAAGTATGGTTTTTCCACTGCATCCACAAGGGTCT
>JBDLIM010000098.1:0-13654 GCA_039714915.1 Bacteroidota bacterium
GAGGACCACTTACGCCATGTGCTGATCACTTCGGTGGAAAGTCCGGTGGTAGCTGCCAGGTGGAATAATAATGCCCAGGCACTTGCGGAAGGCATTGGATCGGGCATACCGGTAAACACAAGTTCTGATCCAAGGCACAGAAGTGATTCCAATGCAGAATACAATGCCGGTGCGGGAGGTAAGATTTCCATGTGGCCGGCAACCCTTGGAATTGCCGCTTCCTTCGACCCGACTCTAATGAAGCAATTTGGGGAGGTGGCTTCTAAAGAGTACCGTGCCCTGGGCATTGCAACTGCCCTGTCCCCACAGATAGATCTGGCCACCGAACCCCGCTGGAGTCGTTTTAACGGCACCATGGGTGAAGATCCTGAACTGGCCACCCAGATGGCCAGGGCCTATGTGGATGGATTTCAGACCTCAACAGGTTCTGACGAGATCTCCGGGGGTTGGGGATATCATAGTGTTAATGCCATGGTGAAACACTGGCCCGGGGGTGGCCCCGAAGAAGGTGGAAGGGATGCACACTTTGGATATGGGGCTTATGCCGTCTACCCAGGTAATAACATTAAGGATCATCTTAAACCCTTCACCGAAGGGGCTTTTAAACTGGATGGTGCCACGGGTATGGCATCTGCGCTTATGCCTTACTATACCATTTCTTACAATCAGGACGGGAAATATAAAGAGAATGTGGGGAATGCCTACAGCAAATACCTCATTACTGATCTGCTTAGAGAAAAATATGGTTATGACGGGGTGGTATGCTCAGACTGGGGAATTACTGGCGATGTTCAATCGGTGGATATGTTCAGGGGCAAGAGCTGGGGAGTGGAAACCCTGAGTGTGGCTGAACGGCATTATAAAGCCATTGAAGCAGGGATTGACCAGTTTGGAGGAAACAATGAAATGGGACCGGTGATCGAAGCCTACCAGATGGGAGTTGAAGCTCATGGGGAAGAGGCGATGAGAGCCCGCTTCGAGAAATCGGCTGTCAGGTTGCTGCGGAATATTTTCAGGGTCGGGCTTTTCGAGAATCCTTACCTCAATCCGGAAGAAACCGGGGAAATCGTGGGAAATTCAGACTTTATGGAAGCCGGATACAAGGCACAGCTGAAATCCGTGGTGATGCTTAAGAATAGCCGGGAAATCCTGCCGGTAAAAGAAGTCCTTAAAGTATACATTCCCCAGCGTTTTATTCCTGGGGGAAGGAACTGGTTTGGGCGGGAAACACCGGAACGTTGGGTGGATGCTTTTAATACCGATCTGGCCGGCAGCTATTTTCAAGTAGTTGAATCACCCGATGAAGCCGATTTTGCCATTGTAAGCATTGTAAGTCCGGCCGGTGGAACCGGCTATGACCGAAGTGACCTGGAGAAAGGTGGGAACGGGTATGTCCCAATTTCATTGCAGTACGCTCCCTATAAAGCTGAACACGCACGCGAAACCAGCATTGCCGGAGGCAGTCCCTTTGAAGATTTCGATAACAGGAGCTACAAGAATAAAGGAGTCACTGCAAGCAACCGGGCCGATATGGAGATGGTCCATCAGGTAAGAAAAGCCATGGTCAACAAAGCACTCATTGTAGTGTTGGATGTTTCCAATCCTATGATCTTTTCTGAAATTGAATCCATGGCCGATGCCATCCTGGTTCATATGGGTGTGCAGGGCCAGGCCATTCTGGATATTATTTCCGGAAAAGCAGAACCTTCAGCACTCCTGCCCTTTCAAATGCCTGCCCATATGAAGACCGTGGAAGAGCAGAAGGAGGATGTACCCCGCGATATGGAATGCTACAGGGACAGTGAGGGAAATTTTTATGATTTTGCTTACGGGCTGAATTGGAGCGGGGTGATTGATGACGCCAGGGTGGCCAGATTTAAATAATATGGTGACAGCAAAAAGTTCATCCTCAAGGAGACTTATACTCTACCTGATTGTCATTACCTCTTTTATTAATCCCTTCCTGGGAGCAGCCATAAACATTGCCCTGCCTTCCATCAGTGAAGAGTTCCAAATGGGAGCTGTAGGCATGAGCTGGGTTGCCATGGCCTTCCTTCTGTCCTCAGCTGTATTCCTGGTCCCCCTGGGGAAACTGGCCGATATCAGGGGAAGAAAACAGGTTTTCCTTCTGGGGAACCTGATCATCACCATCAGTTCCCTCATTTGTGCTCTGGCATGGTCGGGTGGAATGCTTATCGCTTTCCGGGCTTTGCAGGGCATAGGCAGTGCCATGGTATTCGGAACGGGTGTGGCCATTATCACATCGGTATATCCTCCCGATCAGCGGGGTAAAGCCATTGGCATTACGGTGACATCCGTTTACATAGGCCTCTCTCTTGCCCCCTTTCTTGGAGGAATATTAACCCAATACCTGGGCTGGCGAAGCATCTTTTTTGCAACAATCCCGTTTGAAGTCCTGGTTGTATGGATTACCTGGAGATACATCAGGGAGGAGTGGGCCGACGCAAAGGGAGATAAATTTGATCTGCCAGGCTCAGTCATCTATGTGATCTCCATGTCGGCATTTATGTATGGATTTTCCAAAATACCGGCTACATCCGCTATTCTCCTGGCTGCCGGGGGACTGGCGGGTCTGGTGCTGTTTGCCTTCTATGAATTAAAAGCCAGGTTCCCCGTATTTAACATAAACCTGTTTACAACAAACCGTCTGTTTGCATTCTCAAACCTGGCGGCCCTGATCAATTATGCCACCACCTTTGCCATTACCTTTCTTTTAAGTCTCTACCTGCAATATGTATTGCAGCTTAGCCCCCGTGATGCCGGAATGATCCTGATCACCCAACCGGTATGCATGGCCCTTGTGGCTTCCGTTTCCGGAAGCTTATCTGACCGCTATGATCCCAGGATCCTTTCCTCAGCAGGGATGGGGATAATTGTGATCGGATTGGTGATGCTGACCTTCCTGAGTGAGCAGACTGCACTCTCTTACCTGGTCCCGAACCTGGCCATTGTGGGTTTCGGTTTTGGGCTGTTCTCCTCACCCAACACCAATGCCATCATGGGATCGGTGGGAAAAAAACACCTTGGGATCGCTTCAGCCACCGTTGGTACCATGCGTTTAACCGGGCAAATGATAAGCATGGGAATTGCCACCCTGATCCTTCACTTGTTTATCGGGAACAATCCCATCTCCATTCAGAATTCCGGCGAATTTATTTCCAGTATGAGGGCCACCTTTCTGATTTTTGTGGTTCTCTGTACATTGGGAGTTTTCGCTTCCCTGGCCAGGGGAAAATCCACATTTAATTGACATCACGGATTATACCGTGATATCCTGAGAATTTCCTGGTAGTCTCTTTCTGACATAATCTGGTGCAGGCTTAGACCGGGGTTTCTGTCAGCAAAGGCCCGGACAATCTGCCAGCCCTGCCAGACCGCTGCCCTTCCGGGGGATTCGGACGTATAAAAAGGGGTATGAGGAGCATCTTCTACCAATTTCCGGATGTTTAGGGGATCTGTTGAAAATAAAAGCTTTTCCTCTACCAGGTGAGTCCACATCTGCTTTTCATTATTTTGGCACCACTTCATCTGATCGCTTGTGAAACCCATTTTCAGTTCTTCCTCACGGGCCGGAAGCATGGCATCCACAAAATAGAGCATCTGCCCCTGATGAATCATACGTGATAAGACATTATCGAGGGAATCGTTGTAAGGATAGAGCCTGGTGGCATAGGCATACATCACATCCACAGGAATCCTTTCCCCTGTTTTGTTCTTTACCAGGTACCTGGGTGTACCCATTTGTTCGTAATATTTGCAATCACTCCCCAGGTACTGGTCCAGTCCCACTCCCACAAAATTACCCACCGTTAAGAGGCCCTGGTTGAATCTGCTCACATAAGCGATCACTCTGGGCGGTATCGAATCGGGGTAATGATACAGGTAATGCTTGAATCCCTGGGTCAGCTCCCCATCCAATTCATCCAGGGAGGGAAACACTTTATTGGTGTAATCATATACTTCCCTGTTGATGGGATCGTTAATAAACATGGAAAGGTAAGAAGCATAATGACGGGATGAAGCCTGTCCGATCTGTATTACATGCACATTGAACACATCAAAAAAATCACCATACCTTGAATACAATTCTCCAATGGCATCGTCAATGGTATCCGCTTCCATCTCAAAAAGGGCCCGGTCAAAGCGCTCCATTTTTACAAGTGCATCGATCCCCGACAGATCTGCCTTCAGGCGATGGTTGCGGCATCCTGTTAATAGGACCAGCATGCATAAGAGAAAAACGATTTTCCGTAGAATAGGTATCATCATAATAATTAAATTTGAATCCTGATCCAATCAGACAAAAGTAAACAATATGACACGATTATTTGCTTCTATCCTACTCCTGGCTTCCCTGGTTACAGTCACCGGGCAGGGAAAAACAAAATTCAGTATCCATGTGGATCCCCAGTTTGCCTGGTTTAGTTCGGATGAAAACCACATACAAAATGAAGGATCCATCCTCCGCTTGCAATACGGGCTTCAAATGGACCGTTTCTTTGAAGAAAATTATGCCTTTACCCTGGGATTCGGGGTAAGCAAGCTGGGGGGGAACCTGTACTATTCGGATTCGACCAGCTTTATATCCAAGGAAGACAGCCTGTTTTTTACACCAGGGCAAACCGTGAGGCACACCATCCAGTACCTGGATTTTCCTCTTGGATTGAAGTTAAAAACAGAAGAGCTGGGTTACGCCACCTTTTTCTTGCAGATAGGTTTTAATCCCATGATAAATATCTCTGCCCTTGCCACTTCAAAAGACGAAGTATATGATAAGGAATCCATACGTGAGAGCATCCATATCTTCAACCTGGGTTACCATGCCGGGATCGGAGTCGAATACAGGTTGGGAGGCAGTACGGCTCTTATTGGGGGCATTCGGTGGACCTCAGGACTAACCGATATAAGCAGCCAGGATGACTCCAATATCACCACTAAATCCATTTCAATTCACCTGGGGATTTTGTTCTGAAAGACATGAAAATAGCACTTGCACAATTAAATTATCACATTGGAGATTTCCAGGGAAACTTCAGCAGGATGGTGGATGCTGTTCACAGGGCCGCTGAAAAGAATGCCGACCTGGTGGTCTTTTCCGAACTGTCCATTTGCGGTTATCCTCCGCTGGACCTGCTTGAGCGAAAGGATTTTATTGAATCCTCTATGCTGTACATTGAGAAACTGGCTATGAGCATAGATCCCCAAATAGGGGTACTGGCCGGAGGTCCTGAATTCAACCCTCACAAAGAAGGAAAATTGCTTTACAATTCGGTATTTTTCTTACATGGAGGAAGCATTAAACAGGTCTTTCGTAAATCCCTCCTCCCCACCTATGATATCTTTGATGAATACCGCTACTTTGAACCCGGAAGAGCCGGTGAAATCCTCCGTTTCAAGGGCAAAAAACTCGCTGTTACCATATGCGAGGACCTGTGGGATGAACAACCTTTTGAGAACGAATTCTCCAGGAGCAGGCTCTATACAGTCAAGCCCCTGGAGGGATTAATGCACCATAAACCTGAAGTGATTATAAACCTGGCTGCATCGCCCTTTTCTCACCGGAAAATGGAGGTAAAGCAAGCTATTTTCACAGGCAAAGCCACGCGGCACAAGCTTCCTGTTCTCTATTGCAACCAGGTGGGTGCACAGACGGAACTCATTTTCGAAGGGGGTTCACTGGCTGTAAATTCACAGGGAGAGGTAAACAGGCGATTGAAGTTCTTTCAGGAAGATTTTGCAGTGATCGACCTGGATGAGCTTTCAGCTGATAAAAGCGGGGAAACCGCCGGAAAAAACGCGGGGAAGATCCCTGAGCGAATCGAAACCATGGCCGGAGCGCTGGTCTGTGGGATCAGGGATTATTTCGGGAAGATGAATTTCAAATCAGCAACCCTTGGTTTATCAGGCGGGATTGATTCGGCTGTCACACTGGTGCTCGCCTCCAAGGCCCTTGGCCCGGATAACCTTCATGTACTCCTGCTTCCCTCACAGTACTCTTCCGATCACAGCGTAAACGACTCTTTTGAACTGGCAAAAAACCTGGGTGTAAAAGCGGATTTGATACCTATTGAATCCGTATTTAGCCAGGTACGGGATTCACTTCGACCTTTGTTTGGCGATTTGCCGGAAGATATCACTGAGGAAAACATCCAGGCCAGGATCAGGAGCACACTGCTTATGGCGCTCTCAAATAAGTTTGGAAATATTTTGCTTAATACCAGCAATAAGAGTGAAACGGCTGTGGGCTATGGAACCCTGTACGGGGATATGAGTGGCGGGCTATCCGTACTCGGGGATGTATATAAAGCCGATGTATACCTGCTGGCCAGGTATTTCAACCGTGAGAGGGAGTTGATCCCCCAACACATTATAACTAAACCACCATCAGCCGAATTAAGGCCCGACCAGAAGGATTCAGATTCGCTCCCTCCCTATGAACAGCTCGACACCATCCTGGAAGCATACATTGAAAGACAACTCCCTCCTGATAAAATAGCGGAAATGGGCTTTGATCCCGGCTTAATCCGGAGAATCATCGGCATGGTGAACCAGAATGAATATAAACGCTACCAGACCCCTCCTATTTTACGAATTTCTTCCAAAGCGTTCGGAGTGGGAAGACGCCTTCCGCTGGTTGCCAGATATTAAGGGGAAATTGATTATTTTTTCTATTTTTGTGTGTTATTCAACATAATACGACTAAATAACTACATTACAATGCAGGAAAGGAACTACAATGCAGATGATTGTATCGACAATCCAAAATCTGTATTTACAGTACTTACTCCCAAAGAAAAAGAATTCCTGAAGCAAAATTATACCTGTGCATTTTATAAAAAAGGTGAAATCATGTTCAAGGAGGGTGATAAACCCATGGGATTGATGATACTGGCTGAAGGGAAGGTAAAGATTTTTAAAGAAGGTGTAGGAGGCCGGGAGCAAATAGTCAGAATGGCCAAACCCGTTGGTTTTATCGGTTACCGGGCCCTGTTTGCGGAAGAGAATCACACGGCCACGGCAGTAGCAATTGAAGACTGCGTTTCATGCATAGTCGATAAAGAAAGCATATTCAGAGTGATGCGAAGCAATGCTGATTTAAGCATGAGTGTCATTCAATCTTTTGCATCGGAACTGGGCTTTTCCCACGACCGGACTGTAACACTTACCCAGAAACATATACGAGGCAGGCTTGCCGAATCACTGATTTTCCTGAAAGACACTTACGGTTACGAAGACGATCAAAAAACCATAAAGATTTATCTGTCTCGCGAAGATGTGGCAAACCTGTCCAACATGACCACATCCAATGCCATTCGTACCCTGTCTACTTTTGCCCAGGAAGGGGTGATTGCCATAGATGGCAGAAAGATAAGGATCCTGGACCTTCCCAAGCTGGAACGGATCAGTGAGCTGGGCTAGGCCATGAATTATCTGCTTTATATTTTCACTTACAGCCTTATCTGGCTGCTTCACCTCCTGCCTGAATGGATTCTGTACCGGATCTCCGATTTGCTATATTTTCTGATGTACTATGTGACAGGATACAGAAAGAAAGTGGTCCTTGATAACATCCGGAAAGCCCTCCCCGACTACGACAAGAACAGGGTCAAAAAAACTGCCAGGAAGTTTTATCATCATTTCTGCGATGTAATTCTGGAGTCGGCCATTTATCACTTCTATTCAGAATCGAAAGCAATGACAAGGATGAGCTATCGAAATCCTGAACTGCTGAATGAGCTCTTCGCAAAGGGCAAAATGGTGATGGCAGTTACTGCACATTACGGTAACTGGGAATACCTGAATACACTGGCCCTGGCCAGTGATTATCCGGTAGCCGCTATATATAAACCGCTGAATATTAAGCAGTTTAACCGTATGATGAAGCGAAACAGAACCCGCTTTGGTGTGACGGTGACCCCCATGGAAAAAATTGCCAGGAAACTAATCATGCACTACAAGGAAAAAGATCCGGTGATGACCATCAATCTGGCCGATCAGAGACCCATGTTTCACAATATCCAGTACTGGACCAAATTCATGGGCCTGGATACTCCCCTCTACCTGGGAACAGAAAAACTTGCCAGAAAGCTGGATGCTGCGGTGGTCTTTTTAAAGATCAGGAAAGTGAAAAGGGGCAGGTATGAAGTGGATATTGAATTGATCTGTGAACATCCCAACTCCCTCGATACCTATGAGATTACCAACAGGCACGTTCAGATTCTGGAGGACCTGATCCGGGAAGAACCTGAATACTGGCTCTGGTCACACCGAAGGTGGAAGCACTCCTATGAGAAGTTTAAGGAAGAGAAAGCCAGCTAGATCTTAACATCCCCCGGACTGATTAAAAGCTCCCGGATCTCCTGCCTGTTTTTCTCAAATGAAAAAAGTTTTTCGACGCGCTTCCTTCCTTTTGATCCCATTTTTTTACGTAATTCTTCATTTGCAGCCAGTTCCAGGATCTTTTCAGCCATGTCCCTGGAGTTATTAGCTTCGGTGATGAAACCCGTTTCTCCATCCACTATAATTTCTGCTGAAGATTTTATGTCAAAAGCGACTACCGGCTTTCTGCTGGCCATTGCTTCTGTGATGACATAACCAAAACCCTCATAATGAGAAGAAAGCAGGAATATGTCCAGGGATCTGAAAAAAGCAGGCATATTATCCACGAAACCAAGAAACTCGACCCTGTGATCCACTCCAAGTTGCTTTGCCTTTCTTTGCAAAATCTGCAGCATTCTCCCCTCACCAGCAAGTAAGAGCTTAAAACGAATACCGTTATCATGCAAATACTGCATCATCTCGAGAAGGTATGTATGTCCCTTTTCCTTAGAAAGACGACCGGCAGAACCGAGTACTAGCTCCCCTTCTTCAGGAACATAAAGCGGCTCTATCTGCTCATGGTAATTGGGCAAACACACTCCGTTGTAAATCACCTTAATCTTCGATTCCGGGACAAGGGCCCTGTTATTGGCAAGTATGGTCCGCTTGGTTTCCTGTGAATTGGCCATTATTTTAGTCAGCACACGTCTGAAAAAGTATCGGTTGATCGGACTGTTTCTCACCGGTAAGGCACTGCCTCTTCTGTATATAATCCTGGGTACCCCGGCCATTTTAGCAGCTATGCTCGCCACTTTCATATCGCCTGACAGGTTAGTGACCAGCACTCCCACCTTTTCCTTTCTGAATATCCGGTTGATCCGGATCACTTTTATGGGATTCAGAAAACTCAGGTTGCCGATACCTGCATGATATCCGGAGATTCCCAGTTCCTTCAGTCCTTTTGAGAGCGGACTGTTGCGGGATGAAATATACAGAGCATCTGATTTTTGTTCAAGCAGGTAAGAGGCTACATCCAAGTGCCATTTCTCCCCTCCTCCCCATGAGTCCTGGGTATTGAAAAAGCATACGGTCTTTTTCCTGTTTATTCTCTCTTCCCTATAAATATTTCTAAGCTTCACATACTTCAGGAAAACCTCATGAGCCGAATTAACACTTACAATAAATCCGTAATAGCCGTCTAAAAATCCGGCTCTCAGGATGAAGTCCTTTATAAAACGCCAGAAAGGGTGAAGAAAAATGCTAAAAAAATAGACCCGCCGCCCACGCTCATAATACGAGCGGGCCAGAATGGAAGAGAAGGCATTCATCTGTGCTATATGCTCACTCAATGAATAATAGGAATAGTGCAGGATATCTCCTCTCAGGAAATGCCGCGACGCACCACGCTTCAGATAGTACTTGTCATGGGGATTAAATCCACCCCAGCTTCCTTTTCTTGCATCCCACAGCCTGAGTTTTCTGGATGGATACCAGCTGGTATGCCTGATCCACTTGCCGCAATAGTTGGTTAAGCGGTTAAAATAGTAGCCATCATGGGTCCAGTTATCCTTAATCTTCAGAATGGATTCGCGCAGTGTATCTGACAGCGCTTCATCAGCATCCAGAGAAAGGATATAGGGTGAAGAAGCCTGTAATATGGCCCAGTTCTTCTGTTGAATATGGCCTGTAAACCGGTGCCGAATAAAGCGAACATTGTATGACCTGCAGATTTCTTCAGTGCGGTCCGTGGAATAACTGTCCACTACCACAATTTCATCGGCCACACCCTTAATCGATTGCAGGCAACGTTCAATATTCCGTTCCTCGTTAAAAGTGATAATTACTGCTGAGATCCTTACCTTCTTCATTATTCCTGCAAATATACTCTTTTCACACGCTCAGGGATCGCCGTCAGGATCTCATAGGGAATAGTTCCTATCCGTCGGGCTATTTCGCTGACTTCCTGGTGCTTTCCGAAAACCTCAACCGCCTCACCCTCTGAGGCCCCCAGGCCCGTTACATCAATCATGGTCATGTCCATACAAATGTCTCCAAATGTAGGTGCTGCGCTCCCGTTAATCCAGACACTTCCCTGCCCGTTTCCAAGCCTGCGATCCAGGCCATCGGCATATCCTAGCGGAATAGTAGCTATTTCGCTTATGTGCTCCACTCTACCTTTCCTGGAATATCCCACAGATTCTCCTGCACTGACGGTTCTGATCTGAGAAATAGTGGTTTTAAAGGCACTCACCGGTTTTACTTGTGCCACACTGCCTATTCCATGGAGGCCAATTCCCAGCCTGACCATATCTAATTGAGCATGTGGGAACCTTTCAATCCCGGCCGAATTAAGGATATGAAGATCAAAGTTGATTCCAAGAGCTTCTTTGATCACAGAAGCATTTTGCCTGAGCTTTTTAATTTGCTCAAGAGAAAAATCATCATGTTCCGGATCCCCACTGCCTGCAAGGTGGCTGAATACACTGGCTACCCTGAACTCAGGCCGGGCCAGGATGGGAATAAGTTGCGCAATCTCGGTTTCCTGAAATCCCAGCCTGTGCATACCGGTATCCAGTTTAACATGTATGGGATAGTTTTTAATTTCCCGATATTGAATAAGTTCATTTAGTGCCTTAATAACAGCCATGCTGTAAACTTCCGGTTCAAGTTGATAATCAAGCATGGGACCAAAACCTGAAGGATCGGGATTAAGAACCATGATGGGAAGGTGTATTCCTGCCCTTCTTAATTCAACTCCCTCATCAATAAATGCAACAGCCAGGTAGTCTACCTTATGAAACTGTAACAGATTGGCAATTTCCACATTTCCGCTTCCATAGGAAAGTGCTTTTACCATGACCATGGTCTTTACATGCTCATTTAATAAGGACCTGTAGTAGTTCAGGTTATGAACCATAGCATTCAGGTCGATCTCCAGACGGGTCTGATGTGTCTTAAGCTGCAATTCAGCAGTAATCCTCTCAAATCCAAATAAACGGGAACCCTTGATCAGGATGATCCTGTCCACAAACAGGGTCCGGTCCATCCTTTTTAAGAACTCATCTGTATCCCTGAAAAAGAGTGAATTATCATTAAACAGGGCCCGTTGCTGCATCAAAGCCGGTCCAATTCCAATAAACAGGCTGATCTCCTTCTGCAGCAAATATCCGGCGATCTCGGCATAGAGGGACTGATCCTCCCTGCCACTTTGCAACACATCGGAGAGGATAACTACCCTGTCCTTTTTTTTATCCTGTTGTCCAACCAGGTCAAGTGCAGCCTTCAGGCCCCCGGTATCAGAATTATAGCTATCATTAATGAGCATGCTGCCCTGAATGCCCTGTAGCATTTCAAGGCGCATGGATACCGGTTCCAGGCATTCTATACAAGCAATGGCACTTTCGACAGTGCGCCCGGATTCAATAGTGTAGGTAAGTACATGCAATGCATTCTCAATGGATGCATCATCCCCAAAGGGCAGGTGAAAAGCTGTTTCTTTTCCCAGGTAGCTTACCTGTATGTCAGTTTGAGATGCGCTCCTGTTCAGAATGCGATAAGCGTATTTCGCCTTTCCGGACAGACTCCAATCCACAATTTGCCCCCCGAGCTTCTCCATATAAGCAAGAAGGGATAATCCTCCCACCGTGGCATCAGCCCTGCATATTATTCTTTCACATCCCTGAAACAACTTAAGTTTCTCTGATAGTTTAGTTTCGAGATCCGGAAAATTCTCCTGGTGAGAACCTCCCAGGTTTGTAAATATTCCCAGCTCAGGTTTTATGATAGACTGCAGCTTTTCCATTTCGCCCGGCCGGGATATTCCTGCCTCGATAACGGCCAGGTCGTGATCTTCCTGAATCATCCATACAGACAGGGGAACCCCCACCTGGCTGTTGTAGCTTTTTGGACTCCTGTGTACACTCAGTGAAGTACTCATGCACTGGTAAATCCACTCCTTAACGATGGTTTTTCCATTGCTCCCGGTGATCGCCACTACCTCGCCCCTATACCTGCTACGCCATGCAGCGGCCAGCTCCTGTAAACCGGAAAGGGTGTCATTAACAAGGCAGAATCCGGCTTCCGGGAAATCCTCGTAAGCCGGCTGCTGAGAAACCAGAAATGCCCTGATGCCCCTTTCATAGAGGTCCCTGATGTAATCATGTCCATCGTGCCGTTCACCCCTGAGTGCGATAAACAGAGTTGCCTCTGAAGATGAAACAGTCCTGCTGTCTATAGCCAGTGCAGTAATGAGGGTATCTTCTTCTCCCAGGATCTTTCCATTGAGCACCTTCCCGATATAACTTAGTTTCCAGCGTGGTCCCATGCGCAGCTATTTCTTATGATTTGCTCTCGCATAGCACGATCGGCAAAGCGGTTCATAGATATCTGTTTCACCCAGCAGGATCAGCTTATCATCTTCCGACAGCCTGTGGGTATAGTGTGCCAGGTTGCCACACCTCACGCATATGGCGTGAACCTTGGTAACATACTCGGCTATGGCCATCAACTGTGGCATGGGACCAAAAGGAATTCCCCTGTAATCCATGTCCAATCCGGCCACAATGACTCTCACTCCATTGTATGCCAACTGGTTACAAACATCAACCAGGCCGTTGTCAAAAAACTGTGCTTCATCAATTCCTACCACTTCCACTTCATTGGCCAGGAGGATTATATTGGCAGCTGAATCCACAGGAGTGCTGTGAATGGAATTATCATCGTGCGATACCACCTCATCCACCGAATACCTCACCTCTATTCGTGGCTTAAAAATCTCAACCTTTTGTTTTGCAAACCGGGCCCTCTTCAGTCTCCTGATAAGTTCTTCTGTCTTACCTGAAAACATGGAGCCGGCTATGACCTCAATCCAACCCTGTCCACCGGTTCTGTCTACCGTGTTTTCAAGAAACATCGTATAACATTATATAAAGAATATCGTTAGTTTTGTATGATCCTTTTAGAAAACGTGTAGCAATATTATGGAAATAAAACACACCATAGAAATCCTGACTAAAGATATACAAGATATAGAAAAATTGGTCGGGAATCTTCAAAATTCTCAGGATGGATCTGCCATCGAATTGGACCTCGCAATGTCCAAAATGAGAAACGTTTATGAGATACTTACCATGATCAAGACTGACCGTCTGCAAGGTCTCTTACAAGCGGACAAAGCCCATGACACTGTACCTGAGCCAGTCCCAAAACCCGAGCCCGTTGCGGTAACTGAGCCTGTACCGGTTCCTGAGCCAGTCCCAAAACCCGAGCCCGTTGCGGCAACTGAGCCTGAGCCTGTGCCTGAACCTGTGCCTGA
>JBDLIM010000099.1:0-13197 GCA_039714915.1 Bacteroidota bacterium
CATGATTGCTGAAATGAAAAAATGGATGGAAAAGCACAATTACAATAGCCCGGATCAGTTCAGAGGGAAAATGAATTACAGCAGCCTGGATGATCCTTCCGTTTATGAACGTGCACAATTTATCAAGTACTTCTCAAATATGCATTAGGTGACAAAAAGTGTTAGTAGGTTTCGATGACTTTGACCAGTTCGCTGATGAGGGATTTTTTCTGTTCATCCACCTTCTGTATCCCCGACTTCAGTTTTTTTACTGCCTGCATCCTCTGATCCTCTTCCAGGTCTCCGACGGCTTCTTCAATTACGGTAAAGGCCTCAATTGCTGCCTGATAGGTTCCTGAAAGTATTACTTCCACAAAGGTAGCAATGTACTTGCCATAGGAGAGCCCGTTCTGCCAGCAGGCAGCCACCAGGAGCGGCTGTACCGCCTTGTAATCAGGATTGGCTATGGCATGGGAAAAAAGCTCAGCTGCATCCTGATCTTTCAGGTCGTTCAACAGGGATGCGATCTCTGTGATAAGCTCCTCATTTTCATGCTCCGCCAAAAGGTCAAAAAGCTCGGGAAGGATGGAGACCCTGCCATGAACCCGCAATTCTTTCAGGGTGGAGAGAATAGCAGTCTGGTTGCCCGATCGAAGTGACTGGATCTGTGCTCGTTCTTTGTTTTTCTTTTCCTCTTCTGTATGCATCGGACTACTTGCAGTTTATGTCCACGAATTCCCCGGCTTCGAAAATCCCATATTGAAATGCTTTCCGGTAGCAGTGACATGCACCTGTCCTGTCTCCCAGCTCATTGGAGAGCCTCCCTTGCTCGTACCAGATCTCCCCGTTCAAAGGATCCAGGTCCAGGGCCATGGACATGTCCTTGTGGGCATACCTGATGGTACCTGTGGAGGCGTAGGTCTTTCCCCGGGCAAAATAATATTCGGCTTTGCCCTGTTCCAATCCCAGGGCAGCATTAAACGATTGGATGGCATCCAGATACTTCCCATGCTCGAACTGAATGACTCCTTTTTGGTATATGGCTTCATCACTTTCGGGGAAATATTTCAGATAGAGACTTATATCTTCAATGGCTCCGGAAAGGTCACCGGCCAGACTTCGTGCTTCAGCCCTCTGGATATAGGCATCAAAGCGCGCGGGATCCTGCCGGATCACTTTGTTCAATAAAGAAAGGGCTTCTTCAGCATCCCCTTCCACGGCCTGCACACGGGCCAGTTGCTGGGCAGCATCCAGGTTTCTTACATCGCTTTTTACAGCCGATTTCAATGCTGAATGTGCGGCCTTCATATTGCCCAGTTCACTGTAGATCGCTGCTTTTTCGGTCTGAACCAGGCTTCGTTTGTAACCCTGCTTTTCAAGCTTGTTGAGCATATTGATGGCCTCCAGGAAATCTCCCTGCTTCTTCAGGAACATGGCCTCCTGAAATTCTTTATCCCCCTTGTTGTACCATTTTTTTTCTTCCCACAATTGTTGCCAGCCTGCTAACTTATCCAGAGAGCTCAGATCCTCATCAAGGAGGATCTCCGGTTCGCTTAGTTTATATCTTGAGGAGAGGTGTATTTTCAGGTAGTTCAAAGCCTGCTGGGGATGATTTAGTTTGACCTCGCATTTAGCCAGGTAAAAACTTCCCTTTCCCTTCCTTCGCTTCTCAGTCTCATAAAAGGCCTCATGCGCTGCCGGGAAGTTCTGAAGTGCGAAATAGGAGATCCCAAGCTGGTAAAATACTTCAGTTTCCCCGGGATTTTGTCTGAGAGTCTCATTGAGATGAGATACAGCTTGCTCGTATTTTCCCACACTCATGCAGGCCCGCCCATCCAGGTAGGGATCGTCCTGACTGTAACACAGTGCAGACAGCATGAGAAACATGGCCAGAATTCCCCGTTTTCGCATAGGTCTCTTATTTGGTCTCAATAAAAACTTCATTGTCATCACCCGAATAGACATAAATAAATCCAGTCAGGGCATATACCTCAATGCCCATCAGCCGGTATTCATACACATCACAGATATAGTAATATACCCCAGGGGAAACCAGTTGGTCCGTGTCGCTGATCTTACCGTCCCAGTTAATGTCCGGATCCTCTGTGCGGTATACCTCGAGTCCCCAGCGGTTAAAGATCGTCATTTCGACCCGTTCCACATAAGCAGTTCTGAAGGGTTTGTATATGTCGTTGATCCCATCCCCGTTGGGAGAGAATACATTGGGCAGAATGTAGTCGGAGCATTCATCCAGGCAAAGCATGACCGAGGGCAAGGATTCATTCTCAAACGAGTCCACTGCAGTAATGAAGTAACAACCGGTCAGTGAATTTTCAGGGTAGTGCATGTAGACCGAATCGTCCTTGCTATCGAAAGTCGCTATCTGAACCGGGGGCTGTTCAATGGTTGGACTGAAGTAAAGCCGGTAACCCACCACGTCCAGGGCACATGAGTCATCCGTGTAGGCCCAGGAAATGTGATTATACCCGCTGTCGCAGGCGGAGTAACCATATAAATCGGGGGGGCAGGGAGGGATGGAATCGATGGGTGTGGTGCAGTTGGTATGACTGAAATTCACGTTTTCATACAGTTGGTCATCCAGGAGCCTCCATCCGGTGGAGGTGATGCGGTAACAATACTCAATCCCATTGGCAAGTTCTTCGTCTATAAATATATCATCGGTGGTAAAGCCAATGGAATCATAGGTATCGGTGCCGGCATTCAGACGATAAATGGTGTAGTCGTAGTTGATCCAGGGCACATTTTTTTTCATCTGAATGATGATGCTGTTATCCACTCCCTTTAATTCGGGATAGAGAGAAGAGGCTGCTTCCGGCGTACCTATCAGGAACCTGTTGCCAGGGGCATCATTATATAACTCTACTTCATAAGACCAGGGAAACTGAAGGGTGTTGACAGTTTCATCCAGCCAGATGGTATCGTTCAGGTCGGCTGTTTTGAAGGAGCCAGCCGGAACCATGGCTTGTCCGAGCAGGTCATCGGACCTGTAAATCACATATTCATAGGGACCTGTGGCCGGAATGGTATCCAGGTCCCGGGGTTTGGCCCAAACCAGCCTGATGGTTCCGCCGGAGGAGTGATCAATCACACTGGCCTCCAGGATGGAAGGCGATCCTTCAACCAGGGGAGTGCAGTTCTCCGGGGAGGGAAAGCTAAGTGCCCCATCGGGATATACTGAAATAATGGAATAGCAGTACTCGTTGCCCTGCACAAGACCCTGTCCCTTGTTATCATCCACAAAAATGGTATCAATCCTGCTGCCTGTTTCCCCGATCAGCTCATACCCCGTTTCCCTGGGAAGCCCGGTGGTACAGGAATCAGGCACATAGGCCGCAGGTTCAATTCTTCTGTAAACTTTATACCCGGTGACAGGCAAACAGGTATCTGCAGGCCAGGTAACGGTAACGGAATTGCTTCCGGGAATAAGGTCGGGCATATCGGGAGAAGGACCCAGCACCCTGATATTCATATTACGTAAATCCACAAGGGGAGTCTCAAAGTGATTATCTTCTGCCTTGAAGACTACCGTATAATATTGCTCCCTTACATGTGAACAGGTGGTAAGCCATTCGAAGTGAGCTTTGCTGTAACCCAGGTCGCGCGAATCGGTATCCACCACATAGGTGGCCTTACTCTCCTCTACCACAAAGGGTCCTCCGGTTGCCCACTGCTTTATGGAATCCATATCCTCATCGGTGGCAATAATATCCAGGGCAAGGATGTTTCCTGCTTCAATGCAGTAGTTCCCCGGCTCGGTTTGTACCGGGGGATGGTTATTGGTATTGTAGACTTCAATCTGCATGTCCCTGACAATATTCCCGATCTTTACCCCGCTTCGCCATTCTTCCACATCGATGGCAATGTTAAAGATCCCCGTATCGGATGGGGTGATCCAGGTGAGGTCACCCGTATATGGATTTATATAGAGCGTATCACTTGCCGGGGGAAGGGTATAGCCGGTGATGGGCTTGCCGTCCTTTTCGGTGCAGATGGTAAGCTTGTACGAGATACTGTCCCCATCCGGATCGTAGGCAGCCGGATTATGAATAAAGATCTGTCCGTATGCTGCCCGGTCGATGGGGGGATTGAGCAGAACCGGGGATGAATTGCCTCCAATCCGTGGATTGATAAATATGGTGGTCTTAATGGAAAATACCACATTGACTGAATTGGGTATGTTCTTCACCCCTTCATTGCGGTTGGGGTCCTGTACCACAATTTCATAGATACCGGGTCCGGGAAAGGTGTGCTGTGTAATGTAGATGTTTCTTTGATAGAAATGAGGGAGCTTCGTAATGGATTTCCGATCGGCAAATGAGAAGGTGTTATCTCCCCATTGTACTTCCAGCCGGTTCCTGTCAGCCTGACTCAGTGTATAGGTAAAGGTAGTAATGGTGATCTCATAGGTGAGATCATCCAGTTGGGTCAATGTAATTTCACCCGCCCTGTTATGGGTGGCCAGAAGGGGTGAAACCATGTACACCATCAATAATATGGGAAGAAAAAGTCGCTTCATCCAATCACTTCAATACAACTTCTGCAGTTTGCTTTCTTACGTCAAATTTTATACCAGTTTCCCTTTTTTTGAACCCAAAAATCACAAGATTTGTTTGATCCGGGTAAATATCCGTGAGTAAGGCGTTGTAAATGTACAAAGAATTTGGCTTAGAGGGTAAGTCAGATTGCATCTCCAGGGTCATGGCATCCTCTTCCATGTGAATGCGGACAAGCTCTAGCTTTAGACCAGCTTCAGCTTCACCTGTCGAAATCCTGAAACGTTTGTTCAGGTAGCCTTCAAACCAGGGAAGCTCCCTCATGGAGGGATCCGTGAAATCAATGGGTTTGCTGTGGTAATGAAAATAAGCGACTTCCCAATCGTCCCGGAATGTTTTCATGCTTATTTGCAGCTTTCCGTTTTCATATGTTATATTCGTAATGGAAAGATGAAGCGGATGGGCCAGGGTCCACGCAGGCAGGACTAAAGTGAAGATAAGCAAACCGATTACTCGCATGCTTTAAAATTAATCAAAGTTCTAAGGTATTTATACCCTATGTCTCTATTTGAACTCTATTTCAAGCTGGGTTTGCAGCATATAGCCGATTTCAAAGGCTACGACCATATTCTCTTTATACTGATACTCTGCGCAGTATACAGTATAAAAGAATGGAAGCGGGTGCTCGTTTTAATAACAGCATTTACCATCGGTCACTCGCTTACCCTGGCACTGGCCACCCTTGACCTGATCAGGGTGGACGGGGACCTGATTGAATTCCTGATTCCTCTGACTATTTTCTTAACTGCTCTGGCCAATGTGCTTGCAAAAAAGCACAAGGTATCCACCCTGCTTCACTACCTGAAGTATTCAGCTGCCCTGTTTTTCGGTTTGATCCATGGCCTGGGTTTTTCCAACTACCTCAGGAGCCTGTTGGGTTCGGAAAAAGGGCTGGCACTTCCGCTGTTCTCATTCAATGTGGGTATTGAGATCGGACAAATCCTGATTGTATCCATCATCATGGTCCTTACCCTGGGGGTGGTAGACCTGCTGAAATTTCCCAGAAGGGAATGGCACATACTGCTCTCCGGAGCCGGTCTGGGCGTATCCCTGGTTCTTATGTTTGAACGATTTCCATTCTGATGGACTGGAAACCCATATTGCGGGATTATGAAGGCTTCCTGAAACTGGAAAAGGGCTTGTCTCCCAACTCCATAGAAGCCTATCTCAGGGACGTTCACAAGCTTATTCAGTACCTGGACCTGCAGCAGATTGATGCTGAGCCAAAAGATCTCCAACACCAACACTTGTATGATTTCCTGGTATGGATAAGCGGGCTGGGGCTTTCTGCCAGGAGCCAGGCCCGGATGCTATCCGGACTCAAAGCTTTTTATCACTACCTCCTGATCGAGGACCAGGTGGAAAAAGATCCCACGGCTCTGCTGGAAGGCCCGAAACTGGGAAGAAAACTTCCCGAAGTGCTTTCGGTGGCGGAGATCGACCTCCTGATGTCGCGCATTGACCTGAGCAAAGCGGAAGGCCAAAGGAACAAGGCCATGCTGGAGGCCTTGTACAGTTGCGGACTGCGGGTCAGTGAACTGCTTGAATTGAAGCTCTCTAATATATACCGAGCGGAAGGATTTATAAGGATCATTGGGAAAGGGGACAAGGAGCGACTGGTCCCGGTAAGTCAGCGCGCCCTGAAGGAGATCGATCTTTATTTGCCTGACCGGAATTCCCTGGAGATCCAGTCCGGATATGAGGATGTGCTTTTCCTGAACCGAAGGGGGAAGATGCTAAGCCGGGTCATGGTATTTACCATTATCAAGGAGCTTGTAAAAGCTGCAGGTATCCAAAAAACCATCAGTCCCCATACATTCAGGCACTCTTTTGCCACTCACCTGGTGGAGGGAGGAGCTGACCTGCGTGCCGTTCAGGAGATGCTTGGCCATGAATCCATAACCACCACAGAGATCTATACCCATCTTGACCGGGAATACCTGAGGGAGGCCATCATCAGCCATCATCCAAGGTCACGGCCATAGGCTTTCATATTTTTTGCATACTTTTATTAGCTCACCTAATTAAGATACGAAAGTGATGAAAGCAATGAAGCTCACTGGTATCCGGCAGATGGAGATGATGGAGGTGCCAGCTCCGGGTATTATGCATGATAAAGATGTATTAATCAAGATGAAAACCCTGGGTGTCTGTGGTTCGGATATTCATTACTATGTATCCGGAAAAATAGGGAGCCAGGTGGTGGAGTATCCCTTCGCTGTGGGGCATGAGGGGGCCGGACAGGTTGAGGCCATCGGAAAGAAAGTAACATCGGTAAAACCGGGCGACCGGATTGCTATTGAACCTGCCATGCCCTGCTGGGAATGCGATCAGTGCAAAGCCGGGCGGCCCCATACCTGCCGTAACTTAAAATTCCTGGGTTGTCCTGGTCAGGCCGAGGGATCCCTGTCCGAATACATCGTCATGCCTGAAACCAGCTGTGTTAGGATTCCCGATGAGATGTCCTACGATGAGGCTGCCATTTCGGAACCTCTTGCCATAGGAGTGTACGCAGTGAAGCAGTCCATCCCCATGGCAGGTGCCAGGGTGGGGATCCTGGGTTATGGTCCCATTGGCATGAGTGTGCTGCTGCCTGCCCTGGCCCTGGGAGCAAAGGAGGTATATGTGACGGATAAGATTGATGAAAGATTGAATCTGGCCAGACAAAGCGGAGCTGTACTTACTGCAAATCCGGACCGGGAAGACGTGGTGGAGAAGATCAGTACTGAAGTTCCCGGGCTGCTGGATGTGGTTTTCGAGTGCTGTGGTCAGCAGGAAGCCATCGATCATGCGGTGGAACTGTTAAAGCCCGGGGGTAAACTGATGATCATCGGGATCCCTGAGTTTGACAGGTGGACCTTCCCCGTGGATAAATCCAGGCATAAGGAGTTAATGATTCAGAATGTACGCCGGCAAAATGAAGCGCTTCTGCCGGCCCTGGATATGATGGCAAAGGGAGAGATAAATGTAAAAGCCATGACGACGCACCGCTTTAAGTTTGAGGAGAGCAAAGAGGCCTTTGATCTGGTAGCAGGATATATGGATGGTGTAATGAAAGCAATGATAGACTTTGAATAGTGAATAGTGAATAGTGAATGGGGAATGGGGAATGGTGGATGGGGAATGGTAAAAATGTTAACTTGTAGAAATTAACCAACTAAACCTATCGATATGAGAACATTTACCCTTGCAACAGTTTTGTTGCTGGTTTATGTACTGGCTTTTTCGCAACCGGAGGTCCCCATGGCAGAATGGACAGGCAAGACGATCCTGCTTATTGGAGCACATCCCGATGATGATTCTTATTCCATGGGAACGCTTGGCCTGTTGAATGCCAATGGAAATGAGGTTTTTATTGCCATACTTACCACAGGCAATGTGGGAACACAGGATCCCGACCTCGGGATGATGGACCTGGCCATGATCAGGAAGCAGGAAGAACAGGATGCCCTTGCCACGATGGGCATACCCACCGATCATTATATTAACCTGGGCTATGACGATGGCATGCTGGAATATGAAGACAAGAAAGAAGTGGTCATGAAACTGGTGAGAATCATCAGGCAGTTAAAACCGGATGTGCTTTTTTCCTTCGACCCGGGAAAGGGGGGGCAGAGATGGCACAAGGCCGATCACAGGGCCTCGGCCTACCTTTCGGCCGATGCTGCACGTGCAGCCATGTGGCCCCTTATGTTTCAGGGACAGATCGCCCTGGAGGGCCTGGAAGCACATACCATTAAAGAGTACGTGCTGTTCGATTCGGCCGAGAAGGATAAGGATACCTGGGTGGATATTAGCGGATGGGATGAACGAAAGATCGAGGCCTTATCAAAATATGTGAGTCAGTTCAGCTCGGGATGGTCCGATTATAAAGGTCCTGATCTTTCGGAGGAAGAAGAAAAGGAGGTAAAGGAGCAATTGCGCAGATGGCTCGTTTACAGGAACGGGATTCCAGCGGAAGGATTCAGGTACTACAAGGGATTGCCCGACAACATTGGCCGTTAATCAGTTGACAATCAAATAATTAAAAAATCTATATTATGAGAACCCTGACCTTATTATTGCTTGTGGTGGCATTCTTTTCTTTTCATTCCTGTACCCTGGAAAGGGTGGGAGTGGGAGCCAAAGCACCCACAGGAGCGGAAGTGCTTTTCGATGGCAGTCGTGAGATGCTTGATGGGAAGTGGACCTACTGGGAAGGACCCCGATTCTCTTCTGAATTGCCCATAAAGTGGGAAATTGTTGATGACCCTGTAGAAAAGGGAACGGTGATGAACAGCAACGATCCCAGTGCGGCAGGAGGAAAGTACGGAACAGCTGATATCGTTACAAAAAATGTTTACCGGGATTTCAGGCTGCATGTGGAATTCCTCATTGAAGGTGAAGGTGGAAATTCGGGGGTCTACCTTCAGAACAGGTATGAGATCCAGGTACTGGACGGAGATTCCAGTATGCATGGAATGGGTGCGGTGATAAATGAAATCGAATCTCCCTATTATGCCTACCATGGAGTGGGAAAATGGAACTCCTACGACATCACCTTCAGGGCAGCCCGTTTCGAAGATGGAGGGAGGAGTGAAAAGGCACTGGTGACCACCTATTTTAACAGCATCAAGGTCTATACCAACATTAGCATCAATCAGGTATGGGGAGGTGCCAACTCAGGGATTGACGGGGGGAATGACGAAGGAAGAGGGATCACGGATGCTCCGGGAGGGATCAAGCTGCAGGCTGAAGGCCACCCGGTCCTCTACAGGAATATATGGATCAGGGAGCTGGACCTGGAAGAGGCAGATACTGATTTTTAATCCACTTGCTCCACATATTCCCAGTTTCCGCTGGTGACAGCTTTTTCCATGGCTTCCAGGACAGCCACACATTTCAGGATGCTTTCATGAGAGCGTGGTTCTTTGCCTGTACGGAACATGTCTACCATATCCACATACTGTTTTGGGGGATCAGTTTCTTTTACCCTGGATTTAAGCTCTTTAAGTCCCTTCTCAGTATCCACAAAGGTTTCCCAGCCATAGGATGCCTGTTTAAAGATCAGAGTAGCGTATAAACCGTTCTGAAAGATCAGTGCAGCACTTCCATGGCTTCCTTTTCTGGTGATCTTCACTTTCTCCACTTCATCGCCGAACATGTACAGCAAAGGTTGCACCAGGTGCACCCCATAAAAAAATATACCCCCGTATTTTGAATCCATATCCACCGGTCCATACCGTATCACCTGGCTGATATCCTCCATGGCGGTCACCTGCTCCTTTATATCGAATGTGGCTGCAGTTTGTGCAATGGAAGAGTAAGAAGTGACCGGAGTGCCTGCTTCCCGCGCCATGGCCAGAAAATCCTTACCTTCCTTTAACCTGTAACAGAAAGGCTTATCAATGAATGTGGGGATGCCTTCCTTCACAAAGGGTGTGGCTGCTTCCAGGTGATATCTGGCATGCCTGTGATCCACAATCAGGGCATCGATCTTTCCCATCATGTCCAGAGGATGGTCCACCAAGTTAGGAATGCTTCCTTTTTCCATGGCGTTCCTGGCAAAATCTTCTGTCTCTCCCCACACATATTTCACTTCTACACCCGGAAATTTCTTTTCTATATTAAACAGTTTACCAAAGCCAATGGTGTGTGAGTTTTCAGCACCGATAATCCCGATCCGGATGGTCCTGTTCTCCTGCATTTTCTGTGTATGCCTTTCTCCGGGTATAATAATTGAGCATCCATATGCAGTACTTGCAGATAAAGCCAGGGATGAGGCTGCCATGCCTTTGCTCATTTTTTTAACAAACGATCTTCTGGATTCCATTGTAAAGAATTATTGCCATTATTAAAGTATCATTTCCCATCCGGGTTCATAGCTTCTTTCCCAGTAGCGATTCGCTTCAGGATTATTCAGAATGTGACCATTTTCAGGATCCAGTTCCAGGCTGTGTCCCACTCTCTGAGAGATATTTCCAAGCTGCACAAGCAGTGTACTTTTATGACCCGAGTCAATGGGGGCATAGAGGCTTCCCCTGTTGCGGATTCCATCGAAAAAATTCCTTATGTGAAGGGCATCCAGGGATTCGGCCGGATTCTGCCGGTCCAGGGGATCGACAGCTCCCTCGTCCTTCACTTCTTTAACCAGCTTGTTATTCAGGTCAAAGACGGAGTAGCTGTTCCCGGCTGTGATCAGCAGGCTGCCGGTTTCGCCGTAAAACAACACACCCACCGGGTTACCTTCCGAGTGTTTCCCATTGCAACTCCTGCCTTCCCAGGACATGGCGACCCCTTCAGGGAACTCCATGTTTATAATCTGGGTGTCAGGTGTTTCCCAATCGTCTTTATACCTGTAACGTCCCCCGTTTGAACTTACCTTGGCCGGGTAATCCACATCCAGGCCCCATCTCATCAGGTCCACTAAATGTGTTCCGTTATTGAGGGCTTCACCCGTACCCCAATGCCAGAACCAGTGCCAGTTGTAGTGTACCAGGTGTTGGGCATAGGGCCTCCTGGGTGCAGGACCCTGCCATAGTTCCCAGTCCAGCCAATCAGGCACCGGGGCTCCTTTCACCAGATTAATGGGACCCCGGTTATTTGCATACCAGCCTCTGGCAAAATAGGGGCGCCCGATAACTCCTTCTTTGAGAGCTGAAATGGCTTCGATCACATTGGGCCAGGCCCGACGCTGACTTCCCATCTGTACCACTTTCCCATATGTTTTGGCTGCCTCCACAAGAATTTCTCCTTCCCTGGGATTATGACTGCAGGGCTTTTCAACATATACATGTTTCCCTGCCTTCATAGCCATCAGGGAGGCAGGTGCATGCCAGTGATCGGGGGCAGCAATTACCAGGGCATCAATATCCTTGCTTTCCAGAGAGCTGCGTACGTCTGTTAATCCCCGGGGAATCAGGGTTTGCCGTTCATTTAGAGCAGCCTGACAGGCTTCAATGGCCCGCTTATCCACATCGCAGATATGAGCGACCTCACAGTTCTGCTGCCGGGCAAAATTCATGGCCAGTGCTTTGCCACGGGAGTTAACTCCCATAACAGAAACGCGTATCCTTTCATTGGAGCCGGCGATCCGTCTGTAACTTTCTGCACTAAAACCCGGCAAAACACCCCCGGCAAGAATGGCGCTTGTTCCGGCAGCTGATTTTTTAATAAATGTTCTGCGTGATTCTGACATAATTGATTGTTTAGGGTTCTTTCCAAAGGACCTCAATTTCTTCAAGTGTTTTGCCTTTGGTCTCCTTTAAATAAAACCATGCTACCAGGAGTTGAATCAAGGACATGGCCGACAGGAAGAGAAAGGTGATTGATCCTCCCAGTGCATCCAGCACATAAGGGAAGAGAAGGACCACCAGAAAGTTGAATACCCACTGGGTAAAGGATGCAAGTGCCACCGCCTGTCCCCTGATCCGGTTTGGAAACATTTCCGATACCATGGTCCAGAATGCAGGGCCAATGCATGAGGCGAAAAATGCAATAAATGCCATGATGCAGATGGTGGTGAAAATGGGATTCATTTCAAAATGAAATGCTGCAGCCAGCATAAACAGGGTGATTGCCATGCCGGAAGATCCGATGATGTAAAAGGTCTTCCTGCCCAACCTGTCTATCAGCCAGACAGCAAAAAAGGTAAATGCGAAATTTACCAATCCGATCAGGGAGGTCTGGAGAAGGGCATTTTTGATCTCCAATCCGGCTGACATCAGGATCTTAGGTGCGTAATCGACCACCGTGTTGATCCCTGTTATCTGGACAAGTATGGATAACAGGAGCCCGATAAAAATTACCCGTCTGTACCTGGGGGCAAATAACAGCCTGATGCTTGAAGCAGTCCCGCTGTCTTTCAGGCTGTTTTGAATATCCCTGAGTTCAGATTCTGCAAAATCGTTTCCCCCTATTCTGTGAAGTACAGCAGAGGCTTTTTCTCTGAATCCGGCTTTAACCAGCCAGCGGGGACTTTCCGGTATGAAAAACAAACCTGTGAAAAAGAGAATGGAGGGAAACAGACCGGTGGCAAACATCCAGCGCCAGTTGTTTTCTATTTCGTGCAATCCATAGTTAACCAGGTAAGAAACCAGGATGCCCAGGGTAATGGCGAGCTGGTAAATGGTAACCAGGGTGCCCCTGATCCTGGGTGGTGCCACTTCGGCCACATACATGGGGGAAAGCACGGAAACAGCGCCTACAGCCAGTCCGCCCACTACCCTGAATGCGATGAAGAATGGGGCCGTTTTGGCAAGTGCCATGCCTGCACAGGAGATTGCAAAGAAGAGAGCTACGGATATTAAAAGTCGCTTTCTTCCATATCTTTCAGTAAGTGAACCTGTTCCAAAGGCGCCAATGATGCAGCCAATGAGGATGGAGCTTACACCCCAACCCAGTTGAAGCTCGTCCCATCCAAAATAGGGCTGAATAAAAGGGATGGCCCCCGAAATAATGCCCACATCGAAGCCAAACATCAGTCCGCCCAGGGTTGCCACAAGGCTGATAAAGTATAAATAAGGCCGGCCCTTCACTACAGCTCCTTTATCTTGACATTTTTGAACCAGTCCTCGCTCCAGGGTACGAACTCCAGTACCTTCTTCCCGTTGAGCCAGTATTCCGCATTTTTTTCCGAATCGGATAGTTTATTGATTGTTTTCAT
>JBDLIM010000100.1:0-13058 GCA_039714915.1 Bacteroidota bacterium
TCCTTCATGGGTTCGGCCACTGGCAGTATGGGATCCCCTATGAGCCAGCCAAAAAGAATGCCCAGAAAAAATCCTGCAAAGATCAGGTAGGTAAGTGTATATTTTCTGGAGAGCATGCATTCAATTAAGGAAAAAATCAGGAGAAATATAGCGTATACTTTTCAACAAAGCTTCGATAATCTTAGTATAAGCTTTATTTTTGAGTTCCGGTAAATTGACTTTGGCTACACCGAAAAATATCGTAGAAACCCCTTTGATGAAGCAATACTACTCCGTCAAAGCCAAACATCCCGATGCTGTCTTGCTGTTCAGGGTGGGGGATTTTTATGAAACTTTTGGAGAAGATGCCATCCGGACTTCCGAAATTCTGGGCATTACCCTTACCAAAAGGGCCAATGGAGCTGCCTCTTCGGTCGAACTTGCCGGATTTCCGCACCATGCCCTGGATAACTACCTGCCCAAACTGGTGCGTGCGGGTCAGCGGGTGGCCATCTGCGAACAGCTGGAGGATCCCAAGCTGACGAAAAAAATTGTAAAGAGGGGAATAACCGAGCTGGTAACTCCGGGGGTCACTTACAACGATAATGTACTTGAAAACCGGGAGAATAATTTTCTGGCCAGTGTGTATCTTGACCGGCAGATCCATGGCATTGCTTTCCTGGATGTTTCTACGGGAGAGTTTCTCACCTCCCAGGGAGATATGGAGTTGATGGATAAATTATTGAGCTCTTTCAAACCCAGGGAAATACTGGTTCAGAAAAGCAGACGTGATGTCTTTTCAGAGTCTTTTGGAACTGATTATTATACATTTTTGCTGGACGATTGGGTCTATACCGAAGACAATGCCAGGGATAAGCTGCACAGGCAATTCGGCACCCAGAACCTGAAAGGGTTTGGGGTACAGGAAATGAATTTTGGAATAATAGCCTGCGGGGCCATCCTTCAGTACCTGGAACTTACCCGGCATACCAGTACGGGACATATCTCGAGACTTTCACGGATCGAGCAGGATCATTACATGTGGCTGGACCGCTTCACCATCCGGAACCTGGAGATTTTTCAATCCTTGTATGAAGGGGCGCGTACCCTGCTGGAGGTGATGGACCGGACGCTTACACCCATGGGATCCAGGTTGCTGAAAAGATGGCTTTCCCTGCCTCTCAAGGATGTACTCCTGATAAGGGAGCGGCACAGGATGGTGGCCCATATGCTGGCTGAGCAGGATTTCAGGTCTTTCCTCGCCGACAAGATCAGAAGCATTGGCGATCTGGAGCGCATTGTTTCAAAAGTGGCAGTGGGAAGGGTTTCGCCCAGGGAGCTGGTGCAGTTGAAAATTGCTCTTGAAGCCATAGCTCCCCTCAAGGAAGCCTGCGATTTATCAGGGGAACCCACCTTGAAAAGACTGGCTGCCCAGCTTGATCCCTGCGATGAAGTCAGGGATCGGATTGAAAGGGAACTGGTAGCCGAACCTCCGGCTCTGCTTAATAAGGGAGGGGTGATTGCCTCCGGAGTATCTGAAGAGCTGGACGAGCTCAGGGAAATAATGCATTCGGGCAAAAATTATCTGGTGAACCTGCAGCAAAGGGAGGTAGAGCGTACGGGTATTACCAGTCTTAAAATAGGATTCAATAACGTTTTCGGATACTATATTGAAGTCAGGAATACCCATAAGGATAAGGTCCCTGAAGAATGGATCAGAAAGCAAACCCTGGTGAGCGCAGAAAGGTATATTACCGAAGAGCTGAAATCCTATGAGGAGAAGATCCTGGGAGCCGAAGAGAAAAGCCTTGCCCTTGAATCCCGCCTGTATCACGAGCTGGTAGGCCAAATCAGTACTTCGGTGGAGCTTATCCAGTTGAATGCCTCCCTGGTGGCCCGGCTCGACTGTCTGCTGTCCTTTGCTCAAAATGCTGCAGACTATGATTACTGCCAGCCCGAAGTGAATGAAAGTACCACCATAGAGATAGAAGAGGGCAGGCATCCGGTGATCGAAAGACAGCTGCCCGCGGATGAAGTATATGTAAGTAACAGCGTTTCTTTGAATGATGAGGATCAGCAGATCATTATGCTTACCGGTCCGAATATGTCCGGAAAATCTGCTTTCCTGCGGCAAACAGCCCTGATAACCCTGATGGCACAGGTGGGAAGCTTTGTCCCCGCACGATCGGCACGGATAGGATGGGTGGATAAGATATTTACCCGGGTGGGAGCTTCGGATAATATTTCCCTGGGAGAATCCACTTTTATGGTGGAGATGCTTGAGGCTGCCAGTATTTTAAATAACCTGTCGGGCCGCAGCCTGGTGATACTAGACGAAATTGGCAGGGGGACCAGCACCTATGACGGGATATCCATTGCATGGGCCATGGTGGAGTATATTCATGAACAGGCCGGAGGTAAAGCCAAAACCCTGTTTGCCACGCACTATCATGAACTAAACGAGATGGAAGCCTCGTTTCCACGCGTTCGCAACTATAATGTGAGTATTAAGGAGCTCAACGACCGGGTTATTTTCTTACGAAAACTGGTGCCCGGAGGCAGTGAGCATAGTTTCGGGATCCATGTGGCCCAGATGGCTGGCATGCCAAAGAGTGTGGTAAAGCGGGCCAATGAAATTCTTGAAGAACTGGAAAAAACAGGAGGAGACAAGAATCTTAGCAAGCCGGTGGGAGAGCTGGCAGCTCAACGTGAAGGCTTGCAAATGAGCTTCTTCCAGCTGGATGATCCCGTGCTGAAGCAGATCAGGGATCAGATAGCCGGGCTGGATATCAATAACCTTACCCCTGTAGAGGCTCTCAATAAACTAAACGAGATCAAAAAGCTTTCGGGGCTGTAGTATAAGAGGTTGCAGATTTAAAAATACAATACTATATTTGCAATCCATTTGCGGGAATAGCTCAGTTGGTAGAGCACGACCTTGCCAAGGTCGGGGTCGCGGGTCCGAGTCCCGTTTCCCGCTCAGATGAAAAAGAGGCTGTATCGACGAAAAAGATACAGCCTTTTTTTATGCAGTAAAATAAAACGCCCGACTGATATAGGATCCCTGATATATTACAGTCCGCTTTTATCCGAAGCAATTGTTTTCTGCTTTCGTCAATGCAGTAACTTTCCCATAGATTGCTCCAAGGAGCTTCAATATCATATTGTTACATCTTTTGTTTGTGACCTGACTCCCCGTACCTGGCTAAAAAACATCCCAGTTCATAAAATTTCTCATAGCGTGGATATTAATTATCTTGTTTGTATGTGTTTTAGGTGCTTTGGGGATAATAGTTATCCCCCAGGGGATAAATATTATCGTTAATGACATCGTTTTAGTGGGTTGATGGATAATCAATAACCATACCGCATTCGAACGAGATGTTTTTTTGGTGGATTGTGGTTTTGTAGCAATCAGGATCAATATAAGCATGTAGAGATCGAAAAAAGAAATTTGGATCTGACTCAATAAAAACGTTCTGCAAATCAGAGAGAAGATGACCTTTTCTCCGGGACGCTTGGTAGAATTGAAAAGTTAACGGCCATAAAAATCGAACTTCATTCTGACGCCAACGGTAAAGAGCGGCAGAACACGCAGAAATCCCCGCGGAAAACACTACAGCAAATAACCGGATAAATACCACACAAATGCCTTTACCGCACCCGATTTAGAAATAATCCCATTGAATATCAAAACATTACAGCGGATTGGGCGTGTATTAAATAAAACAGGCGCCCAACTGATATATATCAGTCCGTTTTCATCCGAAGCAATTGTTTTAGCTTCTATTTTTGATCTCAGATTTACTTATCTAAAAATTCAAAGGATGAAAAGAGTATTAGCCATTGTTTTACTTACGGTTTCCGGTGTTCTCAGCCTGTCTGCTATAGCTCCCTACCTGCTCATAGGAAAGCTGTCGGGTAGTATACAGGACGCTTCAAAAAAAACCATTGAAGTATTGGAGGCGGATGGATATGAGGTGATCGGTCAGTACCGGCCAGGCAGTAATCCCGATCTTTATGTGGTGGTTTTCACCTCGTCGGAGCTAAAGACGCTGTGCAAGAAATCAAAGAACCGGGGAATGCTGGCCGCAGCCATGAAGGTCGGGTTTCAGAATACCGGAGGAAGTGTAAGTGTTTCATTGCTTAACCCGGAATACCTGTTCTATGCTTACTTCAGGGAAAAGATGGAAGAAAGCGCCTTTAAATCTTTTGCCCTTTCCCTGTCCTCTGAAATTAAGAATTCCATGAAGAAGGTGGGCTCCATGATGACACCCTTCGGGGGAGACCTTTCCACCAAGGATCTTATCAAGTATCACTATATGGTGGGAATGCCTTATTTTGATGATCCGGTAAAACTGGTTGAATTTGACAGTTTCGACCAGGGTTTATCCATCATTCAAAAGCGGCTTTCCAATGACACGGGAAAGACTATTAAAGTCTACGAAATCTTAGATAAAGAAAGTAAGACAGCTGTCTTTGGCGTGGGTCTGCCCGATGCGGAAGAAGGGGAGGCTCATTTCCTTCCCATTATTGGAGAAAGCCATGTGGCTGCCATGCCCTATGAGATAATTCTTCAGCAAAACAGGGCTACCATGTTGCATGGAAGATATCGTTTTGCATTGCACTGGCCCGAACTTAGCATGAAGACCTTCACCAAAATCATGAGCTCTCCCGGCGATGTGGAAGATGCAATGAAGACCCTGGTGGAATAAGGTATTAGTTTTTTGCTTAAATTTGCACCGCTGTTTTAGTCTGCTTTATGCCCGAGAGATTGCAAAAGTTTGATTGAACTAAAAAGACATGCTGATATAAACAGTCTGCTTTATGCCCGGATGGCGGAATAGGTAGACGCGCTGGACTTAAAATCCAGTGGCCAGTAATGGCCGTGCCGGTTCGATTCCGGCTCCGGGTACTAAGCCTCTTCAAAAGGGAGGTTTTCTATTTGTATCGGAAAGTATACCCTGCCCCTACGCTAATCCTTGCATCTGCTGAAACCCCATTAAATGAGCTTGGAATGATGGTACCTGTTTTAAAATACACCCCACCAGGCATTTGATAGTTGATCTGCAGTTCTGTGAAAAGAGGCAATACGAAGTTATCTGTCGCGTTATCGTCATTGAACTGGTGAAGGTTGAACAGCGACTGGCTGAAAGAAACATTTACCGACAGGACTGATTGATTTTGAAACAATTTTTCATAGGAGGCGAAAATACCCGGAGTAAAATGGAATCCTGTGTTTGTGTATGTTTCCTGGTCGTGATTGTAGTAGAGAGGATAATCTTCTGTTCCAAGGATTACCTTGTCTGAAACTATAAAGCCAGCATTCATTCGTTGAGTGGGAGTATGGATGATGGATTTACAAACATCCAACCTGCCCAGGAAGCCGTTACCAATGGTTCTGTTAACGATATTTTCCAAAAAAGCATTGCCCGGATTAGTTGATAAGTCATAAATGCCGTATATGGCCAATTCACCCAGAAAGGTGTTCTTATATTCAATCTGCCATCCATTTTCTTTTACAGGAGATATCTTAAAACCAATTTCAATACCCGGGAAGTGGCTAAAATGATACCCAACTTCATCTGAACTCCACGAAAGTTCTTTTATGGTGTGAAAATTATAAGTTACTCCTGCATAAGGTAAAAACCTTTTGGTGATTTTATCTTCCGGAGTCTGAGCATGGAGGAGGCTGAATGACAGACAGGTGTAGATTGAAACTGTTGAGATAAGAATTGTTGTTCTCATGGTTGTGCTGTGTTGAACGAAACATTACTTCTAATACTCTTTATAACGCAAATTCATATTAACTTCATATGCGAAAACACCATTGAAGCAATATTCTTCAAGAATGATACAGGTCAAAATCTATAAAGACCCGTTATAATGTATAAGAAGCTTAAGCACCTGAACTGGAGGCCCCCGTCTCACTGGGAAAGGGTATCCGTATTCGATATGCATACAGGAGGAGAACCTTTGCGGATCTTAACGGATGGCTATCCCAGGATTCCGGGAGCAAGCATTCTGGAAAAGCGAAAGTATTTCAGGGATCACCTTGACTACCTAAGGAAGGGATGCATGTGGGAACCCAGAGGTCATGCAGATATGTATGGGGCGGTGATCACCGAAGCCTGTTCACCCGATTCAGATTTCGGTACATTTTTCATGCATAACGAAGGCTATAGTACCATGTGCGGTCATGCCATCATCGCACTTACCAAATTTGTTCTTGATACAAAGCTGATTCATAAAAGAGGGGATCAACCCCGGTTGAAGATTGATGCACCGCCCGGTCAGATCACCTCTACCGGTTTCAGGGAGAACGGAGTGGTAAAATCCGTATCCTTCAGGAATGTACCTTCCTTTGTTTTGTACAGGGATCAGTATGTTCAGGTTCCGGGCCTGGGGAGGGTGGCCTATGATGTGGCTTTTGGAGGGGCTTTCTATGCCATCGTAGATGCCGAAAAGCATGGATTATCGCTTAATGCTGCTGAATATTCAAAACTCATCGATCTGGGAATGAAGATAAAGAAGAGCGTGATGAAACAGCAGAAAATACTCCATCCCTTTGAAGAGGATCTGGGATTTCTTTATGGTACGATTTTAACTGCCGGGGCCAGGCATTCTGCGAGACATAGCAGGAATGTCTGTATTTTTGCCAACGGAGAGGTGGATCGCTCTGCCACCGGATCAGGGGTAAGTGCCAGGGCAGCTTTGCATCATGCAAGGGGTGATCTGAATATAGGCGAAACCATTGTCATTGAAAGCATTCTTGGATCTACTATGGAAGTGAAGGTGGCCGGTCTGACCACATACGGTCCCCATAAAGCGGTAATTCCAGAAGTCAGCGGTACCGCTTCCTTTACCGGAAGCAGCAAATTCTGGTTTGATCCTGAAGATCCGCTTAAAGATGGATTTATATTCCGATGACTGCTCAATAACATGATGTTATTAGTCATCTCAAAGGACAACGGTGCCCGGCTCTTTGTACTTTTACTTTCGTTTTCTAAAATCTGTTAAATATGTCTAAAATAACACGCGAAGATGCCCTGAATTATCACAGTGAGGGCAGACCAGGAAAAATAGAAGTCATTCCAACCAAATCCCATTCTTCACAGAGGGATCTATCCCTGGCCTACTCTCCGGGAGTAGCAGATCCATGTCTGGCCATCAAAGATAATCCTGAGGATGCTTATAAATATACAGCCAAGGGAAACCTGGTAGCTGTTATGTCCAACGGAACAGCTGTATTGGGCCTGGGTGATATTGGTGCTGTTCAGGGCAAACCGGTCATGGAAGGAAAAGGTTTGCTCTTTAAGATTTTTGCGGATATTGATGTGTTCGATATTGAGATTGATCAAAAGGAAGTGGATGGTTTTGTGGAGGTAGCCAGATCCATAGCTCCCACTTTCGGGGGAATAAACCTGGAGGATATCAAGGCCCCGGAGTGCTTTGAAATTGAGGAGCGACTCAAGAAGGATCTGGATATCCCTGTATTTCATGACGACCAGCATGGAACGGCGATTATTTCGGCTGCAGGGTTGCTAAATGCCCTGGAACTGGTAAATAAGAAAATAGAAAAGATTAAGGTAGTTGTAAACGGAGCTGGTGCATCAGCCATTTCGTGTACACGTTTGTACATCTCCCTGGGAGTGAAGCCGGAGAATGTGATGATGCTCGATTCCCGCGGAGTGCTTAACACCCGTCGCACGGGATTGAACAAGTACAAAAAGGCATTTGTGGTCGAAACGGAGGATGATACCCTGGAAGATGCCATGAGGGATGCAGATGTTTTTCTGGGGCTTTCCGTGGCTGATATACTTACACCTGAGATGCTGCTGTCTATGAAGCGCGATCCTATTGTCTTTGCCATGGCCAATCCGAATCCTGAAATATCCTATGAGAAGGCCATTGCTGCCAGGCAAGATATCATATTCGCCACAGGACGTTCCGATTATCCCAACCAGGTAAATAATGTGCTGGGATTCCCCTTTATTTTTCGTGGTGCATTGGATGTCCGGGCCACTGGAATCAATGAAGAAATGAAGATTGCCGCCGTATATGCCATCGCCCGCTTAACCAAGGAAGATGTGCCGGAAGTAGTGAATAAGGCCTACAAAGTGGAGAACCTGCATTTTGGAAGGGATTATATCATTCCAAAACCTCTGGATCCAAGGCTGATCTATCACGTATCCCCTGCTATTGCCAAAGCGGCTATGGATACAGGAGTGGCCAGGACCTTCATTGAGGATTGGGAGGTATATAAGGAGTCCCTGAAAGAAAGAATGGGAATTGAGAACAGGCTGATCCATGAGGTCAGGCTCAAAGCGCAGCAAAATCCAAAACGACTTGTCTTCAGTGAAGCTGCAAACTTTAAGATGCTAAAAGCGGTTCAAACCATAGTGCAGGAGAAAATTGCAAACCCGGTACTGTTGGGAGACAAGAAGCATATTTCGCAGATGATCGCTGAGTACCACCTGGAACTTGAATCGGTGGAGATCATAGACCAGACCAAAGATGAGATGCAGGCCTTAAGGGAGAAATATGCCCAGAAGCTTTATAAATCCCGCCAGCGCAAGGGTATGACCTATGAGGATGCATTACGACAGATGTATCTGCCTAACCAGTATGGAATGATGATGGTAACCGAAGGTGATGCGGATGCTTTTCTCTCAGGTTTTTCCAGCAAGTATGCAGACGTAATCAAGCCTGCCATACAAATTGCAGGAACAAGCAACACTCAAAATCACATTGCCGGGATGTATATTGTGCATACCAAGAAAGGACCTTACTTTTTTGCGGATACTACGGTGAATGTACAGCCAGGTCCCCAAACACTGGTTGATACGGCACTGATGGTGGCCGAACAGGTTGAGCACTTCAATATCGAGCCAGTGATCGCACTGGTCTCGTATTCAAACTTTGGCGCCATCAAAGGAGCCAGTGCCCTGAGATCAAAGGAAGCTGTGGAAATCCTGCATAAGGAATATCCCGACCTTATTGTGGACGGGGAAATGCAAATGAATTACGCACTGAACACAGAGTTGAGGAAACAGAAGTTCCCCTTCAGCAAGCTCGGTGACAAGAAGGTGAATACCATTATTTTCCCCAACCTGAGCTCCGGGAATATTGCTTACAAGATGATGCAGGAAATTGGAGGGGCAAGAGTAACCGGACCCATTTTACTGGGCATTGGCAAACCTATTCATATTCTCCAGATGGAAAGTGAAGTAAGGGAGATTGTAGATATGGCGGCTTTTGCTGTTGTGGATGCCCAGTTCAGGGGTTAAACCTTATAGTCAGCCAGGGATTGCATTAATTTCTTGCGGGTGAAAAAGATGCGGCTCTTCACTGTGCCGATCTTAAGCTCAAGCTTTTCAGCTATCTCTTTGTATTTATAACCCCTGGTATGCATCAGAAAGGGAACTTTTAATTCATCCTGCAGCTCGTCAATGTGCTTATTGATTTCCTTATGCTGTATGCTTGAATCGGGTTTGATATGAGACGAATCATTAGGGTTGCTGAGATAATACAGATCTTTGGTAGTATCCACCACCGTTTTTTGTCTTACGGCCTTCCTGTAGTTATTAATAAAGGTGTTTTTCATGATGGTATAGGCCCATGCTTCGAAGTTGGTAAATTCTATGAATTTATCTTTGGATGAAAGGGCCTTCAGGAAAGTTTCCTGTAGCAGATCTTTCGCTTCTTCCCGATCAGCTGTCAGGCTTAAGGCAAACCTGTCCAGTCTTTCTTCCATACCGATAAGCTTATTATTGAAATCTATTGTTGTCATGATATGTTATACTTAAGGTTGAAATCCGGCCTAAATGTTTAATAAATGCACAAAACAATTAGACAAATATCAACAGAGGAAGCTCTTTAAGTCATTGACAACAATGTCATTCTAAATAACTCCCCCGGTTTTATTCCCTCTAATAAAAAGAGAAAAGGGTATTGATACATGCTTCTATCTAAATTAATAAAATTATTGGAATTTGCCTGCCTCATTATTGAACATTATGAAGAAAATTAACATAAAATTAACACGGGAAAGCCTATAGCAGAATCTTGAACGCTTAGGACAAGGTGGACAGAAAGCTGGTCAGGTCTTCAATGTAACGGAGCTGTATGTGATTCCGGGAGAGCTCAGAAGGCTTGTCTTCCAGAAAACTTAAAAAGTAAAGGATCTTTTTATCGGGAAATGCTCCTCCCAGATCTTTCAGGTAAAGAATCAGATCGAATTCAGGCTGGGTGGTGGTGGCAGAAACTACAATGTAATCAAACTGCTTGGAGGCTCCTGTGGTGAGCACATCGCGATAAGGCACGGATTGCCCCAGGTAAAGAACTTCATGCTTGGCTTCTTTGATCAGGTACTGGGCAAAGAGCAATGCAATTTCATGCCATTCTCCCTCGGGCAATAAGAGCAGAAATTTTTTCCCTTTTGGATTGAATGTATTGGACAACTGATCGGTTGCCCCGATGATCTTCTGCCGGATCAAATTGGCTGCAAAATGTTCCTGGGCAGGATAAACGTCACCCGATTGCCATAGAATACCCACCTTATCAAGCAAGGGATATAATACATCAACCATTGTGGACTTCAGCCCGATTTTAGCAATGGATTTATCGATAATGGTCTCCAGCTTATATTCATCCATATCGATCATAGCAATGATCAGGGAATCAACCAGGGTACTATGTGAAAGCGAAGAACCGGAGATCCTGATGATCTCCTCTTTTAATTCCAGGTCATTTAAACGTGCTATGTTGGAGATCTTAATGCCCTGACGGTTCAGTAAGGCCACATTCAGGATCTTTTTCAGGTCTTCATCGGTGTAGTACCTGATGTTGGTATTGGTGCGATGGGGATCAATCAGGCCATATCGTTTTTCCCATATCCTGATGGTATGTGCCTTTATTCCTGAAAGTTTCTCTAATTCTTTGATTGAATATACCGCCATCTGCACACTTCTTCTTGAAAGGTCCGGGTAATTAACAAAAAGAATTGAAGATTTGTTTAGAAATGAATAAGAAAATATTAAACAGTTATAACTTTTTTGCAATCATTACTCCGTCCCTTACTGGCAGCAAAAGGTTTTCGACCCGATCGTCCCTGCTAACCATCTGGTTGAATTGATGTATGGCCCTGGTCGTGTCATCGCTAATCGGATCGTCCAGTACTTTCCCTCCCCACAGGACATTGTCTGCAATAATATAAGCTCCGGGCAAAAGCTTCTCCACCACCAGCTTATAATAGGCCGGGTAATCATCCTTATAGGCGTCTATGAAAACCAGATCAAAAGATTCTTCCAGGGTGGGAATTACCTCCAGGGCATTCCCGTTGATCAGGTGAATGAGGTGATCCAGACCTGCTTTTTTAAAAAATCTAAGGGCTGTGGCCCGGAGTTCTTCATTAATCTCAATGGTGATCAATTTGCCGTCTGGTTTAAGTCCCCGGGCCAGGTTGATGGCAGAATAACCGGTATAGGTACCGATCTCTAGTATTCGCCCGGGTGATATCATCTGACTGAACATGCGAAGGAAGCTTCCAAGTACGGGTCCGGACAGCATTCTCGGGTGCACTTCCTTTAAGTAGGTATGCCTGCTTAACTCCTTAAGCACCGGATCTTCCGGAGAAGAATGAGCTTCCAGGTAGCGATCTACTTTTTCCGGATCATTAAATAGCTCCATTACTCAAAGATCAGGGTATTGAGATTATTGAAATGGAGTATCTCATTGGCTGTTTCCCTTAGGTTTTCTGCCGAGATTCCTACAAGTTTTCTGCGTATGGTATCCAGGCTGTCCACCTGTTGAAACACCAGGTATCTTTTCCCTGTGGTCAGCATTAAATGTTCATTGTTTTCATAGGAAATGGCCAGTTGCCCCACCAGCTGTTTTTTGGCATGAGCCAGTCTTTTTTCGGAGATCAACCTGGTGCGGAGTTTCCGGATCTCCTCCCGGGTTACCTGCATGGATTTATTAAAACGATCGGCATCACAGCTGAAATAGATCATCATGGCCCCGGTATCGGTATAGGGCGCATAATGCGATTCAGCACTATAGGAATAGCCTCTGCGTTCACGCAGTGCCATATTCAACCGGGAATTCATGCCCGGGCCTCCCAGAATGTTATTCAGTAAATACATCTGCAATCGTTTTGGATCGGGCAAGGCATAGGCCTCACCAATCATCATGCAGTGTTTCTGAAAGGTATTTCTTTTTTCCACGATCTTTTTTGCGGAAACAGCTTCGGGTTTTTTCCGTTTTCTGATCCTGCTTTTATGGGATATTTCGCCAAAATACTTTTCGGCTGCCTGCAGGATATTGGGAAAGGGAATGTTGCCCACCGAGGAAAGGATTATCTCTTCGCTTGCATAGTTCTCGGCCAGGAATTTATGCAAGGTTCCATTGCGAAAGCGGGAAAGGGACTCTTCGGTACCCAGTATATTCCTTCCTATGGAATGGATGGGAAAGAGCAATTCCTCGGCCCGGTCGAAGATCAGTTCCGAAGGGGAATCATCGTATCCCTGAATTTCATTCAGAATGACTTCGGCCTCTTTGTCCCGCTCTTTCTCCGGAAAACTGGAATGCAGAAAGATATCCTGTATCAATTCAATGGCTCTGCGGTAGTCCTGTTTCAGAAAGGAAGAAAACAGAGCCGTCTCCTCCTTGGTGGTATAAGCATTAATCTCTCCCCCCACGTCTTCCAGCCGGGAAATGATCTGGTAGGCAGATCGTTTGCGGGTTCCCTTGAAGAACATGTGCTCCATAAAATGAGCCAGGCCATGCTCATCCCTGTTTTCATCGCGCGTACCTGTATGCACAATCAGCCCAAAATGCGCTACTTCCGAGTTGTTAGGCCGATGAATCAGGCGGATGCCATTTTTCAGTTGATGGGTATATAAATGGGATTCCATTCCAGGCACAAAAGTATAAAAAGAAAGCCACCTCGCACTAAAATATAGATTTTCAAAAAAATGTATTAAATTTGCCTCGCTTTTACAGCATCGGTGCCATAGCTCAGTTGGTAGAGCACAGGACTGAAAATCCTGGTGTCCCTGGTTCGATTCCTGGTGGCA
>JBDLIM010000101.1:0-12599 GCA_039714915.1 Bacteroidota bacterium
TCAGGTACGAGTGAATCAGGTATCGAATTTGAATGAGAGTTTTACCTTGGTCCGGTAGAATTCAACTTCACCGTCCTTCAGATGGATGTCCATGGCAGAGACCTCGGCAATGCGCAGGTCCCTGAGTGTGTCCGATGCCCTGGCAATGGCATTCTTGGCGGCTTCTTCCCAGGAGACTGGGCTGCTTCCCACCAGCTCGATAACTTTGTAAACGCTGTTTGGCATGATGCACTAAGTTTTGGTTTTCTACAAGTTACAACCTTAAAAAGACGAAGTCAAAAGATTAGCTATTTCACTTTTATAAAAAAAGTGTATCTTGCCGTTTGATAACACCTTTTTATAAAACGTAACACGATGTCGGTAGTTCGTTTTGGCGTATCGTTCGAAAAGGAGGTTCTGGATGAACTGGACGAATATGTCCATGAAAACAAATTCGCAAACCGTTCCCAGGCCCTGCGGCAGCTGGTAAACAAGCATATTGTGGAGAAGAAATGGCTCTGTAATAACCAGGTGGCAGGTGCGGTTACCCTGGTGTATGATCACCATAAAAGAGAGATTGCAGCTCACCTTGCCGATATCCAGAGGGCGTACAGGGAGGAGATCTTGTCTGTACAGCGCTTTACCCTGAACGATCATCACAGCATGGAGGTAATTTCTTTAATTGGCATTTCTTCCAGGCTTACCGAGCTTTCCGAAAAGCTTATTTCTGAAAAGGGCATTCAGCATGGAAAACTGACCATGAGCAGGGTGGATTAATGGTGGATAGTGGATAGTGAACAGTGGATAATTAAGAGTCAAAAGATGGGGGAACTAAAGGAAGGTACACTTGATAAATTGGAAAACCTGGAGAGATGGTTTGGAGAACGTAAGGGTTCCATTGTGGCTTTTTCGGGAGGCATAGACTCTTCGCTGGTACTTTTTCTGGCGCGTAAATGGCAGGGTAAGGAAGGAGCCATTGGAGTAATATCAAAGTCTGAAAGTCTGAAATCAAAAGATTTCCAGCTGGCACAATCCTTCAGCAAACAGTTTGATATATATATGGAGGTGATTGTGACCAGGGAGCTGGAGGATGAGCGTTACAATGTGAATCCCATCGACAGGTGCTTTTTCTGCAAGGAGCATCTCTTCAGCGACCTTCAGGATATAAGTGAAAAGTATTCGGGTTTTCCGGTTCTGAGTGGTACCAATGCAGATGACTACACAGATTACCGCCCGGGACTGAAAGCTGCTTCAAAGTATGAAGTGCTGTCTCCACTGGCAGAATGTGGGATTAGTAAAGAAGAGATAAGAGAAATTGCCCGTTATTTTGAGCTGCCTAACTGGGATAAACCGGCCAGTCCATGCCTGAGTTCAAGGATTCCCTATAAGCACAGGATCACACAGGAAAAGCTTGTGGAAATAGAACAGGCAGAGGACCTGCTGAATTCATTTGGATTCAATGATGTACGGGTACGGCATTACGGGGATCACGGGAAAATTGAGGTGAGGAAAGAGGACCTTGGAAAATTGCTGGAGGTCAAAGAAGAGGTAGTGGAGAAAATCAGGCAGATAGGTTTTAATGAGGTGGTGATTGATGAAGAAGGCCTGGTATCGGGAAAATTGAATAGAGTTATAAGTCGATAGTCAAAAGTCATAAGTTGTGAAGAGGATATTGTATTACGATTGTTTTGCGGGGATTAGCGGGGATATGAACCTGGGAGCCCTGGTGGATCTGGGAGTAGATCCGGCCTACCTGGAGAAGGAACTGGGCCTCTTAAATATTGAAGGGTTTCACCTGGATGTGGAGAGGGATATGCGCAAGGGCATTAGCGGGACTAAGGTAAGGGTGGTCGTCGAGAATCCTGAAAATGAAAAACACAGGTGCCTTCGGGACATTGAGGAAATAATTCATAAAAGCACCCTTTCGGACCGGATCAAGCAAAAATCCCTGGCCATCTTTGAAAAAGTGGCCGTAGCCGAGGCTAAGGTCCATAACATATCCATAGAGAAAGTTCATTTTCATGAGGTGGGAGCCCTTGATTCCATTGCCGATATTGTGGGTGCAGCCATTTGTCAGGAATACCTCGGGGTGGATGAGATACAGTCGTCTCCGGTCCAGCTGGGAGGGGGATTTGTGAAATGTGCCCACGGAACCATGCCGGTTCCGGCACCGGCTACAGCAGAAATAGTGGAAGCTATGCCTGTGAAGACCGGTCTGGTGGATTATGAAGCCACCACACCTACCGGTGCTGCCATTTTAGCAGCTACCGTGGACCGCTTTACTCAGGAGGTGGAAATGACCATCGTGAAGACCGGGTATGGAATCGGTCAGAAGGACGGGGAGATTCCCAATGTGCTGAGGGTTTACCTTGGGGAAGGGGAAGGGACCGGGGTGGAGGACCTGGAGATTGAGCAAGCCCTTATGCTGGAGTGCAACATCGATGACATGAATCCGGAATGGTATTCCCACGTCTCCGACCTGCTGTTTGAGGCAGGGGCTTCCGAGGTATTTATGACCCCGGTGGTAATGAAGAAATCCAGGCCGGGTCACCTGCTGAGTGTGCTCTGTACCAGTGAATCAGCTTCAGTGCTGAAGGATCTGCTTTTCACGGAGACCTCCAGCATAGGTTTACGTGAATATGTGGTGCAAAAGAACGTATTAAGAAGAGAAATGATACAGGTAAAGACCAGGTTTGGAGAAGTGGAGGTAAAGCGGAGCTATTATAAGGGCAGGATCGTTAATGAAAAGCCTGAGTTTGAGCGTTGTCGTCAACTAGCTACAGAGGCTAGGGTAAGCATGGAGGATATCAGGAAGGAAGTATATAAAAATCTCTAATGGACAGAAAGGAAATCATTCAGCTGCTCGAGCAGTACAGTCAGGGTGTAATTAAGCAGGGTGAGGCTGCAAACCGGCTTTCTTCCGTGGGATTGGAAGAACTTGGTTTTGCCACTCTTGACACGGATCGCGCCCACAGGACCGGGATCCCGGAGGTGATCTATTCAGAAGGGAAAACTCCCAGTCAGGTGACTGAAATAATAGACCGGCTGCATAAAAAGGGTATTCCCATCCTGGCTACCAGGGCTACCCGGGAAATGTATGATGCAGTACTGCAAATTCTGCCTGGTGCGGTCTACCATGAAATGGCACGGGCCATTGTATATCGGGAAGAAGAACCTGTATTTCAGGATAATTATATTGCAGTGGTATCGGCGGGCACATCGGATATGCCTGTATCGGAGGAAGCTGCCTTGACTGCCGAGTTCCTGGGAAGCAGGGTGGAGCGGATTTACGATGTGGGTGTGGCAGGAATTCACAGGTTGTTTCACCGGCTGGAGCTGATCAGGGAAGCCAGTGTGATTGTGGTTGTGGCAGGAATGGAAGGTGCCCTGGCCAGTGTGATCGGTGGCCTGGTGGACAAACCGGTAATCGGTGTCCCCTGCAGTGCAGGGTATGGTGCGAACTTTGGAGGTGTGTCGGCCCTGCTTTCCATGTTGAATAGCTGTGCCAGCGGGGTGAGTGTGGTGAACATCGATAATGGATTTGGTGCGGCCTGTCAGGCCCATCTCATAGTTAATAGTCAAAAGTCAAAAGTCGAAAGTCAAAAGTGATTTAATATGAGTGAAATGTATGTTCTGGTCATGTCGGCTGCTACCCTGGGGGTGATACACACCCTTCTGGGCCCCGACCACTATCTTCCTTTTATTGTACTGAGCAAAGCCAGGAACTGGAGCCGGACACGGACCCTCTGGATCACCTTCATCTCGGGTGTGGGTCATGTGAGTGGTTCGGTGATTCTGGGCCTTGTGGGTATTGCCATGGGAATCAGCCTGAGCAGGCTGGAGGCCATTGAGGCCAGCAGGGGAAGCGTGGTAGGGTGGATGCTGATCGCATTTGGGATTCTCTACAGTTCCTATGGGCTTTACAGATATTTCAAACGGGGGACACACATGCATATGCCGGCCTTTCTGCGGCCCAGGTCTATTCGGCACAGGGATCTGCATCTTGCGGAAGGTGATCTGGAAAAGGACGATGATGCCGGCCGGATTACCCCCTGGATCCTTTTCCTGATTTTTGTTTTCGGACCCTGTGAGGTCTTGATTCCCATGCTGGTATATCCGGCTGCAGAAATGAGCGGTTTCGGAATATTTATGGTAGCACTGGTATTCGGAATTGCAACGGTAGGTACCATGTTGCTGGTGGTTTTCCTTGGTTATAAGGGATTTTCATTTATCAGGTTTAAGGGCAGGGAATACCGGATTCATCTTTTTGCCGGAATGGTAATCCTGCTAGCGGGAATCGGGATGCAATTCCTGGGCTTGTAATTAAACCATCAAAGGCACTACGGGCAACATTTATACGTATATTTCGTATATTTTTTCATATGCGGATCAAACCCCTTCTCTTTTTAAGTTTTGTATTTTTTATTCTAAGCTTTTCCAGGTTCCCGGCCGTATACGGACAGGTTGATTTTCCCTTTGGATCCTCCTTTCATTACCTGAAAGGAAAGGATGCCGGCAGCCTGGATCCTGCCTGGATGAATCCCGGATTTGAGGACAGCATCTGGAGTGAGGGGCATGCACCTTTTCGATATGGCGACGGAACAGGAGGGACTATCCTGGATGACATGCAATATAACTACTCGGTAGTCTATATGCGAAGCTCCTTTACGGCAACTCATGTGGATTCTCTGGAGAATCTGCTATGCTCGGTTGACTATGATGACGGTTTTGTGGTTTGGATAAACGGTCTCAAGGTGTTGAGTAAGAACGCCCCGGCAGTACTTTTCCACGATGGATTTTCAAGCGGTCTCCGGGAATCGGGGGTGGTGGATGTATTTCACATGGACCTGAATCGTGTGGATTTGAAAGAGGGTGAGAATACACTGGCAATTCAGGCCTTCAATACAAGCCTGACCAGTACGGATTTCTATATGGATTTAGCTCTGAATGCGGAGGTGATCCAGCCGGTATTGCATGATTCGCTGGGGCTTTATTTTAGTATGTCTTCGGGATTTTATGAAGATACTTTTTCAGTGGAAATTCAGGCAGCCGATCCCTCCTGGAATGTGGTCTATACCCTGGATGGGAGTAATCCGCAGGATTCAGAAACAGCCCTAAGCTCAGAAAGCACGGTCCGAATTCTGATTGATCCGGCAGAAAGCACCGGACGGCCCAAAACACCCGCAGTTATTGTTAGGGCCTCTGCTTCCCTTCCTGGAATTAAACCTGCAGTTCCCGAATCCCGAACCTATATTTTTCCTAAAAAGGTCCTGATCCAATCCAATCCCTATGGGGGTTGGCCCACTGCTAGTGTCAATGAACAGCTTATTGACCTGAATATGGATTCGCAGATCGTCAATGACGGGGCCTATGCCGGTTTAATGATTCCTGCACTGACCGATATTCCGTCCATTTCCCTGATCACCGACCTGGATCACCTGTTTCATCCCGAAACCGGGATTTATGTGAATGCAGAGGGTCACGGTCATGCATGGGAGAGGGAGTGTTCGGTGGAAATGATAAATCCTGATGGATCAGAGGGTTTCGGGGTAAACGGGGGCTTGCGCATCAGGGGAGGCTGGAGCAGGCATGCCGATTTTTCAAAGCATTCATTCAGGCTGTTCTTCCGCTCAGAATACGGGGATCCCAAACTGTATTTTCCACTTTTTGGTGAAGAGGGGGTGGGACAATACGATAAGATCGATCTTCGGACTGCTCAGAATTACGCGTGGTCCACTGGTTCTGATCGCAATACCTTTTTACGTGATGTCTTTTCCAGGGATACCCAGGGTGATATGGATCAGCCATACACACGCAGCAGGTATTATCACCTGTATCTGAACGGGATGTACTGGGGACTGTATCAGACCCAGGAAAGATCAGAAGCCAGGTTTGCTGCTGATTATTTCGGGGGCAAAACCAATGAATATGATGTAGTTAAAGTAAATACTGAAAACTATGTCTACCAGATTGAGGCCACTGACGGGAATCTCGATTCATGGTATGAACTGTGGGATATGTGCAAGTCAGGATTCAAGAGCAACTCGGAATACTTCAGGCTTTTAGGCAGGGACGAACACGGGAATCCGGTAAGAGGGGGACAGATCTACCTGGATATGGATAACCTGATCGATTACATGCTCACCATTTTCTACACCGGGAATTTTGATGCCCCCACCTCCACCTTCGGAGGCAACAAAGGTCCGAATAATTTCTATGCCATCGATAACCGGGAAGATCGGTCCAGGGGATTTGTCTTTTTTAACCACGATGCGGAGCATTCATTGTTTGCCGATGTGGTGGAACCGGGTACCGGACTGAATGAAGATCGGGTGAACCTGACCCAGCTGTCCGATGGAAATGATATGGATGTTACTCATTTCGGAGCCTTTCATCCCCAATGGCTGCATCACAAACTTTGTTCAAACCCGGAATACCGGATTCGATTTATGGACAGGGCCCATCTGCACCTGAGTGCTAAGGGTGCTCTTACAGACGGTGCATGCAATAAGCGGCTGGACCGGAGAGCTCTGGAAATCGATAAAGCCATCATTGCAGAATCAGCAAGATGGGGTGACGCCAGGCCCTGGGTAACGACTCCTTTTAACCGGAATGATCACTGGGTGCCTCAGGTTCAGAAGATTAAGAACGAATTCTTTCCCTTCAGAACGGGGATTGTAATCGGGCAGCTGAATAAAGCTAAGCTCTACACTACGCTGGCGCCCCCTGTATGCTATGTGAACAACGAAATACTTTTGGAACACCGCTTTTATCTGGATGGATCGGCTACCTTCCGCCTGGAACACAAAAACCGCGAAGGGACCATTTATTACACCACCAATGGCATGGATCCAAGAAAGGCGGGGGGAGGGGTTTCTCCGGATGCCATGATACAAGGCGATGGGAAAGGCCTGATCCGGCTGCACACCTCAGGGGTGATTAAGGCACGGATTTATTTTGACGGACAGTGGAGTGCCCTCACCCATGTGGATGTGCTTTCCGAAAATGACGATTATTCTAAGCTGGCTATTACAGAATTACATTACCATCCTCCTGAACTGGTAGAGGATGGAGATACAATCTCAGGTAAGGACCTGGAATTCATCGAACTCAAGAATACCGGATATAATGCAATAAATCTCTCGGGACTTGTTTTGGACTCGGCTGTGTACTGCGAATTTCCTGCTGAAACCCTGCTGCCCCCCGGTCAGTTTTTTGTTATCGCTTCCAAACCTTCGGCATTTTACCTTCGTTATGGTTTGGTGGCATCAGCTAATTATAAAAAGAACCTTTCCAATGGCGGAGAAAAGGTGCTGTTGTCCGACGGGAGCGGAAATCCCCTGATTAGTTTTACCTTCTCGGATGATCCCCCCTGGCCCACAGAAGCCGATGGTTATGGGTATTCCCTTGTTCCGGCATCTGATTACCCAAATGCAAATCCCGGGCTCTACTCTGACTGGAAGCGATCGGGAGAAACAGGAGGATCTCCTTTTGCAGATGACAGCCAGACCTTAACCGGGATCCGGCCGGACCAGGATCAGACATCTATTCATGTTTATCCGAATCCAACTTCCGGCTTACTCCATATCGAATTACCCGAGGATTTGGCCACTTTGCATGCTTCACTTGCACTTTATGGAATAAAAGGAGAGCTGGTTTACAGCATGGAAATGCATGGAAACAGCACCATTCAGCTGGATCAGCTTAAGCTCGCCGGAGGGATCTACATGTTGAGGATAGAGACCGGGACTGGTATATCTACAAAGAAAATTATTTATAATAAATAGGCCGGACAGCCCATTCTCTCTCTGTCAGTAGGAGATTTTATACAGGAATTCGCTGGTACGCATCAGGATAGCGCCGCCGGTAACTGCGGGAGTGGCCCATATTTCACCCTCCAGCCTGTTTTCAGAAACCAGTTCTAATTCAGGTCCTGCTTTAAATACCAGTGTTTCACCCTTAATGGAACTCAGGTATATATGCCCATCGGCATATACCGGAGAGGAGTAGTATTTTCCTTTTAGCTTTTTAGACCATACCGTATGGCCGTTCCTGGCATCAAGACAACTCAGCAGGCTTTTAGAATCGACCGTGTACAGGAGTCCGTCCGCAATAATTGGTGTAAGTAATTGCAGAGCAGGCGATTGAAGCCTCCATTGTATGTTCGAGGATGTGATGTCTCCTAAGCCGTCGGGATCCACCGCCAGCAAGTCTGAGTGTTTCCGGCCATCGGGAGTGGTGACGTATCCGGTGTAGAAATATAAAATGCCTTCGCTCTCAACAGGCATGGCAATGGTAGAATCTTCACCCTGGATTATGCGCCATATTTCCTCACCTGTCTCCGGATCGTAAGCTATGCATGCGGCTGATCCGTTGCTGATCATCAGATCTCTTCCATTCACCCGCACAATGATCGGTGTGGTGTAGGCCTTTTTTCCAATGTATTCCAGATGATCATATAGCTCTTTTGGCCGTTCTGTTTGCCACAGTGTTTTTCCGCTATGCTTATCCAGAGCAAGGATATGTTGTTTGTCAGATCCTTCCATATGAACAATCAACTTATTGCGATAGATAAACAGGGAGGATCCCGGACCCTGGATATGCTCACATTGCATATCTGTCCGTTTCCAGATTGTTTCGCCGGTACGGGTATCCAAACAGGCTGTCCCATACCTTCCAAAGTGCACGTATACAAATCCATCCTCAATGGCTGAAGTGGGGGTGGCATAGCTGTTGATGGAATGCTTTCGGTAGAGGGAGTCGGGTGTAAATAACAGTTTGTTATGGATGATTTTTCCGGATGTGAAATCCACACACAAGCCCCGCATTTCCAGTCCTCCTGCCGTAGCCGTAGTCAGCCAGATCTGATCGCCCAGCACCACCGGAGATGACCATCCCTTTCCATCGATGGGGGTTTTCCAGGCAATGTGGCTGGAATCATTCCAGGATTCGGGCAAACCAGTTTCATGGGAAATCCCGTCCAGGTTTGGACCTCTGAAATGGGTCCATTCTGGGATGCTTCCCTGGGCATTCATCAAAATAAAGGAAAATCCAATCAGGATTGCCAGTAGTGTACGTTTCCTATTCTTCAAATGCAGCATCAAAATCAATATCTGAGGGTGGAAAATCCATGTGCTTTACAAATGTGCAGGCTTCACGGGCTCCATGCTCACGGTCCATCCCGCTGTCTTCCCATTCTACGGAAAGGGGACCACGGTAAGCAATGCGGTTCAGGGCTCTGATGATCTCTTCAAACTGGATTTTTCCTCGTCCCAGGGACCTGAAATCCCAGTACCTTCCCGGGGCTCCAAATTCGGTGTGTCCGCCAAATACACCAGCTTCAACCGGTACATCAGACCAATACACATCCTTCATATGAACGTGGAAAATTCGCTCATTAAACTGATTGATAAACTTCACATAATCCACTCCCTGGTAGCCCAGGTGTGAAGGATCAAAATTAAAGCCGAAGGCCGGATGGTAATCAAGTGCTTCCAGTGCTTTACGGGCAGAAGCAATATCAAAGGCAATTTCAGTGGGGTGTACCTCCAGACCAAAGCGGATCCCCAGGTTCTGATAAACATCCAGAATGGGTTTCCATTGGGAGGCAAATTTGGCAAAGCCTTTTTCGATCAAAGGAGGGGGGGTGGGTGGAAATCCATAAAGCATGTGCCAGATGGGACTTCCTGTAAAGCCATTAACCACTTTTACGCCCAGTCTGGTCGCTGCTTCCCCGGTTTTGATAAGCTCTTCAGCAGCCCTTTGATTCACACCTTCCGGATTCCCGTCTCCCCAGACATAATCCGGAAGAATGCTCTTATGTCTTTCGTCGATCCGGTCCGAAACAGCCTGCCCCACCAGGTGGGTGGAGATGGAAAAGACCTTAAGTCCATGTTTTTCCAGGAGTTCAAGTTTATCCTTGCAATAGTGTGAGTCAGCTTTATCCACTTCAAAATGGTCTCCCCAGCAGGCCAGTTCCAGTCCGTCGTATCCAAAGGATTTCGCTTTCTGACATAAGGTTTCCAGGGGGAGGTCGGCCCACTGGCCGGTGAAAAGTGTTACGGGTCTCATAATGGTAGTTGGTGAATAATCATTATAACTCACGTATCCAGATGTTGCGATAGGAAACGGGATGGTCGTGGTCCTGCAGATGAATGGGAAGCTTTGCGGGATGAGCGATGTTTTTAGGACGGCCGATGTATTCGGTGGTTCCCTGAATTTCCACATGGTTCTGTATCAGTACCCCGTTGTGAATGACGGTGATAAAGGCAGAGGATGTTTTATTTCCCTGGGCATCGAATACCGGGGCCTTGAAAATAATATCATAGCATTGCCATTCTCCCGGGGGAAGACATGCATTTACCAGGGGTATGGACTGTTTGTAGATGCTTCCTGCCTGACCGTTATAATAGGTCTCAGACTCATACGAATCCAGTACCTGTACTTCGTATTTACCCATAAGGAAAATCCCGCTGTTGCCCCGATCCTGGCCCTCTCCAACCACTTTCTCCGGAGCTCGCCATTCAACATGTAGTTGAACATCTCCAAAACTCTGTTTGGACATTATGCCTCCTTTTTTGGGAGCTACGGTGAGTATCTCTTCTGCCTTCCATGAAGCCGGTCCTCCTTTTTCACTATCCCATTTACTAAGATCCTCAGGTCCCTGGTAAAGAACAATGGCATCGGAAGGAGGGAGGGTGCCTTTCCCGGGTGTGACCACTTCAGGTTTTATCGACCAGTCTTCAGTATCTTCCGGTTTCTGTCCGTGGATGTTTAAAATAATAAGGCTTATAACTAGAATTGTGCTGATTTTTTTCATAATATGCTTATTCTTTGTTGTTATACTTTGAAGTTGCTAAAATACTAAAGTAATTAATATCTTTCTTTCTAGGTCACAATTAGCCCGATAATGCGCAGTGTCTTCGTATCAGCTGCTTTCCTCTTATTTCTGGCATTCAACCTGTCTGCACAGTATGAATACACATTTGAGGATACAGTGGCTGTGTATGAAGACCTCTTTTTTCTGAATGAGCCTCTGAATCTGACTCTGGAATTCAATATCAAGGAATTTAAGAAGGCGAGAAGGAAGGATGATTATCACAGGGCCAACATGACCTGCCATGTAAGTGAATCCTTTCTGGTTAGCCATCCGGTGAGAGTGAGAGCCCGGGGAGAGTATCGCAGGGACAATTGTACCATGCCACCTTACTGGATAAATATCAGGTATGCCGGGATTGAGGCCGACTCCCTTCGGGATGTAAGGAAAATGAAGATGGTAACCAGGTGCAAGGGTGCGGCCTCATACAAGGATTATGTGCTCAAGGAATACCTGGTATACAAGATTTATAACCTTCTGACTGACATCAGTTTTAATGTGCGCCTGGTCAGGTTAACCTATATAAATACAGGTAGTAAGAAAAATACGACTACAGAGGACTGGGGTTTTCTAATTGAACCGGAAGAGATGATGGCACGAAGGCTGGAAGCCAAAATGATTAAGAGTGACAAGCTCTCTCTTCGGACGGTAAACCGTGAAATGATGGACCTGATGGCTCTTTTCCAATACATGGTTGGACATGGTGATTATTCTGTGACCGGCCGTCATAATTTGAAAATACTTGCACTTAAGAATCCTCCACCTGCCGGTTTTATCACAGTTCCATACGATTTTGACTACTGTGGCCTGGTGGATGCCCAATATGCCATTCCCGGCGAAACCCTGGGAATTACTACTGTTACGGAACGTTACTACCTGGGAGCCTGTCGCGAAAAGGCCATTCACATGGAAACCATACAGCAGCTTGCACAATACCGGGACGAGATTGAGGATCTGATTATGGGATTCGAGTACCTGGACGAAAAGGTAAGGCTTGGCATGCTAACATATATTTCAAGTTACTTCAAAGCGTCTGAGAAGAATCGCTTTGTGGAAGCTTTTCTGGATCCCACCTGCCGTTAAGATGTGCACTTCCGGAACAATTCGACATTGGTGTGGTTATTGTATATAGATAAATAGATAATTACCTATGAACACAATGCAATTGAAGGGTGGACTTAGTTATATTATTTTGCTGACCGGACTATGGGGGATTACAATGCTCCAGGCACAGGCCCAGACCCAGACAGAAAGGCCCAGGAATGTGATCCTTATGATCGGCGATGGTATGGGGCTGTCCCAGCTTTCATCCACCTATTACTTCATGGAAGAGGACAGGGAGCCTGCCTTCAGCCGTTTTAAGTACATCGGCCTTTGCCGGACCTCGGCAGGAACGGCACCTGTGACCCAGTCGCCGGCTGCAGCCACTGCCCTGGCCACCGGTTATAAGACCTACAATTATGCTGTGGGAGTGGATATGGATACGGTACCCCGTGAAAATATTGTAGAGCTAGTCTCAAAGAAAGGGTATATGACAGGTGTGATTGCCACTTCACCCATTACCGATGCCACTCCTGCCGGTTTTTATGCGCATCAGCCTGAAAGGTATATGCAAAGGGAAATTGCCATGGATCTGGTAAAATCAGAGATTGATTTCTTTGCCGGCGGGGGGATAAAGTACTTCCTGGATACTACGGGAACCGATGTATTTAAAAAAAATAACATTACAGTTAATTTTTCAAAA
>JBDLIM010000102.1:0-12576 GCA_039714915.1 Bacteroidota bacterium
GTATCGGGCTTAATCGTTGTAGTAAGGAAGAAATCCGCTTGCGCCTGGATTGACCGGCCGGGGTGGACGAGGATTCAGGGGCTCTCCGTTAAGGACCTTTTCGTAGAGGGGCAGAAAGTTCCGGGCCATATGAATGGAGGCAAAGTTATCGCAGATGTATTCATGGCATTTTTTCCGGTCGTAGTCCCCCACATGTTGAAGGGCTGAAACCAGCTCTGATTTCTTAGTACTCAGGAAGCCGAATTCGGGAGTAACAATCTCCGGAAGGGCCCCATAGGGGGTGCCAAATACAGGACAGCCAAAATAGAGGCTTTCCACTACAGCCAGGCCCATGGGTTCGTTCCAGACCACCGGGAACAACAAGGCCTGGGAACCATTGATCAGCTTGTTTTTGGTTTCTCCTCCCACCATGCCTTCAAACCTTACATTGGGATCCAGAGTGATCCGGACACCCATTTTCAGATTTACCCTGTGCCCCCCCAGAACCCTCAGGGGCAGGCCCGCTTCCCTGGCAATGCGGATGCAGCCCTTCAGGTTTTTCACTCTCCAGGCTGCCTTGCCCAAAAAATGAAGGTAGTTACGGGGAATGTCGAAACGGGGCTTCCCATATTCTTCCAGTCCCAGCCCGTTATACACATATACTTCGCTTCCAAAACGTGCAGCATGATCCTTTGAAATAAAGGTGGTATTGATATCAAAATCCCTGTCCTGGCTGGAATTGCCATGCAGGGTGATCATATAAGGTTTGGGAAGGGGCTCCCACACGGGGATGTGGGAATGTACCAGGTCAATGCTTTCCGGGATCTGACCGGCCAGAGGGAGGTTGGGATCAAAAGGGATGACTTCGGCAAAATCACAATGGGATCCTTCTGCCACCAAAAAGCTGATGCGGTGCCCCATCTTCACCAGTTCCTTGCCCAGGTACCAGATATCGCGGCTTGTGCCTCCGTATTTCAGGGTTGGGATTTTTCCGTTGTAAACCAGTAAGATATGAAGTGAGCCCATTTTCCGCTGTCTTTAATTCAGATGCATGTAATTCAGAGTCTTTTATTCAGAGGTCTTTAATTCTGCGCCTTTTATTCAGGTTTTTTAATGCGTGAAAGAACGGACAAAAAGAGGGGAATATCGTTGGTCCCCAGGGTGGCCATTCTTTCCATAATGCGGTGATGTAGCGGGCTTCCTTCCTGGATGCCTGCATCAACCAAAAGTTGTTGTGACTGTTTCTTAAGTTCCCCCCAGCCTTCTCCCGATTTAGAGAGGGTTTGTCCGGGTTTTTCAAGCTGGTTAAGTGGCGAGAGTTCATAGGCTGTGATCATCACCGACTGGGCCAGGTTCAGGGAGGGATAGGTCCCGGCCATGGGAATGCTCATGGCCAGATCCGATTTCAGGATCAGGGCATTGGGCAGTCCGCTTTCTTCGGTTCCAAACAGGATCCCAACCTTCCCCAGGTCTTCAACCTTGGTCTCAAGCAGTTCCCGAAATTCCCTGCTTGAATGGTATTCATGTTTGGCCGTTCGTCCTTTGGCAGTGGTGCAGATTACCAGGTCCAGGTCGGAAACAGCTCCTTCAAAATCTTCGTAAACACGGGCCGATTGAAGTACATCATGGGATCCGTGGGCCATCATATAAGCTTCTTCCCCCAGATGATTGCAGGGATCAATTAGTCTCAGGTGACTGAAACCCATAGTTTTGATGGCACGTGCAACAGCACCCACATTTCCAGGTACGGCCGGTTTGTATAGAATGAAATGAATCTCCAAAGCACACAAATATGAGATCGGAACTAATCCGGGGCAATTTAACGATTTTCCAGTTGCCTGATAATTCGCTTTCCACGTGATTTAAATCCCACACTGTTATTGGCTATCTGGTCCTCAATGACAGTCACCAGCTCATCACTCAGTTCGGGATAAATAAGGGTGTGGTTATAGATGATCTGCATGGCATGGACCTTCACAGCTACGGGATACAATTCCGATACCATATATGCAAAACACAGGTCCACCAGCATGCCCTGGTCATCCTCGGGTATATTATAACGGCAGAGTAACCTGAGCAGGCTGCGAAGGGCTCCTTTGGATTCCAGTTCGGGAAGCTTTTGAATGATGGTTGAAACAGATCCCAGGGCAAGACCCGGGTGCTGTTCATCACTTCCGTCCAGGATCCAGGCAGCCCTCCAGGACAGGGGATCCTTCTCATACAAGGTGAGTCCAAGCAGGGTAAGGAACTTCTCCTCCGACTGACCCACTTCACCGATAAAGAGCTCTTTTTCTGCTCCGGAGGGAAAGTTGGTCAGCAGGGATTTGAAGTCCATGATTCCTCAGGTGATTGATCCTTTATTCGGCCGGCGATTGGTCCTTTATTCGTCTGTAGATTGATTCTCTTCTACCTCGGGCAATTAATCCTCCTCTTCTTCCTCAGGTACCTGGCTTTTCATGGACATAATGGCGTAGGGCCCGGTGGCAATGGAATAGGATCGGTTCAGGTCGATGTCGGTGACTCTTAATATGGTTTTTTCTTCTTCTTCCTTATCGAAATACTCATATTCCATCACCATTCCATTCAGGTAGGTGGCATGATAGAAAATTGCCCCAAAGGTCTGTTGGTTTTTGAGCATGTCCTTCCGGACTTTCTTCCCCAATTCTTCTGATACCCACATATGCACCGTACCTGTTTCGTCATCCACCATGTATTCCTCGCAGGTATATCCCAGGATCTCTTTTTTCTTCCCGGTCTTATAAGGCAGATATGCATCAGCGTCTGTCTCTTCACCGGATTCTTCCTCATAATCTTCCGCCATTTCGGCCATGGTTTCCGGATCAATGCCCATGGCAAAGCCGGTCTTCTCCCCATCGCTATCAGTCAGGATCAGCATGGCGCTGTTTTCCTGGTCAAAAATGATGGTGGATTTGCTGCTCTCATCCTTAAAAACCATGGCATAATCGATTCTTTCTTTGGAGATATGTGTATCGTACACCACCTGGTCTTCTAACTTCTCGTTTTTCTTGTACTCGGAGACTTCCATCTGGATGTAGGCATCGAACTTATAGCTGGATTCATAGTCCACATTCCCGGTCAGTCCCAGGGCATCCAGGTACACCTGGTTCATGGTGGTGTTAGGCGACTTGTCCGGTTCCCGGCCCTCTTCCACGGCGCGGGCACTGTCTCTTTTTGCCTGTGCTTCCAGGTTGTCCTTAAGAATTTTCTTCTTCACCATCTGCCTCAGGCTTTGGGAAGTAACTTCCTGAAAACTGAAGATTAGGGTTAGCATGGCAACCCCCATAAATATACGTTTCATAGGTATGAGTTTAAGTGTGTTTGTAAAGAATCTAATGTATGAACTTCTCGCTTGGGTGAAGATCTCCATCACATAAATGTCAACACGCAATGTAATAACAAAACAACACGGATGTGCAAAGTGTTTACTGATTTTGACCACTGCGGGAAATCCGGCGGGCAAAATGGCAGATATGTTTATATTTGAGTGAGGACTGTTGATATATGAAAATTCATTAGGTAACCATGGAATTCAGGAACGAACTCGTGCATGGAAGGCTTATTAAGCGCTACAAAAGGTTTCTGGCCGATGTGCGTCTGGACGATGGCAGCGAGGTGACGGCCCATTGCACCAATTCCGGAAGCATGAAAAGCTGCCTGGAGGATAACGCGGAGGTGTGGCTTACCCCTGTGGATGATCCAAAGCGGAAGACCCGTTTTACCTGGGAAATGATCCTGATTGGAGGGGACTGGGTGGGGATCAATACTTCCAATCCAAATGCCCTGGCCTTTGAGTGGATAAGCCTGGGAATAATCCCGGGACTGGAAGGAATGAGCAGCTTAAGACGAGAGGTACAGTGGGAAGACAGCCGTTTTGATCTTTATGGGGAAGGTCCGTCGGGACCCTGTTTTATTGAGGTGAAAAATGTGACCCTGAAAGAGGGGGACAGGGCTCTTTTTCCCGATGCAGTGACCGAGCGTGGAAGGAAGCATCTGAATACCCTGATAAGGGTGAAAAAATCTGGAATGCGGGCGCTAATGCTTTATGTGGTTCAGCGCACGGATGTAAAACTATTTTCCCCGGCACGTGAGATCGATCCCCGGTATGGGAAAGCCCTGGATGAAGCAGTAAGGCAGGGAGTGGAGATCATAGTAGCCCAGGCAAAGGTCACTCCCAAAAGCATTGCCTTTAACCGTACACTGCCGATAGAGTTATAAATGGCTGAAGTTCTGAGAATGCCATGAAGTTAGATGATACTAATGCATTTTCTCGGGAACCACTTTGGTTAATCCCTTTTCTTCGGCATACTGGGTGGCCTGGTGCATAAAGGCCTGTAACCTGAGTTCGATGGAGGCATCTTCCTGGCCGTCGTAGGCAATATTCACATAAGGAATGTTCCCCTTATCTTTTCTGAGTTGATCCGATACCGATGCCACCAGGGTTCCCGGCATGCAGGTGAAGGGAAGAATATTGGCTATTCCAGAGATTCCCTTATCCGCCAGGATGGCCGATGTACCCAGGTTCAGGGCCGGATCGCCATCGTAGTGACGGTGGACATAAGGTCCGCAGGCATTCAGCATATCCTTAACAGCCACTTCTTTGTCTTCGTCAAAGAGTCCGTGGAACTGCCTGGTGATCTTCTTCGCTGTAACCTCCTGGAAATACTCCTGCAGTTTGGATTTGATCACCCCTTTGAAATCGCCCTTCCACCTGCTGTCTCTTGTATACCTGATGGTAGAGTAAGCAATCCATTCGGCAAAGGGAGCAATCCAGGTCTCCGCGCCAAACTTCTCCAGCCGGGAAATAAGGTGTCCGCTGCAAAAATCATTGTCACGCATAAATACTTCGCCCACAATGGCTACCACAGGTTTACGTTTACCATTGCTTAAAGGAATCTGGGTAAATGCATAGGCAATCCCAGCCAGGGTATCGGTAAGGGAATCAGCTCCGTTTTCGAAACATTTCACAAGGTCGGACAGGGCATGCTGGTAGACCTTTTCAGTATTTCCTGGAATGGCCTCATAGGGTTTGCGCTCCTGTTTCAGTTTACGTACCATATCCATGACCACGAAACCTTTCCAAACGTTGAGCCGGAATTTGGAACCATGTCCGTCCGAAATGGATTCGTACGAATCGTCGTTACTGGGGGCAACGATCTCAGTTTTATCATAGCCCAGGCGGTCGAATAACACACGCTGAAAGCGGTTATACTGTCCAAACCGGCACGGGCCGTTGTGATCAGGCATAAAGAAGCTGACTTTGGCCGGATCCACATTTGGCTGCCTGAGTTTCTTCAGAAAACTTCCGGTGGTACAGATCATGGGAAAGCATTCCCGGGCCGAGGTGTACTTCCTTGCCAGGTCCAGGTCATCCTGGGTTTGCATGGGCAGGGATTCAGAATTGATCCCAAAACTCCTGCATACAGCTGCAGTAATAAACGAAGCATCGCTCATGTAAGGGAAGTAGAGCACCCTGTCCTTCATGGGTGAGGAGGCCATCACTCCGGGAGTATAGACCTTTTTCTTCTTTTCGCTATTCAGCCTTGAACCCTTCAGGCTGTCCAGGAAGGCTTCGTACCTGGTGATCATGCCCGCATCGGCTCCATGCTCATCAATTTCAATCTCCATATAGGGCTTACCGGCCATTTCCTCATGCACGAAATGGGCCAGGAAAGAATCGGGACCGCAGCGGAAATTACCCATGTATATCCCATGCAGGCGCTTATCCCTCGCAATGATCCTCGATGCTGAGATAATACGCTGACCATTGGGCCAGTACATCTTATTGTAATCCAGGGTGATATTTTCTTCTGCCAGGGGCAGGTAATCCATGGGTATGGGAAACACATCCAGGTTAATCAGTTTCTCCACCATGCTCAGGTTGAGCGCCGGATCGCCTGTATTGTACGGACGCCCAATGATTACCAGGCATTCTTTGTCTTCCGGCAGGGAAGCGAGTACCTCACGTCCGCGTGCTTTTACCCGGTCCTCGAACTGTTCCTGTTTCGCATCGGCCTTTTTCATGGCCTCTGCGATCTGTTTTCTACTCAGACTGAATAAATCTCCAAAATAATCATGGAGCTCATTTTCCACCACCTTGCCGTAATAACGGAAGTTAAGCGCGGGAGAAAGCAACCTGTCTCTTTGCTCTTCCGGGATGGACGCTTTCACCATAAAAGGAACGGTCTGGACCCAGGGACAGTTGCAATTGGAAGTAGGGTTCCCTTCTACGGCTTTGTTATTGATAATAAAGGGTGTGAAGATGTAATCCACCTTATCCTCCAGCATCTTATAGATATGGCCATGCATTACTTCCACAGGGAAGCAGGTTTCGGCCACGATCATATTCAGAGCTTTTTTTACGGTCTGGTTATTGGTCTCTTCCGAAACCACCACATTAAATCCCAGTTCCTTGAAGAAAGTACTCCAGTAAGGGAATTGCTGGTAAAACACCATCAGTCCCCTGGGGATCCCGATGGTGGGTTTACCCGGAACAATTTCCGGCTCATACCCATCCATGAGCATACCAATTCGTTCCTCGAAGTGATTGGGTATTCCTTTTCCGTGCCCTTTGCGTTCATCCAGTTCATACTTCTCACACCTTCCCCCGTAGTATAGGGGTTTTTTCTCTCCTTCAATCCTTACCCGTCTTATCTCACACTGGTTGGAGCAGGCCTTGCAGGTGAATTTATCTACCTTGTAGGGGATCTTGCTGATATCAAATCCCTTAAACCGGGTTTCCACTTTGTTCTCCTTGATGTGATCCCTTGCCAGCATGGCGGCACCCACCGCACCGGTCACATCGAAGTGAGGAGGTATGTGAATCTTTTTACCGGTGACCTTCTCAAAAGCAGCCACCACCGCTTTGTTATTGGTTACTCCTCCCTGGAACAGAATGTGATTTCCGATCCGTTTCTTGCGAACCACTTTCTGTAAGTAATTATGCACTATGGAGTAAGCCAGCCCTCCCACAAGGTTTTCCTTTTCTACTCCCTTTTGCTGGAAGGCATTTAAATCCGATTCCATGAAAACGGTACAGCGGTCGCCACATCCGGCGGGTTTGTCGGCATCAAGGGCCAGTTTTCCAAACTCCTCTATGATATTGATATCCAGTTTCTCCGCCTGTTCCTCAAGAAAGGAGCCGGTCCCGGCGGCACATACCTTATTCATTTCAAAATCGACCACTACTCCCTTGTCAATGCTGATGTACTTGGAGTCCTGTCCCCCGATCTCAAAGATGGTGTCTACTTCAGGATCAAATGCAATAGCGGCAGTGGCCTGGGCCGTAATCTCGTTTCTGATCAGATCGGCCCCGATGAAGTCACCTGTCAGATAACGGCCCGAACCGGTGCTGCCGGCTCCTTTAACCACTACGCGATGTCCAACCTCATCATGGATCTCTGACATGCCTTTGCGAATGGCCTCCAGGGGTTTACTGGCTGTGGGAAGATACCTGCGGGCGACCACCCTGTTTTCCTTATCGATTAGCACCACATTGGTGCTTAAGGATCCAATATCCAGACCCAGGTATACCTCGTAGGGCTCATCAGACTCAGGAATCCTATGAACCTCCTTATGAATGATTGAGTCGGGAGGAACAAGAGGATCAAAGGATTTTCCCCTGGATTTCTCTCCGTGAATGTAATTTTCCAGATCCGAGGTCCCCTTATACTTCCTATCCTGGCCTTTGGCTTCTTCCATGTTGTGGAAAACAGCGCCAAGGGCACCCATGGAAGTATTATAATCGGGTACCAGCAGGTCATCCTCTCCGGCTTCCAGCAACTCTTTAAATGCCCTGATCATTCCGATGTTGGAAGAGACTCCCCCCTGGAACATCACAGGAAATTCCAAGGTTTTCCCCCGTCCAAGTGAGCTGATGAAATTCCGGGCTACAGCAAAGCACAATCCGGCCACAATATCATGCACCGGAGTGGCGATTTGCTGAAGATGGATCATATCGCTTTTGGCAAATACGCTGCACCTTCCGGCGATCCGCGGAGGTTTGTGAGATTTCAGGGAAAGTTCCCCGAATTCCTTCTCAATGGAAATACCAATGCGCTTGGCCTGTTGGTCAAGAAAGGAACCTGTACCCGCTGCACAGAGGGTATTTAATTCGAAATCGGATAAGCGGGATGACTTATTATCAAGTTCATCCATGAAAATGAGCTTGGAATCTTCCCCGCCCATTTCAATTATAGTCCTTACCTGGGGATATAGCTTACTAACCGATGTGGATTGTGCTACTATCTCATTCACATAGCTTCCACCCAGAAGCTTAGCTGCCAGCTTGCCTCCGGTTCCTGTAAAACTCAGTTGTCCAAATTGTTCAGATTCATAGGTTTTTTCCAGGGTGTCAAGAATCTCCTTAAGCTTTTCGAAGGGTTTACCATGGCAATAATCGTATTGATCCTGGATGATGGTACCGTCGTTATCCATAACCACGGTATTAATAGAGATTGACCCGATGTCAAATCCAAACTGGTAGCTAAGTTTCATAGTCGCATCTTCAAAAGTTACGGCCTTCTTGTGCTGCAATAAGCTAATAATCAATAAATTATAACTAATTTTAACACAGAGAGTTTCCTAGAGTCTCAGATACAAAATATTAAAAAAAAGCCATTTAACAGGCCTTTGAAGCGGGCTAACCGGATTAATCAGAACGATTCTAAATAAAGACCTGTGTGTCCTTATTGAAGCGAAGAGAGAAACTCTGTTACTTTGCTGCTATCCTCCACTGCATTGACTTCCATATCCCTGTAGATCAGGATTCCCTTCTGGTCCAGAATGAAGGTCCATCGCTCTATGGTCGTCCCACGTTCCAGGTCAAACGACTGCCCTTTTATTTCGCGGTTAATGGTACCTCCCTCATTCTGCGGAACGCCGAATATGAAAGCAATTTCACCTGACTCATCAGCAAGCAGTGTAAAGTTCAAATTGTTTTCAAGCGCAAACATGCCAAGAGTTTCTGACTTATCTCCCGATACACCCACTACCTGTGCTCCCACTGCTGCCAGTTCGCCTTTCTGATCGCGATAAGTGCAAGCCTGTTTAGTGCAACCTCCGGTAAACGCGGCAGGGTAGAAATAAACCACCAGGTAATCGGCCGACTTTAATTCTTTTTTAAGAACCCATTTGGATCCATCCTGATCCTGTGCAGAAAAATTCGGTACTTTGTCACCCAGGTTCACCTGTGAAAACATAAAGCCACAGGTAGCAATAATTAGGATAATTCCACTGATAACTCGTTTCATTTGTCTACTTATTAGATATCAAAAAGGTATAAACAAATTTACGAAAAATCCCTGTCTTATACAGATCAGCTTTTATAAGTTTGATAAATGGAAACTGAAATTGGATAATTCAGCCTGTCAGATCTGGCGATACCCATACCCTCTTCCTGCGCCTCTTCCTGCGCCTCTGCCCATTCCTCTGTCACTTCCGATCCCAGCTCCTCTTCCCATTCCTCTTCCCATTCCCCGGCCATTGCCTCTTCCGTTCCCCTGCCTCAGATACCGTCCATTTTCATTTGCGTAACATTGCTGGTCGTACCATTGTTGCTGCTCCGGAGTTAACAAAGCTGATATATTCTGATAGTGCTTGTTCCTCTCAGTACTCATCTCTGTTTTTATGGTTGAAGCATCCACCGGATCAGTCTCTGCGTAAAAACGGGTTCGGAGATGATCCATTTTCTTCTGATGCGCTTTTCCCAGTTCATCAATCTTCTTTTGTTGACTGGCTGTAAGACCTGGGATGTCCTGACAGAGATCACCCCTGTTGACCTGCTGAGCATAAGCACCTGCAGCTATCAGCATGGCAGCAATAACAAGTAATAGTCTTCCTGGTTTCATTGGACGTTTCATATCACTTTTTTTTCAAATTTAGGAAAATGATTTGTATTATGCACATATGTGCAATAAATTTGCTATCCTGAAGGTGAAAATGAATCCCGTGAGTGCATTGACTCCATCGAGCTTCAATTCATTTGTTGGATGAAAATATGCGCATTATCTTTGAGCCATGCCAAGACCGCAGTACAACAGAATCGTATTTGAACCACCTGTGTATTCCGATTTCAAACCCATCGGAGCAAAAGGGGGTGATCTGAAGAAGATAATCTTAACGCTTGATGAATTTGAAGCCTTTCGCCTGGCCGATCAACAGGGCTTATCACATGCCATGGCTGCTGATGAAATGGGGATTTCCCGTTCAACTTTTTCACGCCTGATTGAAAAGTCGAGAAAGAAAGTTGCAGATTTTCTGATCCGGGGAGGAACGCTTAGCATTGAAGGAGGCTCTGTTCATTTCAGGGCAAATATTATACAGTGCAAGGGTTGTGGGCATATGTTTAGAATAGAAATTGAAAAAGAAATTAAAATATGTCCGGAATGCCAGTCAAACAAGATTATAAATCTGGCTGGCAGTTTCGGTCATGGCAAGTGTTGCATTTAGGGCTGTTGCAGCAAGTAGGAATTAAAACGAAAAGGTGATTGATGGAGACTCAACTTGACTGTATCCCCTGTATTATTAACAGTTATTTACGATTGATAGAAACCGATGTGATCCCCGATGCACATCAGGAGACTCTTATGCGTAAAATGCTGGATTATTTAGCACAGACAGATTACCAGAAATCTCCTCCCGTACTGGGTCGTTCCCTGCATGGCATGATTCGCGAATCCCTGCAGAAACCGGATCCGTATTTTCAAATCAAGCAGGATTACAATCAGATGATGATGGACCAATACCCCTCATTCAAGGATATGGTGGATGGTTCAAAAGATCCCTTTGATACTGCTATGCGCATGGCTATTGCCGGCAATGTGATCGATTTTGGAGCCAAATATCAGTTTGATGTGATGTCTACCCTCAAGCAGATCATGGAAAGGGAACTGGATGTGGATCATTCAAGGGAGTTGAGACAGGCCCTGGGAAAGGCCCGTTCTCTGCTTTATATTGGAGATAACTGCGGCGAGATTGTTATGGACAGGCTTTTCCTTGAAACCATAGAGCTGCCGGAAAAGGTTTTTGTGGTAAGGGGAAGTCCGGTGATAAACGATATCACTATGGATGATGCAAAAATGACCGGCATGGACAGGGTAGCCCGGGTGATTAGCACAGGGGATAATTCTCCCGGAGCTGTATGGGAGTTTGCCTCGGAGGAATTCAGGGAACATTTCATAAACGCTGATGTGATCATATCCAAGGGCCAGGGAAATTTGGAGGGATTGTTGGATATCCCGCATGATCACATATATTTTATGCTGGTGGCCAAATGTGATCTGATCGCAGAAAAAATCGGAGTCAAAAAAGGAGATTTTGTAATTAAAAAGGGAATTTCAGAATAGGAAACAGGCATGTATAAACATCTTTTTGGTCCGGTACCCTCACGGAGGCTGGGTATGTCACTGGGTGTGGATTTAATCCCACATAAAATCTGCTCGCTTAATTGTGTTTATTGCGAATGCGGAAGCACCACCACCCATACCCTGGAGCGCAGGGAATATGTACCTGTGGCAGAGATATACCGGGAGCTGGAAGATTTCTTCGATAAACATCCCGATCCCGAATACATTACCTTTTCAGGCGCCGGGGAGCCCACCCTGCACTCTCATATCGGGGAAGTTATCGGATTTATCAAGCAACTCAGGCCCGCAATCCCGGTGGCTGTCTTAACCAACGGAACCCTATTTTATAATCCGGAGGTCCGGAAAGAGCTGATGCGGGCTGACCTGGTTCTTCCCTCACTGGATGCGGCCATCCAGGAGGCCTTCCTGAAAATCAACAGGCCGGTCCGCCGCTTTAGCGTGGATCAGGATATCCGGGGACTTAAGGATTTCTGCAGGGAGTTTCAGGGAGAAATCTGGATGGAAGTGCTGATCCTGCCCGGCTACAACGATGACAAGGAAAATTTATCTGCCATCAGGGAAGTCCTGCAAACCCTCAAACCGGACCGCATTCAGCTGAACACCCTGGACCGTCCGGGAACCGTTCAAGGATTAAGGGCCTCTACGCACGAAGAGTTAAACCGGATCGCAGCTGACTGGGGACTGGAGCAGGTGGAGATCATTGCTCCCCCGGCGGACCGCAAAAAGAAGACTTCCTACCGGAGCGATCTGGAAAGCGTGATCCTGGAAACACTTTCAAGAAGACCCTGCACCCTAAAGGACCTGGAATCCATTATGGGTATTCACATCAATGAAATCAACAAATACCTGGGAGCCCTGGAAGAATCGGGCAGGATCGAAGCTGTGGAGCAGGACCGGGGTACGTTTTACCACTTCAAAGGGACTGATTAGCAAGGCAACAACTTTCTAATATTGGCTTTGCCGATATGTTTCGCTCATTGGCTATGCCGGATGGTTAAATTTTATCCGTCAAACCACTAAATAGATGTCATTGACGATAATATTTAACCCTTGGGGGACAATTATTATCGCCAAAGCACCTAAAACATAGCATAAGCGGATAATATTTAACCATTATTAACCAATTAGCAGAGTAGTTAATCAGCAATCCCGCAGATAGATCTTTCAATTCATGGTAATGAAAAAGGGCTACAAACCTGCCGGCCTGCAACCC
>JBDLIM010000103.1:0-12539 GCA_039714915.1 Bacteroidota bacterium
TATCCCGGACCATGGCCCTGTTCAGATCCCATAGAACCTGCATTACTTCTTCTTCCTTAGCTGTAAGTTTTTCCATCAAACAAGTTTATAACTTATTTTTCAGTAATACTACTTATGTATACGATATATTACGGAGAAGTACGTAATACAGAATCATTCTAATTTACTCCTTACGAATCTTTGATTTAACTAATCCTCAACAACCTCAAACCTTTTCTCCAGGAAGTTACCGTCGGAGTCGACCAGGGTGAGGGTATGCAAGCCTTCGGGGGCAAGGATCTCCATTTGATGGATCACATTCGTTTCGCCCAGGTAGTTGTGATCCAGATGCCAGTGGATGCTGGCTGTAGTTTTTCGGTGTGCCACTTCGAAAACCACCCGGCTAAGTTTTCCGTCCAGTCCCCGGGGAATGAAGATCCGGGTGCTTTCTTTCGGATAGATCATCTCCATAGCCAGTTCCTGGCCCGAATTACAACCCGGCATAAAAGGAGGAAGGGAGCTGTAGTAGGGATTCTTTTTCTTATAATACCACTCCAGAACCGGAGGGAGCACAAACCAGGAGGTATTCACCATCCTGTCGGTCCCGTAACAATCACTATGAACTCTGAATTGCCCGGATTGATCCAGATGCACCTTTTGATGATAGGGACAGGATTCCATTCTCTGACCAGCTGCCGGTACCATGCGGATTTCTCTCTGATCACAGTCCGGACCGGCCCTGTATCCGCTTTGGGTACAAATATCGATCTCGGTCATTTCGTCGTAGGGGGGCTCGAACCATCGGGCAGAGGGTAAGATTCCGAATGCATCGAACATAAGAGGAGCAGCTGCGTTTACTCCGGTCAGTCCCGGCCGGCCTTCTCCATCGGCATTGCCCACCCACACTGCTACCAGGTAATCGGGATTTAATCCGATGGCCCAGGCATCGCGATAGCCAAAGCTGGTCCCCGTTTTCCATGCAATGTTTTTGGATGAGGAAAATTGTTCCCATGATCCTTCCTGGGTAGGCCGCTCAAGCTCAGTCAGGGTCTCAAAACATTGCCAGATCGAGCCGGCACTCATGATCCCGCTGCTTTTCAAGCCTGACCTGCTGCCCTGCTTGTCCTGCTTTGGCTTGTTTGGGGATAATATGTACGAGGGATCTGAATATTCTTCCGGATCATACTTGTACCGGTATTCCTGAATGTGATTAAGGCTATTGGCCATCCCCATGTAAACACGACCCAGGTCCCAGAGACTCACCTCGGCCCCGCCCAGGATCAGGGTTAATCCATAGTGTCCGGGATTCTGTTTAATAGTTGAGAAGCCAAGAGTTTGCAGTTTGGAATGGAACTTTTCCAATCCATAGCTACGAAGCATCCTGACCGCCGGTACGTTGAGAGACCTGACTAATGCAGTACCCGAGGGCACGGCTCCGCTGTAGGATCTGTCAAAATTCATGGGGGAGTAGCCGGAGATGTGTGTGGGGATGTCAGGGATCAGGTTTTCCGGAAGGATTTCCCCTTCGTCCAGCATAAAGGTATAAAGAAGAGGTTTGAGGATGCTTCCCGAACTTCTGGGGGCCCCGATTATATCCACATATTTCCCTCCGCTCTCTTCCTTCGAGTCTGTATTTCCCACATAAGCGATTACTTTTCGGTCCGGGATATGAAGTACAAGGACCGCCGCGTTGTGGATTTCATTCTGTTTCAGGTGCTGATGGTGCCGTTCCACCATGTGTACCATGTGCTCTTGCAATCCTTTCTGAAGCGTGGTAGCAATTCGTTTTCCCCGGAATCCGTCTGCTTCGGCACGATCGAGCAGATGAGGGGTGATTTGGGGAAGGGGATGAGGTCTGGAGGGAAGAGGCTCAGCCCTGGCCAGGTCACAGCTTATGCTGTCAAGAACACCTTTTTCCTGCATTTTCTCCAGCAAACGGTTTCTTTTTAAGAGTAACATTTCCCGGTTTTTTCCGGGATAGATAAGGGCCGGGGCATTGGGAAGTACGGCAAGCGTAGCTGCCTCCCCCCAGGAGAGCCTGAATGAGGCTCTGCCATAATACCTCCAGGATGCCGCATCGATTCCCACCACATTTCCTCCAAAGGGGGCATGGGAGGCATATAGTGTAAATATCTCATCCTTTGTATGGCTTAATTCCAGGCGCAGAGCAAGGACCATTTCAATCACTTTCTGTCCGAGTGTACGGGCTTTACCCTTTCTGGACAGGCGTACCACCTGCATGGTAAGGGTGCTTCCGCCACTGACATTTTTTCTTTGCCTTACATTTCTGATAAGTGCTTTCGACAGCGAAACCGGATTTATGCCGGGATGAGCCCTGAAATATTCATCCTCAAAGTAGCGGATGCAGGTACTTATTTTATATGGGACGCTGTCGCAATCGGGAAATCTCCACTGGCCGTCACTGCTAATGCGTGCTGCCAGTAATTCGCCCTCCGAATCTTCAAGAACTGTGTTTGTGGGATCCCTGAAGCTTACCACGGGCAGGCACAGAAATCCGATTCCGATCACCACCAGGGTGATCAACAGATATTTATGCCTGGCACTCCAATTAACTATTCCCATTGCTGAGAATTTGCACCTTCTATTTCTGCCTGACCACCTTTACCCATCTTCCTGATTTTGTGGCATGAATTTCTCTATCATACATGGCCTCGCAGTACACAGCCGGAAGGAAATATTCACCCAGGTAGCTTGCATTCAGCAAGAGCACGAAGGTTTTCGATTCGCTCTTCTTCAAACCAAAATAGCTGTACACCCTGTCGTCCCTGATGTCCTGGTAATCAGGTTTGTCTTTGGTCCGGGAGGATTCTGTAAGATCCATTCTCAGATTCCTGATCTCCCATCCTGAAGGGAACATTTGGGTTAGAGCAAGTTCTTTATAATCCGCCCTGATGCCCGGGTGAGTAAGCCGGACTTCTGCCATAAAGTCGGTTCCCTGTACCAGACCGGAGGGATTGATTTCTTTGCCTTCCATATTCAGGTAGCGTATTTCCATCTTCAGGTCATTTGCTTCATCTTCCACCTGGTTTTCCAGGGGGATCCCTTCCACTTGTACATTGACAAAGAGATTGCGGTCTTCTGTATTTTTTAGTTCAATACTTCCTTTTTTTCCTGTTTCAAATTCTAAAGCCAGACTGTATACAGGCGCATTGGTGCTTATTTTTTGACTTTTCCCCTTGAGTGAGTAATCAAATCCCATCCCGGCCGATGCATCTGAATCACCGATGAACTTGCCTATGGCCAGCAGGGCATAAGCGGTAGTTTGTGTGCTGAACCACTCTCCTGTAGCAAGTTGTCCTGCGAGTTCATCCACAAGCTTCTTGGCACTTGGTTTATCTCCCAATTGTGTAATAACTTCGAGGATCATAGCCTGGTCCCGCATGGAGCTGCCATAGGTGTAAGAAAGCTCCCTGTAGGATTTCACGGAAGTGCTCAGTCGTGCAACCAATTCATTGGCCACCTCTTTCTTTCCAATCTGCAAATAGGCTCCGGCAAGGGTCCATCTGGCCGTGGTAGATAGCTCTTTCATTTCCCTCATGCGGTTCATTGCTCCCAGAGCGGGTCTCTTAGCCAGTGCAAGTGTGTAGAGCCGGTAGGCCTGGTTTATTTCATTGCTTCGACGATACACGAAATAGCCCGATTCGCGATCCCAGCTGTTGGCCATCCGGGTCTGGTATTTAATCCAGTTGTTGATAAAGCCCATGGGCAGATTGTAGCCCAGAGCTTCAGCTTCAAGCATAAAGTGCCCTGCATAACTGCTTCCCCATTCACTGACAGAACTGTATGAACCCGGCCAGTAGGTAAGTCCTCCGTTTGAGACCTGGAAAGATTTGAGCCTCCTTATTCCGGCCGATATGTGGTCCTGGATCTGATTCTTTTGCTGCGAATCCAGTTCCAGGAACCTGTGGAGAAATAATTGAGGAAATACGGCTGAAGCAGTTTGTTCTACGCAACCATGAGGATAATGCATCAGGTATTTCAGTCTTTGTTCCAGGTTCATGGGTGGAATAACAGATACCTCCAGAACACCCTTATTGGTACCTTCCAAACCAATGGCTTCATAGCTGCCATTCCAGGTTTTTCCCGGTTCCACCACATGATGGGAGGTTTTTGTGATACGTGGATTGGGCATTCGTACCTGGAGATCGATATGATCACTTGCTTTTTGATTCCCGCTTTTCACCAGTACTTCAACTTCGCCCGGGCCGATTCTTTCGACTACTTTCAAAGAAAAGTTTACAATCTGGTCCCCTTCCTCCTCAAATGTGATCTTCTTTGTGGATGGACCATCAATGGTGAACAGGTCATTGGTTTTCACCTCAACAGTTACATTCTTCACTTTGGGATCCATGGAGAATACAGTTACCGGCAGGGCAAGGGATTCCGACGGACTGACCATTCGCGGAAGAGTGGCGAGTACCATCAAAGGCTTTTTAACCGGAGTGGCCTTCTCTGTGTTGCCATATGCTCCTTTATGGCTAGCCACAACCATGGTTTTCACCGATCCCACATAATTTGGCATAGTGAATGAATGATCATTTGTTTTGCCAGCCTTTAATTCATAAGGTCCAAAGTATTTTACGACCGGTTTGAAACGGTTTTTGTTATTCTTGTCGTCCTGCTTGATGAACTCATCTCCTCCAATGGAGAGCAGCCCGGCCATTTCCCCTTTCAGTGCACCCAGTACGTATTTATACAGGTCCCAGGTACGAACTCCAAGAGCTTCTTTCGCATAAAACTGCTTCCACAGATCAGGGGTTCGGAATCTGGTAAGGTCCAGAAGTCCTTCATCCACCACAGCCACGGTATAGGTCATTTCCCGTCCTTCCTTCTCTGACACCGTAAATGCAACATGTTTTTCAGGTTCAAGCACATCAGGCATGTTAAGTACGGGATGCAACAGGGTAGATTTGTCGGTCACATTTACGGATTGTATGCCATACAGCCTGATGGGCCGGTCGTTGCTGGTGTTTTTGTGAGCTTGAATAAGAGTTATGTTAATAAATACATTGGGAGCCATGGCTGTTGTTGCCTCTATCTCCAGCGCTTCAGTAATTGGAGAGTCAACCCAGAATGTTTCGATGATCTCCGATCCGTTCTCCAGGCTTATCAAGGCTCTGCCTCCTTCTGTTTCAGGAAGTGAGATTTGAATCACTTCCCCGACTTCGTAAGCCTTTTTATCGGTGGTAAATGATAACATTTCAGCCCCTCCGGGGCCTTCCTGGGAGGCGGTTTCCCAGTAACCCCGGTAATCGAGGTAGAAGGTCTGTCCGGTGCTGTGTCCCCCCTTGGGATCGCTAATCCGGATGAGTTTTCTTCCCCAGAGATTTTCCCCGAAGTTCAATTCATACATGGCCTCCCCATTTACCGTGCTTATTCTATCTCGTTTGATCAGGTTCCTGCTTTGGTTGCGCACATAGGAGGCCAGGTTATCGTATTCATCTCTGTCCCACCACCATCTCCACTGCACATCATAGATTTCAATGTTCAGCTTATCCACATCAACAGGTTTACCTGCAGCATCCACGGTTACAATTGGGATCAGGTTGCTTTCATTGGAGTAAAGGGCTCCATTCCAGCCCGGGCCCTCAGGTATTTTTACTCCCACATAGGTACTGTACGGGGAATAAAGAACCGGGAAACGATCTATGCTGAAGTCTCCCGAGTTCTCAAATACCCGGGTTTTAAAAAAGGCCTGGAGCATGCCCGGAGCCTCTTCACCCACATTTATGCCCGGAGTAATCCTGGCATTGCCCAGACTATCCAGTTTTCCTTCAAAGACTTTTTCTTCTTCTGCCTCAAAACTCTTTGCGGGATCGTCAAAAACAAAATCCTGGTAAGACTTGAAACTGGTGGTGGTGGAACGCAGGTCCATTTCAATATCCGCCTTAAGGTTTTTAGCCCTTGCACCATGCAACCAGATGGCATTCAATGTTCCGGAAACAGGTCCTCGCTTAAGCAACTCAGTCCCAAAATCGATATTGATCTTCAGACGGTTTGGTTTGACGGTTTCGATTTTGACGGTTCTGGTAAAAGTCGATCCGCCCACATTAACCTTAGCGAGCCAGTTTCCAGTGGGTGCATCCGCTTCTGTGGCGGTTCTGAAATCATATACCCCGTTTAATCCTGAACTCAGAGTTTTGTTCAGATACAGTTGATTTTCAGGGGTATATAATTCAAATCTCACCGGATGGCTGGCAGGCAGGATGTCCTTTTTGTCTTCCAGTACAAAAGTCATGTAGATGGAATCCCCCGGTCTCCACACTCCTCTTTCCCCGTACATATATCCTTTTATGCCCTGAGAGTTCTTGTTGCCTCCCACATCAAACATGCTTGTGGAGAGGGCTGAGCCATCATCCAGTCTCAGGTAGCCGCGCTGCTTTCCCTGTTTGGCAATCAGGAGATAGGGCTTTTTTTCGAGGGGAATGGAGGCCATTCCTTTCTGATCGGTTTGCCCGGTTTCCATCAGCTGATTCTGATAATTATAGATCTCAAGCTGTACTCCCGACAGAGGATCTGTGCTATGCAGGCTGGACACTGCCACCAATAAATCAGTTCCTGTTGCTCCCTTGGCTATGATGCCCAGGTCAGAGGCAAGTACATTTCTGGATGCTTCATTCCTTCTTTTCCTATAATTGTAGTAGGAGTCGGTGCAAGGATTTTCCCGCTCATTCCAGTTGTACCCTCCGTAACTATAACCCCAGTAATAATTCCCGCTGGGAGGATTGTTAAATATCTCAGTCTCCCTGTCTTCTTTAAAGGGTTTTAGTTCTGAATCTGAGTCATCAGCTACACAGGGAAGCAAGGACTGGGACCTGTCAAAGGTGATGGATATGTTGTAAATGGCACCTGGTTCAGTCTCGATAAGTTCAGACAGGTCAAGCGAGAAGATATTCCAGGTACTAAGATCAATGGGTTTATCTGAAACAAGTGGAATTTCCTTCTTCAGGATAATCTGACCCACCCGCTTTAATTCATTTTCCCCGTTATATTGATTCTCCTGGAAGAAATATCCAATGTTATTCTCGAATATCTTAATGATCCTCACATTTACTGCTTTCAGGTTGACCGCCTTGAACGGGAAAGTCAGGCCATCTGTTCCCGGCAGTATCATGCCGTCTCCTATTAGTTTTACATCGGGATTGATGCTGGTGAATTCAAGCTCCCGCTTGTAAGTCTCAATCAGGTTATAGTCCAGGCTGTTCTTTACAGCATCTGTAATTATCAGGGTTTTGGATCCCTGCATCCTCCGGACCGGGAAAACCTTAACCTGACTCCCGCTATGTTCCAGGTTTAGCTCTTCACCCGATTCCAGGTAGATTAATCCCCGAAGATCCTGGGATTTACTGATCGGATCTGAAAAGAACAGGCTGATGTATTGATCAGGCTGCTGTGTAACCAGGATATTCATAAGCTTGAAATCACCCAGAGGAGGAATGTGAACGATCTCTTCACCTTTTTCATCACTATGGATGCTTTTACCATCCCAGCGGACCAGAACCTGCTCTTTTTCCTTGGTTCTGAAGATGCTGTCTATAACGAATTCATGCAAGGTCCCTTCCGCGTTGTGGGTCCATCTTACCCGAAGGTTTTTCTTGTTTTGTGTGCTGGATATAACGGTCTCCAGCAATTCTGCATTGGCGTAATCAGCAGTTTTTAAGGTGCCTCTTAACTGCTGCCATTGCAGATCTTCCTCATCCAGGCTGGTCAGGCCCTTTAACTCCACGTAAACAGATTGCTGAATGGTTTGGAACTGAAACTCCATGGTTTTCAACTCATCTGGCACTTCAGTGATTATATGCAGGTGAAATTTGCATTGGTATATGGTGCCAGGTTCCAGAACTTCATCAGGCTGGAACTCAAGGGTTCTGCTATCCACCCAGAAGTAACTTCCTTTCACGGCCGGCTTGCATTCAAGCAGGGATTCATTGATGGATGACTCTCTGACTGGCTGAGGTACGTCGGAAACAAATTGTATGGTCAGGTTCGCACTGGAAGAAATCACCCCACTGGTAAAACCGGATATGTAATTGGTAAAGGCCGGATTGATGTAGGGAATTTCTTCTTTTTTGCTTTTGCAGCCGCTGAGGATAAGAATGAGGATGAGGAGTTGGATGGCTTTTTTCATTTCGGTGGATCTATAATTCTTCAACAATTTGGTCTATTCTATTGTTTATCCGGATAATCTCTGAATCAAATTCAGAAGTCTCAAGTAGTACAGCCTTTGAGATCAGCTCATAGGCTTCAATTCTTAGATTGCAGTATTCGCTCAGAAGTGTATTCTGATTGATGGCTTCTTCCGGGATATTCTCAATTTCATTCAATCCGGTAAATATCTCCATGCTTTCCTGCCATTTGGGAATTCCCGTATTTTTTATGAAAGAGATAATCTCCTCTTGGGTGCTGTTATCAATCATATTAAATAATTCCAGGGCCGTTTCTTCATTTTTGCTGAACCGGGCTAATCCCTCATCATAGCTCTTTTCATCCCAGTCCGCAGGTGCCAGGAATGCAAATGTAAATATCCCACCCAGGATTATAATGGAAAATATGCCTCCAATTCCTGCAGCCCTCCAGTTTGAAAAAAACTCACCTTCATCTTCCTTATGCTTTTTTAATTCTGCACCTTGTATCTTCTCCACAATCAGATAGATAATACCCATATAGATCAGAGGTATCAGTGCATTTGGAATTTTATCGATGATGTGCTCAGGAACCTGGAAAATCCCTAAGAATATCAAAATGGTTGATAGAACTCCGATGAACAGGGCGTTCAATCCTTGTTTGTCCTTTCCAAGAGCCATGCAGTTCTTTCGAATAAGGATGCCTGCAGCCACAGGGCCCCCAAAATAGGTAGCCACGGATATGGCTCCCTGTGAGTAAAGTTTATAACGATCTTCCATATAATTATTGTTCATTTATTATTGTGACAGGGTGAATACAACAATTTCCGGCCTGCAAAAGAGCCTCAGGGGAGGAGTGATGGTGCCAACACCGGAAGTAATATAGGATTGTCTATCCCCAAAGTGTTTTAAACCATAGCGGTATTTCTGCCCATGAACAACGGGCAGTATAGGTGCCCAGAGGCCAAATAGGGTTATCTGTCCCCCATGCGTATGCCCTGAAACGGTCAGGTCGATCAAGTCACTGTCCAAATACTCAAGGTAATCCGGATTATGGGCGATCAGAACACTGAAGTGCTCTTTGCTCAGATCAAAAGTGGTGCTGTCCAGGATTTGTATATCTTCCCAGGAGTCTCCAACACCACCGATTTTTATACTGTCCTTCCTTTCATGAACCCAGTAGGATTTATTATCACAGATCCGGATGTTGTTCCTGGTCATTAACTGCCGGGTTAATTGGGCATCCTCCCAGTGGTCATGATTCCCCAACACTGCGTAAATACCATGGGTTGATTTAAGACCTTTTATTTCATCGAAAAAAGGCTGAATGTAGATGGCGTCTCTCTGCACATAATCACCACCCATCAGGATCAGATCCGGTTCCCGATTATTTATGCGCTTCACTAGCCTGGATACCCTTTCCCGTGAAAGAGACGGACCATGATGAATATCTGAGATGAATACAACTCGCCATCCCTGAAAAGATTCCGGGACATCTGCTGATACCAATTGAATCTCCCTGGTCTTGATCCACCTTGATTCAAGGTAGCTGTATAGCAGGATGGCTGCCCCGAGTCCTGCCAGGATAAAAATTATCGTAATTGATTTTCTATTCGATCTCCTCATTCTCCCGTTTCCGCTCTTCTTCATAATGATTATTTACTAAATCTGAGTCCCACAGAGAAGTCAATCCGGCTCAGGCCTTCATATTCTCCCTCTTCCAACTCAATAGTTGCTGTATTTCCCCCATGATGCAGATCGTATTCAAACAGGTTTCCGGTAATAAGTGACAGGCGGAAGCCAAGGGAAAGAGATTCTGAGATCCCAAGGTCGTAACTGAAATCGAATGCCAGACCAAGTGTGTTTCCTGTCATTTTCATGGGATCGATCAATTCCATGTTATTCACATAGCCCATGTAACCTATGGCGATATTCATGATGATTGAATTGTGATTGGTGTAGTCTATGAACCTGGTAGACAAGGATGGGCCAATAAAGGATACAGAGATATCATCGTTTAGTGTGCCATAGTAAATTCCATCTATGCTGTTGGATGTCTTGAAGGCATAGTACCTGAATCCTACTCCCAAGGGTGGAGTAAAAAAATAGGTGGCTTCGCCACCGAAATGATAGCCTGATTTCAGCTTTTTTACATAGTCCCTTAAGTCAGAGGGGACATCATCTCCTATTTTACTGATCAGATAGCTATAGCCTCCGTTTACTGCTAAACGAAAATGAGGGAAATCCTCAAAACCGACTATTTTATTTGCAGGGACTTCAACTTCGCTGAAGTAGTCGACCTGATACAGTACCACCCGGTTAGAAGGAAGCAGGGTATTGAGGATGTCATCTTCGTGTTTAAAGCTGAAATAGATATAGTCCGGTTTCACTTTGGTTATCTTACAGTTCAGTGTGTCACCTGTATCTGTGAGAAGCAGGTCCTGAGAATATGAAGTTGACCAAAGTAGCGCGAGGGAGATAAGGTATATGACTCTATTCATCGGCTTGCCTCGTATTCATCTATGTTTTCAACCCGCAGGATTATTGCAGTGATTCGGTGACAGGTGCTCCCCAAGGGGTGTGGGAGCTTGTGTTTAATGATTTTTATGGCATTTCCTCCAAGCTTTCTGGCTTCCAGCTTTGCTTTTTTAAGCACTACAGGATATCCACAATTAATTGAAAAACCGGAGTCCCCAATTTTAACTTCCCCCAGGACCACTGCCTGTTTGGGCTGGTTCTGATCCAGGTGAAATACCATTACTTCCTGGTCATAGTCCAGGGGCGGGTAATTCTGACTCAGACTGGTTGTAACTGTCGGGCTGCAGGATGCAAAAGTTATCGCTATCGAGATGAGCAGAACTTCGTTGGGGGTTTTCATATGAGGCAAAGATGTTAGGGTTACTCTGACATTTTAAACGGGATATCACCGGGAAAGGTTGCATGCTGGTCCCATCATGGAAACTGGGTGACTGGTTCATAACTTCGTGCAACCATCGGCACCAATAATCGTACTATTGTATAAGTTACTCGGACCGGAAAGGTCTGGCCATGGTTTAATCTTAATGCGCCCCAACTATGAAGAAGAATTTACTCCAATCTATTTCTATTGTTTTTTTCTTAGCTACATTCAGTCTTAATGCCTTATTCATAAAGGATATTCAGGCGCAAGCCGGCTATCCGGTGATTGATACCACAAAGTTGAATGCCCACTATGATTTTTCGGGCAGTTTTCGTGATTCGACAGGGAACAATGCGGCAGCTGTTCCTCATGATGCCGAACTCACAGGCGATCGTTTTTGCAATCCACAGAATGCAGTGTTGTTGAGTAATTCAGGCAGTTATCTTCAGGTAGACGATCATGCATCCCTCGATTTTACCGATACCTTATCTATCTCTTTCTGGGTTTACCTGGATTCGCTCCCTGAATCAGAAACCCGGATCATTTCCAAATCCGATCCGGCAAAACCCGATTCGGGAAGCTACTGGATATCCATCTATCCTGATAACCAGGGGCCAAGTGGTTCTCCATGGAGTTTTTCCTATACAGATACCGATGGAACTATACAGACCTTCCGTTGTGAATGGGGCATAATTACGGAACACTGGATGCATTATACAGTGACCTTTGACGGGAGCATGCTGCTTATGTATATGGGCCTGGAACCCTGTGCTGAGTTTGAGATCACAACTCCAGCCATTCAGCCCGGTGATGATCCATTATGGTTCGGGAATTCAGTGGGTAGCGGGATTACAGGAAAGCTGGATGATATCCTGCTTTATGAACGTGTTATACAGATTCAGGAACTGGAAAGCATCAGTACGCAATCTGAATTTTGGCCCGATAACGAACACCCTGTTTTTGAACCTGAATTGGGAGATACCATTGAGCTGGTCTGCAGTACTAGTGGCCCTTTCATGCAGTACCGGTTTATGAAGGGGAGTGTAGTAATTCAGGAGGGTCTGGATTCCATCTGTACTATTGTGATTGAATCAATGGAAGATTATGGAGAGTACTCATGCGAGGCATATAATTGCCTTTATTCACATACCAAATTCTTTGAATTGAATTCATGTGTCCTCTATGATGATATCTATATCTATGATGTGGCAGCTACAGAAATTTACATGTCCGAAGGAGATGAAGTGAATATTTGGTTCTATGTGAATTCAAACCTGGAGGGACTGGAGTATGAAATGTATCATAACGGGAGTCTGATACCAGATGTTTTCAGGGGGATCTATACCATCGACAGTGCTGCCATGGCTGATATTGGAGCCTATTATTTTGTGGTTATAAATGGCTGTGAAAGGCTTGTTTCGGATACGGTGTACCTGATCATGGAAGGATCCGGATACGTGGAATATGAAGTGGCAGGCTGGGACTGGACCGGAAACATCAGTAGTGCGGGCAGCTCT
>JBDLIM010000104.1:0-12432 GCA_039714915.1 Bacteroidota bacterium
TTCTGCTAATGATATCCGGACCTGCTTTGATTTTTCTGAACTGGTTACAGCCCGAACACATCCTGAGAACAGCAGCCATTGCAGGCATAATGATCGGGCTGATTGTCTTTTGCGTTCGCTTGATAAACAGGGGTATGACTGAGGAAGCTGTCAGCCCTCCATAGCTTCAGAGATCTCATCGGTCACGTTCAGGTTATGAGAAACAGCCTGCACATCATCATCATCTTCAAATTCTTCCACAATCTTCATGATCTGAACTGCCTGCTCGGGACTGAGGTCCAGGGCGTCATTGGGAATTCTCTGGAGTTCAGCACTGTCAGGTTCAAGGCCCATTTCCTGTAATTTCTTCTGTACGTTGTGAAAGTCTTCCATGGGCGTGGTGATCATAAAAATTCCTTCCTCCAGTTCTACCTCTTCCACACCAGCATCGATCAGTTCCAGTTCCAACTCTTCCGGATCCAGATCTCCCTGTGCCATGCTGATCACTCCCCTGCGTTCAAACATATAGCTCAGAGATCCATTGGTTCCGAGGTTCCCTCCCCTTTTATTGAAAATGGATCTCACGTTACTAACGGTCCGGTTCCGGTTGTCGGTCAGGCAATCCACAAATACACCTACTCCATAGGGAAGCATTCCTTCAAAAGTGAGCTCCATAAACGACGAACTATCTCTGTCCGCTTTATTGATAGCCCGCTGGATGGTATCCTTGGGCATATTCATGCCTTTGGCGTTCTGAACTGCCGCTCTGAGGCGGGGATTTGTTTCGGGATCTGTACCACCTTCGCTGGCTGCTACTGTAATTTCCTTGATTAGTTTGGTGAATAGTTTTCCCCTCTTGGCATCATTTGCACCTTTTTTGCGCTTGATGGTCGACCATTTGCTGTGTCCTGACATAGTTGTATTGCAAGATTTACTACAAAATTAGCAAAATGCCGGGTTTCTGAAAAGCCTTTAACGCCTGATCACCTGTACACCTCCAAATACCACATCCACTTTAATGTCTATGGATGCCGAATCGGGCGACCACGAATCACTTTCGTATACAGTTGTTCCGAAAACAGCCGTATTGCCATCCGGCAGCTCTGCGCCTGCAAAAACAGCATCGGCCTTAATCCGCACAGGCTTATCACGGGGAATGATAATCTGCGTTCCCCCGAATACTGTGCTCACCTTAACATGATAATTGCCCTGACTCAGATCCACATTGGTAAAATCATAAACCCCCTTGGCAAATAAAACGGTGTATTCCTTACCAGATTCGGGATTGTCATAGACCCTTTCATTGAATACGGTTTCCTCCGGATCAAAATGATGGGCAGGAATCAGAAACCTTCCAAACAGCACCTTGATGCCCAGCAGAACAAGGAAAATACCCACCAGCACCTTGAACACCGGAAAGTCCACATTAAAAACCACCTTGATAATTAGTGCGATGCCCAGAAGCAATAAGAATGCACCCCAAAATAATCCTGTTCCCATTTTCATATGTTTAATTTATAACAATATATCTCAATGCAATATTAAGGTCCCGGACTCATATACCGAACAATAAATCGGCCAAGCGGCAGTAATTGTCGGTAAATGGTTTTTATTCTACCTTTGCCTTCCATGGAGTCCAGGAAATTATACATTGAAACCTATGGCTGTCAGATGAATGTGGTGGACAGCGAGGTGGTGGTAGCCATCCTTCAGCAAAAGAATTATCAAGTGACTCAGGACATAGATCAGGCCGACCTGGTGCTGGTTAATACCTGTTCCATACGTGATAATGCCGAACAGAGGGTCAGGTCGCGTCTTAGTGAATTCAAACGCCTTAAAAAGAAAAATAAACATCTCTCTGTTGGGCTCATCGGATGCATGGCTGAAAGGCTCAAGGAAAAACTGCTTGAGGAAGAACCTCTGGTAGACCTGGTAGTGGGACCGGATGCCTACCGGGAGCTTCCTTCTCTGTTACAGGAAGTAGAGAGTGGTCAGAAAGGAATAAATACCATTTTATCACTTGAAGAAACCTATGGGGACATTCGCCCGGTCAGGATGGACAAAAATCACGTCACTTCCTTTGTCTCCATCATGCGGGGCTGTAACAATTTTTGTGCTTATTGTGTGGTTCCGGGTACACGAGGCCGCGAGCGAAGCCGCGACCCGGAGACCATCCTCAGGGAAAGCACCGAATTATTTGAAAAAGGGTATCGGGAGGTTACCCTGCTCGGGCAGAATGTAAATTCTTACCGCTGGAAAGAAGGGGGTAATACGATCTCTTTTGAGATTCTGCTTGAAAGGGTAGCTAAAATTGATCCCCTCCTCAGAGTCAGATTTGCCACCTCCCATCCCAAAGACATGTCGAACAGCCTGTTAAAGACTATTGCCAAGTACCCAAATATATGCAAATCCATTCATTTACCTGTTCAGTCGGGCAGTACTTCCGTGCTTGAGCGGATGAAACGTAAATACACCCGGGAACATTACATGGACAGGATATCTTCCATTGTGAAATACCTGCCGGGAGCCTCCATATCCACAGATATCATTGCCGGTTTCTGCGGAGAAACGGAGGAGGAGCACCAACAGACTCTCAGCCTGATGGAATGGGCCGAATACGATTTCGCCTATATGTTCAAGTATAGCGAAAGACCCGATACTTTTGCAGCCCTCAACTACAGAGACGATGTAAGCGAAGAGATCAAGACGCGCCGGCTGAATGAAATCATTCAGTTACAGATGAAGTTGTCGCTGGAAAGTAAGGAGAAGGATGTGGGTGAGGTATATGAAGTGCTGGTGGAGGGTAGCTCAAAAAAATCGGCTGAACACCTGTACGGGCGTACCTCACAAAACAAAGTAGTTGTCTTTCCAAAAGGGGAATTTAAACCGGGGGACTATGTGAATGTAAGGATCTCAAGCTGCACATCGGCCACCCTTATTGGGAATATTAGTGAACCTTAATCCTTTTAGCTTGTTGGTATAAATGGTTTCAAAATATAAGCCCATCATATGGATGTACTGGTTTTAGGTGCCGGAATTTCAGGACATACGGCAGCAGCATTTTTAAGAAAAAAGCTGGGAAAGAAACACACAGTAACTGTAGTTACTCCCAACTCTTACTATCACTGGATCCCATCCAATATATGGGTGGGAGTAGGCCGGATGACCATCGATCAGGTAAGGTTTAAACTGGAAAAGGTATACCGGAAATGGGGTATCGCATTTAAACAGGCCAAAGCTGTTTCGATCCATCCCGAGGGAAATGAATCCGTCAATCGCGGCTATGTAAGCATTGAATACACATCAGCTGACCGCAAAGGAACCAAAGAAGAGGTGGAATACGACTACCTTGTGAATGCCACCGGTCCGAAACTGAACTTTGAAAAAACTCCAGGTCTTGGTCCGGCACATAATAACACAGTCTCGGTCTGTTCCTATGACCATGCAGCCCACGCCTGGAAAGAATTGCAGAAAGTAATTGAGAAATTAAAAAGGGGCGAAAAACAGAAAATTGTGGTGGGAACCGGTCATTCCATGGCCACCTGTCAGGGTGCAGCATTCGAATATACCCTGAATATTGCCTTTGAACTGAAGAAACAAAAACTCTCGCATCTGGCAGAGATTACGTGGATCTCAAACGAGTACGAAGTGGGTGATTTTGGCATGGGTGGTGCATTTGTCAAACGGGGTGGTTATGTAACTTCGACCAAAATCTTCACCGAATCGATTCTCTCCGAGAATAACATCCGGTGGATCAAAAGGGCCGGGGTTCAAAAAGTGGAACCGGGAAAAATCCATTATGAGACCCTGGACGGGGAGTACCATACCATTGATTATGATTTTTCCATGCTGATCCCGGCTTTCTCCGGACATGGCATTACAGCTTTTGACCGCCTTGGAAATGAGATCACCTTAAAACTGTTTGCCGGGAACGGGCTGATGCTTGTGGATGCGGATTATCAATCAAAGCCGTTTGAGAAGTGGAGCATCAATGACTGGCCCACCACCTATCAGAGTCCGGCCTATGATAACATCTATGCTGCAGGGATTGCATTTGCCCCGCCCCATTCTATCTCCAAGCCCATGAAAAGCAAAAATGGTACTGATATCTTTCCCACACCTCCCCGGACAGGAATGCCTTCAGGGGTAATTGGAAAGGTAGTGGCCCAGAACATTGCCCACAGGATCAGGCACCAAAGCGATGAGCATAAGCATACCGCCAGTATGGGAAAGATGGGTGCTGCCTGTATCGTTTCAGTGGGATACGGCATTAGAAAAGGTCTGGGAGCCACCATGACGGTTTCGCCCATTGTCCAGGACTGGGAGAAATACCCCCAGTGGGGCAGGGATCTGAAAGCCACGGTGGGTGAAGTCGGTCTGGCCGGACACTGGATCAAACTGTTCCTGCACTATATGTTCCTTCACAAGGCAAAGGGCTATCCTTTCTGGTGGTTGCTACCTGAATAAAGACTACTTATTTTCAAGGCTGATGAAAAATCTACATAAAGAAAGAGGCTATAAGGATGAGTTTTATCCACCCATGCCCACCCGGGTCACCAAACGAATCCGTACCAATTTCCTGATTCAGATCTACAGGTTCTTCAGATTGAACTTCAAGATCATGAGGATCGTTATAAAAGGCCACTCCTAAGCGTACCGGAAATTAATCCAGCAACTGCTGGATCTTCTCTTCGGCAGGAACACAGGTGCAAATGGCCAGCTTTTCCTCCAATTCGAGGAGAACCAACAACTCCTTCACATCTTCGGTGACATTGCAGAGCTTGAATTCACTGCCATATCGCCTGGCGTGCTCTGTAATTGTTATTAATACGTCAAACCCGGAGCTATCAATGAACTTGATCCTGTCCAGGTTAAAAACCACTGAAACTCCTGGTTCTTCCACCAGCTTCCTGAGCTGCTCTTTTACCAGTTCTGAAAACAGGGTGTTCAGTCTGTTTACCTGAAACAGCTCCACCCTGTACAAATTCTCTTCCTTTACAACTATTAACATATCTATGGGTCACAAGATCAGCCTACAAAGTAAAGTGTTATCTAATTACTGTAGGATAAAACAGAGTGAATTTATCCACAAAAAACAGTGAATAATTACTTAAAAGCTTCCGGGGTCCCCGAATTCACCGTCAGGCTTAACTCCTTAAGTTGTTCTTCAGAAATGGTGGAGGGTGTATCGATCATCACATCGCGACCCGAATTGTTTTTTGGGAAAGCAATCACATCCCTGATGGATTCTATGCCCGCAAACAGGGCCACCCACCGGTCAAAGCCAAAAGCAATCCCTCCATGGGGCGGAGCACCATATCTGAAGGCACTCATCAGGAATCCAAACTGCTTCCGGGCTTCCTCTTCCGTAAAGCCAAGGTTATCGAACATTTGCTTTTGCAAACCTTCATCATGGATCCGGATGGATCCTCCTCCAATCTCCACTCCATTGATCACCAGATCGTATGCCTTTGCCCTGACCTTGCCGGGATCGGTGCGGAACAGCTCCAGATCCTCTTCGTAGGGACTTGTAAAGGGATGGTGCATGGCGTGGAAACGTTCTGTGTCTTCATCCCATTCCAGCAGTGGAAAATCTACCACCCAGAGGGGCTTAAATACATCAGGATCCCGTAATTCCAATCGCTTACCCATTTCAAGTCTGAGTTCACTCAAAGCTTTTAAGGTCAGGTTCAACTCCCCTGCAAGAACCAATATCAGGTCTCCGGGTTTGGCTCCAAACAAGGCTACCCACTCTTTCAAAGCCGACTCGTCATAAAATTTATCCACCGATGATTTCAGGCTTCCGTCCTCGTTGTACTTCACCCAGACCAGCCCTTTCATCCCAATCTGAGGCCGTTTTACCCAGTCGCTGAGGGCATCAAGTTGCTTCCGGCTGTATCCGGCACATCCTTCAGCACAGATTCCACCCACATATTCCACCGAATCAAATACCTGGAAACCTTTGCCCTGGACCAGTCCGGTCATTTCGCTGATCTCCATCCCAAAACGGATGTCAGGCTTGTCATTCCCATACCTGCTCATGGCCTCATCATAGAGCATTTTTGGAAAGCTGCCCTGAATCTCCACCCCTTTGATGGTCCGGAACAGGTGTTTGGCCAGTCCCTCAAATGCATTCAGGACATCGTCCCGTTCCACAAAGGACATTTCACAGTCGATCTGTGTAAACTCGGGCTGACGATCGGCCCTCAGGTCCTCGTCCCTGAAACATTTAACAATCTGAAAATATTTATCAAATCCGGCCACCATCAGGAGCTGCTTGAAGGTTTGAGGGGATTGCGGCAAGGCATAAAATTCTCCCTGATTCATCCTGGAAGGAACCACAAAATCCCTGGCACCTTCGGGAGTGGACTTTATCAGTACCGGTGTCTCCACCTCCAGGAATCCTTCCCCACTCATGTACTTCCTGATCTCGATGGACATGCGGTGCCGCAGCTGCAGGTTTTCCCTGACCACTGCCCGGCGGAGATCAAGGTAGCGGTATTTCATCCGCAGGTCGTCTCCCCCGTCGGTGTTCTCCTCAATGGTAAAGGGAGGAACGTTGGAACTGTTCAGGACCTCCAGCTTTTCCACCAGAATCTCAATATCCCCGGTGGTGATTTGTGGGTTCTTATTGGACCTTTCGGTTACCTTACCTTCTGCCCTAACCACATATTCGCGGCCCAGCTTACGGGCTTCCCCGCAAAGACCGGCATCTGCTTCCATATTAAAGACCAGCTGGGTGATGCCATAGCGATCCCGAAGGTCCACAAAGGTCATTCCCCCCAGATCCCTGGACTTCTGAACCCATCCCGAAAGAATGACGCCTTCTCCCACATTATCCATCTTTAGCTGTCCGCAATTGTGTGTCCTGTACATAGAATTGTATTTTTGTCGTAAATGTGATGCAAATTTAGTAAAACTTCAGTTAGCATGACTTACCCGGTTTTCTCAGACGAATATTTTATGAATGAGGCGCTTAAACAAGCCGATAAAGCCCTCAAAGGGGAAGAAGTCCCGGTGGGAGCAATTATCGTAAACCAGAACCGCATTATTGCCAGGGCCCATAACATGACCCAGCAGCTGAATGATGTGACTGCACATGCCGAAATGATCGCCATTACTTCAGCCTCCAACTACCTTGGGTCAAAATACCTTAAAGAATGCACCCTCTATGTGACCCTGGAGCCCTGCCTGATGTGTGCTGCCGCCATGAAATGGGCCCAGCTGCACCGAATTGTATATGCTGCTTCTGATCCGAAAGAGGGGTTTTCATTACTAGGGAATAAGGTGCTTCACAAGAAAGCGGAAGTAGTGCCTGGGATCCTAAATGATCAGGCTGCAGCTCTCCTAAGCAGTTTTTTTATGAGCCGTAGATCTTAAAACCTGCTTTCATCAGGTCCTCCCAGAAAGCTGGGTAAGATTTGGTCACCACACCGGGATCTTCAATGGCTATCTTTCCCTGGCTGATGGCCAGTGGTGCAAAAGCCATGGCCATCCGGTGGTCGTGGTAGGTGGCAATGACCGGATCCTTTTCGGGCTCACAACGGGAACCGTCCCAGGCCATCCACTCACCTGCAGGATCATCCTGCAGCAGAAAGCCCACCTTTCCGAGTTCGCTTCCAAGGGCCGCTATGCGGTCTGTCTCCTTCACCCTTAGGGTTCTGGTACCGGTAAACCTGAAAGGAATACCCAGGGAACACAGCGCAACAGCACAGGTCTGAACCAGGTCGGGACAGCCCGTAAAATCGTATTTAAACTGTACCGGCAGTTTTCCTTTCGAAGAGCGGATGAGCAAGCCCTGCTTACTGAAACTGCTGCTTACACCCAGAGCAGCAAATAGGTCAGCCAGCACTGAATCTCCCTGCAGGCTCTCCCTGGAAAGATTGGGCAACAGGATCTCTGACCCGGGCAGAAGGGCTGCAACCTGGTACCAGTAAGATGCTCCGCTCCAGTCTGATTCCACGGTGAAGTCTTTCAACACATACGGCTTCTCAGGAACCAGAATCTGCTTCCCATCAAAGGAGGCCTCAATCCCGCTCTGCTTCATTAAGGAGAGTGTCATTTCAATGTAGGTGGCCGATACTACCTCGCCAGCCAGTTTGATCCTGAGTCCTCCCTTCAGCACAGGGCCGATCATCATCAAGGCACTGATAAACTGGCTGCTGATCCCCGCTTCAATCTCAATGTCCCCTCCCCTGACTGAGCCTCCGAAAATCCGGAGCGGCGGATAGCCCTCCTCCTCCAGATAATTTATTTTTGCGCCCAACTTTCTGAGAGCCTCGACCAGGGATCCGATGGGACGCTCCTTCATCCTGGGTGAACCTGTAAGAACTACTTCTCCCGGAGTGGTGGCAAGATAGGCTGTCAGAAAACGCATGGCCGTTCCGGCATGCCCCACATCCTTTATATCCGGATTCTCCTCCAAAGCTTGCTTTAAAACATCTGTGTCATCGCTGTTGGAAAGGTTGTTCAGCTGAGCAGAAGATCCTGCCAATGATCTGATAATCAACATTCTGTTTGAGATGCTTTTAGAGGAAGGGATATATATTGTATCTTGCACCGGTTTTTTGGGCCCGGAGATGACATTTTTCATAGTCCAAAGATAATAATTAGCATATATTGGCCTCCGAAATTCCGAGTAACAACAATATTACAATGACCAAGATTGACTTCGAAGATACAAGAACCGCTTTCAGCATTAAATCTGACCGTGACCTGCGACGGGCATATGCACTGTTTAAACTGATTTCCTACCCCATCCTGGTTAAAATAGGAAACCCGGTGATCAGGGTATTTTCAGCACTAAGAATTCCCATCGGATGGATTGTGAAGCCCACTGCCTTCAAACATTTCGTAGGGGGAGAAGCCCTTGAAGCATGCCAGCCTGCAGTAGAGAAGCTCAAAACCGCCAATGTGTACTCCATCCTGGACTATTCCGTAGAAGGAAAGGAGACCGAGAAGGCCATTAATGCCGCCCTGGAAGAAACCCTTCGGGCCGTAAAGAATGCAGGGAGTAATCCCGATATCCCTTTTGCTGTATTTAAACCCACTGCTTTCGGAAGTCACAAAGCACTGGAGATACTCAGCGGAGACAAGACCCCGGTTGAAGAGATCAGGAAGGAGGGTGAAAAATTCCGGCAAAGAATAGATACCCTCTGTAAAACCGCCTTCGAGAATGATACGCCCATCATGATTGATGCAGAAGATACTTACATCCAGAATTTCATCGACAAGGTGGTGATGGATATGATGCGGAAATACAATAAGGCGAAACCCATCGTATTTAATACCTACCAGATGTACCGGCACGACCGCATGGGTATACTGAAAGCAGATATCAAGGCTGCCAGGGAAGAAAAGTTCCTCCTTGGAGCAAAATTTGTCAGAGGAGCCTATATGGAGAGGGAAAGAGCACGTGCTGCCAAAATGGACTATGAAGATCCCATTCAGCCCGACCGGGAAAGTACCGACCGGGATTACAACCTGGCACTCAGGATCTCCATGGAGAACCTGGATGTGGTTTCTGTTTTCAACGGGACCCACAACGAGTACAGCAGCAAGTACCTGGCCGAACTAATGATTGAGCAAAAGGTGGATCCGTCCGATAAAAGGATCTGGTTTTCCCAACTCTATGGCATGAGCGAGCATATCAGTTTTAACCTGGCCGCTGCTGGTTTTAATGTGGCAAAATATGTACCTTACGGTCCGGTTCGGTTTGTGCTTCCCTACCTGATGCGACGCGTGGAAGAGAACACCTCTGTGAAGGGACAGACCGGCCGGGAGCTTTCACTCATAAAAAAAGAGCGTCAACGCAGAAAGGCCCTGTAAATAAACTAATTAGCTGTGAATATTGACAACCAGAGAAACACCTACCGCATCTGGCTAAACCGCCTGGTGATGACCATTGTATTTGCCCTTCTGATCCTGCTACTGGTTTTTGTATCCTGGTTTGATAACCCGGACTCCCGGATCACCAAATACCATTTAATCATCCTGATCTCGGGAATATACCTGGCAATCAACTGGATCAACTACATGAAACGTCCCTTTTTTGTATCCTACAAGGACCAGGGCGAAATGATTGTGGTGCGGTATTACCCGGTGAGCATGTTTACCAGCCGAAAGAACTCCATTGAAATTCCCAAGAAGCAATTTGTTAAATTCGAGCTTAAGCCTTTCTTTTTCAAAAGCCAGCACTACCTGATTCTTCACCAGAACTTCAGGGGCAAGGTGGCTGCTTATCCCCGCATCAGTCTTTCTGCCATGGATAAGAAAGACCGGGAGAAGATGCTGAAATCCCTTGAGAAATATATTCAATAAGGGTGTTAAATATTTAAACATGATCTACATCAGTAAAACAACAAGAATATCCTGGCCTTTTTCATTTATCGTCATATTTTTTCTCCTTTCGTGCAATTCAACAACGGTAATACCCCCTGATGAATTGGAAGACAAAGAGATACTGGAACAGGCTTTTGATCAGTTTTCAGCAGATAAAGAAGAATCCACATCAGTGTTGATGGTGAAAGTGGGCAGCTTTTTTCAAGAAACACCCTATGTTGCCTATACCCTTGAAACAGAAGGTGAAGAAAAACTGGTCGTAAATTTGCGGGAGATGGACTGCCTCACATTTGCAGAAAACTGTCTGGCTATATCCAGAACGATTAAAAGTGAAACTCAAACATTCGAACAATTCACCTCTGAATTACAAAAAATCCGATACCGTGATGGGGAGATCAACGGCTACACTTCACGCTTGCACTATTTTTGTGACTGGATCTTTGACAATCACCAGATGAATCTGATTGAGGATATGTCCGAAGAAATTGGACAGTTACCTTTTTCCAAACAAATTAATTATATGAGTACCCACCCCAATAGTTACAGGCAACTAAAAGACAATATTCAGTTAGTAGAAATTATAGCTACACAGGAACAGGAAATATCTGCAAGAAATATGTTCTATATACCTGAATCCATAATAACGGAGGTGGAAAGCAAATTGATGGATGGTGACATTGTAGGAATTACTACCACAATGGAAGGCCTCGCCATTTCGCATGTTGGGATCCTGATCCGGAAAGCAGGCCGCATCCATTTACTTCACGCCTCATCAACGGCAGAGAAGGTTGTAGTTTCAGAGAATACACTGGAAGAGTATCTTTTGAACAGTAATTCTGCAACCGGAATTATGGTTGCCCGACCTTTATAGTTCATTCTCTGATATTTCAGTACTATCATGTTACCGTAAGATGTTCATTCAATACCCTGAACAACATCTCCTTATTCACCGGCTTAGACAGAAAAGCACTGCACCCCGCTGAAAGGGCCTTGTCTCTGTCTGCACCTGTGGTATATGCTGTTTGTGCAATAACAGGCAATTCGGGTCGCATCTCCTTAATCAGACTGGTTGCTTCAAAACCGTTCATGACCGGCATTTTCAGATCCATAAGTACAAGATCAATGTCCGGATTACTCCCGCATATTTCAACCGCCTCTTTTCCATCTTTTGCATGGAGCGTCAAATCATGATGCTCGTAATCTTTCAGAAGTAACTTCATATAGATGTAGTTGATCTCCTCATCTTCAACAAGCAGAATATTGTATCTATTAAGGTTTGTAGTTGCATTTTCCAAACTGCTGTCATGATCGCTATGTGCAATTTCAACAGAAGCAGTTTCAACCGGCCTGTAAGGAATTGAGACAAAAAAAGTGGATCCTTTCCCCTTTTCTGATTGTAATGAGACTTCTCCTCCCAGTAACTCCACATTCTCTTTTACAATGGATAAACCCAATCCAAGTCCACCCAGTTTTTTTGACAACTCTTTCTCCTCCTGGGCAAATCTTGAAAAAATCATTTTATGATTTTCCGGATTGATGCCTGTTCCTGTGTCTTTAACATAGATCTTCAGCGTTTCTTTCCCGGGACCATCACCCAGGTGGTATCCAAATTCAACAGATCCTTTATGGGTATATTTCAGGGCATTTTCCAGCAGATTGCTTACGATGGTGGTTAGTTTTACTGCATCGCATAATATGGTACTCTTCTCCTCTGAAAGAGCGGTTTTCAATTGCAGGGACAGACCCTTTTCCTTGGCCTGAATGTGGAAAAGGGAGAACTGTTCTGATAACAGCCTGTTCAGGGAAACTTCCATCTCGTGTACCTCTACCTGATTTGTACCTAAACGGGAGATCTCCAATATATCTTCAATAACACGCAATAGCTGATGGCTGCTGTTTTTAATTACTTCGATAAAAGAGCTTCGTTTGGATGGTGTGAGATCAGGGGCATCCAGAAAATCGACAAACCCGACGATGCCATTCATGGGTGTGCGCACTTCATGAGACATGTTCCGGATAAACTCCGTTTTAAGCTTGTCGCTCTCCTCGGCCCTCTCTTTGGCGATCAGCAGGTCCGCTGTTCTCTCTTTAACTTTTGCCTCCAGATCTGCC
>JBDLIM010000105.1:0-11837 GCA_039714915.1 Bacteroidota bacterium
GTTTCAAGGCGATCCAGTTGTGATTGTCGCACGGCCGTATTATCCACTTCAAGAATATCCAGCGGATCTTCTTTTTCCAGGCGATAGGCATTTACTCCCACAATAATATCCTTACCGCTGTCTATGCGGGCCTGCTTACGCGCGGCTGCTTCTTCAATTCTCATCTTCGGTAGGCCGGTTTCAATGGCAGCAGCCATGCCGCCCAGTTCTTCAATTTCTTCGATATGAGCCCAGGCGTGATGAGCAAGCTCATGGGTTAAAGTCTCCACATAATAGGAACCAGCCCAGGGATCAAGGGATCTGCAGATCTCTGTCTCATCCTGCAAATGCAATTGGGTATTCCTGGCTATTCTGGCTGAGAAATCAGTGGGGAGGGCTATGGCTTCATCCAGTGCATTTGTATGAAGGGACTGGGTATGTCCGAGGGCAGCAGCCAGGGCCTCGATGGAAGTTCGGGCCACATTGTTATATGGATCCTGTTCTCTGAGGCTCCATCCCGAAGTCTGGGAATGGGTCCGGAGGGCCATGGATTTTGGATTTTTCGGGTTGAACTGTTTTACCAGTTTTGCCCAGAGCATCCGGGCAGCACGCATTTTGGCAATTTCCATATAATGGTTCATACCAACGGCCCAGAAAAATGAAATCCTGGGTGCGAAGGCATCAATATCTATCCCTGCTTTTACTCCTGTCCGTAGGTACTCCAGACCATCGGCCAGGGTATAGGCCAATTCAATGTCGGCAGTTGCTCCGGCTTCCTGCATGTGATATCCCGATATGCTGATGCTGTTAAATTTTGGCATATTCCGGGAAGTATATTCGAAAATATCAGCGACAATCTTCATGGACATGGCGGGTGGATAGATGTAGGTATTCCTCACCATGAACTCCTTCAGGATATCATTCTGTATGGTTCCACTCAGTTCTTCCAGTGAAGCTCCCTGTTCCAGTCCGGCTACTATATAGAAAGCCATGATGGGAAGCACCGCTCCGTTCATGGTCATGGAAACAGACATCTTGTTCAGGGGGATCTGGTCGAAGAGAATCTTCATATCCAGAATGGAATCAATGGCTACGCCGGCTTTCCCCACGTCGCCAACCACCCGTTCATGGTCCGAATCATAACCCCTGTGTGTCGCAAGATCGAAAGCAACTGAGAGTCCCTTCTGTCCCGCCGCCAGGTTCCTTCGGTAGAACGCATTGGATTCCTCGGCGGTTGAGAATCCTGCATACTGCCTGATGGTCCAGGGACGCATGGCATACATGGCTGAATAGGGGCCCCGGAGAAAGGGGGGCAAACCCGCTCCATAGCTCAGATGCTCCATATTATCCAGGTCCTCCCTGCTATAAGATGATTTAATTTCAATATGCTCGGGGGTTTCCCAGGGAGTCGTTCTTGCTTGTTTCCCGGTAGGAATCTTTAAATCCCGGAAGTCTGTTTTGCTAAAATCTGGCCTCATAAAAGTCAAAAGTCAAAAGTCAAAAGTCGATAGTCGAAAGTTTAGAGTAGTATGGAGTTGAATTCTTTCAGGGTTTCCAGCATATTACTTCTCAAATGAATGAAATAATTGATGCCCGCTTTTTGTAAGGCCTCCATATCACTGGCCGGATTGCCGGCTATCACCACAATGGACAAATCCTTTAATGCCTCCGCTACCGCGGGTGCAAGTGTTGCATAAGCATCATCCGAACTGCACAGAACCACCAGGTCGGCTGCAGAATCCCGGGCCACCTGAATGCCTTCTTCAACTGATGAAAAGGCCGGCTGATCCATGATCTCATACCCACTGCAGGCAAAGAAGTTGCCTGAAAAGGCAGCCCGGGCAGTGACCCAGGCAGGATTCCCGTACTTAAACAGCAGTACTTTGGGTCTCTTTTCACTTTCCTCAGTCTGAAGCCTTAATTCTTCAAACAGGGAAGAGACGCGGAAGGGAACAAGAGGAGTAAGATCCCCGTCAAGCTGGCTTGTTTCCTCTTTCTTCTTCAGCATATCCAGAATGGATTCGTTGAAATTGGGATAGGCATTTGATCCGAGCACTCTTCCTCTGCCTGAGGCGATCTTGCTGGTCTTTTTGTCCCTTGACTCCAGCACCATCTCCTGGATCCATCCCAACTTAAAAGATTTCATGAAACCTCCATCTGACTCTACCTTGCGAAACAGCTCCCATACCTTTTCTGCAATGGCATCGGTCAGGCTTTCAATATAGTAGGATCCGGAGGCCGGATCTGCCACCCGGTCGAAATAGGCTTCTTCCCTCAATATGATCTGAATGTTGCGGGCTATGCGATCGGAAAACTGGGTACTTTCTCCGTAAGGATAATCAAAGGGCAGCACACTTAACATGTCTGCTCCGCCGGTAATGGCAGACATGGCCTCGGTAGTTCCCCTGAGCATATTTACATAGGGATCGTATAAGGTCATGTTCCACTGGGAGGAAGTGGAGTGAATGCGGATCTTACAGTCTGAAGCTCCAACCCCATAAGCCGCTGCGATTTTGGCCCAGAGGATCCGGGTGGCCCTTAGCTTTGCAATTTCCATAAAATAGTTGGATCCGGCAGCCAGACTCAAGTGCAGGGAATCCTGGGCGACGACAGGATCGATGCCCCGTTCGCAAAGAATGGACATATATTCACTGGCCATGGATAAGCCAAATGCGAGCTCTTCCACCAGGGTAGATCCTGCATTCTGAATCAGGGCACCATTCACCTCAATACTCCTTAACCCGGGAGAGGTCTTATGTGCCGCTTGCACCAGTTTGCCAATGTTTTCCATGCTTGCTATGGGTACTCCCAGCCTGACCATTTTACCAAGCGGATCAGCCCCCAGCCCACCTTTCAGAAGTGCAGGATTAACTCCTTTCGATGAAGCATACTCACACAGCATATCAAACAAGGCATCAGCGCACAAACATCCCTCAAAGTGAATCTCGGACTCTTCCATCGGGACCCCGTCCAGCATGGATTCAAGAATTTGGATATCCGATATGGGACATTTGCTTAAATGAATCCGGATAGCCTGTGCACCGCCTTTCAATGCTGCTTTAATTCGCTGATTGATCTCCAGGGTATCACTGTCGGTATATATATCCTGACAGACGATCCAGCTGTTGGGAGCACTGCCGGCAGCCCTTAATTGTCCCACCTGATCCAGGTATGCCAGTGATTCCAGATCCTCCTGCCGGTAGTAAGGTTTTACATGGATCCCTTCATCGCTTCTCCACACCAGTTTTTTATCATAATCGGCCCCTTTCAGGTCGGCTTTGATCTTTGCTTCCCAGGATTGAGTGGTCAGTTCCTGGAATTCAGCAAATAGCTGTTTTTGTACCTTGTCTTTCAACTGTTCAGAACGGTTTAGAGTGAACCGGTCATTTTTGAAGGATCCACCCAGCTGTCAAACTCATCGCTGCTCAGATATCCAAGTTTCAGGGCAGCCTCCTTTAAAGTGCTTCCTTCCTTATGAGCCTTTTTTGCAATTTCGGCTGCTTTTTCATACCCGATATGAGTATTCAAGGCGGTAACCAGCATCAGGGAATTGTTCAGGTTCTGAGTGATCCGCTCCTGGTTGGGTTCAATGCCAACGGCACAATTATCATTAAAGGACTTGCAGGCATCCCCGATCAGCCTGGCCGATTCCAGGAAATTTGCGATCATCATGGGTTTGAAAACATTCAACTCGAAATGACCGTTGCTGCCACCAATGTTAATGGCCACATCATTGCCCATCACCTGTGCGCAGGCCATGGTAAGTGCCTCAGCCTGAGTGGGATTTACTTTCCCGGGCATAATGGATGATCCGGGTTCATTGGCCGGGATGATGATCTCTCCAATGCCACATCGGGGACCCGAGGCCAGCATGCGAATATCGTTCCCTATTTTCATCAGGCTAACCGCCAGGGTTTTCAAAGCACCATGAGCCTCCACAACGGCATCATGTGCAGCCAGGCCTTCAAATTTATTAGGTCCGGTAACAAAGGGAAGGTCTGTGAACCTGGCAATGTGGCGGGCCACCAGTTCTGCGTATCCTTTCGGGGTATTGATCCCGGTTCCTACGGCAGTACCGCCCAGGGCCAGTTCGGTAAGGTGATCAAGACTGTTCACCAGTGCCTTCAATCCATGATCCAGCTGGGAAACATAACCTGAAAACTCCTGTCCCAGGGTAAGGGGAGTGGCATCCATCCAGTGAGTCCGGCCGATTTTCACCACTTCCATATATGCTTCTGCCTTTTCTTTCAGTGTATCCCTCAGGTCCATCACACCGGGAATGGTCACTTCGGTTATCATCTTGTAAGCTGCAATATGCATGGCAGTGGGGAAGGTATCGTTGGAGGACTGTGATTTATTCACATCGTCGTTGGGGTGAATAAGCCGGCTCCCTTCACCCAGTTGATTTCCCTGGTTCACATGGGCCCGGTTGGCTACCACCTCGTTTACATTCATATTGGACTGGGTTCCTGATCCGGTCTGCCAGACCACAAGAGGGAACTGTTCGTCCAGTTTTCCTTCAATGATTTCGTCACACACCTGCATGATCAAGTTTGCTTTCTCTTCGGGTAAAACCCCCAGCTCCAGGTTGGTGGCTGCAGCTGCTTTTTTCAAGTAACCAAATGCCTTCACGATTTCAATGGGCATTCTCCCTGCACCAATTTTGAAATTCTCTTTTGAACGCTGGGTTTGAGCTCCCCAGTACTTGTCTGCGGGTACCCGGACTTCGCCCATGGTATCCTTTTCAATCCTGTAATCCATTTGAGTAAAATTTTTATTTAAAGATACTCAAACGCAGTTGAGGAAAGCAAGGAAAGAAAGTGTTATTGAAAAAAAAATGACTTAGAGCTTGTCTATATTCTCAGGGGGATCACCAACTACTGCCTTATACTTTCCTTCTACGATGGGGCGATGGATCAGCTTTGGATTCTCAACCATCACTTTTATCCATTCTTCGTCATTCAGATCAAGACCTTTGAGCTCTTTGCGGTACACCTCTTCCTGGGTCCTGACCAGCTTAAAAGGCTTCACATGGAGCTTCATGACCAAGGCGGACAGTTCAGATTCGGAGAGGGGATTTTTCAGGTATTCGCGTACCTGGAACTCCGTGTTTTTTTCTGTCAGATACTGGAGCCCGGCCCGGCTTTTCTTACAGCGGGGATTGTGGTAAATGGTGTACATATATCTTTAAGTTAAGTATACCTAAAGATATAGCTGATTTCCATAATATCAATATCATTTGGTATAGGGGGAAGGCATTGTTTCTGTAAACCAGTATACAATCTCGTCATTTACCCCGGGATACGTAGCCAGTGAGGATCCATGATGTGGGATCCCGGGAATGATCCATAGCTTGCGTGGTTCTTCAGTAATATCATATAGATCACTTGACATTCCGGGAAAGTCATAGCCTCCCGAATCGTCATTTTCAGCTACTATATAAGAAATTGAGATAAGATATTCCTGTTCCAGTTCAGGGAAAAAGTTTTTAAAAGGTATTCCTGAACCGATCACGGGACTTAATGCAACAGATGTCTTTACCTGGGGAAAGTAATTACCTATTACCGATGCACTACCACCCATCGATCCGCCCATTAAACCTATACTGCTTGGATCCACAATGTCATGTGCGGTTAGGCAACTGAGTGCAGCTTCCATATCGCATCCCAGGAAAAATCCGCCGGAGTCTTGTTTGAATTTTTGAATGTCAAAGGCTTCAGAATTACTATGCCCACGAAAATTGAAAGACATGCAGGCATATCCCCGGGCAATCAGCATATTCATAGTCTCGGATTCTGGCCAGGGTGCCATAACCTCTCCCAGGCCATGCATCATAAGAATACCCGGGACTTTTTCTGTCCATGAGGAGAGGTAGTATATATTCCCCCTCAGGGTATATGAATCACGGGTAAGCATTTTTACCGGTACTTTGCTGCAGGAAGTTTTGAATGTTTTTTCATCACTACAGCACAGCTTTTCTGAATTACTGTCCTGCAATTCCACTGTCAGGCTGTATTTAGTTAAGCCGGTAAGTTCCTCTAAGAAAGTAGAAGTTGAAGTGTTCCCATTAAGAATGATTGTCCGGCTGGATTCTGATAAGTCGGTTTCATTATTAAGAATGATCCGGACAGAGGCATAGGCATCAGAGCTCACTGCCCAGCTCAGTACTGCAGTATTCTCTTTGACCTCACTTATATCAACATCCTGAATTTCGACATCTTCAACATGTTTAGGGCAGGCAGTCATTATGATCAGGAATAATCCTGACAGGAAGATTGGAGTTAATCTGTTTGTTTTCATGATTTTGGATTTAGCATGTTTTGGAAACACATTCCAATTATGATGCCATCTATCCGTATATTTCAAGCCGCATCTTAACGCCTTGTTAAACAGGCTTATAGAGATGATCCTAAGATTGGAGGGATGGGTTAAACTTAGAAGGCTCGACGTTTTTGTCGATTCTGGAAATATCAGTAATTCTCGCTCGTCAATTTTAACGAGGTAACTTGAGGAGAAAAGACTTATTCGTGATCCAGATGTTGAGAAAAGAAGGGGAATGCTACAGACGACATTCTGGCACTTATTCTGTTTAAGTGATCTCCTTCATATAATTCAAAAGTGTGACTGATCCCATATTCCGAAAGTGCTTCTGAGAAAAGCGTGTTGCTGCCCTTTAACTCATCCGATGTGCCACTGTCAAACAGGATGGCGCGCATCTGTTTCAGGTTATTGTTATAGGTATGTAGCATGGTTAGGGGATCGTGCATAAGCCATTGCTGCCAGGTACTGTCTATCCGTTCACCGCTTTCGGTAATCGGAAAGTCCCCGAAAAGTGGTGCTTTTGGATTGGGGGCATAGGCGGGTGCGCAAGCAGCACAACTGGCTTCCTCAAGAGTAACAGCTACGCTGAGAATATCTGTAAGCGAAAGGGATTTGAGCTGGGATGCTTTGACCAGGGACTGTTTCCTGCCACCCCAATAGACCGATTCAAAGGCCATTATACCGGGACTGTGGGCATAAAGCGCCCCAAACAGCTCCGGATGTTTCATGGCCATTTTAAATGCCCCCATTCCTCCCATGGAGTGGCCCCCTATGCCCCGGCTTTCTTTTTCCCGAATCGTACGGAAATGGGTATCGATGTACTGAATGACATCTTGTGTAATAAAGTCCTCCCACTGGCCTGCGGTTGAGGAGTTCGTATATTTACTGCCAAAGTACCTGTTGTAGGAATTGGGAGATACTACAATCATGGGTTCGATAGCCTCTTCCTGTATAAGATCATTCAGGATCTCTTCGATATTAATCTCGACCTTGTTTTCAAGGCCTACATACCAGGTGTTGTAGTCGGAGAAATACCCATGCAACAAATATATCACCGGATACTGTTTGGAAGTATTCTCAAAATAATCGGGTGGAAGGTAGATCTTCACTTCACGCTCTGGACTGTCACCCAAAAGGTTATTAACCAATCCAGGGCTGTATACCTCAACTGTCGGGGTGTGATTATTCAATACTGATATATAATCCTCAGAGGTTTTTATATCTGATCTTTTCTCATTGGATGCGGTTAAGGAAACCGAATAAGCCCCCGCCTGAGAAAATTTTAGCACAGGATCCTGTGATCCGGGGCCCGTGCCTTCCTGGTATTCAAAGAGGCCCGGGTGGATGTTCCATTCCCAGGTATCGGGATCACCTTCAGACATGTCATGTAGCCTGATAATATCATCTACTTTGGGTGAGGTGTTGTCCGCTTCAAAATCTGCTACGATAGGATTGCAGCCAAACAGAGCAAACGCAAATACCAGTGGCGTGAGCCCCCGGTTAAGAATAATGGCATGACGATGTGGTTTCATGATGAGTATGTATTTAGCTTGGATTTAAGATTCTGCAGGGAATTGTGGGGAATGCCTTTAGTGGACTTACCTGTCCACCCTTTGTTGGGGATAAAATCATGGATAGGGCTATTTTCATGAGAGCTCCTTCACAATAAGGGTGCCATATTCCAGCAGGAGATTGTTAAGCACAATAATGCAGACAATGTGCTGATATTTAATATGTTGAAAATGAAATGCACAAAAGAATCAAGTTTATATGCTTGCAATAGCTCGTCAATATTGACGAATAATTCCCAGGTTTTTCATTTTGTACCGGATTGTATGTTCCGATACACCAAGCATCCTGGCTGCTTCTGATTGATTCCATTTGCTGGTTTTTAGGGCATTTTCAATGGCGTCCTTTTCAAATGCAGCCAGGTTTTCACGAAGAGAGTTTCCAGTTGCAAACGGAGTGTTCTCTGCTTCAGCGGATTTCTGATCCTGTCGGAACTCTTCCGGCAGGAGCTTGACGCCCAGAATTTCTGTTTCAGGGGCTGCCACAGTTAACAGTCTTTCCACCAGGTTTTCCAGTTCCCGGACATTGCCTGTCCAGGTTTGATTCTTTAGAAATACCAGCATATCTGTGGAAAATTGCCTGGCCAGCTTATTCTGTTGCCTGGCAAATTTTTTCAGGAAATATTTGGCGAGTAAAGGAATATCCGTTTTGCGTTCGTTCAGGGTAGGTATGGCAATCGGATATACATAGAGCCGGTAAAACAGATCCTCCCTGAAACTTCCATCCTCCACTATTTGCCTGAGGGGAGCACTTGAGGCTGCAATAATACGTACATTTATCTTTTTCAGTTGATTGCTGCCGAGGGGCCGGATCTCATTTTCCTGGAGAACGCGCAGGAGCTTTGCCTGAAGGTCCAGAGGGAGGCTTGTGATTTCATCCATAAAAAGGATTCCTCCGTCTGCTTCTTCCATAAGACCCTTCCTGGTTTCAAGAGCTCCTGTGAAAGCCCCCTTCATGTGACCGAAAAGCTCGCTCTCAAGCAGATCACGAGGAATGGCTCCGCAGTCAATGGCGATAAACTTCTTCTCAGCTCTGGAACTGAAATGATGAATAGCTTTGGCAACCAATTCTTTACCTGTTCCGCTTGCACCTTCGAGGATCACCCGGACATCACATTTGGTGGCTGCGTCAATGGCATGTAAGAGTTCAATAAATGGTTTGCTGATCCCCAGCAATCCATGCACCTGGTATTTTTTTATCAGATTTGCCTCAGGCAGAGGAGCCTGAAAATATTCCTGGATTTTCTGAACATTCCTTAAAAACGGAGAAGCTATAGCTGCAAATTTCTCAAGTACAGCAAAATCGTATTTATTAAAAACATTCTGCTGAGATTGGTTCAGCAACAGCAGGGTTCCGGTGATAAGTCCGTCGCCCCTGAACGGAATACACATAACTGATTTTACAGGTATATCTTCAAATAGTTCTGTTCGGAAACGATCATCGGAGTGAATATTTTCAGAAATAAGCCCGGAGTTCTTTTCCAGAATCCACCCCGAGAGATAGGTATGTAAAAGCTGGTATGGACCTGGTCCAGAATCTCCACCATGCCTGTACAGGGTCTTAACAGTTTCCCTGGTAGAAGGATTAATCATCATGATCAGGGCAGTTTCGGCATGGAACAGGGCTGCAGCTTTCTGAGTAACAAGGCGAAGGATCTCCTGGAAATCTGACTGTCTGGCCAGAACGGAAGCTAATTCTATGATTGAGTCCAGTTTTTGTTCAGTCATATTGTATGTATATGCATTTCCTTGAATAATACTTTAGCCCTCTGATCTATGGCATCAATACTTTGCCCATGGAATTCTTTAATCCTGCAGGAAGGCTCTGAAAGTCTCCTGACTACTTCCTGCAAAGTCAGGGAGAGTTCCAGCTTGGCTCCAAGACTTTCTGCTTCATTAGCAGCTCTGGTCCACCATGCAATAGCCTTGCCCTGTTTGCCGCTAAGCCAATGAATTACACCTGTCAGCCTGTAGGTCTCGACCCGCTCATAAGCAGCCTTATCGGAAATCTTTTTGGCCTTTTTGGCTGTTTGTTTGGCATTTTTTCTAAGTACTGACAATTGATTTTTGTCTCTGCTTTGCAACTCCTGTTCATAGCGGTTGGTATAAAATAACAGGCTGGCTGTCAGATAGAACGACAGGAAATATGGAGCGTGCCTGTCCTGACTTGCAAACTCCCTGGCAATAAGAAGTGTTTCCTCGGCTCCGTTAAGATCTCCCAGCATGATTTGGGACCGGATCTTCATGGAATAGATCATTAACAATCCGGGTTTATTACCTAGGTTCTTGCTTACAAATTCAATGCCTTCATTTGCCTTTGCAAGGGCTTTTTTGAACTCCCGGTATTTTAACAGATACAGCGAAATGTGGGAATAGTAAGCCAGACGGCCAAAATCATTCTCATATACATCGGACCATTCCAGGTGTTTTTCGAGTACTTTTTCTGCCTGCCGGTTGCCAAGTTCAAGCAATTCATGTGCCTTGAAAGGCACATAATTAAACAAATTAAAACCTTCGCCAATCAGAAGCCCCTTATCTACCATTTCTTCATCAAGGGGAGCGTCCTGCCACCTACCCGAAAGAACATTGGTGACGATCTTTCCGAAACTGCCGGTGATCTTCGATGTAAGGTCGTCCTGATCGCTGTTTGCGATGTAGTAATCAATTGCTCTGTTTGCAATAGCTAATGAGATGCCTCCCATGGAAAAAAAAGCTCCGGCCATCGTTATCATGTTTGGATTCTTAAAGCGAAAACTTGTATGCCAGGGGATAAAGAGAAGCATGTTAGCTAAAAACCTCTTGTTATCTGTAATGACCAGGGCGGACGCTTTCTTAAATAGCAGGTCACTGATCTCAACTTCAAGCTCACCCGGGGTTCTCCTTCCCATAAATGATGTGAAACGGATTCTGAATAGAAATACAAGCAATCCTTTTATCATCTTGAAAGTTAGCACTAAAGGATTCCCGGGAATTTTCATTCCGTAAAAGGAAAGAACCTTTTCAAGATAGTCGGCAGCTTCGATCAGGTGGCCCGTATTAAAATATGCAATGCCGATGTATTTATGGAGTGTGGCAATTTTGCTTTGATCAGCCTTGTCTCCGTACTTATCCAGATAAATGTCAAGTGCTTCCTTAAAATAATGCAGGGCCTCACTGGATGCAGAAGTTTTTAATGCCTTCTCTCCTGCCTGGATCAGATAGCTCTCTGCCCTGTCAAGCTCTTCCGCACAAGTGTAGTGATAGGCCAGAGTTCCTAAAAAGTCAGGAAGCCTGGGCTGAAACACTTTTTCGATGGATATGGCCACCTTCAGATGCATGTCTTTTTGCTGGGCTGAGGGTAGGGTATTGTATACGGCCTGATGAATCAGGGCATGCTTGAACAGGTACTCCACCTCATCCATTCTCCTGCGCTTACGGATTAACTGATTCTTTTCCAGGTATTCCAGCTTTTGGTCCACATCCAAAGCTGAGCCGGCCACTTCAAGAATCAAGCTGTAAAAAAACTGTCTGCCAATGACCGATGCCAGTTTTAACAGCGAACGGGTGTCCTCATCCAGTTTATCGATGCGGGCCATTAGCACTTCATGAATGGTGTGGGGAATAACTACAGAATTAATCCTGCTTGTGATCCTGGCTTTCCCATTATCAAAGGAGATCACCCTTTCATCTATCATAGAGTGTATCACCTCTTCAATAAAAAAGGGATTGCCCTCCACCCTTTTATTAATTTGAGCACTGATCTTTACAGGAAGTATTTTCGTTTTCAGAAGCTCCTGGATGAGTTGTTCAGATTGAGGCTCATTAAGAGATTTAAGGATTATCTCCGTATGTGTTTTCTCATACCTGTCCCTGATGGCAGAGCGTATAGGCTCTCCGGTTTCAGGATAATCGGGCCTGAGGACATTGATAAAAAGAATGGGGTGGGATTCAGCTAGCCGGTAAAGGGATTTAAGCATTCCCAACGAACTC
>JBDLIM010000106.1:0-11705 GCA_039714915.1 Bacteroidota bacterium
CGGTCTGTGATTTCCGTATAAACCCTGAGAAAATCGCGCTTAAAAAGGTAGACATTATACTCGTAACCTGCCTCCACTATGTCAATCAGGTGCACAGGGATCTGCCTTCCGTCCACCATGTAGTCCTTATAGTCCTTCCCTGTTCCGATGTCCATGCCCCGGTAAACCTGCCTCGAATCGGCACTGATGATCTCAGCTCCCAGCCGATGGGCTAATTGAGCTGTAAATGCTGTTTTCCCGGCTGCAGTATGTCCCAGGATAGCAATCAGATCATAAGGATTTAGCTCCATAGATCAAATATACCTTTAGATCCGTACTTTTTAAAACACTAGCGGTTTTTTATACCTTTGAACGCGCAATAAGGTATGTCCGGCAAAATCAACATCCGAAATAAGAAGGCCTTCCATGATTACGAGATCCTGGATAAATATGTGGCCGGCCTTCAGTTGCAGGGAACAGAAATTAAGTCCATCCGACTGGGCAAAGTAAGCCTGGTGGAGGCCTACTGTTTGTTTCAGGGTAAGGAACTGTATGTTCGGGGAATGCAGATCTCTGATTATGCCTGGGGAAGCTTCAATAAGCATGAGCCCGGCCGCGACAGGAAATTGCTGATGACCCGGCATGAGCTAAAGAAGCTTCAGCGGAAAACCCGCGAGAGTGGCCTTACCATTGCAGCACTCCGCATTTTTATCTCCGGTTCGGGTTATGCCAAGCTCGAGATTGGCCTGGCCAGGGGTAAGAAAGAGTATGACAAACGTGAAACCATCAAGAGAAAGGATACCCAGCGCCAGATGGAAAGGCTTCACAAGATTAAATAGGGCGGCTAAAGCCGCGCTATTGTGAGAAGAAGAATTCATTGACCTCCCTGAGTTCATCCAGGCTGAGATCAAGCTGAAAGTCGAAATACTGGTCTATGGTCTTTAGCAGTTCTTCAAAGGAAATGTATCCGTCCCCATCCTCATCCAGGGCCCTGTAACGTTCCGGTATCTCAGAAGCTGAAGGAAGCCTGTAATTGTTCATGATAAGGGTTGTATAGGCATCTACATCCTCGCGGGCCATCGGATTATACCTGGACTGCAGGGCATCCAGGAACTCATCTTCCGACACTGTCTGGCCCTCGTCATCTACCCAGGCACCGGGAGCGGTATCAGGTTCCTTATCCAGGTAGTTAGCTACCCCATCCATATCTCCATCCAGTGGGCAACCCAGCGAGTCTACCTCTACATCCGGCGGTGTACCCGGACAGCGATCGGAAACATCCAGAACCAGATCTTCATCCTCATCATCAAACAATAGCGGGTCAAAATTGATATCAGTATAGAGAAGATCAGCCTTTTGGAATATGGGGAGAGAGAAGAGGTCATAATGAAACGATACATGGGTGTATATATACCGGTCGGTCCCTTTGTTTCCCTTAATGCTGGTCCCTTCATAAGCCACATTGTCCAGAAAATCGGTTAAGGTATGATGGTAACTTACTCCGAGACTTAGAAATGCCCGCCGGTCAACCCGGAAATGGAACCCCATTCCGGCAGGGATCGACAGGGCCCATTGACTGTAGTTGCCCAGACCAAATTCCTCGGTCTCCCTGAGCCGAAGGTCCGTTTCATAGGTATAATCCCTGTATAAGATCCCTGAAGTACCAGATAAAGCCTCAGCCTCATCTCTGATGGTACCGTCAGTCCAGTAATAATAAGGCAGATCGTTTGCATCGTTCAGGTCCCCCTTGGGACTGAAATAAATGGACTCCAGTCCAAGTGATATGTATGGCTGGACCAGGGGCCGGTCCGAAAGCAGATGACCAAATCTGTACTCCAGGTTCATCCCACCAGAGGTCAGATCCGTTTTAAAGTTCAGGTTACGTTCAAGCTCTGAGTGGGAGTAAGAGGTAGCACTAAGTTTCCCCTTGGTAAAATTGAAATTAAGCACAAAATAATTCTTCTTATCTATGAAGGTAGCCAGGTTCAGTTTTGCTGCAGGGGTTCCGATGGAAGTGGTAAACTGGCTGTTCTGAACATCACCCCGGAAATTTATAATTCCATACGAGAAGGACAAAACAGGCTTATAAACCTCTCTTGCTGTGGTATCAGGCTGCAGCGACAGGGAGTCATTATCCTGTCCCATGACAAGTACCGGCAGCAGGAAAAAGACCAGCCAGAGTATTTTGTATGATTTTGTCCGGAACAAAAGTTGCAGCAATGAATCTTTATTAAACCTATTTTTATAGAGGAACCGGAACCCTTTTTCCATTCTTGTAAGCAATCACAAATGCTCCGTCTACAGATCCGATGTTCTCAATTTTCTTCTTATACGCGTCTGCTTCCTCATAAGTTTTAAAAGATCCTGCAGTATACTTAAACATTCCCCCGTGCTCCTCCACCATTACTTCCCGGTCCACACCTTCACTCCTGAACAGAGTCTTTGCATCTACGGGAGTCTGATTGGCAATTACCTGGATCCTGTAATAGAGACCCTGCTCGGGTGGAAGTACCCTGGTATTCTCAATATACCGGTCTGATCCAGCCACGGGTTCAGATGCAGGTTGTTCCGGTTCGGGCTCCGGTTCTGTCTCCACAGGAGTTTGCTGAACCACGGTCTGAATCGTACGTCCTGCCCCGCTTGGGACCTGTCCGGTTTGAAGAAGGTAAGCTCTTTCATTCAGGTTCAGTTCATTAAAATTAACATCGATCTCCTTTATGGGATCAGTTATACTCTCATCTCCCTGGGTATGTGTAAAATACCCTTCCACCACCATATCTTCCTGGGGTTGGTTTTCCAAGGGGACCAGTTTGTATTCTATTTCGAATACCGGATCTTCGGGGAGGGTCATCCATATAAATTTCACGGTTGAAGGGGCAAGCGTAGCAATCCCGTTGAAGGAATTCACCTCCTCAAAAAGATATCCTGAAGGTATGTTTTCTTCAATCTTCAGATACTTACTGCTACGAGGAGTAGTGATCAGCATCTTAATTACATATTCCCCTGAGTACTGAAGTACGGGCCTCTGGCGAATTGCATTGGCATAGGGTTCCTGCTCCCCGGTCAGCGGAGTAATTGCCTCTCCCCCTTTAAATGCTTTTATATCTACTATCAGCGAAGGATCCAGGGTGGGACTGGGAATGATTGAGATCTCATCTGATTGATCGAAATTCAGAAATTTACGTTCATCTTCCACCACATATGCAAAAACGCCACCAAGTACAAATGAGCCTTTGAGCCTTTGATCTACCATGATCTTATAAGAAACTGTCACTTCCTCTCCTTCCGGCAATTTCAGCCAGATAATACGAATGCGCTGGTTGTCAAAACTGAAATCCGCGTTAGGGGAACTTACATTTACAGCTGTCAGTCCGAGCGGAAGATCCTGTGAAAAACGAGAATAATCTGTGAGTGATCCTTTTGCAATGGTTACTGAAACCGTAAATTCCTCCCCTGCATTTACCTGGTTCGGGTGATCAATGGAAATCGACACATTTTGCCCCATAAGTGAAGAACCGAGGCAAAACATGAACATGACGATACAAGTTAAAAAATACTTCATCATTTAAACTGCTTAATTTTAACACAATGTACAAAATTATTCCCAACAAAATCTCTGATTTACTAACACATCCGTGGCCTGCAGCGCTAGAAGTTAGGACTTAACAAATACCTGGAGTAAAAATCATTTATTACTGCAACTGCCTCATCCGCTGTATCAACCAGGGTGTACAGGTTCATATCCTCCGGGCTTATGTTCCTTTGCTCCGCCTGGACCACCTCCTCTATCCAGTCCACCAATCCCTTCCAGAAGTCACGCCCTACCAGTACGATGGGAAACCTTCCAATCTTTTCAGTCTGAATCAGGGTTGCCGATTCAAAGAACTCATCAAATGTCCCGAATCCCCCAGGCAGTACAATGAATCCCTGGGCATACTTTTGAAACATGACTTTCCTGACAAAGAAATGCCTAAAAGTGATTAGCTTATCCGGATCAATAAAGGGATTTGAACTTTGCTCAAATGGGAGCTGAATATTGAGTCCCACACTGGTTCCATCTCCCCTTTGCGCCCCCTTATTTGCAGCTTCCATCACACCCGGACCCCCTCCTGTAATCACGCCATAGCCACTCTGTGTTAACTTATATGCAATCTCTTCCGCAAGTTTGTAGTACACATTGCCGGGATTGGTCCTGGCCGAACCGAAAATGGAGACACAGGGTCCGATGGAGGCCATTTTTTCAAAACCCTCCACAAACTCGGCCATTACCTTAAATATCTGCCAGGAATCGGAAATCTTTATCTCATTCCAGGTCTTCTGCTTAAATGCTTTCTTGATTTTATCTTCACTGGCGCTCATGGCTTACATGGTATTAAAGCTTCTTCCAATTTAATCATTTTTACCAAAAAGCTCCTCTTTGAGAAACTTTCCTGTATAGCTCCGGCTCACTCCGGCTACTTCTTCGGGCGTCCCTGTCGCCAGTATGGAGCCTCCCCTGCTGCCCCCTTCCTTACCCAGGTCTATGATGTGATCCGCCACCTTAATTACGTCCAGGTTATGTTCAATCATGATCACACTGTTCCCACGGTTCACCAGTCTGGCAATTACATCCAGCAATACCCTCACATCTTCGAAATGAAGCCCGGTGGTAGGTTCATCCAGGATGTACAGGGTTTTGCCCGTATCCTTTTTCGCAAGCTCAGCAGATAGCTTAACCCGCTGCGATTCACCTCCGGAAAGGGTGGTTGAGGGTTGACCAAGCCGGATATACCCCAGTCCCACATCCTGCAGGGTTTTCAGTTTCCGGAGTATGGAGGGAACACTGGAAAAAAACTCCACTGCCTGGTTAATGGTCATCTTCAGAACATCGTTGATGTTACAATCCTTAAAGCGGACCTCAAGGGTTTCCCTGTTATACCTTTTTCCATTACATGCCTTGCATTTCACATACACATCGGGGAGGAAATTCATTTCGATGGTCTGCACACCGGCTCCCCCACAGGTCTCACACCTGCCCCCCTTCACGTTAAATGAAAAGCGGCTTGCTTTATATCCCCTGATCTTTGCATCCGGGGTTTGTTCAAATAATTTCCGGATATCACTGAATACCCCTGTATAAGTCACCGGGTTTGACCTGGGTGTTCGTCCCAGGGGAGATTGGTCCACTTCTATAACCTTATCAATATGCTCCATGCCTTCCATGGATCCATAGGGCAGAGGCGACTTACTGGATCTGTACAGCTTCTGGCTGATGATGGGTTGAAGGGTTTCATTGATCAGGCTGGATTTACCACTGCCGCTGACCCCGGTCACACAAATAAATTTGCCCAGTGGAAATGCCACATCCACATTTTTCAGGTTGTTACCGGATGCCCCTTTAATTAACACTTCCCTGCCATTCCCAATTCGTCTTTTTTCAGGTATGGCAATCTCCTTTGACTGGTTTAGATAGGCAGCTGTAAGGGATTTTCCCCTTAAAATCTGCTTTGGTGAACCTACTGCTACGAGGTCCCCTCCCAATCTGCCGGCACCCGGACCAAGGTCAATAATGTGATCGGCCGACAAAATCATGTCCCGGTCATGCTCAACCACAATAATCGTATTGCCCTGATCACGCAAACTCTGCAGCGATGCAATCAGCTTCCGGTTATCTCTTTGATGAAGCCCGATGCTGGGCTCATCCAGGATGTAAAGGACATTGACAAGCCTTGAACCAATCTGCGTGGCCAGACGGATGCGCTGACTTTCACCGCCGGACAGGGAGCGGGCACTTCGCTGAAGGGAAAGGTAGTCCAGTCCCACATCCAGCAGGAATCGGAGCCTGCTTCGGATTTCCTTTAAAATATCCCTGGCAATGATATTCTGTCTTTCAGTCAATTTGCCCTCAATATTCTTAAACCACCTGGCCAGTTGTCCAATATCCATGGCCGACAGCTCAGAAATATTCTTGTTATTTATCCGGAAATAGAGCATTTCGGGCTTAAGCCGGGTTCCCTTGCAGTGCGGACAAGTGACCTTCCTGATAAAATGGCGTGTTTGCTGTTTCCCGTTCCTCCCGTTGCCAGTTGCTGAATTGTTCTGAATATGGCTGATAATCCCGTCAAAGCTGAGCAGATAATTGGAGGTGGAACCCAGGGGGGTATTCTGAAGTTTCAAAGGTTCTTCGGAACCATACAATATGCAATGCATGGCCTGTTCAGGGATGTCCCTAACAGGAGTATCCAGGGTGAAGTTATATCGTCTGCAAATGGCCTCCAGCTGCCAGAATATAAGCGCATTACGATAAGTTCCCACAGCTTGCAAGGCTCCTTTTCTAATGCTTTTCGTATCATCCGGAATGATCTTTCGCACATCCACGTCATTGATGGTGCCCAGTCCGTTACAGTGAGGGCAGGCTCCCTGTGGAGAATTGAAAGAAAAGCTGTGCGGTGCAGGCTCATTGTAGGAGATTCCTGACGTTGGGCACATGAGCTGGCTGGAAAAATAACGCGGCTCATGGCCATCCTTCTCCAGGATCATGGTCACTCCTTTTCCCTGCTTCATGGCAGTTGAGAGTGATTTCTTTAACCTGTTCCTGTCCTTTTCCCTGGTCGAAAGCCGGTCAATCACCACTTCAATGTCATGGTTCTTATACCGGTCAATTCTCATGCCCGGCACTACTTCCTCAATCTCACCATCGATGCGAACGTAAATATATCCATTGCGCCTGATTTGCTCGAACAGCTCTCTGTAATGTCCCTTTCTTCCACGTACCACCGGAGCCAGTACATAAATCTTCTTTCCTGCAAAAGCATCAAGAATGATTTCCAGAATGTGGTCCTCGGTATACTTAACCATAAGCTCTCCGGTCACATAAGAATAGGCATCGGATGCGCGTGCAAATAGAAGTCTCAGGAAATCATATATCTCGGTGACCGTGCCCACAGTGGATCTTGGATTCTTATTGGTGGTTTTCTGTTCGATGGATATCACCGGGCTCAATCCGGTGATCTTATCCACGTCGGGCCGCTCCATGCTACCAAGGTAATGCCTGGCGTAGGCACTAAGTGTTTCTATGTATCTTCGCTGGCCTTCCGCATAGATCGTATCAAAAGCAAGTGAGGATTTGCCACTTCCACTTAAACCGGTTATAACTGTAAGCCTGTTCCGCGGAATGGATACATCGATATTTTTCAGGTTATGCTCCCGCGCACCAAGAACTTCTATTTTTTCAATCAACATCAATTCATTTCCCAGGCATCAGTACGCCGGTATCCTTTCTCTGGAAGAACTATCTCATACTTCCTCCGCCCTGAATTGGTCATTTTATTATCTCTTAACCAGGGATTCAGGTACTTTAGTACTTTATAATTGGTCTCGTGTTCTGCTGCAAAATCTGCAAAATCAGCTACGGCGCTATCCACCTCAACCGTATAGACAGGTAACTCCGGATAGAGATCCATCTCAGAAAGATTGAATCCATATGCAACCGGATCTTCAAAGATCATCTTAAAGGCAACCACCCTGTACACGTATCGTGCCGTTTCTTCATTAAGCAGCAGATCGTAGTAGTTCTCTTTCTTCTGCCGGCCTACCTGGCGGTCTATTCCCCTTCTGCCCATGTTGTAGGAAGCTGCAGTCATGGTCCAGTTGCCGTATTTCTTAAACGAATCGATCAGGTACCTGCAGGCTACTTCTGTGGATTTAACCACATGATAGCGTTCGTCCACCTCGGCATTTACCACAAGTCCATAATCCGTGGCCGTCCCTTTCAACAACTGCCAGAATCCCACTGCCTTTGCGGGAGAAACTGCCTGGGACAATCCACTCTCAGCCACGGCCAGGTATTTAAAATCATCGGGGACCAGGTTTGCTTTAAGTACAGGTTCTATTTGTGGAAAATAGCGATGGGCCAGCTTAATAAGCCTGATGGTCTGTGAATGAAAGTAGGTATTGGACAGCAGCTCACGATCCAGCGCTTCCCTCACATCAAAAAGGTCCAGGGGCATTGATTCACCGGCAAAAGTTACCTGCTCCGGAATCTTAACTGCCTGTACAGAATAAGCTTCATTTTCTTCGTGACTTACGGGATCATCACTGCTTCCTGAATACGCCGATCCTGCCAGTAAAAGTGCCAGTCCGCCTGCAAGAATAAATACCAATAAATAGAGTAAATGCTTCCCTCTTATCCGGTTCTCAACCCTGTTCATAATCTTTCTCGTAAAAAAGTAACTACAATGCCTTAGAAAACACAAAATTAAGATTTGTTTTCAAACCTCTAAGGCTTTGGAAGCTAAAAGGTGTAGTTTATGCCTGTGTAGATCCCGAAGGCATAGGGCCGGGTGTTTGGAAGGCTTGCATCATTTACCGAATTCAGAAAATATCGGAATCTGGGCTCAAGCTGCAAACTGAATTTTTGGTGAATGTGATAGATCATTCCTATACCCGCATTCCCGGAATAATTTACATTCCTGATGTTGGTCAGGTAACCGATCTCGGTGGGACCCGAGGAAGTTTCCATGGTAACCGTATTGTTTACCAGGAAGTTGGTACTCATCCCTCCCACCACTTGTAATTCAAAAGTCCTGTCAACCACTGTATAACGAAGGTTAAAAGGCAGCTCCAGGTAGTCGAGATGCTGCTCAATTCCCTGTTCTGCCACCTGGGCGAAATCACCCACATCCGCATTGGAAATGGCTGCCTCTCCAAACTCTGCATTCAATTTATATCCGTTTACAATTACATCGCCGGATTCCGCAACAATGTTTCCCACCGAATTGGTGATGGCAATCAGCTCCGGACTGTTGGATGTATACCTCATAGGTGCATAATCATAGGACTTATTAAACACCTGGATACCCGGAGCACCAATAGCCAATCCCATTTTACTGAAGTGGATACCCGATTCAATGGCCAGCCTGGAGTTCCCACGGTAACTTACATTGATACCACCTGCATATGAAATCAGGCCCGATTCATATTCCTGTCCTCCTGCCATGGCCTGTCCTTCAGCATCACGGAAACTATAGAGCGGTGACATGACAGCTCCCACCATCCAGCGCGGGTCTTTCCTGGGATCCGGCTCAAGCATTGGTACCTGGTCAAGCGGAAGATCATCACCGGGATTCAGGATTAATACAGGCACTGAATCCTTGGAAGGATCATTTTCCCTGACTTCTTGCTCAAGAGTAGCCAGATCCGTCTTATCACCTTCATTATAAGGCTCTACGTCTTCGGTAATCGTTGCCATGGCCTCGCTAACCTTATCTCTTAGGCTCGTCCTGTCTCGGGACTGCACCTTAGAGATTTCATCTGCACCGGCAACAACTTCCGGGTCCGGCAAGGTCCCGGTCTGTGAGCGAGACTTCACCCGGGAGCCTGATTCTGCTTGTACCAGAGCTCCTTCCTCCGAACTGGATTCTGCTTGTACCAGGGCTCCTTCCTCCGGCCCGGACTCAGCTCCTGACAAGGTCTCACTCCTGGATACTGTTTCTTCCTGTGTTACAGCTCCCAAACGGTCTTTATCCACCTGTGCCGGTCCAAAAAAGTTAATTCCCAGGGTAATAGCCAGAGCAACTGATGCAGCTGTTGCAAGAGCCAGCACATACAATCTCCTCCTGCTTCTGCCACCCAGGCTGGCTGAAATAGAATTCCAGACGCTTTCAGGCGGAATCACCTGGTATTCTCCAAGCTTATCCTTTAGAAATCCTTTTCCAATATTTGACTTATCACTCATCGTAAAATTACTGACCCATACATGTTTTTAATCTTATCCTGTAATATGACCCTGGCCCGTGAGAGGTTTGATTTGGATGTTCCTATTGAAATACCCAGTGTTTCACTAATTTCCTGATGGTTATATCCTTCAATGGCGTACAGGTTAAAGACCATGCGATATTTTGGAGACAGGGTCTGAATAAGTGCCACCAGTTCTTCGCGTGTAAGCTCACTAAACACCTCTTCCCCGCTAAGCTCCGGCAGATCTCCTTTCAAATCATCCACCCGCTGGAGCAGTACCTGGCTCCTGTACTTTTCCAGGGCCGTGTTGATCATGATCCTTCGGATCCAGCCCGGAAAGGCTGCCGGGTTTTTCACCTGGTCCAGCTTTGCAAATACTTTAATGAACCCATCCTGAAGGATATCCTGTGCATCTTCCTCTCCTGAAGCATATTGCAGGCACACACCATACATGGCAGAAGCAAACCTCCTGTAGAGCTCCTCCTGGCTCTTAGGTTTCCCTTTCTTACATCCCTTAATTAATATATCCAGTTTTTCTGCCAATCCCGTTTTCCTCCAGTGACAAATTTATGCAAATTGGCAGGATATTACATCCTCAATCACACCTCTATGATGCAATGAATGCCCGCCGGGTTGCGTCAGAATATTTTGATTATGCGAACTAAAACGCAACCTCCTTGACCACTTCATCGTCATATACATAGAAATAGTTATTCCTGTCCACAATTTGAATGCACAAAAATCGTACTAAAGAATAGTAATACCCCAAATGCAATGAAAACACACAAGTCATTTTTTATCTTTTCCCTGATAATATCCATATTTCTCTCAGGATGCAGCCCTGAGCTTGATCCTGTTTTCGATTATAACCTGAAGTCGGCCAAAGTGATTGAGGTCAACAACGATTTCGGGCTGGAACTACTGAAAATGGTAGTTGAAAACGGAGATGAACCCAATCTGATGATCTCCCCGGCTTCGGTCAGCATCGCCCTGGGTATGGCCTACAACGGGGCAGAAAACACCACCATGGATGCTTTTGAGGAGGTGCTGAACTACGATGGGCTTACCCGCGAGGAGGTAAATGAGATTACAAAGGAACTGATCCATGTGCTATCTACCAATGTGAAAGGGAACCTGGTGGAGATTGCCAACTCCCTGTGGTACCGGAAGGATTTTCCTGTAAAACAGGAGTTTATCGATCTTAACACCAATTACTACGATGCCAGGGTAGAAGAATTGGACTTTAGCAAGGCAGATGCGATAAAGACTATAAACAACTGGGTGAGCGACAAAACCCATGGCAAGATTGATCAGATCGTCCAGTCGATTGATCCGACCACCATGATGTACCTGATTAATGCACTCTATTTCAACTGCGTCTGGGAAACAGAGTTTGACTCCAAGGATACCTACGACGCAAACTTCTATACTGAATTGGGCAGACGGTATGGAACAGTGGATATGATGAAACTGGAAAGTACTTTCAACACACTGGGGGTTGAAGGGTTCTCTGCTGCGGAACTCCCTTATAAAAACGGGAAATTCAGTATGTATGTCTTCCTTCCGGACGAAGGGAATACGGTGAACGAGCTGGTGGCTGACCTGAACGGGGAGACCTGGAACAACTACCTGGAGCAGTTCAGTGAAGCAACAGATTTCACCATCCATATGCCCAGGTTTGAATTTGATTATAAACGCAGCCTTAAAAATGACCTGGCAGCCATGGGACTGGAGCTAGCTTTTTCCGACGAGGCCGACTTCTCAGGGATCAGTGATATCGACCTGCTGATCTCCGAGGTGATGCACAAAACCTATATCAAGGTTAACGAGGAGGGCACCGAAGCGGCAGCCGTAACCTCCATCTCATTTGGTGTCACTTCTGCAGGGCCCATGAATTATCTTAAGCTGGACCGTCCCTTCCTTTTTGCCATCACTGAGAACAGCTCCAAATCGATCCTCTTTATGGGGAAAGTATCCGAACCATCTTATTAGTCGAAAGTCGGTAGTCG
>JBDLIM010000107.1:0-11236 GCA_039714915.1 Bacteroidota bacterium
TTCATAAAGAAATTATAATTTTGATCCGGAAACCGGATTTATACTCAAAAGCTTATCTCAGTGAAAACGAAAACGCTGTTTTTCTTAGTCTGCCATTTCTTCATGTTTCCCCTGTTCGCACAGGGGGAAGGTTCCAACTTCACCATGTGGCAATTGCCGACCCTGCATGATTACATTGGAAATGCCTATGTATTTCAAATGGATAATGGCAAAATTGCAGTTATGGATGGGGGAATGGATGTGGATGATCATTATTTAAAGGGATTCCTGGGGGCTCTGGGTAATGAGGTTGAAGCCTGGTTTATCAGTCATCCGCACGGTGATCACGTAGGGGCGCTGAATGAAATTCTTAGAAATCCGGGCTTCCTGAAAATCAAGACCATATACCATTCTGAATTACCTGAAGGCTATTATAAACATAGCAGACGGAGCGACAGCATTATAAGTGCTTATTACGAGAGATTGAATAATTCCGGAGCGGAAGTCATAAACCTTACGGAACCCGGAACGGTGATTAAAATCGATGAAACTCAATTTAAGATCTTAACTGTAGCCAATCCCAATCTCAAACATAAAATTATAAATAATGCCAGCATGGTTATCAGGGTTTGGGATGAAGACAAGTCCATGTTGTTTCTGGGTGATCTTGAAGAAGAAGGAGGCGACAGCTTACTGAACAGCCAATACAGGAACGAACTGGATTGCGATTACATACAACTTTCCCATCATGGACAACAAGGAGTGAAAATGGATTTTTACCGAAGCGTATCCTTTACGGCGTGTTTCTGGCCCACTCCCACCTGGCTATACAGTAATGATATTGGAGACGGCTTTAACACAGGTCCTTATAAAACAATAGAAACCAGGGAGCTGATTGATTCACTGGGAGTAGAGCAATATTTTAATACCGGGGGCCTGGTGAGGATTGATTAATCTCCACCGATTGTATCCCTGAATTTTTTACCTGAAAAATCTCATATGTTTTACCAAATGAAAAAACAAATAGCGATTACCCTTTTTGCTGGAATGGTTCTTTCCCTCTCTCATGCTATCTATGGCCAGGAAACGGAATCATCTCCGGTGAATTCCATCACAGAAGCTGAAATGCGGGATCATATATTTTTCCTGGCATCTGATTATCTGGGAGGGCGGGTTGGCCCTTCGGAAGAATACGAGATTGCAGCGCACTATGTGGCCAGTCAGTTTGCTTCAGCAGGTGTGGAACCCTTGAGCAGCGATCAGGGAAATATGAGTGGCTATTTCCAGGAAGTGCCATTTGAAAAGAAGGTATTCAGCCAGGAGATTAAATGGATACTGCATTCGAAGGAAGGAAAGAAAGAATTTATTCATAATGAGGATTATAAGATCCTGGAAAGCAGAACAATGGTTGAAGAACCACTCGATGTGGTATTTGCGGGTTACGGGATCAGCGAACCTGACTATGGGTGGAATGATTTCAAGGAGATCGACATCGCCGGAAAAATGGTGATCATACTTGCCGGGGCACCGGTAAAAAAGGGGAAACCGGTTTTGCCCGATTCTGTTCATCAGCAATACAATACAATGATGGGTTTACAGAAAAAGATCTTCCCGATTCTGAAAATGGAGCCCACATCCCTCATCCTGATCTTTGACGAGCAGACCAAAGCGATGGTTCCTTTTGAAGCGATGCCCAGCAATTTTTCTGATGTTTTATATAAATACAAAGGTGTAGAAGGGAGTGAGCAAGGATTGAAAATTCCCATGATCTGCACTGTAACAGATGAAGTGGCACAGTCCATATTTGAGGGCCAGAAATATGACCCTGCCGATATAGCCGGAAAGGGCTTAAAGAAATACAGGTGTTACCAGCTTGAAAATGTCTCCATTGAAGCCGTATTTCCCGTTTTGGAAAGCAGCGAGATCTCGCTGAAGAATGTGGTCGGGTGGGTAGAAGGAACAGATCCTGAATTGCAGGATCAGATTATTACGGTGGGCGCGCACCTGGATCACGTTGCATACCCGACCGGAGAGGTGGCAAACGGAGCAGACGATAATGCCAGTGGTTCTGCAGGCGTAATGGAGATAGCCGAGGCAATTGCCATGAATCCGCCTCGCCGCTCAGTTGTTTTTATAGCCTACAATGCAGAGGAGATGGGCTTGCATGGATCAAATTATTTTGTAAATGCCGGACCATTTACCAGGGAGCATATCAGCTTCAACCTAAATCTGGATATGATAGGACGGACCACTGCTGCTAACAAAGAGTCCCGCAGTCATTATGTGGTTTTGGCTGATGAATATGAGAGTAAGATGGTACCATTCATTTCAGAAATAAATGACCGGACCCTTGCCTACCCCTTGATCTTTAAACTCAATTCCTCTTTTTCGGGTTCCAGTGACCATGCAAGTTACAGCAATGTGGGCATCCCGTCGTTCTGTTTCTTCTCAGGCATGCACGAAGATCTCCACAGGCCGGGGGATGATGCAGAAAAGATTGAGTATGATAAGGCCGTTAAGATTTCCAGGCTTACCTACCTGATCACGATGAAACTGGCGAATATGGATGAAATTCCGGATTTCCTGGAATAAGCCGGCAAGATTATTTTAGCTTTAACATCTTACATATCCACATAAATGCCCCGGTTTTCCTTGACCGCCGTTTCATAAATGTACCGGCATGCCGTAAGGTCCTCCACAGCAAGTCCCAGGGATTTAAAAAGGGTGATATCCCCATCGTTTTCCCGGGCAGATTTACGGCCATTCAGGAGCTCCCCGATTTCACCCCGGAGGTGTTCTTCCCCGATCAGTCCCTCTTTCATGGGGAACAGGTAGTCGCCCGACTCATTGAACAGTGATTCTGTCCGGTCCGTGAAGAGTTTTGAGCGGACAACCAGTTCCGAATCAAGTTCCCTGGCCCCGGCTGTGCAGGCTCCCACCGCATTGATATGCACTCCCTTCTTCACCCACTCCGAACGCAGGACCGGTTCTTTTGCTGAGGTGGTGGTACAAATGATATCCGCATGATTCACTGCATCAGGAACTTCTTTAAGCGCTTCGATGGGTACTGTGTAGCGCTCCGATTCCCGCTCCTTAAACAGTAAGGCATGCTGATGGGTCCGGCTCCATATTTTTACCCGTTTGATATTCCTGGTCATCAGCATGGCTTCCAGATGTTGAGTCCCCTGCTCACCGGCACCCAGAATGGCCAGTTCTTCAGCATCTTCCCGTGCAAGAAGGTTTGTAGCCACCGCACTGGCAGCTGCGGTCCTGATGGCAGTCACACTGTCGCCATCAATGATGGCATACATCTGTCCTGTCCCGCTTTCAAACAAGAGAACAGCTCCCTGGTGAGAGCTGAGGCCCTTTGCGTGGTTTCCGGGAAAAACACTGATTACTTTGATCCCCATGACCTGTGTATCCCCTTCATAGGCAGGCATCATCCCGAGCAAACCGCTCTTATCAGGCAACCACATGGCAGAACGAAGTGGTTGTATAGAGTTGCCTGTGGCCAGGGTTTTGAAGGTTTTTTCCATCAGACCGATACAGGCTTCCATGGTGAGGATGCCGGAGGCCTCCGATTTGTTAACCAGAAGTACTTTCATCTATTCTTAGCTGTTTTGAATGAACTTTGACAGGAGATCCAGATCCATGTTGCCTCCGCTTAATACGGAAACCACCCGTTCTCCTTTTTCAAATGTTAGCTTATTAGTTAAAATAGCTGCAGTGGCAGCAGCTCCGGAAGGTTCCACAAGAAGCTTTGTCCAGGAAAGCAACTCCTTTACCGCATGTTCTATTTCCCGGTCTGTAACGGTCACCACTTCTTCCATATATTTCCTGAGTATGCTGAAAGGCAGTCCACCCGCCATGGGAGGGGCCAGACCATCGGCAATGGTGTTCACCTGATCCAGTGTTACCGCTTCCCCTGCCTCAAAACTTTGTTGCATGGCATTGGCTCCCAGAGGCTCCACACCGTAAAGCCTGATTTTTGGATTCTGTTCTTTCATGGCAACTGCAATGCCTGAACTCAGCGCCCCGCTTCCCACTCCACAAACCACGGCATCTACATGTTCCAGTTGTTCCATGATCTCCAGGCCTACCGTCCCGTGTCCCTCAATAAGGTGTCTGTCTTCAAAAGGATGTACAAAGGTCAGGCCTTCATCCTTTTCCAAGTGCAGGGTTTTCTCAAATGCCGCATACACATCCCCTGGTAAAATAACCTTAGCCCCATATGCTTCCGTGGCTCTGATCTTCGTCCTGGAAGCAGTTTCCGGCATTACCGCCGTACAGGCAACCCCCATGGCGGCAGCAGCCCATGCCACAGCCTGCGCATGATTGCCGGCAGAAACGGTCACCAGGCCCCGGGACCTTTGCTCCTCAGTAAGCTTGCCTATCTTGTTAAGTACTCCCCTAACCTTGAACGAGCCTGTCTTTTGAAGGTTCTCACATTTGAAATAGAGTTCTGTCCCCGACCGTCCTCCCAGTTGGGCGGAACGAAAAAGAGGAGTATAGTGAACCTTATCCTTTATCCTTGTGTAAGCTGAAGAAATACCTGACAGCGATATACCTGATTCTCCCATTATCCCTACGAATATAGCATCTATTACTGAATTCCCGGCTAAACAGATTAGGGGAGATATGGGGCAGCCGGACCGAAGACCGGCCGATTTCTTTAAATAAATAGTACAGGGCAGATCTGTCGGCGCCGCGATCCGCTTATCCGGGGTGCAAAGGATCGAAAGGCCAGTTACTCTTCCGGAGTATAGGACAGGCTTTTCACATACCAGAACTGCTTAAACTCTCTCTTCTTCAGCAAGCTTAGCACCTCCCGGCTAAGTTTTTGTCCCTCTTCTCCCAGCATCTCCCACAATTTCTCATTCTCCGTCCACATATCGGCCGGGCTTGTGCCATATAAGGTAGCCAGGTAGGCAGTTGCCTCATATCCCACGTCACCTATAAGGAAATTCAGATAATCGCCAAAACCTGCACTCTTCATCATCCCTGTAAACTTCTTGACCAGCTGCCGGAATTCCATCTCTTTGGCGGGATCCACAAACATCATATCCCATACGGCAAAGGTGGCTTCCCCCTCTTTCAACCTGGGATTCTCAGGAGTATAGGAGATCTCCGGAAGGTGTCTGATATAGAAGGTGTTGTGGGTTTCCACGGTCTCCCACATTTTGTTCATCCGGTCCATTCCACAAAGATCGGCTGCTTTCCAGAGAGCCGCGTATATTTCATCCTTTTCGTCGTAGGACTTTACCGGATAAAAGATGTAGTAATGGAACATGCCGTCGGTCCAGGCACTGATGGGATAGGGAAATCCGGCCTCCTTGAAATGGGTACGGAATTCTATCTGCAACTCCATGAACTGGTCCTCCTGAGCAGGATCTACGGTTGCCTCCCAGCAAAACCAAAGTTGCCCTTTGGTTTCTTCCTGGGCATAAGTAACTGAACTCCCCAACAGGGAGAGAAGGAGAATGGCGCATAATACGGAAAGGAGTTTTTTCATGATGTAAGGTGTTTAAGAGTTTTATTAATAATGGGATTAATAATGAGACGAATAACAGCAGTAGTTTGTTGACTTTCTGCTGTTTAACATATTAAACCCTGTTTCACTCTCACTACATCCTGACAACCCGGTTAATGTGATTGAAAAGACCAGGATTGTCTATTTTATGGAATAGAGAAATTCTGTTATTCCATGGTGGAGTAATTCCCTATCAGTGGGAACTCGCTGATGCGAAGCGCTGTGCATCCGTAGGGGATGAGGGTGACAGTCTCCGCGGCTCCTGTTTCCTGACCATAACGAATGGAATAGGGCAGCGGACCTGCACCTTCCCCGTACAGCTTCCAGCCCGGGATCTGCCTTGCCCTGGCCTGCAGGCTAACAGGAGCTGATTCCTGGTTCCAGGGATACGCTGCCACCTTATCTGCCTGCCTGACAACAAAAGCTTTTTCCATGTCTCCTCCCGGATCAATAAGCCCATAGTTCCACGCTGTGGTGGGCAATACTTCGTAATAATAACTTCCAAACCGTTCCGGATCCTCGCTATTCTCCACTTTACTCCAATCTTCACCAATCTTAAGTGCAAATACAAGGGGACCCCGTTCCACGGAAACTGAACCTTCATACCAGCGTTCCAGCCGGACATCAGCCGGGAAGTACACCTCCAGGGTATCGCCGTTGAGCCATGCACGGTCTATGGATATGATCCTTCCCCCGGGTTCAGCCCTGGGCTCTTCATTGTTCACTTGCACCATGGCTGTATCACACCAGCCGGGAATCCTGAGGTCGATGGGGAAGCTGACTTCATCCCTATCATTGGTATGTATGATAAAGCGGACAAGGTCCTTAAAAGGGTAGCCCGTCTCTTCGGTAATACTTACTTCCTTGCCCTGTCCCACCAACGCAGTAACCTTGCTGGGGGCATAGACCAGTGCGGCCAAACCTCCTCCGGGTGTTGCATACCACAGATTTTGGGTGAATAGGGGCCATCCCTGGTGCATATTGGAAGTACAGCAGGGGTAGCCGGTGAGCAGTCCGAAGCAAAGGTCAGTTCCACTGTGATTCAGGCTGAAATTACGATCGTTACGGGTAATCATTACCTGGTTGGCCTGTTGGAAATACTGCCGCTCCATAAAGTTGTCCGTAGCCTGAGCCGGCAGGGCATTAAAGGCTATCCGTTCAAGATGGTCGGCGTAGCGTGTATCCCCGGTAACGGGCAGGATGCTCTCCAGGCTGAACATCAGCTCCACCACCGAGCAAAACTCAACGCCATTGAGAGGATTGTTATTGCGCAATGCTTCATCGCCACCGAACATCCCCTGGGGCTGACCGGAATAATGACGCAGGTCGGAAAATGCTTTCTCCACGCTCTCCAGGTATCTGGGTTCAGGGTGTTGCTGGAAGTAAACTACCGGTTCTTTAATACCCTGTGCAAGATTGACGCAATGGATGTTCTCCGTATTCTTTATCATGTCGCCGAGGAAAGATCCCGTATAGTCAAAGGTCTGTGCATGAATGAGCTCTGCAAGGTCCAGCAGGAAAGCCTCCCCGGTAATGTTGTAAAGCCAATACACCATCATCAGGTTGTCCCCTCCCCTGTACCTGGCCCAGAAGGTCCAATGATCCAGCGGTTTATCCGGAAGTGTTTCCAGCTGATAGCGGAAGTATCCTGACATGAGACTGACCACCCTTGGATCAGCCGTTGCGGAATAATATTGTTTCAGGATCTTGAGCACTACCATCCGCGGCCACCAGTCTGCGCTGTTGTTCCGCTGCAGTCCCGGCAAATTCCCGTAATCGGTGTCAGGTCCGAAATACCCGTTCTCCTGCTGACTGTCCAGGATCCATTCGATCCAGGGTGTGGTCTTTTCTATAAGCTCCCGGTCGTTCAGCGTATAGGCCAGCGTGATCAGGCCATGTATCCAGTAAGGGCCCCTCTCCCACTGGTCGCCGTCACCTCCCAGCCACCCATTGTCATCTCCCATCACCAGGGGATACAGTTCGTCGAGCCTGCCGGTCAGTCCATCCTTCTGGCGCTCCAGCATCTCCAGAAGCCATCCTTCCGCCCGGACCGAGCCAAGAGGCAGCTCTGCATAGGGATTCCTGACCAGCGGAGAACGGTTAAATGTATACAGCAGTGCCTCGGATTCCTCTGCAGGATTACATGAAGTAAACAGAAGGGGCAGGAAAAAAACCGGGATCAGAAATAATAGCTGTTTCATGTTTGGAAAAAGCAGTTTGGATCAATAAGCTAAGTTAGGAGAAATATTAGAGTGTTACAGGGTCGAATGACCCGTACTTAATTTCGTAATTATTTATCTACATTAGCATGATCTCAATTCGTTTAGTGAGATCATACCGACATCCTCAGTTAATGAATAGATCTTTTAGAGCATATTGTGCATGTCTGTTTACTTGTTTCATCGTCAATGCCCATACACAGGACGGGGTGCCATTTATTACCTACTATGACTCCCGGGAGGGATTTGAGTCTCAAAACTGGTCCATTTGCCAGGATGATCACAATGCAATGCTGTTCGCCAATAAGAATGGGATTTCCAGATTTGACGGATTAAACTGGAGTTCTGTTTCCCTGCCTCATGTTCCCTTAAAGATCAGACCACACCCACACACGGGAGAAGTATACATGATTTCGAATCATACCTATGGAAGGCTTCAGAGAGATGTTCAGGGAAAGCTGTTTTATGAAACCCTTTACGATCAGGGAGAGCCGGAGCTGTCTCCAAATAACATTTTATTCTCCGATAACAGGGTTATTTTTTATAGGGACAGCCACATCAGCTTTCATTCTTTGAAAGATCAGGCGCTCGAATTGCGCCTGAAGGCAGAACAATACGGTTCTTTCGCCGGAATGATACTCACGCCATCGGAGGTTCTTGTGAACATTAAGGGAAAAGGATTGCACTTGCTGGAGAATGAGTCGCTTGTTGCATTGGAAAAACCGAAAGTTACGTTTGAAAGCAGGATCCTGTTTAGCCTCCCCTATGCTGAATCAAAGGTCATTATCGGCCTGGATAACGGAGAATTAAAAATATTTGACGGTTCATCCCTGAAAGACTTCAGGATCTCCAACCCGCACTATCTCAGCGTATATGGTTTGTCCGACGGGATCGTTCTCAATGATTCCACCTATGCATTTTCTTCCCTGTATGGCGGACTGTTAATCGTAAACAGGAACGACGGCAAAATACGTAGCATACTGAACTATGAAAACGGATTGCCCGACGATGAGATTTACTCCATTGGAAAAGATAAGAATGGGGGATTATGGGTCACATACAAGTACGGGATCTGCCGTGTCGATTTCACTTTACCGATCAGGGAATACAGCTATTATCCCGGATTGGAAGGTTTATTATCCAATGCCATATGGTATGAAAACAGCTTGTATGTTACCACTTCCGAAGGCTTATTTTACCTTTCCGAAGTTAAGCATTACCAGGATGAGGAAATAACTCTTTTAAAGCAAGCGGATAGCAATAGCGATGGACCTTCAGTGGATCAACAATTATCGGGGGAAAATGAAAAAAAGGGGTTCATTTCACGTTTAACCAGAAGATGGAGGGACCGAAAATACCCGGAAGAGCCTGAGGCCCCTGTCCGGGAACCCCGGTACGTCAGAAAAAAAGTCAGCAAGCTGAAGTCGATTGAATATGTATATAAGAAGGTCCGGGGGCTCAATACACGGTGCGAGCTGTTAATGAGTACCGGGACAGCACTGCTTGTGGGTTCCACCTCCGGCTTATACGGAGTAAACGACAGCATAGCGGTCAAATTATCGGATTCCCGTAATATCAGATATATCCACAGGTATGATTCGCACAGGTATTATGTGATCAGTGATGATGGATTAGAAGTAATGCGCCTACTCGATGATGGCTGGCTCAGGGAGAAACCCGAAAATTTAATCATGGAACCTCTTTTCAGCGTCACTCATGATCCTGATTACATCTGGGTAAGCGGATATAGTGAGGTGTATCGGATCACTCCGGATCTGCAGGATACTTCCGGGTTGAGGAAATATAGTTTCTACTCTGTTTTTCCGGAAGAATTACAGGTCAGTTATATCAATGATACGCTTTATAAATTTTCAAATACCGGAATTGAATATTATGAGCATGCTGTCGATTTATTTAAAATGTACGCTTCTCCAAAGCTTAATCCTGATGATTATTCTTCACTTGAGGTATTCCCAATAACTTCAGGTTTCCAGTGGCTAAAAGCAGATAACAGGATGCTGACTATCAACAGGGATAGCAAAGAAGTCCGAAACATTGAGAATTTCACAGGACTGTTCAGCAATGTCACTTCTCTGTCACATGACGCAAATAAAGGCTACTGGGTGGTTGATGACTATAACCGGATATTCAATATTGAGTCTTCAAGTATGGAAGGCTTTAAACAGGAATTCAATGTCCATATTGACCGGGTCCTGAACTCATCAGGAAAGCCGGTTGATATGCAAAACCTGATTTTTTCTCCCGATCAGAGAATGATTGACATTCAAATGAGTGCGCCCTTTTTTCCGGGTGGGAACTCCACAGGATTTCAATATATCATTGACGGCAAAATGGAACACTGGTCAAAATTCAGTACCTATCCTGAGATCTCCCTTTTTCTTGAACCGGGACATCATACAGTCAGGGTAAGAGCAAGAAATGTCCTCAGGGATATCAGTTCGCCTGCTATTCTGAATCTGACTATTAAGGCTCCCTTTTATCAGAAATCATGGTTCTACGTATCTCTTATTCCGGTTCTTCTTTTATTGTTTTATATCGTCATATATCTCAGGGAAAGAAAGATCAAACGGGATAAGGCAATCCTGGAGACAAAGGTTGAAGAGCGCACCATCCAGATAGTAAATCAAAAGAAACAGATTGAGTCCCAAAAGAATGCGATAACCGATAGCATTAACTATGCCAGTAAGATTCAGAATGCGGTACTGCCATCCATAGATCTGTTTGAGAAATCCTTTGCTGAGTATTTTATCTTATTCAAACCCAGAGATATTGTAAGTGGCGATTTTTACTGGATCACAGAAACGGAGAACCAGGTAATTTTCTCTGCCGTTGATTGTACCGGACACGGGATTCCCGGTGCCTTTATGAGCATATTGGGAAACTCAATCCTGAATGAAATAACCAGAAGCAGCAAAGAAGCTCTCACCGCAGACGGTATCCTGAACCAACTGAATGCGATGACCAAACAGGCACTTTCACAATCCGGATCCTCAATTTCCACATTTGACGGAATGGATATTGCGCTTTGCGTATACAATAAAAATGAAGGTGAACTGGAATATGCAGGTGCGCATAATCCGCTCTATCTCATCCGAAACGGTGAGCTTCAGATTCAAAATGCAGATAACATGCCTATCGGTTACTTCACGGAGGAAGGGGGATTCTCAAGCCACAGGATTAAGATTGAAAAAGAGGATATAATCTACCTCTTCTCCGATGGTTACATTGATCAGTTCGGAGGACCCAGGGATAAAAAATTCACCCCAAAACGTTTCAGGGAGCTGCTTGTCTCCATATCCGGCAAGCCCTTGAAAGAACAAAAGGAACATCTTGATATTCAACTGAAAGAGTGGAAAGGTGATAATATTCAGATCGACGATATCCTGGTACTGGCTGTTAAGTTTTGAGAAAAAGGAAGCAAGAATAACGAAAAGGATGGTCAACTATTCCGGTTTTTCGAATTACTAACGAATATGATCCTTCCTAT
>JBDLIM010000108.1:0-10861 GCA_039714915.1 Bacteroidota bacterium
TTATGATTTTGATGATGAACTGTTTAAGACCATCACGCACAAGGAATTCAGAAAGCTGGATGAGAGCCAGGGAAAGTATATGGTCACCCATATGCATGCCATGAATCACCGCAAGAACCGAAGCTCGGAGATGGTGATGGATCAGGTGGTTGTCACCGAAACAAACAAGTCCTGTTTTACGGTAGCATACCTGGAAAAAGAATGACAAAAGTAATTCCCGGGGAAGTAAGCAGAATATCCCTATTTTTGTATCCACTTCTATGTTAGATGAATCCACCATATGCGCATTGGCCACCCCGGGCAGCGGGGCCATCGCGGTAATCCGCATAAGTGGTCCGGATGCCATAGCCATGGTTGAAAGGATCTTTCAACCCGCTACCGGGGGCAAGGTGCTGAGCCGGCAGGCACCCAATACCATTCATTTCGGGACCATTGTGGAACAGGGCAAGGTGATCGATGAAGTGCTGGTAAGCCTGTTTAATGCACCCCACTCCTACACCGGGGAAGATTCCATTGAGATATCCTGTCACGGATCCCCCTACATTCAACAAAAAATACTGGAATTGCTTCTGGCCGGAGGAGCCCAGGCCGCCAAACCGGGCGAGTTTACCCAGCGGGCCTTTCTGAACGGGAAAATGGATCTTTCTCAGGCCGAAGCCGTTGCCGACCTGATTGCTGCCGAATCCGAAGGGGCGCACAGGGTGGCCCTCCAGCAACTGAGGGGTGGATTTTCCGACAAACTGAAATCACTCAGAGACCAGCTGCTTCACTTTATTTCCATGATCGAACTGGAGCTGGACTTCAGCGAAGAAGATGTGGAATTTGCAGACCGCAAGCAGCTGATTCAGCTTGTGGATGAAATCTCCTCCCTAATTGAAGAACTGATCCGCTCCTTCCAATTGGGAAACGTTCTGAAAAACGGGGTTCCTGTTGCCATAATTGGCAGGCCAAACGTGGGGAAATCCACCCTCCTGAATGCCATCCTGAATGAAGAACGGGCCATCGTAAGCGAAATTGAAGGAACCACCAGGGACTCCATCGAGGATACCATCAACCTGGAAGGCATCAACTTCCGGTTTATCGACACGGCCGGTATACGCGAAACAGCCGACACCATTGAGAACCTGGGCATCAGGCGCACTTACCAGAAAATCGAACAGTCCTCCATTGTACTGCTCCTTACCGAGGCCAGCGATGAAATCAAGCTGATACAGCGCTCTGTGGATGCCATTCGTGGGCAAATGGATAAGGGTAGTAAACAGCTGGTGGTAGTACTTAATAAGTCTGATCAGATTTCTGAAACAGAGTTGCAGGCCATCAGCAAGCAAATTCAACTTCAGAAAAATGAGCGAATAATCACCCTTTCAGCTGAGAATCGCGAGAATATTGAAGGTCTCACCAGCCTCCTGCTGGAAATAGTGAACATAGGAAGCATCAAACACCAGGATGTGGTAATCTCCAACATCCGGCATTACAATGCCCTGAAATCGGCCACTGAGAGCCTCTCACGAGTCTCTGAGGGCCTCACCTCTGCCCTGCCCTCCGACCTGCTGGCCCAGGACATCCGTGAAGTGCTCCACTACCTGGGCGAAATTACCGGCGAAGTCACCACCGACGAGATCCTGGGCAATATCTTCAAAAATTTCTGTATCGGAAAGTAATTATTGCCGAATTCTCAGCCCCCAAAAATGTGACAAGAAATAATATGTTGGGATTTGGTGCCATGCAGATGCAACTTAAACATCTGAATCGAAGACCTACTAATATGAAATATTTAGAGTGGTCGATAATATTGTTTCTTATTATAGTAATTGCTTGTCAAGAAAGAAAAATAAATCAATTCAACCCCCATGGAAAAAACTAAATCTTCTATGCCAACTAAGACAGAAAAAGCCATTCACCAGATTGAGTATGTATCTCTGCAGGAATTCGGATATGAGAAGTCCGGAAATGTGAAGGGCGATCCGGAGATCTATACCTCCTACCTCAACAGGATATTAAATGGTGACCTGGTTGATGAAAAATTTAGTGGTCTGAATGAGGATGATAAACCTGAAAAACGAGATAAGCTGAAAAAGCTTGAAGCCAGCCTTGCGGAAACAAGCAGGCAGAATAAGGAAGTAAACGCCCTGATCAAGGAAAAGCAAGATAAAATTGATGTGCGGCGGGAAGAGTTACTGGATATTCATAAGAAATATGAAAAAGATCCGGAAGCAATGAAAAAGGAGACTTTCTCCTCATTTAAGTTTGGAATAAGCATGTTTATTCTTATTATGCTCACCGGCTATCTGTTTTTCTTCTACGTATCAGCGGCTTACAAGGCTTTATATACCGATTTTGAAGCAATTGCTGAACGTCTTGCCGCTGGCATGGGAACCGGCAGCATTATGCCAAAACCTGCTGAACTGGCTGAGGCATTACAATATAATTTCCTCCTTTTTCTGGTACCTTTTGTGTTCTATGCATTTGGTTGGGCATTTCATGTCATTCTTGAGATGAAACACAAATATAAATTTGTATTTCTTGGGTCATTGATTACCGTAACATTCTTTGTTGATTTCCTGCTTGCGCTACTGATTCACAACAATACAGAATATGCCAAAGAATTAATGGGTATTACAACCAAATCGTGGGCCGCGAATCCTGCTTTTTATATGATTCTCTTCCTGGGATTCATTGTTTACATTCTGTGGAGTATTCTTCTTGATTCCATGTTTCGTGAATGGGCAAAACGACTTATTACAATTAACCTCAAGAAGATCATCAAACATTTGCGGAATGATATCAAAGACCTTCATAAAAAGCTGGTACCGGAAGACCCGATAAGATTCGATATCGCAAACCTTCGCGAGGACATTGGAACAATGATTCTGGGCAATTTAAAATCCTACATCGACCAGTTTACCACCGGATGGATCTCCTACCTCGCACCTCAAAATCTGAAAGAAGTAAAGGTTAAATGCCTGAATATTAAGAAGGATTTTGAGGAAAAACATGCTATTAAATCAGGCACGGTAAAGGTTATCAAGCGCCGCAGCATTTAATCATCTGTCAAACCAACATTAGCTAAGAAAATGAAAAAACTTATTCAATATATTCCGGTTACCATAGTTATGCTGATTCTGGCATCATGCATGCCGCCTCAGGAAGAGAAAGAAATCACCATTCCGGTCAAATATAACTATATCATTCTGCTGGATCTTTCTGATCGCCTGATTGTCCAGGACAATCAGTCTGAGCGTGATAAAGAACTGATCAAACATATATATACCCTTTTCGAAGAGCGAGTCAGGTCACAACTGTACCTGCGATCGCGTGATGAGATCAGGGTCGTCATTGCTCACCAGCGAGGTGCCAGTCTGAAAAGTGAAATATATGAAGACAGTTTATACACAAACATTGAAAATATACCTGGTGTGTTACGCAGGAAATCTGCAGAAGAGCGACGCTCAGTTTTTTTCGATAATGTGGATAAGCTTTATGATCAGGCAGTATTCAGCGATAATCCCAAAGATTTTTATGGTGCCGATATCTGGAAATATTTTTATGAAGATCTGAAAGTTGATTATGTAAGTGATACCCTGACTCAAAACTTCCTGTTTCTATTTACTGACGGATACCCCATTGTGGGAAAAGATCTAACGAAGCTTCAGCCGGTAAAAGAGGAATATCCAGATCTGAAAGTTTTACTCATTGAAGCTGCTCCTCGAGATAAGGACATGGAGTGGGACCGTGTTATTGAGCTCTGGGAAGAGTGGTTTGACAGCATGAAAATCGATGATTATGAGTTTGTCAAGCGAATGGCTCTTTCCAAAGAAAAAGATTTGCTACGGACAATCCTCGAAGACTCTTAACATAGAACTTCCAACAAGTAAACTTCTACTTTACACCTCACGAATACCCTGGTGGTATTCCTGAAGGGATTTCACTTTATAGGCTCCATCTCTCCGGTCCTTGATGCCCTTGGTGGCTGCCAGGGCGGCTGAAGTGGTTGTGATGTAGGGAATCTTATGCTTAATGGCGCTCTTGCGTATGTAGGAGTCATCGTATTCACTCTGTTTGCCGGCAGGGGTGTTCACCACCAGGTTGATAACCCCATTTTTAATGGCATCCACAATATTGGGCCTGCCTTCATGTACTTTCTTGACAAACTCACATTCGATGCCCTGCTCCTCCAGGAAACGTTTGGTTCCTTCGGTGGCCATGATGTTAAATTTCATCTCCTGGAAGTTCTTCACACATTCGACCATATTGTCCTTATCCCTGTCCGCAATGGTTATCAGCACTGTACCTTCCAGAGGCAGACTGGTCTGGGTTGCTTCCTGGGATTTGTAAAATGCAAGTCCGTAGGTGTCAGCCAGGCCCAGTACCTCCCCGGTTGAACGCATTTCCGGGCTAAGCAGTGGATCCACTTCAGGGAACATGTTAAAGGGAAAAACAGCCTCCTTAACACCGAAGTGATCAATTTTATGCTCCTTAAGGTCAAAGTCGGACAATTTTTGCCCCAGCATGATCTGGGTGGCAATATTGGCCATGGAAATGTTGCATATCTTCGATACCAGCGGAACTGTACGGGATGCCCTGGGATTTGCTTCCAGGATGTAGACCACATCATCGTAAATGGCATACTGTATATTCATAAGCCCAACCACATTCAATTCAATGGCAATTCTCTTTGTGTACTCCTTGATGGTCTCCTGGTGCTTTTCAGGGATGATCACCGGCGGGATCACACAGGCTGAGTCTCCCGAATGGATCCCGGCATATTCGATATGCTGCATGACCGCAGGAACAAAGGCTTCCGTACCATCCGAAATGGCATCAGCTTCAGCTTCAATGGCATCTTCCAGGAACATATCAATGAGCAGAGGCCTGTCCGGAGATACGTCGGTTGCCTCAGCCACATATTGTTCAAGCATCTCTTCATCAAGTACAATCTTCATGGCCCTGCCGCCCAGCACATAGGATGGCCTTACCATAAGGGGATAGCCGATTCTATGGGCAATTTCTTTAGCTTCCTCCATGGTACTTGCCATGCCTGATTCAGGCTGAGGGATTCCAAGTTTCTGCATCACCTTCCGAAACCGGTCCCTGTCCTCTGCCAGGTCAATGGTGTCCGGCGTGGTACCCAGGATCTTGACACCTGCTTCAGCCAGTTCATTGGCCAGGTTCAGGGGAGTTTGTCCACCGAATTGGACAATAACACCTTCGGGTTGCTCTTTCTCATAAATGCTCAGGACATCCTCGGTGGTCAGCGGTTCAAAGTAAAGTTTGTCGGAAGTATCGTAATCCGTTGAGACCGTTTCCGGGTTGCAGTTGACCATGATGGATTCCAGTTCTGCCCCGCGAATCGCAAATGCCGCATGTACACAGCAATAATCAAATTCTATACCTTGTCCGATCCGGTTAGGTCCGCCCCCGAGTACCATGATCTTCTTCTTGTCGCTAACCTCCACCTGATCCGGTGCATTATAGGTAGAATAATAATAGGCAGCATCTTCCACCCCGCTTACAGGCACCGGCTCCCAAGCTTCTTTCAGCCCTAAGGAATAGCGTTTTTCCCTCACTGACTTTTCCGGTACTTTCAGTAACTGAGACAGATACCTGTCTGCAAAACCATCCTTCTTTGCCTGAATAAAGAGTCCGTCAGGCAAGCTTTCCCAGGTATGTTTCAATATCTTTTCCTCCAGCTCCACCAGCTCTTTCATTTGAGTGATAAACCAGGATTTAATAAAAGTTCTTTTAAACAACTCTTCCACATCTGCTCCTTTACGCAGTGCTTCATACATGATAAACTGCCGTTCACTGGAGGCATGTTTCAAAAGGGACATCAGCTCATCCAGGGATTTCCCGTTAAAATCCTTTGCAAAGCCAAGCCCGTATCTGCCGATTTCCAGCGAGCGGATGGCTTTCTGAAGAGCTTCCTTATAATTCTTCCCAATGCTCATGACCTCACCCACTGCCTGCATCTGGGTACCCAGTTTATCTTCAAGATTATCAAACTTTTCGAAAGCCCACCGGGCAAACTTCACCACCACATAATCCCCGGAAGGGGTGTATTTCTCCAGGGTACCATCTCTCCAGTAAGGTATTTCATCCATGGTTAATCCGCCTGCCAGTAAGGAGGATACCAGGGCAATGGGAAATCCTGTGGCCTTGGAAGCCAGTGCTGAGGAACGGGATGTCCTCGGATTGATCTCTATCACAACCACCCTGTCTGTCTCGGGATCATGGGCAAACTGAACATTGGTGCCGCCAATTACCTCAATGGCTTCCACAATGTCATAGGAATATTTCTGCAGCCTTTTCTGGAGTTCCGGATCGATGGTCAGCATGGGAGCCGTACAAAAAGAATCTCCGGTATGAACGCCCATGGCATCTACGTTTTCTATAAAACAGACCGTGATCATCTGGTTCTTTTCATCCCTGACCACCTCCAGTTCAAGTTCTTCCCAGCCAAGTACAGATTCCTCAACCAGCACCTGGTGTACCATACTGGCAGCTAATCCCCTGTTTACAATGGTCCTGAACTCCTCTATATTGTATACCAGTCCACCCCCCGTTCCTCCCATGGTATATGCAGGCCTGATCACAATAGGAAATCCCAGTTCCTCAACTACTTTCTCAGCATCTTCAAGGGTATTCACCGCTTTGCTTCTGGGCATTTCTATGCCCAGTCGGTTCATGGTTTCCTTAAAGGCTGTGCGGTCCTCACCCCTTTCAATAGCATCCACATTCACCCCTATTATTTTGACGCCATAATAATCCAGAATCCCGCTTTTTGATAATAAGGATGACAGGTTCAGTCCGGTCTGTCCACCCAGATTAGGAAGCAATGCATCGGGCCTCTCTTTCTTGATAATCTCCTTTAAGGCATATTCGTTCAGGGATTCAATATAGGTTCTGTCAGCCATCCCCGGATCTGTCATAATGGTTGCCGGATTTGAATTGACAAGTACAATTTTGTATCCCAGGGACCTCAGTGCCTTGCATGCCTGTGTTCCTGAGTAATCAAATTCACATGCCTGACCAATAATAATAGGACCTGATCCTATGATGAGGACCTTTTCAATGTCTTTACGTTTTGCCATGGTGAGTATCTGGTTTATTGAGAATCCTGCAATTCCTGATGCTTTCAATGAGAATTCAGGAATCTTTCGAATAAATATGTGAATTAATTCCTGATTTCCTATCCATTTTGTACGATTCAATATCAAATAGTTATTGACAAATGATCTCAGAAAGCCTGGCTCCAAAAAAAATAGTAAATTGCTCCCCGTTATTAAAAAGGAATTACAATTGAACAAAAAACATAAGAACAATGACAACAAATAGAAGAGATTTCATCCGAATCAGTTCCATGGCAGCTGCAGGTACCATCCTTCTGCCCTCATGTACCTTTGGGAAATCGAAAATGAAGCCGGGACTTCAGGTTTATTCCGTAAGAAATCAACTGAATGAGGATTTTGAAGGAACCATGGAGTACGTGGCAAAGGTTGGGTATAAACATATTGAGGGTTATGGCCTGGGTACAGACGGGAAGTTTCTGGGAAAAATCTCAGCCAAGAATTATACCAAAGTTATCACAGACCTGGGAATGGAGCTAAAGGCAAGCCATTGTTCTTATACTACGGCTGATAAAGCGCAGAAAATGATTGATGCGGCCAAAGAAACCGGGATGGAATATATGATCGTTCCCCACACTCCGGATGAGGTCAGGCAAACAGCTGACGGCTGGAAAAAGGTGGCTGAAAACTACAATAAAATAGGGGAAATGTGTAATAAGGTTGGCCTGAAGTTTGGCTACCACAACCACGATTTTGAGTTCAAGCCTCTTGATGGTATCATTCCCCAGGAGCTTTTAATTGAATCTACAGATGCCGGTCTGGTACACTTTGAAGCAGACCTGTTCTGGGTTACCAAAGGCGGTTACGATCCATTAAAGCTTATTAAGAAGTATCCGGGCAGGATCAAGCTCTTTCATGTAAAAGATGCTACAGCCGATCTGGAAGGAACCACTGTCGGACAGGGCATTATCGATTTCGAGACAATTTTTAAGGCAGGTCGGGCCGATGCAGTTGAGTATTATTTTGTGGAGGACGAAAGAGAAGATGATCCCTTTAAGAACATCGAAGCAGACTATAAGTACATATCCAGCCAGGGCTTTGCCAGTTAAGCAATAACAGACTGTTCTGAATTATTTTAAGAGCTTTAGCCTGAAGGCTGCCATTTCCTGTGTGTTTCGCACCAGCAGAATGTCATTTACCAGGACCGGATGGTTCCAGGTCTTACTTTCAATGGCCGGAAACTTTGATAGCTCTGTATGCTTTGACGGTAAGGCCTCTACCAGGGTCAGTTCACCCTTCTCAGTGAGTACTAGCAACAGGTCCTGATCAGCTAAAAGGAGAATCTGTCCCCCATAGCGTCCACTCTTCCACTTGCGTTTGCCATCCTCCAGGTCCAGGCAGGCAAGACTGGGACCCTCAAATCCATAGGCATGCCCCTTATGAACCACGAAGTCATTAAAGTTAGGCCTTAGTCGAACTGAGATCCATCGCTCCTCAACGGTCCACACATCAGATGCCAGACTGACTTTGAAACGGCCGATTCCTTTTGCATTACCCGCACTGATTATAAGGTCTCCGTCCTCACAAAAAGCAGGCTGAACAATCTGGGCTCCCGGCCAGGGATGCTCCCAGAGAACTTTGCCATCCTCAGGTTGAAAACTGGTAGCACCGCTCTCGCTCATGAATACGACCTGTTCCACTCCGTCAATGCTAAGCAAATGGGGCGAACTCCAACTTTCACCTCCATCAGGACCATACCAGCTTGGTTCGCCTGCTTCAATATCGTAGGCAGCCAGTTTCCCCGAGACCGCCACAATGACCAGCTCATTCACTACCAGGGGAGAACTGGCAAATCCCCACTCCAGGGATTGCATTCCGGTTTCGGATGCTGCATCGCGTGACCAGATAAGCGTACCATCAGTCTCGTCAATAACGTTAAGGATCCCGGTTGCACCAAGGGTATATACCCGTCCATTGCTTAAGGTGGGTGTGGAACGCGGTCCGGCGCCTGCATGCGAATCCCAGAACCTGGCTTCATAGGAATACTTCCAAACAGGATCACCGCTGTGTAAATTATAGCAGGCAACTACCTCATTATCGCCCCTCTGCTCCAGGGTATACATCATTTCACCATGCACTGCAAAGGAAGAACAGCCCGGGCCCACCGGCCTTCTCCACAGCTCAAGCGGAGGTGAAGTGGTCCAGTCAGTTTCAATCTTCAGGTCCTGAATTTTGCTGTCGCGCTGAACTCCTCTGAAACCAGGCCACTCAGCTTCAGTTCCCATCGATAATGAAGTGGCTTTCATTGAAACCTGCTCTTTGCCGGATTGAGAAAGGAGCTTCTCCTCGGAAGTCTCTGACCACCTCCAGGCCAGATCAATCCGGGCATCCCCGGTCATGCCTTCCGAGCGCAGCAGGATCCAGACTCCACTGGCCAGCAAGATGCATATAAGCATGCTAATGCGCCGTTTAGTTAAAGAGAGATGACGGCTTGCTACTGCCCAGATAACAAACACAAGGCTGAGCACCGGAAGGGCAAAAGCAGGAAACATCATTCCCTGCATCCCCGTGGTAATCGATTCATCAGTAAAGGTATAGGCCACAAACAGGGACAATATCCACAGAATAAGCGCATTCCAGCGATCAAAGCGGGGTGCCCTGCTGAAGAACACCCACCAGATCAAGACAGCGATCCCCCCGAGCAATCCACCCATTACTCCCACCGCACTGATCCAGGCTCCGGGAAAGATCCTGGGGATAAACATCCACAGCAGCCATTGAATTATTACAATGACAATGCCCGGAGTTATACGAAGTGTTTTATGTACATCGCCTTGACTTGCTCTTGATTCATCCTTTATATGGTTCATTTTATAGAGTTTATGATTTGTAACTAAATGTAAGTTATTGCAATTTTTTTATTTACAGCCGAACCTCCAGCCATTTTGATACGTCTTTTTAATAGGAACTTAGCATTTTAAAAACCAAGCCCCATGAAACAATATGTATATCTTTCACTTACTCCGGAATCCCTGGTTGCATCCCATCTCTCACCCTCTGAGTTCGGTAACTATCTTGCGGTAGGTACCAGAAAGCGCTTACGCGGACAGGCCATGTTCTTCGAACTGGACACAGCCAGAATCAACAATCTGCCTGAGGAATATATGAGTAAAAAAATGGTTCCTTACGAGGATGGGGAACCTAAAAGATCTCTGTTCTTATCCATCTACAGAGTGCTGGAGAATACTCCCCTGGAAGCCATGAAAAGCCTTTACCTGGTCACAGATGACGGGAAGGTCCTGGAACTGAAGCCAGGATCCTTAAAGCCTGATGATCAGGATGTGATCCATCTTTATCAGCAGTTCAGCCCCATTAGCACCCGGGTGGCCACTAAACTCTCGCCTCCTGAATTTATCAACTTCCTTACAGATCCTGCAAAGCCAGTCTCGGCACCGAAAATATTTATGGTTGAGTTAAAACTGAACCGACTTTCAAAGAACCCGGATGCACCCATCCACGACCTTCCTTATCCGAATCCGGACCATCTGAGGACCTGCCTGACTACCTTAATGTCTTCCGGCCAGAGGCTTACCAAAACCGTGATCCGTCAGTTTAAAGGCGACCTCTCCTACCGGACCATTAAAAATGGATTTTTCGCGGGTGATCAGGATGACTACCTGTACTACCCTTTCCCTTCTACCGAAGAGCTTGAGGATGCCTATTACTCATGGTGGAGATCCGCACTGACCCAGTGTTTTTGAAGTCAGGATTTGCCAAATTCTGAAGTAAGCATA
>JBDLIM010000109.1:0-10470 GCA_039714915.1 Bacteroidota bacterium
GCGCCAGCTGTACGAGAATTTATACTTACCGTTATTGCAAAAATGCCTTAAGTTACTTTCTGTATAAAATAAAGTTCTCGATTTGAGAATTTTATCATATTTTTGTTCTCAGATTGGGAACCATGAACCGAATATTTGCAAAAAGTACATTAAGAGAATTTTGGGAGAAACATCCTGATTCTGAACAGTATTTAAAGACGTGGTATGATACTGCGATGAATACAGAATGGAAAACGCCCAATGATGTTAAACAGAGTTATGCCAATGCGAGTATTTTAAAGGATAGCAGGATTGTTTTTAATATTAAAGGCAATTCTTATCGATTGGTAATAAAATTCAATTTTGAACATCAATTAGCTTTTGTTCGATTTATAGGTACTCATTCGGATTATGATAAAATTGATGCAAATAGTATTTAAAATTGGTCACTATGGATATGAAACCGATTAAATCAGAAGCAGATTACAAAGCAGCACTAATAAGATTAGAAGAGATTTTTGATGCAAAGCTTGGTACTCCTGAAAGTGATGAGCTCTATATACTTGGATTGATGGTTGACGATTATGAAAACAAGCATTATCCTATTGAAGCGCCTGACCCGATTGAGGCGATAAAGATTAGAATGGAAGAAATGCATCTTAAACAAGTGGATTTGATTCCCGAGATTGGTGGAAAAAGTAGAGTGTCCGAGGTTCTTAATCGAAAGCGTAGACTGACTGTTGATATGATTAGGAAATTAGCGACTCGATTAAATCTGTCAGCCAATCTTTTGCTTAAGGATTATCAACTTAACCAGTAAGCACATTTTGCTAACATTGTATATATTTCATGGCTGGAAAGTCGCTAAAATGAAGGCAGCAGAACTGACGAGGAGCTTCATTGAGTAAATCAACTACTTCTTATTAAAAGGTGGTCTTTCCAGTTATGGAAATATTATGAATGCTACTTGTGTGAAAATACGAACTAAATTAATATGAAAATGAAAAAGGCTCTTTTACCCCTTCTAATGGTTATTTTTTTTACCAGTTGTAATAATGATAAATCTGAATGGGAAGATTTGATTAAAGACAACTCCCTTCAGGGGTGGCACATTTTTCAGGATAATGGCTCAAAAAAAGGATGGATTGTAGAAAATAATATTCTGATATTCAATGGAGTATCAGACATGGAAACAGGAGAAGGAGATGCAAGTCTATTGTCAGGCAAAGTCTATGGAAACTTTGAAATCAAATTTGATTGGAACATTATTCCAGGAGGCAATAGTGGTTTTATGTGGGGTGTAAATGAAGACAAGAAGTACAGGTATCCCTATCAAACAGGACCTGAGATTCAGATTTTAGATGCTGCGATTTATTCAGATCCAACAATCGCGCTTGGTGGGGAAATTGAAATAAATAATGCCAAAGAGGATTTAGAAGACCGAAAGCATTTTGTTGGGGCATTATATGATTTATCCGCACCCAGCAAAACGAACATATCCAAGCCAGCCAAGCAATGGAATTCATACCACATCAAAATAGATTACAAAGCCAATCGCGGAGAGGTCATCTTAAACAATGTTTTGATAAATTCATTTCCTCTTCATGGACCTGAATGGGATGCTATGATTCAGAAAAGTAAGTTCAGCAGATCTGAAGAAAGCCCATATCTAGGTGATGCAAGATGGTATGACTTTGGGACCTTTTCAAAAGGACACATTTGTTTTCAAGATCATCCCGGGAAGGTTTCCTTTAGAAATATAAGGATTAAAGAACTTGATTAAACCCGGGTGTAACATCAATCGAGTACAATGGTCGGTATTAGCGGTAATTAAAAAATGGAAAAGATATGCAAACAATATTAGGATCAGGTGGAGCCATTGGAATTGAACTTGCGAAGGCTCTTAAAAATTATACAGATAAAATTAGATTGGTAAGTAGAAATCCTGAAAAAGTAAACGAAAACGATGAATTGTTTTCAGCGGATTTACTTATCCCAGGTGAAGTAAAAAATGCAGTTAAAGGCTCAACAATTGTTTATGTGACAGTTGGATTCCCATACAATTATAAAATATGGAAAGAAAATTGGCCGAAATTCATAAAAAATGTCATAGAAAGTTGTATTGAAAATAAATGTAAATTAGTATTCTTCGATAATATTTATATGTATGATCAGAATTTCCTGAATGGAATGACTGAAGAAACCCCAATCAATCCTTCAAGTAAAAAAGGGAAAATACGTGCTGATATTTCTGCTATGATTTTGAACAAAGTAAAGGAAGGGAAACTGACAGCTCTTATTGCTCGTTCAGCAGATTTTTATGGACCAGGTATTAAAAACACAAGTATGTTGACAGAAACCGTTTTTGATCCATTGAGTAAAGGGAAAAAAGCAAATTGGATGAGTTCTTTAAAATTTAAACATTCATTTACCTACACACCTGATGCAGGAAAAGCCACTGCATTATTAGGTAATTCTGAATCAGCATATAACCAAATTTGGCATTTACCAACAGCTGAAAATTCTTTAACAGGAAAGGAATGGATAGATTCAGCTGCAAATGCGATGGGAGTGAAACCTAAATATCAAGTTGCTACAAAGTTTATTGTTAAATTACTTGGACTTTTTATTCCTATCATGCGAGAGATGCCAGAAATGATGTATCAATATGACAGGGATTATGTGTTTAACTCCGATAAGTTTTTACAACACTTTGATATGAACCCAACTCCATATTTCGAAGGAATTAAAGAAATAATTAAATTGGATTATAAAAAATAACATACTGCCAGGATTTTAAAACATTAGTGGACTCCCAAGCAAAAAGATAACTGGTCTTTTATGAAGGGCCGGCTTTTTCTTCATCCATGCAGCTATAGCCTTTGTTTGTACAAACTCGCTCTCCATGGTAAGATCAGCAGCAATACACAGCAAGGTTCCGGGTCCACAATTTTCCAGAATATCAGCAAGCAGGCCATCGTTGCGATAGGGCGCTTCAATAAACATCTGGGTTTCCCCTTTACGCAGGCACACCTGTTCAATCTCCCTGATCTTCCGGATTCTCTCCGGTCTTTTTACCGGCAGGTAGCCATGAAAGGTAAAAGCCTGGCCATTGAGACCCGAAGCCATCAGGGATAATAGAATGGAAGAAGGGCCCGTTAGCGGAACCACTCTAATGCCTTTTTCGTGTGCAATGCGAACCACTGCTGCCCCCGGATCAGCCACTCCCGGCACTCCTGCCTCAGAGATTACCCCGGTGTCGGCACCCCGCAAAGCCTGATCAAGGAAGGCGGGGATCTCTGCTTCAGAGCTATGTTCATTTAGTTCATGGAAGATCAGTTTATCGATGTCAATATCCCTGTTCAGGCTCTTCAGGTAGCGCCTGGCATTTCTAAGGTTCTCCACAATAAAAACCGGGATGGTATTAATCCTGCTTGTAATGATAGCAGGGATGGTACTTGAAGTGTCGGGATTTCCAAGGGTGTTGGGGATCAGGTATAGAGTGCCTTTCATGGGTGAAACCTTTAATTCAGGTATTAAAAATAATCATAACTTCGTGAATAGTCTAAGCAAGGGCTCGTGCAATTGAAAATAACATTTCTTGGAACTGGCACATCACAGGGCGTACCGGTAATCGCGTGCAGGTGCAAAGGTTGTTTGTCGACCGATGAGCGCGATAAGCGATTGCGTTCATCCGTATTAATTGAGAGCGACGAACAGGTTCTGGTCATAGATACAGGTCCCGACTTCAGGCAGCAGATGCTTAGAGCAGAGGTGACCAGGCTGGATGGCGTGCTTTTTACCCACGAACACCGCGATCACATAGCCGGTCTGGATGATATACGGGCCTTTAACTTTATTCAGCGAAAACCCATGGATGTTTATGCCGAAGAGCGGGTCATGAGGGCATTGAACAGTGGATTTCCCTATGTATTTGCCGAAAAGAAATATCCCGGTGTTCCCCAGGTAATCATGCATCACATCTCCACAGAGCCATTTGCCATTGGTTCCCTGGAAATCATCCCGATCCGGATGATGCACTACCGCCTGCCTGTGCTGGGCTTTCGCATAGGTGAATTTGCATATCTGACCGATGGGAATTTTATTTCAGAGCCTGAGAAAGAAAAGCTTATTGGAGTGAAATGCCTGGTAGTAAATGCATTAAGAAGGGAATCCCATATTTCGCACTTCACCCTTGCCCAGGCGGTCTCTCTGATAAATGATTTGGGCCCGCGAATGGGCTACCTTACCCATATCTCTCACCAGATGGGACCCTGTGAGGAACTGACCAGGGCACTTCCGGCCCATATCAGGCCTGCTTACGATGGCCTGGTGGTTGAGGTATAATCCCTGACCTTATCCATCTCCTTTCCTGATGAAATAAATAATATGGCAGTAAATATGCTGAATATCAGGAATATGATTCCTGCCATAGTTAGAGCCTGTGGTAGTGAATATACATCCTTAATCCACCCCAGCACGGGGCCGGTTAGTGCAAAAAGCAGGCGGATGATAAAATTTCTTACAGACAGCACGGTGGCCCTGATGTTGGAGGCAGTGATCCGGTTGATATAGTCCTTCAAGACCGGTGTGGCATAGCCCCTGACCAGGTAAAAAACATAGAGCACAGCCAGGCCGGTGGGAAGATGAAAGCGGCTCAGCGCCAGGTATCCAAGGGGGATTAACAGGGATATAAGCAGAATGGAACGGGTTTGTCCCAGTTTCTTTTCTATGTGATGGGCCGTATAGGAGGTAAGTGCCACTGTAAGATTCAGGGTGGTCCAAAGCAATCCGAACCAGGCAATATCAATGGTAGTATATTCAAAGAAGGGCTGAGCAAACCAGGCCATGGTAAGGGTGGCTGTGCCCGTGATGGCACTGAACAGGATATTCCTCCTCAGGGGACGGTCTTTGAACAACGCAAAACGGGCAATATGAACTACTTCCAGGAAACTGGCTTTAATTAGCGGAACCTTACGCGAAGGTTCAATAAGGGTAAATGCAGCAGGCAGGGCTATCAATGCCACAAAGGACTGAGCAATGTAAGGACTCCGCAGGGTGATGCCGGCCAGCAATCCTCCTAATATACCCGCACTGGCTTCGGCAACATTTCCTATAGAGGTGATCCGTCCCTCAAAACGTGAATATTTTTTTTCCTGTCCCTTCTCCAGCAGGGAATCATAGAGCATGGCTGAGTCGGCACCGGATATACAGCTCTGACCGATCCCCAGGATGATTTCTGCCACCAGGAATCCCACAAACCCGAAACTCAGACTGTAGGTGGTGAAACCAATGGTTCCAAACATGGCCCCGATAATCAGGGTTTTTCGCCGCCCGATCACATCTGCCAGATAGCCTGAAGGAATTTCCAGTATTACTATGGCTACGGAATAAACCGCCTGAAGTACCATGATATCCTTCATACTGAGCCCGTTGCTTTCATAGAAGGGCACCACAATGGGCATGTATAACATAAACCATTTGGCAATCTTGATCAGGTAAAGACGGATGATATTTGGATGTGGACTTATGGGCAACTTTTCCCGGTTTGCGGCAAATCTATGAAAACCCGGGAGAACCTCCTGAGATGTTTTAGAAAATATTTATTGAAATGTCATTGTGGCTATCTTTGGAAGTAAACTGCGAATCATGGGAATGACAGTAATTGAGAAGATTCTTGCCGCCCATTCGGATAAGGAACAGGTATCTCCGGGTGATATTGTGGATGTGCTCATCGATGCGCGTGTGGCTCGCGATTTTGGCGGAGCCAACGTGGTCAAGCATATGAAGGATAATCATCTGAGCCTTAACGATCCGTCTCAGACTTATTTTACCTTTGATTGCAATCCCACCGGTTCGGATCAGAAGTATGCCACCAACCAGCATATCTGCCGCCAATATGCCCGTGAGCACGGGATCAGAGTCTATGATATTGATAAGGGAATCGGAACCCATATCATGATCGAGGAGGGCCTGGCCTTCCCGGGATCGACGGCAATTTCCACCGATTCACATGCCAATATTCTGGGTGCCATTGGTGCCTTTGGACAGGGCATGGGAGATAAAGATATTGCAGCAGCCTGGCACAAGGGATCGGTATGGTTCAAGGTACCGCACACGGTTAAGATACACCTGGATGGAGAACCTGATCCGGATCTTTCTGCCAAAGAGATCACATTGAATCTGCTGGACCGTTTTGGAGCAAACACTCTGCTTGGATATGCCATTGAAATTGAGGGGGATATGGTGAATAATCTGACCCTCGATCAGCGCATCACCATTGCATCCATGGCCACCGAAATGGGAGCCATTATCATTCTTTTTCCGCCCAATAAGGAGGTGATCAGGTTTTGTGAATCCAGGGCAAGGAAAAAAGTAACTCCGCCGGAAGCGGATCCCGATGCCGGTTATGCTGAGGTTTACAGCGTGGATACATCCGCTTTCAAGCCTCGCATTTCACTTCCAGGAAAGCCTCACGGGACCCATGAAATGCCAGAGGAAAGGATCTGGATCGATTCTGCATTTATCGGCAGTTGCACCAATGGTCGTATGGAGGACCTGCGGGCGGCAGCATCCGTATTGAAAGGAAGGCATGTGGCTGAAGGCGTCGTATTGAAAATAGTACCTGCCACTGACAGGATCTGGCTCAGATGCATGGAAGACGGTCTGTTGGATATTTTTAAAGAAGCGGGAGCCCTGGTTTCAAATGCTGGCTGTGCCGGATGCGCAGCCGGGCAGGTGGGACAAAATGGTCCCGGGGAGGTGAGCATAAGTACCGGGAATCGTAATTTCCCGGGAAAGCAGGGAAAAGGGGAGGTATACCTTGCTTCACCTGCTGTGGTGGCAGCGTCCGCTGTTGCGGGATACATTAGCTCACCCGATGCAGTTCCGAATCAGCCTGACCCCAGGAAATATAAGCAAGCTGCGGTCGAAAGTCAAAACAGCAATGCTGCCCGGGAAGCCAACGATCGGCCGGTGGAGATCCGGGGAAGAACCTGGTATATTCCCAGGGATAACATCGATACCGATATGATATTCCACAACCGCTACCTCTCCATTACCGATGTGGCAGAAATGGGACCTTATACCTTTGACAACCTGGAGGGCTACACCGATTTTGCCAGCAAGGTAAATCCCGGTGATATTGTAGTGACAGGAAAGAATTTTGGTTCAGGAAGCTCACGGCAACAGGCTGTGGATTGCTTTGTTGCCTTGGGAGTGCAGTGCATTGTGGCAGAATCATTTGGTTCCATCTATGAAAGGAATGCCATTAATGCAGCATTTCCCATCCTCTCAGTGAAACAAATCCCGGAATTAAAACTTGAGGATGGAGATGAGATTCAGATGAATTTTTCCACAGGTAAAATACAGAATCTCACTAAAAACATTAGTATTGAAACAGAACCATTTTCCGATGTTCAGATGGAGATTTATCAGAACAACGGATTGTTTTAACACGATTTTATTATGAGACTAATCATTCCAGAGGGCTACAAACCCCTTATTACCCTGAAGGAGACTGAGAAAATCATTCAGATGTTGAAAGATCACTTCGAGTCGGGACTGGCCTCGGACCTTCGCCTGCGAAGGGTTACCGCTCCACTTTTTGTACTTAAGGGAACGGGCCTTAACGATGAGTTGCACGGAGTGGAGCAACCCATTGTTTTTCCCATAAAGGATATGAGAAATCAGGAAGCAGAGGTAGTGCAGTCTTTGGCCAAATGGAAGCGGATGATGCTTCGCGACTATGATATCCGGACCGGTTATGGAATCTATACAGACATGAATGCCCTCCGACCCGATGAGGAACTGGATAACATGCATTCGGTGTATGTGGACCAGTGGGACTGGGAAAAGGCCATCTTCCCCGAAGAACGAACCCTGGAAACTCTGAAAAATGCAGTACAGAAAGTATGGGACAATGTAAAACGAACCGAGTTTTTCATCTATACCTTTTACTCGAATATTGTACCCTCACTGGCAGATGAGATCACCTTCATACATTCCGAACAACTTTACGAAATGTACCCCGATCTGCCTCCCAAAGAGCGCGAAGCCAAAATCGCAGAAAAACATGGTGCCGTTTTTATCATTGGTATTGGTGCCGATATGCCGGATGGAAAGCCTCACGACAGGAGAGCGCCCGACTATGACGATTGGAGTACAGAGACAGTAAACGGCTTCCGTGGACTGAATGGCGATATTATCGTGTGGAATGAGATCCTGGAAAGCCCTGCAGAGATCACCTCCATGGGAATCAGGGTGGATAAAGCGGAGCTCCTGACTCAGCTTGAACTGACTGATCAAATGGACCAGGTGGAACTCCTTTTTCACCGCAGACTGCTGAACGACGAGTTGCCATCCTCCATCGGGGGAGGCATTGGTCAGTCCAGGACAGCCATGCAATTGCTTAAAAAGGCCCACATCGGAGAAATCCAATCGGCCATATGGCCCGGAGAAATGGTTTCACACTGCCGGAAAAGCGGAATTCAGCTCATTTAGTAACTATTAACCTTTCTTCATGCCCACTTTTATAGAAAAGATCTTTGAGGCACCCCGGGGTGCCATCGTTTTCAAAAGTCCCGACCTGATTCTCACCCATGATAATTCGGCCAGCATCCGGAAGACATTCGAACAGATGGGTGGATCTGAGGTGCATGATCCCGACCGGCTGGTAATCGTGCTGGATCACAATGCACCGCCCACCAGTGCGGGGCTGGCTAATACTTACCAGTCCATCCGGGATTTTGTAAATCAGCAGGGAATTCAAAAGTTCCACGATGCCGGTAGCGGGATCTGTCACCAGCTAATGGCCAATTATGCAAGGCCGGGAATGATTATTGTGGGATCGGACAGTCATACCTGTACTGCAGGTGCATTTAACACCATGGCTGCCGGGATTGACCGTACCGAAGCCGCTGGCCTCTGGCTCAGGGGAGAAACCTGGTTCAGAGTACCTGAAACACTAAAAATTAGCTTAACCGGCCGTTTAAATAGGGGTGTGTATGCCAAAGACCTGAGTTTATGGATTATCGGGATCCTGGGATCGGCCGGGGCCAACTATATGTCCATCGAATACCATGGAGAGGGCGTAAGCACACTAACTGTAAGCGACAGGATGACCCTGGCCAACCTGGCATCGGAGATGGGTGCCAAGAATGCGGTATTTCCGGCTGACGATGTGCTGAAGGAGCACCTGGGTACGGATCTGGAAGGCATCTGGGCCGATGACGATGCGCATTATGCGAGAAGTATAGAGATTGACCTGAACGAGGTCTATCCCCTGGTGGCTGCTCCTCACCATGTGGATAACGTGATGGCGCTGGCTGAGGTGGCCGGAATGGATATCCACCAGGCCGTAATCGGAACCTGCACCAATGGCCGGATTGAGGACCTGAGGGAAGCAGCTGCCATGATTGAAGGGCATAAAGTAAAGAAGGGAATTCAGATGTTGGTTATACCCGCATCAAGGGAGATTTACCTTCAGGCCATTGAAGAAGGACTGGTAACAAGCTTCCTGGAAGCCGGAGCCAATGTACTAAGTGCTTCCTGCGGACCCTGCCTGGGAACCGGTCAGGGGATACCCGCCGATAATTACAGGGTGATTTCCTCTGCCAACAGGAATTTCATGGGACGTATGGGAAATAAGAATGCAGAGATTTACCTGGCATCACCAGCAGCCGTGGCCTTAAGTGCCATCCATGGGAAAATAAAGGACCCAAGAACGGGAAATGGTGCCGAAAGGTTTCCTTACCGGAAAGCTAATTCAGGCAGTTTTACTATAGAATCAGGTGATTACCGGCGACAAAAGGCAGTATGGAACTATGCAGATTCTGATAACCTGAATACAGACCAGATGTTTGCAGGGAACCTGACCTATAAGGTACAGAGCTCTGACCCGGAGGGAATCATCCCTTACCTCTTCGAAGGATTTGATACCCAGTTCGCCTCTGAAGTGAAAGCGGGGGATATCATCCTGGGTGGAGAGAATTTCGGATGTGGAAGTTCCAGGGAACACCCTTCTGTCGGCCTGGCTCATGTGGGGGTAAAGGCAGTTATTGTAAAGTCTGTGAACCGTATTTTCTATCGCTCAGCCATTAACCAGGGCTTGCCGGTGATTGTACTCCCCGATGCCGTAAACACCTACCGTTTCGATGATATTGTACATGTGGATTTTGAAAAGGGAATAATCAAGGTAGGTAAACATGAATTCGAATTTGAAGCCCTGCCCGATAAACTCATGGCCATTCTTGAAAAGAAAGGACTGGTGAACTGGATACGAAGCCTGTAGCCCTCCCAAGATTTTAAGGCTTTTTTCTTATCTTTGCATCGCATTTTTAAAATTGTCTGGTTCCGTAGCTCAGTTGGACAGAGCAACAGCCTTCTAAGCTGTGGGTCGCGCGTTCGAATCGCGCCGGAATCACAAAAACACCGCCCGGCAGGCGGTGTTTTTGTGATCACGAGGGACGAAGTCCTGAGTAATCACGAAGT
>JBDLIM010000110.1:0-10342 GCA_039714915.1 Bacteroidota bacterium
GCTGTATTGAAATTCGGCATCCTGCAGGTCCAGCTTGGCCTTATTGATGTTGGTCTGGGTCTGCCACCTGTTAAAGAAAGGGAACTGCAATCCCATGGAGACCTGTTTATACTGGTTGTTGGAAATCTGCTCGCTGATGGGATAGGGAGTACCAGGATCAATTGGATTTGAAAGACCGTCGCTGTAGTTGGTATAGAGGAATCCCCTGGCATATAGCCTGGGCGAGCGGGCCCCTCTGCGAATGGCCAGCAGCCTTTCCTGGCTCTCAATCCCGTATTCGGCACTTTTGATCTGCGGAAGGTTGGACAGCGCATATTCAAAGACCGAATCCAGCCCGGGAATCTCAAGGGTAGTAGGATCCGGAAGCAAGGGCTTCTCAATGACAAAGTCAGTGCCGTCTTCCAGATTCATAATATGGATCAGGTTCAGCCTGGCGATTTCCCTGGCATTGACAGCCTGGGTCAGGGCCAGCTTTTCTGCGGAAAGCTGTGCATTTACCTCCAGCAATTTGCCCTTGGGCTCATTCCCCACCTCCACCAGCCTTTCCATTCTTTCCACCTGCTGCCGGGTTACCTTCACCTTGTTCCCGGCCACATCCACCAGTTCCTGATTCCTTAGCAGATCCAGGTAACCGGTCATTACCTGCAGGGTCACATTGTCCTCCATGGCCTCCAGGTCTTCCACATTCATCAGGTAGGTGGCCTTGTTCATTTTCATATTGTTGTAAGCCATTAGTCCGCTGAACAGGGATATTTCGCTCTGCAGCCCCAGGTCTCCCTGGCTCACATTGGCATTCACCCATTCATAGGATCCCCGGTCCAGTACACGTCCAGAACCCAGCTCGTGCTCAATCATCCCGTTCAGGTTAGGCAGCAGGTCCATTTTGCTCTGCAGATGATCCTGGTCGGTACTCTGCAGCATCAGTTCCTGGCGTTTTACATCCAGGTTGTACTGAATGGCATAGTCAATGCACTGGTTCAGGCTCCATGCCGAATCGGATTGTCCGGATACCCCACTGGCAATGCTTACAATAACGACTAGGAAAAGGATATTTTTCTTCATTATTACGCGCTTATCTGTATAATTTTGACTTTTGACTTTTGACTTTCGACTTTCGACTTACCTATTGTGCTTCAGAATCAGTTTATCATGATCGGCGTAATTCTGGTAAGAGGACACGATCACCTTCTCGCCGGGCTCCAGGCCTCCCAGTACCTCGTAGTACCTGGGATTCTGCCGGCCTATGCTGATGTCTCTCTTCTCGGCAAACTCTTCGGTGGGATCCAGCACAAATACCCACTGTCCACCGGTTGTCTGGTAAAATCCGCCTTTGGTTAGCAACACACCTTCCTTGGATTCGCCCAGCTGCAGCCTGATCCTGGAGGTCTGACCGATCCTGATCTGGGCCGGCACCTTGTCGGTAAAGACCATATCCACGGCAAAGCGACCTCCCTGAACCTCAGGATAAATTTTCTTAATGACTCCGGTATAGGGGTGGCTGGCGAAGTCGCATTCCCCGGTAAGGTCTCGTGTGATGCGTGCAATGTAGTGCTCATCAATATCCACCCTGAGCTTGTAGGAGTCCAGTATATTGATGGTTCCAACCCTGGTACCATAGGTAATCACCTGTCCGATCTCAGGATTAAGGATGGCCAGCTCCCCGTCGACCGTAGCCTTGATGTTCAGGTTCTCCATGCGCCGCTGAATAATCTCCATACTTGCTTCCATGCTTTCAACCGATGCTTCAAGCGATGAGATCTGAATAGACCTGTAAATGGAATCGTTCCGGTAGTTTTCTTCCAGCAGCTCCAGCAATTCTTCGGATGATTCAAAGGCCTCTCTCGACTGGTCGAATTCTTCCCTGGAAATATGATTCTGCTCCCGCAGTACCTTGTTGTTTTCATACATCCGTTTGTTCTGGGTAACGGTGATCTCCAGGTTAATAATCTGCTGCTTGTAACTGAGCCGGGTCTGGTCCATCTGTAACCTGGCGGTTCTGAGTTCGTTGATGGCCCTTACCACCTGGGCTTCACTGTTGGTAATCTCCAGAAGCAGGTTGTCATTGCTCAGCTTAATAATCACATCTCCTTCTTTGACCATGTTTCCCTCTTCAATGAGGATCTCTTCCACCCGGCCTCCTTCAACTGCATCCAGATAAATGGTGGTAATGGGTTCTACGGTGCCCTGTACGGTAATGTAATCCTGGAACACATCCCGCTTCACTTCTTCGATGGTAATGCGGGAAACATCCACATTGTATTTAGAACTCTTATCACCGAAAATGATGACTCCAAGTACAAGCAGTAAAAGAGCCCCGAAAAGAAAGTACCAGATATGCTTGCTGCGAATTCCTTTCTTTTCAATTTTTTTGTCCATTCCACTCATGAGAGAATTTTTTATGGTCATTAAATAATACGCCGAATAAATGCACTTTTTATGCCAAAATAAATAAAGAATTGATTCTCATTAGCTTAGGTATTAGTCCGCTTTTGCACAAACTACAGAAGTGTTCGATTTTGGGATTGTTATGTACGATATCGTACACTTCAATTGAAAAATCTCATATCTTTATTTTTGAAATACATTGAAAGAGAACCATTTGAGACATAAGGCATTCTTTTTGCACAAAATAGACATTAACTTGTATAAAACAAACATCAACCGAAGCTAAATGCAAAAAATGGAACAAAAGATTGGAAGAATTCTGGCTGTGGATGACAACGAAGACATCCTGTTTGCGCTAAAGCTTTTGCTACGTCCCCATGTGGAGATAATCGAAACTCTGACCGGTCCGGAGCGTATTCCGGAGATGATGCAGAAGCAGGACTGGGATGTGGTCTTACTGGACATGAATTTCACCAAAGATGCCATCAGCGGTCAGGAAGGATTTGATGCCCTGTCGCAGATCCTGGAAATCGATCCCCAGGCAGTAGTGGTCTTTATAACTGCTTATGGAGATGCCGAAAAAGCTGTTAAATCCATAAAAATGGGTGCCACTGATTTCATTCTCAAGCCCTGGCAGAATGAGAAAATCCTGGCCACCATCAACTCGGCCATTTCTTTGCGACGTACCCGGATCCAGGCTCAGAACCTGAAGCTTAAGCAGCAGGAAATCAGCGCCGTTCTTGACCAGCCCTATACCGATTTTATCGGGCAGTCGCCTGAAATGTATGAAGTATTCAATACGATCAAGAAAGTAGCTGCCACCGATGCCAATGTACTGATACTGGGGGAGAACGGAACCGGAAAGGAACTGGTGGCCAGGGCTCTTTACAGGAACTCGCTTCGAAAAGATGAAGTATTTATCAGCGTGGACCTGGGCTCCATACCCGAGACCCTTTTTGAGAGTGAACTTTTCGGACACGAAAAGGGAGCCTTCACCGATGCACATAAAATGAAACAGGGGCGCTTCGAGATCGCCTCCTCGGGGAGCCTATTCCTGGACGAGATCGGGAACCTGACCTACCCCCTGCAATCCAAGCTTCTGACTGTGCTCGAACGCCGGGAAATCACCAGGGTGGGATCCACCAAACCCATTCCCATAGACGTGCGCATGATCTGTGCCACTAACAATAATATTCACCAGGACGTTGCTGAGGGCGTTTTCCGTCAGGACCTCCTGTACCGGGTCAATACCGTGGAAATACCCCTCCCGGCCCTGCGTGACCGTACAGGCGACATCCCCCTGCTGGCCGATCACTTCCTGAAGATATACAGCAGGAAATACCGTAAATCCATCCGCAACATCCAGTCCTCAGCCATTAAAAAACTGAACCAGTACAGCTGGCCCGGGAACGTAAGGGAACTGCAGCACGCTATTGAACGGGCAGTGATCATGTGTGACGGCACCAGCCTCAGTCCGGACGATTTCATCCTGTCGTCGGGTGTGAAAAACAGCGGGGGACTGGAACTGGACACTTACAACCTGGAGGATATTGAAAAAACCATCATTGAAAAAGTACTGAAAACCAATCAGGGAAATGTGACCCAGGCAGCCACACAGCTTGGCCTGACCCGGACCTCACTTTACAGAAGAATGGAAAAACATGGTCTTTAAGCAATTTCGCTTTAATATTGTACTGAGGGTATTGTTGCTTACTTCCACATGCCTTGCCCTGTTCATCACCCTGAACAGCACCTTTACCTTTACGCCCATCCTGGTGGCCGGGCTGATCATTTACCAGGTATGGTCGCTGATCAGGTATGTGGACCGGACCAACAGGGAGCTGGCCTCTTTCCTTGAATCCATCCGCTATTCCGAGTTTACCCGATCTTTCCAGATCAGCGACAGAAGCTCCTCCTTTGACGAGTTGAATACGGCTTTTAACGAAGTAATGAAGGACTTTCAGCAGGTAAGGTCGGAGCGGGAGGAGCATTTCCATTACCTGCAGAGCATTGTGCAGAACATCGATGTGAGTATCCTGGCCTACCAGCGGGACGGTACCGTGGAGATGATCAATCCGGCTGCCAAAAAGCTATTCCAGGTTAACACCCTGAGGGACATCAATAAATTAAGGTCCCTTAGTGAGAAGCTGGCCAATACCCTGCTTTCCATCAATCCGGGCGAAAATAAACTGGTGAAGGTGCAGGATGAGGAGGATATCCTGCAGCTGGCCATTTATGCCACAGAATTTAAGGTGAAAGACAAAACCATCCTCCTGAGCACGGTAAAAAACATTCAGAATGTGCTGGAGGAACAGGAAACTGCTGCCTGGCAAAAGCTGATCAGGGTGCTTACCCACGAGATCATGAATTCCATCGCACCCATCGCTTCCCTTTCTTCCACGGTCGAGTCCATGGTAAGACCCTATGTATCGGACGATAGGCAGAGGCAGGAAGTGGACCTTCAGACCGTCAAGGAAATACAGGGGGCACTCCAGACCATAAACAAGCGCAGTACGGGTCTGATGAACTTCGTGGAGACCTACAGGAGCCTCACCAAGATCCCGGAGCCCAATTTCGCCGTGGTAAATATGAAGGACCTGATCATCCATACGAATACCCTGATGAAAAAGGACCTGGAGGAGTATAAGATATCCCTGACCACTACCCTGGAGCCGGAGAACATAGAGATACAGATGGACGAGCAGATGATCGAACAGGTCCTGATCAACCTGGTGAAGAACTCGATACAGGCCCTGGAAGGCATCAACAAAAAGATCATTAAGATCCGTGGGTTCTATAATAAGCGGGGACGGCCCACCATCCAGGTCATTGACAACGGGCAGGGCATTCTGGGCGATGTGATCGATAAAATATTCATTCCCTTTTTTACCACCAAAAGAAGCGGATCCGGCATCGGGCTGAGCCTCTCCCGGCAAATACTCCGCCTGCACGGAGGGACCATCACCGCCCAGTCCACTCCCAACAAGGAGACCATTTTCACTATGACCTTTTAATTTCGTTTTTTTTTGCGCAACGTTCCCTTATCATTTGCGTAAGAAAAGGTGTATTTGCACCAATGATATTGATACGATCCTGTTATGATACGGACGAATAAAAGACTGCTACTTCTGCTCCCGGTATTATTTTCGCTCACCCTGGCATCTGCCCAGCCAAAAGAGGCCTCTCCCCGACTTAAAACCTACCTCACCCTGGAAGCCGGTCCCCAGTGGAGCCTGCTTAAGGTGGACGACCCGGGAAATCTATTCGACCGCGGCATGGTGAGAAGTTCCATTGCGGGACTAAGCCTGGGACAGGAAATCCTGCCTGACCTTTCCCTGGTGGCAGGGGCCTATTATTTACCCGGCAGGAACGGGATCAACATGAACGACGACCGCCCCCATCAATCCATGTGGTCACACTACAATGCCTATATAGGAACCCTGAGGGCCGAGTACAGAATTCAAGCCACCGAATATCCCTTTAGTTTTACCCCCAGGCTGGGTTATGTATTCGGACTGGTTCAATCAGGATCCGCTTACCAGGCATCGGGCGTCCTTTCGGCACCCGACGGAACGGCCTACAGCTATGACCTGGCCGAATCCTATACCGAAGACAACCTGCATATGATGGAGCTGGGAATCGGACTGAACCTCAGGCTGCATGGCTTCTGGCAGGCATCCCTGAATCTTTCCTACCTAAGCGGATTCACCGATCCTTTCAGCACTGCAGTGGACTATTCACCGGACGGAAGCACTACAGAAACGGCCACCTATACCAGCAAGGGTAATTCGCTTTATACCACCCTGGCCTTCAATATCCCGGTAAGCAATATCTGGCAGAACAAAGATTACAGGATCCGAAAACGAATTGAAAATTCTACTTTTAAGGGAAAGCCCACGGATAAAAAGGGACAGTTCTATGTGGGAGCGGAAGCAGGATCACTCTGGCGCCAGTTTAATGCCACCAATCCGGCCATTGGTGCCAGGCCCATGACAGACCGTGGCCTGTTTACCTATGCCAACCTGCATACGGGAGCTTATGTGGGCTATATGCTTAGCAATGAAGTGGGCATCGATGCAGGAGCTCTCTACCAGTCTTCCAGCACCTTTTATGCCGTCATGTACGATCATCAGGTGAATTTCGTCACCAAAACAACAGCACCCATGTACCTGGAATTCCCCCTGCGGGTCAGGTATTTCTATAATGTCTACAAAGGGAGAATTCACCTGGCCGTCTACGGAGGAGCTTCCCTGTTAACCCAGTTCTCATCAGGTATTCATACCCAGGGAGGAGGCGCTTTTACTTACATGGAGCCGGGAAGCACCTCACCGGTCAGCGCCAGCACCACCTTCGAGGCATCCCGCCTGGCCAACATTCGTCCCATACTTCGAATGGGAGCCGGAATGGAATATGCCCTGCCCATGAACTTTCCCCTGATTGCCACCCTATATATGAACTACATGCATGGATTTGCGTCCACCGGGCAGATCTCCGTCACCAATACAGTGACTGAAAGTCCCGCCTCATCCCTTATCACCTATCAAGGTAGCGGATGGAGCCTGGATATCGGGATCAAGATCCCGCTCAAATTTGGGGGGGAGGGGATTTGTGCGCCCTTACCCGAAAGAAAATAGTGCTTATGAAACGGATTCCCATATTCCTGAGTTTATTCTGGCTTAGCTGCCTTCAGGGGATCCATGTTTCCGGCCAGGAACCGGTTCATAAGCAGCTCCAGGATCAGGTGCGCACCCAGGTTCATGATGGTGTATACACTTTGGTGGATTTTGTGGATCTGACCCTGTTTGTGGATCTGACCCAGGGAAAGCAGGGTACACAGGACACCCTGTGCACCAAGGAATTCCTGGAAGAATGGATCATCCGGCCCCGGGAGCACACAGTGGTAAAACAGGTTTTAGACCATGACAGCTCCTGTATGGCCCTGCTAATGACCCTGCCTGAACGGAACGGGAGCAAAGTCATACGGAATCTTTCCTATGAATTTAATCTCCTGGATCCCCACCTGATTGCTTCGGGGAATGTGGCTTTTTCGGAGCCTGATTCCATGGACCTGCATGTCCGGCAACTACAGGAGGACCTGATTGAGCTGATTAGCGGTCTGAGCAAGACCGCAATACAATACCAGCTTAATGATCAGCTGCTTTCCGTGATTTTTCACGAGGACTGGTCCCTGAACCCAGTCACCCGTTTGATCACAAAAGAGGTCCGTGGGATCACGCCGGTGATCTGGCAAAGGCGGCAGACTGTCGCCGGAGATCCGGTGAACGACGGGGAAACAGGACTGCCGGTCTACTTTAAAAATCAGCTGGAACGAATCGACCTGCGCAACCCCTGAGCGGATTTTAGCGTCTTTTCTATGTCGTTACACTAAAATCCGGATTATGAAGAAGTACATCATACTTACCGCAACCCTGATTGCCATGGTTCTTATCTGGCCATCCTGCAATCAGGTGGAAGAAGAAGGAAGCATCCAGTTCGGGCTGGAATTAAGCGATGATACGGCCCTGAAGAGCGCCAATTCTGATCAAAATATAACACCCGATCAAAGTATAACACCCGATCAAAGGATCTCAGCCGCCCTGGTCACCATTAAAGACCGCAATGGCAAACTGATCTATGATAAAGAGTACCTGGAGGTATTTAAATTTGGGGAGCAGTTCACCACCCGCTCGCTAAATATCCCGGTAGGCAATTTCCAGCTCACCGAATTTATGCTGATCGACTCAAGCGGCACGGTATTGTGGGCCACACCCGTAGAAGGATCCATACTGGCACATCTGGTCAGGGATCCCCTGCCCATCCCATTTGATGTAAATGCAGATCAGACCACCAGCCTTTCTGTCCAGGTAGTGCGTGTGGGTGATCATCCCCCGGCCGATTTTGGCTATGTGAACTTTAACATTGGTTTTGTGGATCGCTTCTGTCTCCAGGTATTCTACTCTTCCCATTGCATGGAAGAGTGGAATGACTCCATCCTGGGACCGCAAGGGTCCGGGGCTCCTATTCACCAGCCCAGGCTCATCATCATGACCGGCGACCGGGTGGTGGTGGATGAAGCGCTAAATCAGGGACTGAACCGTTACCTGGTGCCCCTGGTGGATCGCTGGTATGTGATCACGGCCACCGATTGTCACGGAGATATGATCTATATGAAAAAATTTCCGGCCATGGAACTGATGGAGCACCGCTGCGGAGATCAGTTCAAACCCCTGGTAATTTACAGGGATGCTCCCGAGGTGATTATCACCCCGGAAGGACTGCTGGAACCCACCATCAAACAGGGAATTTACGGGAACATTACCGTACCTGTGGATGATTCCACGCTGATGGAAAAATATGAGGTCTACCCGGTGGTAAGGGATCTCTACATCCTGCCCTATGAGGTGATGGACTCCCTCATTAGCTTTGCCCCGGTGGACTGTTACTTCCCCCTGGAAATGATCGGGGTGGATCCCCTGGCTGTGGTCAGATCCAACTCCGGGGGCTTTTTCCAGATTCCTCTGGAGCCCGGTGAGTACCTCTACCTGGTAAAAGAAGGAGACCGTTACTATATAGATTCCTACATCTCATCGCACCGGCCCGGCCAGGTAGTGGTTCGCCATGAGGAACTAACAGAACTACTGATTCATGTGATCGACTGTTCTATGTGGATGTAGATTGTACAAACTGCCAATTGCCTGATAAATACTTGACTTTCACTTGGCTCAGTGGTATATTTGCTATTGTACAAAAACCAGTAAATGATGAAGATATCACAGCTAAGCTTATTCCTAGGACTATGCATGCTCAGCATGCTCTCTTCCGTCCAGGCCCAGAAATCCAAAGACGTGACCAAGGAGATCCAGGCACGAAATGACAGTTTTATGAAGGCCATCCAGTCCGGGGATCTGGATGCCATAGCAGCCTTTTACACGGAGGATGCAAAGTTGTTCCCTCCCAACTCCGAAATCATCCAGGGCAGGGAAAACATCCGGGGAATGTGGACTGAATTTACCGCGCAGGGAATGCCCTCCCTGATATTTACCACTACCATGGCTGAAGCCATCGGACAAACGGCCATCGAGGAAGGTGCTTACCAGGTAAAGACTCCCGACGGCCAGGTCGTAGACAAAGGAAAGTTCATAGTTATCTGGAAGAAGGTGGACGGGGAATGGCTCCTGCACCAGGACATTTTCAATACCAGCATGCCGGGAGCTGAATAGGTGGATGAACTGTTGACATCCTCCATCACCTTAAGGAAATGGAATCCATTGGAATAAAAGGCAACCCACTCTGCTACATATACCAGTTTTGTTCCATCGGGGGAAATGGCGACTGCTGAACCTGCCCCACTGCTGACCAAATGGTCACTTTGGGGAAAATAGAATGAAAATTTATGAACCGGCACCGGATCAGAAAAATTGACATAACGTATTACCACATAGGTAATCACTATAATCATCAATATCCCTGTGATGCTCCAGTTGATTACCCTCCCCCAATAAACTCTTCTTTTCCCATCTGCCTGAATAGTTTCTGGCACACCTTTCTCAGCTTCATCAACAGATTTGGTCTTTTCTACTCCTTCCGGTGTAAGATCAAATATCCATGAAAAAATCAGAGCAAGCGGGAATCCAATTATTAGAAGGATAATGACAAACGATGGTGTCCAGTCAGGTAGATTTAATGGTTCAGTTACATTATTGACCAACTCTATGATTACAAAGGCAGCTGCGGAATATATAATGATTACCTGAATAACTCTCCGCCTCTTCAGTTCATGCCAGAATTTGGTGAGCAGATTGGATCGTGGAGGCATACAAAGGTGGGCTTGTTTATATGCAAAAAACAACCAATCTGAATATGAGTCAAATAATGGGATATCACCAAGTGCCTGACTTAGTTAACTATGAAATCTGGATGTCTCTATTGATCTGAGGCATATAAACCTCTCAAATAT
>JBDLIM010000111.1:0-10207 GCA_039714915.1 Bacteroidota bacterium
GTGACGAAAACAGGAGGGGTGACGAAAACAGGTAGAGGAAGCAATACCCGCTCGAAATGAAAAAGGCGCCCATCCGGGCGCCCTTATATCTTATTATGATTTTTTCTTATTGTAGGCTCAGTGTTTTCATTTTCCGAAGCCTTAGCCAGCGAAGCTGGGTTCAGCGAGGAACCGAGCCAGCGAGCTCGGCGGTAGCCAAATGAGAATACGAAGCTAATTGTAAAAAAGATCCAGGCGATAGTCCTGCACATTGGCAGCATCAAGCAGCGCGTTGTAGGCTTCGTAGTTGCTGCGGGATTCGATGCTGTACTTAAGCCTGGTCCTGACTGCTGATTCGTCCTCTGCGCCGTCAACGGGTTCGGTCCGGTTGGTAACCGAAACAACGAACACACCGCTTTCGCCGGTCATGGGTTGGGATACCTGATCCACAGGAAGGTACATGGAAGCGCCCACAACGTAGGGCTCCATGCCAATGCCAGATACGTAGGTATTGGCAAATTTAACCTGGGTGGCTTCACCCACATTCTCGTTGTTCTCAATTCCATATTGGGACAGGTCCGTTACACCGGCCAGTTTCTCATTTAAATCAGCATGCAGTTTGTCTGCCTTCTTCTCTTTTTTCACGGCCAGGGTAATCTCAGCCCGTACATTTTCCAGTTTGGCATAGCCCTCTTCACGTGCTTCTGTGAGCACAGCTACAATGTATTGGTCATCGCTCTGACTGAATATATTGCTTACACTATGAACATCAGCACCATATGCCCACTTGGTCATTTGTATGGGATCTGCAATCCCGGGAATGGTTTGCTGATCCTTGGTGATGTTAGGTGCAAACCTGGGGTCCAGGCCAAATTCGCGAGCCTGCTCGGTAAATTTTTCCATATCGGTAGCTTTACCTCTGAATTTCACGGCCCTGTTGTAATAATCCTGATTGGTTTCGTCACTTGCAAAAACATGCCTGACCACACCGGCCAGCTGGATCTTACGAACCGGCCTGCTCTGGTTCTCTATTTTAATAATGTGGGTACCAAACTGGGTTTCAGCAGTGACAAGGTCGCCCCTTTTATTTTCGAAACATGCATTATTAAATTCGGTTACCATATTTCCCTCTTTGAACCAGCCCAGGTCGCCTCCGATGCCCCGGTTGCTTTCATCGGCCGAATACTCAAGGGCAATCTGATTGAAGTTCCCTCCATTTTCGATAACGCCCTTAAGGCTGTCAGCAAGGTCATTCATCATTTGCCTGTTCCCGCCATAAGCCTGCAGGGAAAGCAGAATATGCCTTGCCCTCACAGAATCGGGTCTCATCTGCCCATTGTATGCACGAGCCAGTTTAAATGATTCATTCTCTTCATAGGGACCAAAAATGGCATCCTCAGATGCATTGAAAACAGAATCCCTGATAATCTCGGGAAGCTCCTCATAGGTGTAAAACCTGGGATCAAAGGGTTCATCGGATGTACCATTAATAAACCTGGGGATTGCATCTCCGGATTCCCTGGCATATTCAAGCTTGTTTTGTGCGGAAAGATACCTGGCATTTTCAATGTCTTTTTCGCTGGGAACCACTGCAAATACCACGTACTGGAATGTCCGTGATGCATCCTGCTTATACTTCTCCTGGTGGAGTTTATAATAAGCTTTCAAATCCGACTCGGTGAATGTGATCTCATCATCTGCCACTTCGGTAAATGGCTTGGAAACATAGGCGAAATCGGCACTCTTCCCTGTCTCGGTCATATGGTCCTTCAGATCAAGCGAGGAGGGCTGGATTCCTTTTTTGACCAGGCTAAAATATTTCTGGTTCATTTTTTCGTCCACAATCTCCTTTTCGATAAACAACCAGCGTCTTTTTTCCTGTTCAAATTGCGGGTTATCCAGTGCATTGAAATAGTTGGTCATCACTGCACGGTTTAACTGTCCGGTTTCAGGATTGGAAAACATCTGACGGATGATGGGGTGAGGTTCGCTCAATGCAGGATTTACATTCAGGCCCATTGTCTGATCGCCTGTTACCATGGTTTTCAGTTCGTCTGCACTGACATACAAACCCAGTTTCTCATAGGAACGCTCCATGATAGTTTCCCTGAGAAGCCTTCTCCATGTCTCCTGCTGTATCTGCTTCTCCATTTCTGCATCCAGTGACTGTCCGCCGGCATTGAGCTGATAAAATTCGCGGAGGCTTTTTTCGCGATTCATATAATCTGTCACACCGATGCCCTTGCCATTGATCTCAGCAACGGATTTCTTCCCGATGGAAGAGGATCCGGAACCCATCATATCTCCTAGTATGAATGCAAAAAGCGCCAGTCCGATGACGATGGCGACCAGCAATCCTGCCCTGTTCCTGATATTCTGTAATGTTGCCATTAAAATGTATCTGTTTAACTATTTTATATCTAAAAATTTGAGCGTACGAATATAGTAATAATTAGAGGTTTAATACACATAGAATGAATGAAAATTAGCTGATCAGGAATGGAGCACTGCCAACTCCACCTCTTCAATGCGGTTTGAACTCACATCTGCTATGGTAATCAGGAAGTTATCCAGTTCCACCGAGGTGTCCTTTTCGGGGATGCTTTCGTAGTGAAAAATGATATATCCGGCCAGGGTATCGTATTCTTCCGACTCCGGGATGGCCAGAAAGTACTTTGCATTCAGGTAATCGATCTCATGCCTGCCCGATAAACGGTAACTGTTTTTGTCTGTTTGCTCTTCCACCAGGTCGTTGGAATCGTGCTCGTCTTCTATTTCACCAAATATCTCTTCAATGATATCTTCTGTAGTAATCACACCCGAGGTTCCCCCGAATTCATCCACCACCAGTGCAATGCTTTTACCTTCTTTGATAAAACTGGTGAGCAGACTGTTTACTGCCAGGGTTTCAGGGACAATTTGAATAGGTTTCAGATGTGATTTGATCTGATCAGGTTTCCTGAAAAGATCTTTGGAATTCACATACCCGATCACCTTATCAATGGTCTCGCTGTAGATCAGGATTCTGCTTAGTCCGGTCTCGATGAAGCGCTGAGACAGATCCTCCACCGTTGAATCAATCTCCAGGGCAATCACATCGGTGCGGGGAATCATGCAATCACGTACTTTCTGACCGGAGAATTCAAGGGCATTTTTAAAAATCTTCACTTCTTCGATTTCTTCCCCGTTGGCACGCTGTTCAGGCTTCACGGTGGTGAGCAGGTGGTCAAGGTCCACCTTGCTGAATACCTGTTCGGCCGATTCTGTATCGGGACTGACCCGCAACAGATATTTCATGGTAAAATTTGAAATACCTATGGTAAGGAGGGTAATGGGGTAGAGGAGCGTGTAAAACACCATGATCGGAATGCTCAGTAAGCGCAGTGAATTGTTAGGATTGAGCCGAAAGAGGATTTTAGGCAGGAACTCGGCACTAAGCAGGATAATTAGGGTGGAAACAAGGGTTTGAATCAACAGGACCACAGCCTCGGAATTATCACCCAGCATGTTTTGAATGGGTTCCTGAAGCAGCATGGCAAAGGCTATCCCATAGATAACCAGGGAAATGTTGTTCCCCACCAGCATAGTGGCAATGAAGCGGGAAGGATATTTGCTGAAGTAGCTTACCATTCCTGCAAAGATCTTCTTTTGCTTCTTATCAATTTCGATCCGGAGTTTATTGGCCGAAATAAAAGCTATTTCCATGCCGGAAAAGAAAGCTGAAAAGAGAATGGAGATCAGGATCAGGATGATCAGAATGAGATAATTCATAGGTCAGCGATGTGAAATTCTCATTCGTCTTCTGAAAAAATACATCACAAAAGCAAGGACTGAAAAAAGAAAATAGTACCAGCTGTCACCCAGTCCTGTATTCAGAGTAACATCCACAGCCATAAAAAGCATGAGTCCGCCCAGGACAAACCATACGACCTCGAACAATCCTGAAACACTATTCTTCATTCTGAACATTTATGGTTCCACTTGATCCAATCAGTTGCCAGTTGGATAGATTCTGATGGGACTTAAATCCCCTTTTTCCATAAAGGATGTTGTCCTCGTTATGCACTCTGGAGTATGAATTTGAGTAGATCTGCTCTTTGTCCATATCCCAGAACAGCTCTTCCGTATACAGTGCATCTCCGTTATCAAGGCGGCGGGCTATCACGTTTCCGGTGGCATGCCAGAGTTTTTCCTGGGCATAGTAGATGGTATAATCAGCCCTGATCTCCGATTCGATTTTGCTGGAATCGTTATAGAAAAATACTTCCATGCCTTCAGGAAATTCGTCATAGGGTCGTTCCACATCCGGGAAGGACTGATAAAACGGTGCCAGGATCTGTACCTTCACCCTTGCAGAGTCACTGTATATCACCTGGATATTTTTGCTCTTTAAAACAGGAACTTCCGTCTCCTCGGTTACCATATTAATACGTTCAATGTCATTTTCGCATCCGGCAAAAAGCACTGCCAGTACAAGAAATAAACTAGTGAAGTATCTAAAAGTGGCACACATAGCTACAAACTTACAAAAAAAGAAGGCGCCTCACAGGGGCGCCTTCTTCAGAATATCTTATCCTACCGGTATTATTTCCTGGAGCGGACAGTGGTGTATTCGTTGATACATCCTTTCACCTGGTAGGAGTCACCGTCCTTCAAATCCCTGAAGAATACCTCTTCATTGTTTGGATACTGTGCTGCGTAGTCATTTAATTTTTTGGTGGCGTCCGCAGATACACTTGGATCCACAGATCTTGCTTTTGCATACTTGTCAGCTGCCACCCAGAAAGCGGTGCGCTGTTCAAAATCTTCACCCAGGTTGTCTCTGGATGCAATAATGGCATCACCGAGGGTGATATATGCTTTCCCCAGGTCGTTTTTACGAGCAATTGCCTCCCTGGCATAAGCAATGGCATCACAGTAATCTTTATTGGCACTGCTCACAATGGCCAGTTCAAAGAACCATTCGGCCCTGGTATCATTGTCAAGATTTTCCCCGATTACAGCCATCTGCAGGTAGGATGCAGCTTTCTGAAAATCACTTTTTGCAATGAACAGGATGGCCAGCTGGTGGGCAGATTCGGGCCCCGGATTAATTTCATACAGTTGCTCGGATGCAGCCACATACAGATCGGACCTGTCACATCCTGAAGCAGTGTAAAACTTAATGACTTCATTGAGAAAATCAACATCGGTCTTATTGGCCTCAAACTGAGGTTCAAAGTAGCCATTCAGGGCATCACAGGTGAGCAGCCCGCTTTTAATCATTAAATCATCTACATTGGCTTTGGCACGGGGCCAGCGCGAACTTGTCTCGAGTAAGGGATCAATGATGGCAGTAACGGCAAAATAGTCATCGATGGCCTGGTTGTCATCAATCTTACCTGCCTTATTCAATGTAATGCTGGAATTGATATAGGTCACCAGCACCGCCTCCCTGGATTTGTTTTTTTGCAGTTCAATGCTCCTTTTCAGGTAGCCATATCCTTCTTCCATGGCTGCAATATCGGGACGGCCATCGCTGTCAGCCCTCCGGTAGCGAAGCAGGTCAATCCCTTTTCTTCCCAGAATATTGCCTTCCCCTCCATAATACTCAGTCCGCCTGTCGTAAATGAGCAGCATGGTGTCGATCAGTTCATTTCTACGTCCGGGTTCCGAGGCTGCATCAATAAACTTGCGATACATGGTAATTCCTTCCACATACATCCTTTCGCTTGAAGCAGGGCATTCTCCAAATACTCCCCTCCAAGGAGTGATAGCGTCCTGGTAGTTATTGTGTTTAAAGAATTCCCTGTATAAAGAAAGGTTCTTAATACAGTTAATACTATCCTTACCTTTCCCATATTTTGATCCGTCCTCGATACCTTTTTGTGAAACAGCAGGTAGGACAAACAAAAGGGACAATGTCGCTAATAAGATGGATTTGAGGGCTTTAGTTTTCATACCGTTCAAATTTTTATGGTTTAATCAAATCTCCGTTTCCGGAACCATAGATCGTGCAAAGTTACATTAAATGTAATAATTCCATAATTTTCTTTCACTAAATTGTACTCGGTTGTACCCCTGGTACCCAGAGTGAAAGCTACATTTATACTCGACTTTAACGTTCTAACCGGTAAGCCTACTCCAAAAGTTATGCCATAGTCTTTCAACTGGTGCTCATTGACCATAAGATAATAGTTGGTATAATAGCCTCCCAGGCGATAGGTGACCAATTTATGATATCCCCTGAGAGCCTCATAATCAGGTATATATTCCGCCCCAAAATGCATAGAGGAAGAAGCGGTAGTGGCATCTTTCTCGCCCGACATTACTCCGGTCCAGTCCTGCATGATATAATCCCCTGTAAGGGTCAGTTTGTTGGGAATCCCAAAGGCAATCCCTACTCCGACCTTCTGAGGGATGGTAAAATTTCTGAAGGTTGTATCTTCTCCCAGTACATAATTGGGTTCGATGAAAACAGAATCGTTCAGGGGAGCAGGTTTGAAGGGCAGAATGTCGTTATTTATTTTATAATCGAGTTTGGCACTGACATCAGCCTTAAAATCGTAGACCCCACCCAGGGTAAAGAAGAACTTGTCGCCGAACACTTCGTGATATTGCAGGCCCAGTGAAAAAACCGGTTTTTTGAGGTCGAAATTTTCCAGGGAGGATACGTCTGAGTAGTCCTGACTCATAGGGAATTCAACATTGCGCTCCCTGCTAAGCCTCCCCATCAGGTAGTTCATGGTCACACCCAGGGAAATCCGGTCCAGTAATTTGACGGAGGTGCCCACGTAGAAATTCATAATCCCGCCTTCGCCGCTATAATAAGTGTCCAGGGCCTCCCCATGGAGAAAATCATTATATTCATGCTTGATGCTGTAGCCAATGCTGCTGTATGGAAGTATACCGGCCGAAAATCCCAGGTACTTTCCCATGGAGGAAGCAAAGGTCACGTGGTGCAGGTTCATGTTCCACCAGGTGTTGGACGAAATGTCGGTCTTATATTGATTATGAAAGGAATTGGCTCCAAAATCAAAATATACCGATGTGCTGTCCAGTGCTGAAAAGGCAGCAGGATTCAGGGGATTGATCCTGTTGCTGTTGTGGATGGCTATTCCTGTACCTCCCATGGCCTGGTTCTGCCCCAGACCCTGTCTTGAAAGGTCACCCAGGGCAAACCTGGTATAGGGTGAATAGGTGTTGAACTGGCTGAAAAGGTGATTGGTGACAAAAAAGGCGACAAAAAGGGTGATAAGTATATATCTAAGTTGCTTCGCTTGCATTATGCTCCAGTATTCTGTTAAGTCCGATCAGGTTCAAATTAAGGTCCACAAAGATGCTACTTTTTAGCTTTCCAACAAAGTATTTTGCATCTCCCCCGGTCAATACCACTTGTAAGTTAGGGTATTCCTGGCTTATGGACGCAATGAATCCATCAATTTCGAACAGTAATCCGTTTACGATGCCCGACTGTATGGCTTCCCTTGTACTGCTTCCCACCAGGGGCGGCCTCTCTTCGGGACGTTCCAGGTGTGGCAGCCGGGTTGTATACTTATTCAGTGATTTAAACCTGATCGCCAGTCCCGGAGATATGTTCCCCCCCAGAAACTCACCTTCAGATGTAACAATGTCATAGGTGATGGCAGTACCGGCATCTATGACCAGAACGTTGGTTTCGGGGTAAATAGTATAAGCACCCACTGCAGCAGCAATGCGGTCGTATCCCAGGGTGTCGGGAGTCCGGTACCTGTTTATAAGGGGAATTGAGGTAGAATGGTCCAGCTCAATGCATGTACTGTACAGGCTTCGCAGGTAATCGATGATCTCTCTGGAATAGTTAACAACCGAAGAAATGATCGCACCGTTAAGACCACTGTAGCGTGTGTGAAAATAGGCAATTTCCCTGCTGGAGATCTTCTCGTAGATAGCAGCTTCAATTACCTTTTTTTTATCACATACAGCAATCTTACCGTAGCTGTTTCCCAGATCAAGAACTAGATTCATTTGTGCTGTCCCTTACTCAGTTTCTGCAGGATGCCATAAGCTTCCTGTACAGAATTAACTTGATCACTCCTCAGGCTCAATCTCTCCTGGTCTTCCCTCATTCGGAAGATCCGGGGATGGGCCTGTATGTTCCCTATAACCTCCTTAAATTTTGATGAGCTGTAGAAAAGAGACTCAGGATTATTTACAAAATACGTGATCAGGACGCTCTTTTTCAATATTATTTTTTCAACACCACAGCTTTGGGCCAGCCATCGCAGCTGTACCACCTTTAATAATTCTTCAGTGGGTTCAGGGAGGGGACCAAACCTGTCCCTAAGCATATTCCGGAATTCTTCGAGGCCCTGCTGGTCCCTGATGGCATCCAGTTTCCGGTAGAGTTCCACCCTTTCGCTGATGTTACTTATGTAGCTGTCGGGAAACAAAAGCTGGAGATCTGTATCGATATGACAATCAGACAGAAACACAGTTTCTTCCGGTCTTTCTTCTTCGTTGATCTTATAAAGCTCACTGAACTCGGTTTCCTTCAGCTCAGTGATGGCTTCATTCAGGATCCTGTTGTAGGTATCGAAGCCCATATCTGCAATAAAACCACTCTGTTCGGCGCCAAGGAGGTTTCCCGCACCCCTGATATCCAGATCCTGAAGAGCGATGTTAAAACCGCTTCCCAGGGCTGAAAACTCTTCTATGGCTTTCAGCCTGCGTCTGGCTTCCTGGGAAAGCAGGCTTACCGGAGGGGCGAAAATGTAGCAGAAAGCTTTCTTATTGGAACGTCCCACACGGCCCCTGAGCTGGTGCAGGTCACTTAGTCCGAAATTCTGGCCGTTGTTGATAATTATTGTATTGGCATTGGGAATATCCAGTCCCGATTCGATAATGGTGGTGGCAATGAGCACATCGTAATCGCCCTGCATGAAATCGAGCATGATCGATTCCAGCTTTCTCCCTTCCATCTGACCGTGGGCTACCACCGCCCTGATTCCCGGAAGGAGGCGATCTACAATCTCCTTGATTTCCATGATATTCTGCACACGGTTGTGGATCAAAAAGACCTGTCCTCCCCGGCTGACCTCGTATTCAATGGCTTCTTTGATGATCTCCTCATTGAAGGGATGCAGTTCGGTAATAATGGGATGACGGTTGGGGGGTGGGGTATGGATGATTGACAGATCACGGGAACCCATCAGCGAGAACTGCAGGGTCCGGGGAATGGGAGTGGCTGTCAGGGTGAGGGTGTCCACATTCAGTTTGAGCTGTTTAAGCTTTTCCTTTACAGTCACGCCAAATTTCTGTTCCTCATCGATGATCAGCAGTCCCAGATCCCTGAATTCGATCTCCTTTCCCACCAGTTTATGGGTGCCGATGATGATGTCGATCTTCCCCTCCTTCAGAGAAGAAACAATACGCCGCTGGTCTGCTGAGCTCCTGAAGCGGCTCAGGTAGTCGACCGTGCATGGAAAGTTCCTCAGTCGTTCTTTGAAGGTATTGTAGTGCTGGAAAGCAAGGACGGTGGTGGGAACCAGAATGGCCACCTGCTTGCTGTCACTCACCCCTTTGAAAGCGGCCCTGATGGCCACTTCCGTCTTCCCGAATCCCACATCACCGCATACCAGCCTGTCCATGGGGAAACCGGCTTCCATTCCTGTTTTTACATCTGAGGTAGCCTTTAACTGATCGGGTGTATCCTCATAAATAAAGGAGGATTCCAGTTCCTGCTGCAGGTAGGTATCCGGGGAGAAAGCAAAGCCTTTCTGTTCTTTTCTGCGGGCATAAAGCAGGATCAGTTCCCGGGCAATGTCCTGGACCTTCTTTTTGGTATTGTTCTTCAGCTTCTGCCAGGCCCCCGTACCCAGTTTATATATTTTCGGAGGACCCGTGTCTTTGCCTTTATACTTAGAAATCCGGTGCAGGGAGTGGATATTCACATACAGTACATCCTTGTCCTTGTAAACCAGTTTAATGGATTCCTGGACACGGCCGTTCACCTCTATCTTTTCCAGCCCTCCGAAAATCCCGATCCCGTGATCCACATGTACTACGTAATCGCCCGGATTGAGTCCCATTAACTCTTTGGCTGATACCGATTCCTTTCTGCTGAAGCGATCATGAAACCTGAACTTGTGGTACCTCTCAAATATCTGATGGTCTGTATAGAAGGAGATTTTCAGGTCCTGATCCATAAATCCCTCATGCAGGGTACGGGAAAGCACATGGTAAGGGAGTTCGGGATCTGTTTCGTTAA
>JBDLIM010000112.1:0-10105 GCA_039714915.1 Bacteroidota bacterium
CACTGCTCAGGAGATCAATGCACTGCTCAGGAGATCGGCCACCACAAAGGTGCTGCCCCCGGTAAAGATCAGGTCATCGGGTCCGGCCGATTGCCGGGCGGCCCGGTATGCCTCTTCCACCGAAGGGTAAGCTTTGCCTTCCAGTCCCTTAGCTGCTGCTGCCCTTCTCAGTTCCCCGGCGTCCATGGAGCGGGGGACCGACGATGGGGTGAAATAGTAGCGGGCACCTTGAGGGAGCAGGGGGAGAATGGATTCCAGGTCTTTGTCAGAGACCATGCCCCATACCATGTGAAGCTCTTTCCGGGGGACCTGTTCCAGTTGTTCCATTACCGCAGCGATTCCGTCCCGGTTGTGGGCCGTATCGCAAATGCTCCTGGGATTGCTCCCGATGCTTTGCCACCTGCCCATAATTCCGGTATTCGCTGATACGGATGAGAATCCCTTTTCGAGGGCAGCCGGGGGAAGGGACCAACCGCTTTGCTGCAGGATCCGGATTGCTGTCAGGGCAGTGATCAGGTTTTCCTGCTGGTAGAGGCCGGTCAGGTCACAGGTGTAGCTCTCGGTGGTGCCTGATTCGTTGTGACGGATCCTCAGGATCATGTTCCCCTCCTGGTCCAGGGTATGAAACAGGGGGGAGTAGGTCTTGTCGGCCCGGGTCAGCGGAGCCTTAAGCTTTCCGGCCATATCCAGCAATACATGATCATAGGCTTTTTCGCTACGTCCCAAAACCAGGGGGACTCCCGCTTTAATGATCCCTCCTTTTTCCCTGGCAATAGAGGGGAGGTCAGAACCCAGGAATTCGGTGTGTTCCAGGGAAATATTAGTGATAACCGAAAGTACGGGGCTAATGATGTTTGTGGAATCCAGCCTGCCTCCCAGTCCTGTTTCAATCACGGCCACATCTACTTTCTGCCTGGCAAAATGTTCGAAGGCCATGGCCACGGTCATTTCAAAAAAGGAGGGGGTGATTTCCCTGATGAGGGCCTGGTAGCGCTCCACAAAGCCGGTGACCTCTTCCTCCGGGATGGGCCTGCCGCTGATCCGGATGCGCTCCCTGAAATCGAGCAGGTGGGGTGAGGTATAGAGCCCGGTTCTAATCCCGGCCTGCTGCAATACCGAAGCAAGCATGTGGCTGACCGAACCCTTCCCGTTGGTCCCTGCTATGTGGATGCATGGATAAGAGCGGTAGGGGTGACCTGTAGCCTTATCAAGCCGGTGAGTATTGTCCAGGTTGGCCTTGTAGGCTGCCTTCCCCTGGCGCTGGTACATTGGAAGGCTGTTAAAAAGAAAATCAAGAGTCTCGGCGTAGGTCATAGCATCAGGGGGCAAGTCATGGGTAAGCAGGAAAAAAGGGCTTCTCCCAGCCATTGTACTTCACCTTTTCGGGATGAAAACGCCGGGGCCTGGATTTGCTTTCATCGGGATAACCCAGCGCCACCATGGCAAAGGGTTTGACATGCCGGGGCAGTGTCAGCAGACGGGAGAAGGCGGTCTTCCTTTCTTCCCTGGGTTGCAGTCCCACCCAGCAGGTTCCCAGTCCCAGGGCATGGGCTGCCAGTAAAAGGTTCTGGGTGGCTGCCCCGCAATCCACCACCCAGTACCCATCGTCGTGCTGCAGCTCTTCGTCCCCGCAAACCACGATGGCATGGGAAGCGGTTTGAAGCATCCGGGCATAGGGGTGTATTTCCATGCTCTTCAGGAGCAATGCGGGCTCATCAATCACCACAAAATGCCAGGGTTGGCGATTCATTGCAGAAGGGGCATACATGGCTGCAGTGAGTATCTTCTTAATAGTCAGATTATCAACTTTTTGATCTTTAAACCGACGGATGCTTCGCCGATCCAGAATATAATTCAGATTTTCCATCTTCCGGATGCTTTTTACCTGTGTGTAAAAGTTAATTCAATGTGAATAATTTTCTAACATGTGGGGAACAAAAAATCCTAATTTTGAAGCTGTGGTAAAGTTAACTTAATGGGAGGGGATTTATGGCTACTGCTGTGAAAAAAAATCGAAAGATCTTTGTGCTGGATACCAATGTTTTACTTCACGACTATAAGAGCATACATAATTTTGAGGAACATGATATAAGCGTTCCCATCACGGTGTTGGAGGAGTTGGACCACTTTAAAAAGGGAAATGACATCATCAATTTTCATGCTCGTGAATTCACCAGGGAACTGGATAAGCTCAGCGGGGATAAACTTTTTAACGGCGGATTGTCCCTGGGAAGGGGAAAGGGCAAGCTTAGCATAAGCACAGGTGTCAGCCCTTCTGAAAAGCTGTCTGCATCCTTCCCTGAGAATACGCCCGATCACCGCATCCTGGCCATTGCCGAGCACCTGCACCTTCAGAATGGCTCTGACCGGCCTGTCATCCTGATCACCAAGGACATCAATTTGAGGATGAAGGCAAAGTCCCTTGGAATCATGGCCCAGGACTACCACAACGACATGGTCCAGAACATTGAGGATATTTACGAAAACGTAAAATCCAGCGAGGTAAGGGACGACACGGTAATTTCCGACATGTATGAGTCCAATGAAGGGGTGCCGGTGAAACGTTTTGGCCTGAAAAAGCCCCCCCTGGCACATCAGTATTTTATTTTCAGAAAGGACTCCAAGAGCGGCCTGGGTCATTACGATCCTTTTAACAGGGTGGTGAACCGGGTGGAGAAAACCAGGACCTATGGCATTGATCCCCGCAATGCGGAACAGACCTTTGCCCTGGATGCACTGGCCAGGCCCGAGGTGCAACTGGTGGCCCTGACCGGGAAGGCCGGTACGGGAAAAACCCTGCTGGCCCTGGCAGCGGCCATTCACCAGCGTAAAATGTATACCCAGATCTTCCTGGCTCGTCCCATCGTTCCCCTGGGAAACCGCGACATTGGGTACCTTCCCGGAGATGTGGGCGAAAAGATCGGTCCCTACATGCAGCCCCTTTTCGACAACCTGTCGGTAATCAAGCAGAAGTTTAAGCAGCAGAGCAAGGAATTTTCCCGCATCGAGGAAATGCAGCAGGCCGAAAAGCTTATGATCACCCCCCTGGCCTATATCCGTGGCAGAAGCCTTTCCAGGGTGTTCTTTATAGTGGATGAAGCCCAGAATCTGACTCCCCACGAGGTGAAGACCATCATTACCCGGGCGGGGGAGGGGACCAAAATGGTATTTACAGGCGATATCCAGCAGATCGATTCTCCCTACCTGGATACAAAATCCAATGGCCTGACCTACCTGGCGGATCGCATGAAAGGCCAGGATATTTTTGCACATGTTCACCTGGTGAAGGGAGAACGATCCTATCTGGCCGACCTGGCCAGTAGCCTTCTTTGATGCTGAGATGGAACGCAGACTGTATATCATACGACATGGCAAGTCCAGCTGGGACAATGAAGGGCTGGATGACATCGATCGCCCCCTGGCCAGCCGGGGATTGAGAAATGCCGAAGATATGGCACTCAGGCTGAAGGAGGCGGGACGGGTGCCTCAGCTGGTTTATTCCAGTCCGGCAAACCGGGCTCTGAACACCGCGCAGATCATGTGCCGCCAGTGGGGGCTGGGACCGGCTGAACTGCAGATACATGATTCCCTGTACATGGCTTATGTTTCCGAGATTAGGGAGGTGGTTTCCATCGCTCCCGGGGGGATCACCGATCTGGCCATCTTCGGTCACAATCCTTCTTTCACCCTTTATGCCAACCAGTTCCTGGCAGATCCCCTGGATAACCTGCCTACCGCAGGTGTGGTGGTGCTTACTCTCGAATCGGAAAGCTGGAGCAAGCTGAGCCGTGCCCAGGTGAAAGAGGCGCTGGTGGATTTTCCCAAAAAGAACAGGCGGCATTCATGAAACTGGTTACCTGTGCCATAATCATGGACAGGGAAGACGTGCTGGTTACCAGGCGCAGTCGCCGGATGCCCCATCCCCTGAAATGGGAGTTCCCCGGAGGAAAAGTGAAGGATGGAGAGACGCCGGAAGCTTGCATCCGAAGGGAAATCAGGGAGGAGCTTGGCATTGAGATCTCTGTGGGACGGATGCTGCCCCCGGTCATACACAGCTACGGATCCAAAGCCTTCCGGCTGATCCCTTTTATCTGTCAGCACCTGGAAGGAGTCATTGAACTTGCCGAGCATAGTGAATTCAAATGGCTTCCGGCGGGGGACCTGGATGGGCTCGACTGGCTGGATGCCGATGCGGAAGTGCTTAAATTATTGAAGGAGAAGCTGTGAAATTGATCCCGTGGAATTGATCCCGTGGCAATTTCAGGGCAGCCATTCTCCAATGGCGTTGGCCACATTTTTCAGGAAATCTCCAATGGGCTGACCGATCCCCTTTAAATCCGGATCAATCTGGGTACCCACAAATACCAGGAATAATACATAGATCCCCAGCAGAAGAAAGGCCTTGCGACGGTTGAATTTCTTTCCTATTAACATGATGGCCAGGGCGAGGAAGGTGGCAAGCAGGAGAAAGACCCAGACTTCCTTGGTGAAAGCAAGCACCTGGGGATTCAGTACCATGGGTTCGTCAAAGAAGAGATCGTAAAGAAGCACCGGCAAGCCCAGGGCGAAGGCAATATCGAAAATGTTACTTCCCAGGGCATTGCTCACGGCATCGTCGTAATTGCCTTTGCGGGCATCCTTGATGGAGATGATGGTATCGGGAACAGAGGTGGCAACAGCCGAGAGAACCACGGCTACAAAGATCAGGGGAATGCCGGTCTTGTACCCGAAATGGTCTGTGGCAAATACCAGCAGCCAGGTGCCAAAGGTCATGACCAGGGTGCTGATGCCCAGCAAGATCCATGCCCTGCCCGGGGAGATCTGTTTCCCGTTCAGTACCAGGGGAGTAATGTCCAGGGTCAGGATCCTGATTGCTATGGAATGTTGATTGTTCACCACGGGAGTGGTAAAACCGGGATCGGCTATTTGCTTTCTGTGTGCAATGAAATACAGCAGTCCCAGGTAAGCCATATAAATCAGCACCAGAACCAGCCCGTGGGAAGCGTTCAATTCACCCCTGAACAGGAAATTCACAAATACGATCTGGGAGATAAGCAGCACCACCCCCTCGCGCAAGAGCACTTTTTTGTTGAGGATAATGTGTTTGCCCTTCCCGATGGAAAAGAGCACAAGGACCACAAATGCAGGAATAAGAAGCAGGTTGAACAGGGCACTCCCCGAGGTAACGCCTAATCCCCCGGAAAATCCTTCCGCATCCCGCAGGTAAAACAAGAAGAAGATGGTGGTCAGGAACTCGGGCATGGAACTGGCCACTGCGTTCAGGGTGGCTCCCTTGATCCCGGGAGGCAGTTTCCTTCCCAGAAAATCAGATGCAATTTCAAAGCCGTGTGAAGAGCGCCAGATGATCAGACAGCTGATGGTGATATAAACCAGGGCGATCAGCATCTTTTAGCCCCTTTTCGAATAATGTACGATGTGCATAATCTGATCGTCCAGGAAATTGTTTTCATATTCGCTCAGAAAGCGCAGGAAGAAGCGGCTGATGCGTTTTTCAGAAAGAAGGGCCATGTAACCCAGCCAGTGGTCCCCAAACCATATGGGAAGAATATAGAGGTGGAGCCTGCCTTCGGGAAGCGTGATCTCGCCTGCCCTGATGACCTCTTCCAGCTCCTGGCTCTTTTCAAGCATCCGGTATTCTTCCAGGACCTTTTCAAGCTCGGGAATCTCCTCATGCGAGATCAGGCCGGAAGCAGCAGTCTGAATAAAGGCATGGGTGATATCCAGAAAGGAAAAATCAAAGAAATCTACAGTAAATGCGCTAATTCGCTTTCCCAGTTGATCTATGGTCTTAATCTCTCCCGAGGCAATCTCGTTTTTAACCGGATCGAAAGAAGCAGCCAGGTTAAAGGGAATGTAGGAGATCACATGGATCAGGGATCCCACAATGACCACTGCCACCAGATACAGGATCAGGGTGATGATCAGGGGGAAGAAGTTGTTTGGAAACAGGATTGTTACCAGCTTTGCCAGCGGTACGGAAAGTGCAATGGCTGTGGTGGTGTAGAAGACCAGCAGGATGATTCGCTGGACATTGTAAATATAGCTGTAGGAACGGCGCCGGGTCATACTACAAACGTACATATTGTTTTTAATGAAATCAATACATAGTCTTCATTAAAAACAATATGGGAGTTCCCTCCTTTATCTCTCATTTTTGTATAATATGTTCACACAATAAATTAGAGATAAAGGCGGAAATGTAAGAAAAATCGACTTGTATTATTCGAAATACAGGGTCCTTGGACTTTCGGGCAATACCTCTCCGATGACCACGGCTCCCGCGGCGGGATTGTTGCCATTGATCTCCTCCACCAGTTTTGAGCTGTGGTCGGGATTTACCGATAACAGCAAGCCTCCTGAGGTCTGGGCGTCATGGCTCAGCATTTTCAGAGTGTAATTCACATTCCGGGTGTAGTGAACTTTCTCTGCAGTAAATTCCAGGTTCCTGAAAGTGGCTCCCGGAATGCTTCCTTTTTCAAATATTTCGAAAGCCCCGGGAAGCAGGGGGATCCGGGTGCTGTGGATCCTGAAACTCACATGGCTGGCCTCGGCCATCTTCAGAGCGTGACCAGTCAGGCCGAACCCGGTCACATCGGTCATGCCTCTTACACTGAATTTCAAAGCAAGTTCTGCTCCGTATTTATTCAGGTGCTTCATCTGCTCCAGGGCCCTCCGGTAGTCTTCTTCGGTGGCCATCCCGTTCTTTTGACCCGATACCAGGGCGCCGGTCCCGATGCGCTTGGTAAGTACAAGCTGATCGCCGGCCTGTGCTCCCGCATTGGTAATGAGCCTGTCGGGGTGGACCGTACCAATTACTGCCAGTCCGTATTTGGGAGGATGGTCGTCGATGGTATGTCCGCCCACAATCAGTGCGCCGGCCTCCCTTACCTTCTCGTTCCCCCCTTTAAGGATCTCCCCGAATGCTTCCAGGGGGAGCTTCTCCTGGGAAAACATCATCAGGTTCAGTGCCATAAGCGGTGTTCCCCCCATGGCATACACATCAGAAAGCGCATTGGAGGCTGCGATCTCCCCGAATTCGAAGGGATCGGAGCAAATGGGAGGGAAGAAATCGGTGGTAAAAATAAGTGCGGTCTCCCCGTTGATCTGATACACACCTGCATCGTCGTGGGTATTCACATCCACAAGCAGGTTGGGATCTGTAGCCACAGGAAATTCCTTCAACACTTCCGACAGGAGTCCGGCCGGAAGCTTTGAAGAGCATCCTCCGTATTCAATGGTGGAAAGCAGGTCAAATTTCTGGTCCATAGGTTCAGCTTCCTGGTCCGTTGACGGTTTCTTGGTTCATTGATTCAGCTTCCTGGTCCATGGTTTCAGGGATTGACTACATGTCCGGCCGAAGCCAGGGTTTCGGTAATCACCACCATGTTGGAGATCATTCCCACACCAATATCATATTGCAGTCCGTAGTGGTCAATGCAATACCCACAGAGCATGATGCGGGTACCCATTTCTTCCAGCTCGGACAGAGAACTGCAGACCGGCGATTGCTTCATGGCCAGCTTGACTCCGCCGTTGTAGAGGACCACATGGGTGGGAAGCTGCTCCTGAAGCTTCAGGTTATCTACAAAAGTTTCCATCAGCACTTTTCCCAGTTCGGGATCCCCATCACCCATCAGTTCACCCCTGATACAAACAACGTAATCATTGAAATTCAGCCCCGTTTCGCAGTAAGCGGCCGGTTCTGTAAGGATCACACTTTCATCAGGTCTTACAGCAACAAGGGTATGCACCTTGCCCTTGCTCGACACCTCCGGTTCCACGCCCTGGTCCTTTAAGTAGCTGAGCAGGTTTTTCAGTGAGGTATCGTTGTCGGTATAAATGCACACTTTTTCCCCCGCAGCCATCTTCAGGAGCCCTTCTTTCACCATGATCAGTGGCTGCGGGCATAAATATCCTTTTGTATCTATTGTCTTCATTCGGTTTAAGCTATTCTGTTGGAAACATCCTCTTTCACATTTCTGGAAATCGCTCAAAAATACGCAATTCTGGACGAAGTCAGTGAGTTTTTTTTATCTTGTATTGATTTCGTTAAGGTCTTTACATGATCTGATGGCAGAGGATGGAAAGCATAAACTGGAGCCTGGGTCCTGGGTGGAAAAACATGGAGATTACCTGTTTAATTATGCCATTGTCAGGGTGAACGACCGGGAGAAGGCAGAGGATCTGGTGCAGGAAACTTTCCTGGCAGGCCTGAAAGCAAAAGATAATTTCCAGGGGAAGAGTTCAGAGCGGACCTGGCTTATTTCCATCCTGAAAAGAAAAATCATCGATACTTACCGGAAGAGGTATGCTTCGAAAGAATCTTCCATGGCAGCCTATGAGCAGGATATCTCGGATGGGGATTTTTACCGTTCTGAAGACCCGTTCAGGGGGAACTGGCTGGAAGGAAAGGGCCCCCATTCAAATTCTTTACTTCCTGAAGGGGACATCGAACATGAAGAGCTTATGGAGATAATCAGGCGTTGCATTGAGATACTGCCTCCCAATCTGGCAGCTGCCTTTATTATGAAAATGATCGATGAGACTCAGTCTGACGAAATATGTAAGGAGCTCGGTATCACTGCGTCTAATCTCTGGGTCATGCTTCACAGGGCAAGGCTGAAGATGAGGTCCTGTGTGGAGAGCAAATGGTTGAACTAGGTAAATGCATGAAATGAAATGCTGAAGAGCATGAGACATAAGGTATTGGTATTTATGAGCAAGCATATGATCGCTTGTGATGAGGCCGGTTTTCTGATTTCCTACAAACAGGATAAGCGCCTTGGTTTGAAGAAGTGGGTGCAACTGAAAATACATCTGCTCACCTGTCACCTCTGTCGCAAATATGCCATTCAGATCAAACAGCTGGAACATCAGTTAGCCGAATACCGGATTAGCAGCATTCAGGAACCCTGCCATCACCACCTCTCGGAAGAAACCCGCACTAAGATACAGCAGGCAGTAAAAAAGGAAATGGATGTGAAATAGTTTCTTTTAAAACCCCTCAAATAGTTTTTAGGAGGGGATTTCAAAAGAAAATTGTAGTGTGTAAGTATGTCACTGTAAACGATGTGCTGATATATGTTCGTTAAGATCTGTGTTTATCCACTGCTTTTGTGAACCTGATGATGGAGTCCATGACAAAGTCAGCCTCAGTTTGTAAGATCCTTGTAATGCAGGTACTTTTTAATAATCGCTGTGTCTGTCCGGATATTTGGCCTAGTGTTTTTCGTGTGGATTTCTGCGTGTTTTGCCGCTCTTTACCGTGGGTGTCAGGATGAAGTGCGGTTTTCATGGTCGTTAACTTTTCAATTTTCCCAAGCGTCCCGGAGAAGAGCTCGTATTCTCTCTGATTTAATGGAGTGAGGACCCTCAAAAAGTGTGCTTGATCATATCCGATACGAACACTATAATTATTACTTCCCATATTGATTTGCAGCACGTTTTTATCGAGCCAGATCCAACTTTCTTTATCGATCTCTACAAGTTTATCCAGAACCCCGGACATGATCTCCTCAATATCTTCAAACTGGCCGGGTTTTGTATTGAGATTTACCGGAATCGCAGTATTTATATACCTGTGATGGTATCGAATCAACTTTTCATGCTCCTGTTTGGTTTCTGTTACATATCCGATTTCCAATGAATTGATTTCCGAACTCAGAAGTAGATTCATCGAGCTTACAATGCCATATTTTTCGTTCAAATAGAGTTTACTGTGCAGGTGAGGTATTTTTTGATATTCCAGATCCAGCTGATCCAGATCCTGATAGGTCTCCTCATTTCGGGGATCATCTCTGACAAATATTTCTATTGGGATGCTTTTTGCCTTCAGGTCATTTAGCTTATTTAATAGCTTATACCATTTTGATATTTTCATATAGGGAGACACAATGGTCACCCGCTCATCACTCTGTTCAAGCAATGTTAAGATCTTACCTGAAATTTCCGAGGGATTGATAAGTTTCATTAGATAGAAGTTATTTCACTGGATTGATGTAGCGGGAGGAGTTATTATCGAGGTTGATTGCAAAAAAAACTACAAGTGATTGCAAAAAAACACAAGCGATTGCCATAAAAACCA
>JBDLIM010000113.1:0-9735 GCA_039714915.1 Bacteroidota bacterium
AATCACGGATATGCCATTCTAGCAGTAAATAACAGGGGCAGCTCGGGCTATGGAAAAACCTTCTATGACCTGGACAATCAGCGACATGGCGAAGATGACCTGATGGATTGTGTATATGCAAAAAACTACCTCGAAGGTCTGAGGTACATCGATATGGACAAGGTTGGAATAATGGGAGGCTCTTACGGGGGATATATGGTGATGGCAGCCCTGGTCTTTCAGCCAGAGGAATTTGCTGTTGGCGTGAATATATTTGGAGTGACCAACTGGCTCAGAACCCTGAATTCCATTCCCCCCTACTGGGAAGCGTTCAGGAAAGCCCTTTACAACGAGATGGGCGATCCTACTACGGCAGACTCTGTACGCCTTTACAGGATCAGTCCCCTGTTCCATGCTGAGAATGTGAGCAAACCGCTGATGGTACTTCAGGGGGCTAACGATCCCCGTGTACTGCAGGTTGAATCGGATGAGATGGTGGCTGCTGTCAAGAATAACGGGGTTCCGGTGGAATATGTAATCTTTGAGGATGAAGGACACGGCTTCCTGAAGAAAGAAAACCAGATTGAAGGATATGGCAGGATCCTGGAATTTTTGGATCAGCACCTTAAAGCAGCGGAAGCAGAATAAAAAAAATATGAGTGAGTTTTCAATGGAGGAGATCGAAGAGCTTTCCAGGCAGAAACTGGAGGGTAAAAGCTATTCGGAAATCAGGGCAGATCTGGCTGGTTCCGGTCTGAGCCCTGAAGAAATAAGTAAAATAATCAGGCAGGTGGATGAAAAAGTACTGAAGGCTGAAACCAAGATGAAGCACGCGGTTAAAAGCCGTCAGTGGTACAGGGGTGGGTTGGCACTGGCTGTGACCGGATTACTTATTTCCGTGGCTTTTAATGCCGGTTACATCCTCACAGGCTTTCCTCCCTGGTTAGTATATCTGCCATTTTTTGCAGGGATCCTGATTATGTTTTATGGAAGAATGCAACAACGCAAACAACCCGAGTTGTATAAAAAAGGGCCCGGAAGGATTCGAAGCAAACGACCCTATAAATAATGCATTGATGAATCAATTTTGGGTGATCCCTTTCCTGTTGCTCAACACAGCATTTCCCGATGCGGAGCATTCACCACCGGAGCTGAATACCTCTTTCATGGTTATCAGCGATCCGCATTACTACGATCCCGCATTGGGAGTTTCAGGGAACGCGTTTGAAAGGTATCTGAAATATAACGGGAAATTAGTCAGGGAAAGTAAGGAGTTGATGCAGGAGGCCGTTCAGGCCATCCTGTCCTCCGGTGTGGAAATGGTATTGATCCCGGGTGATCTTACCAAAGACGGAGCCCTGAAGTCCCATCTAAGATTTGCAGAGCATCTTCATGCCCTTGACAAACAGGGTATTAAAGTTTTCGTGGTGCCTGGGAACCACGATGTAAACAGTGGCAGAGCCCGGTCATATAAGGGCGATTCAATCCTGAAAGCAGCCCAGGCTGGAGCCGGGAAATTCGCTGAGATCTATGGTCCCTATGGATATGATAAAGCCATATTCAGGGATTCTAATTCCCTAAGCTATATTACAGAACCCGTAGAAGGGCTATGGATTATCGGACTTGATGCCTGCATTTATCCTGACAGCAATACAGCAGGATATTCCCTGACAGGAGGAGCTTTCCAAAAAGAGACGCTCAGGTGGCTGGAAACAAATCTGCTCAGTGAAGAGGCAGCTCAAAAGACAAAAGTGGTCCTGATGCACCATGGAATCCTTGAACATTTTGATTCCCAGTCACGGCATTTTGATGAATACCTTGTGCATGAGTACCGAAAGCTCTCCAGGCAGCTAGCCCGCATGGGGATAAAAATAGTCTTTACGGGCCATTTCCATGCCAATGATATTAGCCTGCAGAGATGGAGAGACGGATCCTTTCTGTTTGATATTGAAACAGGCTCATTGCTTACCTATCCCTGTCCCCTTCGGAAAATTACAATTGGCGGGGATAGCATGATCATCGAGACACAACACATCCAATCCATTCCATCCCTGGAGAAAGGCCTGCAAGAATATGCCAGGGAAGCAGTAAAAGAAGGAACAGCTCATGTTGCGGAAAGAACAATGATCAGGTTCAAATTAAATTCTGAAGATGCCGGCCACATCGCGAACCAGATGGGGGACTTACTTGCCGGTCATTGTGCAGGGGATGAGATAGCCAGAGATCCCGCCTTAAATCTGGACGGGGTCAGTATCTGGGGACGTATCATGGTATTATTCAGAAAAAAACTGGCCAGGGGACTTGTGACTGACCTGCCCCCCGCTGATAATCAGCTTACTATTCACCTTCAATCGGGCAGATATTACTAATTTAATCTTTCTTTCTACCTTCGTAAAAAAATTGCATGGTAGAGGAGATTGTCAGGAAGAGGTTTCCGTTTTTTGAATCAGAGCTCCGGGAAGTCATCAGCAGTGAAGGAATACTGACCGGGTTTGCTGCAGGTCAGGAATTGATTCGTGAAGACCAGTACATCAGGTCTTTTCCCATAGTGATCACCGGATTGATCAAAGTATGCCGCACCGATGATTCAGGTAATGAACTGCTCCTCTATTACCTGAGGCCCGGGGATGTATGCACCGTATCCCTTACCTGCTGTATGGATCGCACCCGGAGCAGGATTAAGGCAATTGCTGAAGAAAACTCGGAGGCCATCCTGATCCCCGTAGAGCTGCTGGACAGCTGGATAACGCTTTACCAAACCTGGAAGGAATATGTAATGCGCTCCGTACAGATGCGCTTTGATGAGTTGCTGAACGTCCTGGACAGCGTTGCCTTTTTGAAGATGGATGAAAGGCTTGAAAAATTCTTTACAGACCGCTATAAAACTACCCATAGCACATTATTTGAAGGATCGCACCAGGATGTGGCCATGGCTCTGAACACCTCCAGGGAGGTTATTTCCAGACTCTTAAAACAAATGGAAAGGAAAGGACTGATCAGACTTTCACGGGGAAGGATAGACTATTCTCCCTTATGTGACTAATGTTACTGTAACATTCTGCCAAGGATTGTTTCTTTGCAGCCGAATTATAATTTAAATGTACAATGAATACCAAAGCAGTAAAATCATACGATGAATTAAAAGCAGGGATCACTTCAGCAGAAAGATCCTTTCTGCTCCTGTACAAAAGCGGATCAGAGCAAAGCGATTGTGCGCTGAACAGGATTAGCAGCAAATCAGCTACAGAAGCTTACTCGCTGTTTGTCGCAGATGTGAACCAGGTCCGTGATATTCATCCCCGCCTGGAAGTAACTACTGCTCCTAGCCTGGTGGTTTTCGACCGCGGAAAGGTGATGAATGTGATAAAGGGGTGTCAGACCGAATCAGCATATCAGTCTATCCTGGCCGGCCGGGAGTTAGGGAACAATGCATCAGGAAATACGGAGAAAACGAAGCAGGTAACCGTATATACAACACCCACCTGCACATGGTGTACCACGCTTAAAACTTACCTGGATCAGCATGGCATCAGATACCGTGAAGTAAATGTGGCCAGTGACACAGCTGCGGCCGAGGCTATGGTAAGGAAGAGCGGGCAACAGGGAGTTCCACAAACCGAAATAAGCGGTCAGATGATTGTTGGTTTTGACAAAAACCGGATCAATCAGCTGCTCGAAATAAAATAAGTTCGACTAGTAGTAAACCTAAATTCAATTAAAATGAAAGAGTTACAACCAATTAATCAACATGTGCTTCTGGAGATAGAAGCTTCAGAAGAGAAAACAGCTTCGGGTATTATCATTCCCGATACTGCTAAAGAGAAACCTCAATTTGCCAAAGTGCTGGCTATCAGCGGGATCGAAGATCCTGAGATATCAGTTGGTGATGTGGTTTTTTATAAAAACTTTTCAGGAACTGAACTGGAATTTGATGGTAAGGAATACCTGATGATGCCTTATGCAGACATCCTGGGAAGGATTGTTGAAACAGATAAGATCTAGTATCTGACCTGGCCGGTTGTAGGCAATTTCACCATTATCAAAATCTTTAGGTTTCTGCCGAAGGGCTGTCACTCGACATGGCAGCCCTTCATTTTTTTTTGCTGCCGGACAGCATGACTTAGCTCATCTTAAGTAAGACAGATAGTTCATATCTTGTTCCCCTTCATTAACATCAAAATCATCAACGTGAAAAAACTTATCCCACACCTTGTTGTTGTATTGTTTATATTGAGTAGTTGCAGCATGAAAGAAAATCAGAACGTGAATCCTTTTCTGGGTGATTACAATACACCATTCGGAGTTCCTCCTTTTAATCTTATTGAAAACGAACATTTTATCCCGGCTTATAAGGCAGGGATCAAACAACAGGAAGCCGAGATTGAAGCCCTTGTAAATAATAGTGAGTCACCCGGGTTTTCAAACACCATAGCTGCTTTTGACCTCAGTGGAGAAACCCTCCGGAAGGTGGAAGGGGTTTTTGACAAACTCAGATCAGCTGAAACCAGCGACGAGATCGATTCCATTGCCAAAATCCTGGTTCCCATCACTTCAGCCCATCAGAGCAACATGATGCTTAATGCCGAATTGTTTGCCAGGGTACAACAGGTATACGAAAACCAGGAATCCATGAAACTGAATAGCGAGCAAACCAGGGTGCTGGAAAAAATCTACAAGCGGTTTGTCAGGAACGGTGCCAACCTGGATGAAAAGGGAAAAGCCAGGATCAGGCAAATTGATGAAAAGCTCTCCATGCTTTCCATGCAGTTTGGAAACAATTTGCTGGCTGAAACCAATGGGTATCAACTTGTGATTGAAAACGAAGCCGACCTGGCAGGATTGCCCGAATCAGTGCGGTCTGCAGCTTCCGATGCAGCGGAGGGAGCAGGGCATTCCGGAAAATGGATGTTCACGCTTCATAAACCCAGCTGGATCCCCTTCCTGCAGTATTCAGAAAAGCGTGAACTGCGTGAAGAGATATACCGGGCCATGTTCATGCGCAGCAATACCGGAAATGAATTTGACAACCGGGAAATCATCAAAGATATCCTGGCGCTTCGGATTGAAAGGGCCAAGCTGCTGGGATATAAATCACATGCCGATTTTACCCTGACAGAGCGCATGTCACAGGAACCATCCAAGGTGTATGATTTACTGATGCAGATATGGGATCCTGCACTGAAAAAGGCCAGCGAAGAGGCTGTAATGATGCAGCAAATGATAGACCGGGACGGGGGTAACTTCAAACTGGAATCCTGGGACTGGTGGTATTATGCCGAAAAGATCCGGAAAGAGAAATATGATCTGAATGAGGAAGAAGTGCGGGACTATTTCAGCCTGGAGGCTGTGAAGGAAGGACTGTTCAGTGTGGTTAACCAGCTGTACGGACTTACATTTGAACTGCGTGACGACCTGCCTTCCTACCATGAAGAGGCCATGGCCTATGAGATCAAGGAGAAAGACGGATCCCACCTGGGCATTCTTTACATGGATTTCCATCCCAGGCCAGGCAAAAGAAGCGGAGCGTGGAGCACAAGCATCCGCCGGGCACATATGGAAGAAGATGGATGGATACGCCCGGTCCAGATGATTGTGATGAACTTTACCCGACCCACAGGTGGCAAACCTGCCCTTCTGAGCTTTGATGAGACACTCACCTTCTTCCACGAATTCGGGCATGCACTTCATTCCATGCTGACTAAATGTGAATACCTGACCACCTCAGGAACGTCAGTGGCATGGGATTTTGTGGAACTCCCTTCTCAGATCATGGAAAACTGGGGCGGTCATCCAGATGTGCTGAAAACCTATGCAAAACATTATGAAACCGGAGAATACATACCGGATGAACTCATTGCAAAGCTGGAAGCTGCCAGTAAGTTTAACCAGGGATTTGTAACCGTCGAGTATGTGGCTGCCTCCATCCTGGATATGGACTTTCATACGCTTTCCGATGCTACAGGAATGGATGTAAACAAATTTGAAGCTTCCTCCATGGACCGGATCGGACTCATCGATGAGATTATTCCCCGTTACCGTTCTGCCTATTTCTCCCATATTTTTTCAGGAGGATATTCGGCCGGCTACTATTCCTACATCTGGGCCGAGGTTCTTGATAAGGATGCCTTTAATGCCTTCCTTGAAACATCCTTGTTTGACCAGTCTATGGCGCTTGCCTTCAGAGAAAACATACTTGAAAAAGGAGGCTCTGTGGAGGAGATGGAGATGTATGTAAACTTCAGGGGGAAAGAACCAACCATTGAACCTTTGCTCAAAGGAAGAGGACTGAACTAATGGAAAAGGGCTGACCTATTTGAATCTGTAAAAAGGGGCTTACACTCCCCTTCCCTTTACAATGGTAATGGCCGTATAGAAAAGGATCTTCAGATCTACAAAAAGAGACATATTCTCAATATAGAGTATGTCGTACCTGAGGCGTTTTATCATCTCCTGGACATTCTCTGCATATCCGTACTTCACCTGGCCCCAGGATGTAATGCCTGGCTTCACCTTATGCAGATGAATATAATGCGGGGCTTCTTCAGTAATCTTCCGGATAAAATATTCCCGTTCTGGGCGGGGACCAACCAGGGCCATATCGCCTTTCAACACATTGATAAAGTTGGGGATCTCATCCAGCCGGTGCTTACGCATAAATTGTCCAAAGCGGGTCACACGGGGATCATGCTTTGAAGAGAGTTCAGGGCCGTTCTCCTCCGCATTATGGTACATGGATCTGAACTTGTAAATCTTAAACTGCCTTCCATATTTTCCAACCCGGTCCTGCTTGTAAAAAATGGGCCCCGGAGAAGATAGCTTCACTCCGACGATCAGGCAGATATTCAGAGGCATCAGAACAATAAGCGAAAGAATAGCAAGAACCATATCCATCATTTGCTTCAGGTTTTGCTGCCAGGCAGGCATTAAGTCGTGTGTAACCTCCAGCAAAGGGGTTCCGAATATGGTAGTGCTCTTCACCTTTCCGGTAAGGATATCGGTCATGCTTGGAATGGCACTAATCCTCACATCCAGTAGTGAAAGCTTGTTGACTATATCCCCGATCTTGCCATGCTCGGAGGGCTCAAGGGCAATAATCACCTCCTCCACCTGCTGATCTCTCAGGATCGATTCCAGGTTTTCATGTCCCCCCAGGTGAGCAATGTGATCCTGCAGCTGATAATGTACCTTCTGGTGGACATTGATGAAGCCAAGGATTTCATGGCCACTTGATTTTTTCTGATCCAGGATGTCCATATACACATCCACTGCATTCTCATTGCTGCCCAGCATCACCGTCTTAAATCCGATCTTGCGCTGATGTACCCTTCTTACGGTCCGGCTGGTGATTATCATCCTGGGGATCAGGGTTAGACAAAAATGAAGCAGGAAGAGCGTAAAAAACAGGCTGTAGTAGTTGGTATAATCCACAATGGTATCGTCAAGGATCAGCAGGAAAAATATGATGATAACTCCCAAAAGCGAGGTCATAAAGGTGCGGTTGAAATCATCAAGCCTGGAACGGCGATACACACTGTTGTAAAATCCGGTAAAATAGTAAAGCATGATCCATGCAAAGGGGAGTCCGAGGGCTCCTGCCCAGAATCTGGTTCCCAGGGTTATGGGAATATCCATACCAAAGACCTGAGGTTCAATCTGAACCTTTCGAAACATGTAAAAGAGTATCCAGGCCACAGAGGCAGCCAGGAAGTCAAATCCTATGTAGAGAAATCGTTGGTTCTTGTGGTTCTTCATTCAATTAGTCGACCTCTGCTTATTATTTATAACTGCAATAGTAGGTGATTAATTGCCTGGACTCCCAAAAAAAAATGCTCATATATGTTCAAGAATATAAACTATATTTATGCATTCAAATGGACAAGAAAGACAGTTATCGACATAAGGGACTGAGAAAGAAACTGATAGAGGAAGTCCGGGCCAAAGGAATCAGGGACGAAGAAGTTCTGGAGGCCATGAACAGGGTTCCCAGACACCTCTTTATGGACAGCAGTTTTATTAATTTCTCATACACCGATAAGGCCTTTCCCATCGCTGCCGGTCAGACCATTTCACAACCCTATACCGTTGCCTTCCAAACCGAACTGCTGGAGGTAAGCAAGCACATGAAAGTGCTTGAAGTGGGAACCGGATCAGGTTACCAGTGTGCAGTCCTGCTGGAACTCGGGGCCAGGGTATATACCATTGAGCGCCAGCGGCAGCTTTTCCTTGATGCTCAAAAGACCCTGGGGCCACTGAATTACAAACCCATCTACTTTTACGGCGACGGGTATGAGGGCATCCCTGCATATGCACCCTTTGACAGGATCCTGGTCACTGCTGCAGCTCAGGCGATTCCTCAAAATCTGCTGAATCAACTTGACATTGGGGGCATCCTTGTGGTCCCGGAAGGTGGACAGGCAGGTCAGAAAATGATTAAGCTTGTGCGGGAATCCAAAGACCAGTTCAAGCGAACCGAACATGGTTACTTCTCCTTTGTTCCTTTGCTCAGGGGTAAAAACAACTAAGATGATCCGGATAGAGACACTTGTTTTTAACTCATTCCAGGTGAACACCTATCTGGTGCGGGATGATAAGGGCCAGTGCCTGGTGGTGGATCCGGCATTTTACAGCCCTGAAGAAATCCAAACCTTCGACTCCTATATCTCGGAAAACAGTCTTGAAGTTACAGGGCAGATTAATACCCACGGCCATGTGGATCATGTGCTGGGTGTTTTGCATGTAAAAGCCACCTTCAATTGTCCCTTCCGGGCCCATTCCGGTGAAGCCGGTCTGGTAAAGAATGTCCCCCTGATGGGAGATGTATTTGGTCTTAGTGTGGAACCTATACCCGGCATAGATGAAGCCCTCGAAGATCTGCAGATGATCCCGCTGGGAGACTATTCACTCCAGGCCCTCCTGGTCCCGGGACATTCTCCCGGCAGCCTTGCATTCTATTCCCCCGAAGGGAAGTTTGTGATTACCGGAGACGCCCTGTTTCAGCAAAGCATTGGCAGGACCGACCTGCCGGGGGGTGACTACGACACCCTCATTCATTCGATCCGCACCAGATTGCTTACCCTGCCTCCTGATACTATTGTATATCCGGGCCATGGAGCTCCTTCCACCATCGGTGAAGAAGCCATCGGAAATCCATTTCTTTCCATGGTTGAATAACATGATTTACCCCTATAAGATTAATCGCCTCTTTGTTTATATTTGCCCTCAATTAGAGTCCCTACCAGGAAATATTTATAGACATTTATGAGATCTGATCAATTTAGCCAACGTCATCTGGGCCCACGGCAGCCCGAGATAAATGAAATGCTGGAAAAAATCGGAGTCCAATCAATGGATGAACTGGTTTCCCTTACCATCCCCTCGTCCATTCATAAGAAGGAGCCTCTGAATCTTCCCGACGGTATAAGCGAGCAGGCCTACCTGGAGCGGATGCGGTACATCGCAGCTAAAAACAAGCCTTTCAGATCGTACATGGGACTTGGCTATTATAACTCCATTCTCCCGCCTGTAATACAACGCAATATCCTGGAGAATCCAAACTGGTATACCTCCTACACCCCCTATCAGGCTGAGATCTCCCAGGGAAGGTTAGAGGCATTGCTGAACTTCCAAACCATGGTGATGGAACTTACCGGCATGGAGATAGCCAATGCTTCCCTGCTGGATGAGGCCACTTCAGCTGCTGAAGCAATGATCATGTTGTTCAATGCCCGTCCAAGGGCATCTGTAAAAGCCGGGAAA
>JBDLIM010000114.1:0-9705 GCA_039714915.1 Bacteroidota bacterium
TATATTTAGCACTTTCATTTAACCTAAGACCCTATTCATTATGCGCTTCATTCTCTATGCAATTCCAACCCTTCTGTTTTTAATGTTCGCTCCTGCACTTTCAGCTCAGACTTCTATCGAACTGGACAATGACACATTGCATCTTAAACTCGATCTGACCCGGGGAGGTGCGATCAACTATATTTCTAAATCAGGGACCACCAGGAATATTGTGAACATCCATGATGAGGGCCGGTATATACAGCAATCCTATTACGGTGGAAGAGCTCTTAACCGACAGGCAGAAGGGCAGAGCCCCAACTGGTCACCCTGGACATGGAACCCCATTCAGGTGGGCGATTATGCGGGGAACCGTGCACAGATCCTCGAGCACAGTGTGGATGGCAATACACTCTATGTGAAGTGTATCCCCATGCAGTGGGATATGAATAACATGCCGGCAGAAGCAGAGATGGAGCAGTGGACCACGCTGCAGGGAAATGTGCTTAAAGTACGAAACAGGCTCACATGCCACCGCACTGATGACATATACGGAGAGGGAATAAATAACCACCAGGAACTGCCTGCGGTATACCCCATATCGGCACTGAAGAACTTATATGCCTATTTTGGTGGCCTCCCTTTCACGGGAGCACCTCTGGATAATCCCGAGGTTGAACATCTGGAAGACGGGTTCTGGGGCAGGTATGTGGGCGGTATGGTGACAGAGAGCTGGATGGCTTTTGTGGATGATGATCTCTGGGGAATGGGGGTTTACACACCGATTACCACCGATTTCCTGGCCGGGATGGCGGGTACACCGGGAGGAGAGGCCACCTCTGGTCCCACCTCTTACATCGCACCTGTCAAGACTGAAGCGCTCTATAAGAACAGCGTCTTTGAGTATGAGTATTACCTGGTGGTGGGCAGTTTGAACCAGATACGTTCTGAGATCTATGCCATCAAGGGTGTTCAGACCAAGGCATGGGAGTTTACCGATGATCTTGAGGGCTGGAGTGAGAATCCCCGGGGAGGTACCGTTACCCAATCGGAAAACAGTCTCCGTTTTACTGTAACCGGACAGGACCCGTCGGTGAACAACATGCTGGAAGCGTGGAGCCCGGAAAACCTTCACTATCTCTGGTTAAAGGTGAAAAATGAGACAGCCGCAAGCAGCGGGTTGTTCCATATTTTTACCGAAGCGGGAGACTCTTCAGCGCTCTCTATTCCATTAACTCCCAATGACACAGAGTACAGGGATGTTTTCTTGGATCTGGATGCCACCGGTTCCTGGCCCGCTGCAGCCTCTATTAACAGGTTTCGCCTCGATCCGGTAACAGGGAATTATCCGGGTGAGGTGAGCATAGATTTTATCCGGTTTCTGGAGAGTGATATGGAGGTGAGGGGTGCAGGTGGGATTGAAGCGATCAACGGCATCGGTGAATCCTTACAGATGGAGGCAGTTGAGTTACCTTCAGAAGCGGGAGCAGAGGTGGAGTGGTCGGTGGATAAACCGGAAATTGCCACCATTACCGCGGCCGGTCTTCTCACTGCTGTTTCAGAGGGTGCGGTTACCGTAACAGCCACAGCAAAGGATGGATCGGGCAGTATCGCGACCCTGCAGGTCAGTATCATTGATACGGGTGTTCAAAGATCCTGGGAATTTACGAATGACGAGGATGGGTGGGGAGTGTCAGGGAGCAATGGAACGAATAATGCAACGGTATCTGCCTCGGATGGTAAACTGGTCATTGAATGTACAGGATTGGATCCGTACGTCTACAGCCAGGTCTTTAATCCGCCCTGGCAACCAGACGATCATAAATATCTCCATATCAGGTATAAGAACGAGATGAGCGATCCTTCCGGTGAACTGTTTATGTGGCTGTCATCCACCATCCAGTGTGTGATGTTCCCTGTGGAGACGATGATGAATGATTACAGTGATGTGTATATCGATATGACCAATGCCAATTGGAGCCAGGTTCCTGATTTCACATCAGAATGGGAACCTGACACAGAGATAAATTTCTTCCGTCTTGATCCGATCGCAGCCAATGGGGGACAGACCGGGACCTTCAGTGTTGATTTTATCCGCTTCCTCTCAGAGCCGCCCCCCCTGGAATCATTTGCCATCACAGGAGAAGTGGATGCTGTAGGCACAGGACAGTCGATGCAAATGCTGGTCGTAGATAAGGTGCCAGAAATTGCAGGTAGTTCAGTTACCTGGAGCGTGGATGATGAGGCCATTGCAAGCATTGATGCCGAGAGCGGCAGGATTACCGGGGTGGCCATCGGGAATGTCACCGTGACAGCCGTCTCAAAGCACGATGCTTCCATAACCGCAACCACAGTAGTTACTGTTATTCAGGGTGTGAATGTAACCGGGATAGAGGTGATTAGTGATGCAGATGTGATCGTGGAAAAAGCAGGGGCCACCATGCAGATGTCGGCTGTGATCACCCCGGCCGATGCGACCAACAAGGATTTTACATGGTCGGTGAGTGATGAGACCATTGCAACCATCGATCAGAATGGTCTGCTTACTACTGTTAGTGATGGTGTGGTGACTGTTACAGCCACTGCTGATGACGGATCGGGTGTTACAGGTACCAAGGACATTACCGTGACCATCAGAATCTATGTGATGCGTATCTCCATTGTTAGCGATGCGAATGAGATTCGCGGTTTGGGTAATCAGATGCAGATGACAGTCACTGTTGTACCAGGAAATGCAACTGACGTAACTGTGACCTGGTCTGTTGATGATGAGGCCATTGCCACCATCGATGCCGGGGGTATGCTTAGCGCTGTAGCTGCAGGTACGGTTAATGTGACTGCTGCAGCCAATGATGGATCCGGTGTAACCAAGACGAAAGCAATTGCAATCGTTGATAATACTGCAGTGGGAAGTATCTCAGCCGACCAGCTGAATCTCCATCCGAATCCGGTCGGCAGTACCCTCTATATTGATCATGCCTCACAGATAGATCGTGTGGCTGTTGTGGATATCACCGGACAGGTGATTATGAGTTTCAGAAACAACAGCGGAGCTAAGCTGAGGATCGATACCGAGACGCTTGCTTCAGGATTGTATCTGATACGTGCTACCTCTATCGAAGGTGATGTAGTTACCCATACTTTCATCAAGAAATAGCATTGTTTCAGGCTACAACGCCTCCTTTACGATCTTTGGTATGGGAGGTTCGTCGCTGGAGAGTTACAGATTTGCAGGATCGATGGTTTCAAATTCGGTTTTCATCCGCTCGTGCCATTTCTCCACGGTCGACTCCACGAAGTAAACACGGGTGATGGCTGAGCCTGTTTCACCCGGTTCCAGCGCACCAAAAGTGGGGGAGCTGTGAATGCAGGAGTACTCTCTGTTCTGGAAGGTGTAGAGCACCGGTTTGGAGGCCACGGCCACCATATGCTTCCCATCCCTGGCCTGGATGGCGAACCAGCCCTCAATGGCCACGTCTTCGGGTGTGGATTGGAAAGCTGCAACGAAGGGGATATCTTTTCCTGCCGGTGCACCTTCTACGCTGTAGAGCTGAAGGGCGGGGCGGGGGCCGAATACCCTCGGAAGCTCGGTCAGTCGTTTAAACTCCCCGCCACTACGGACCCAGTGTCTCTTGCAGTCATGGTCGCGTACAGAGGGGGCATACCGATTGCTGAAGCAGTTGAATGCCTGGGTCTCCTCCCAGTTTTCATTACTCTTGTTGGTGAGCCTGATGACAAAGTCCACATGGTCATCCTCCAGCAAGATCTTCACGGTGTAATCTATCTCTCCATCCACCCAGCCGTGGCCAGACCAGTTCCCGTCTGCTTCCTCCTGCCATCTCCACTGTATGATATCAAACCAACGGGAGAATTTGGTGGGTCCGATGCTCTCGGGAATTTTCAACTCAAAAACATCTCCCTCAAAGCCCGGTACGTTGCTGAACAGCAGCTGCATCTCATCTTTTACCGTTTTAATCTTTATCTTAGCCATTATTCACCTCCTTTACACATCTAAAACCATAAAACTCCAATTGATTATGAATGGCCCCGGTATATCCACGGGCTGCTGACCTGAGATCAAGGATTTCAGTAGTGATCCATGCTCCCCCTTTAATAAAGGCTGTATATTTTACAGCACGGTCGATCAAAGGTGCATCTGCCGGACCATCTGCACACCACTCCATCACATTCCCCGACATATCCATTACTCCGTAGGGGCTGGCACCTTGGGGGTGGGCATCCACCGGATCGGTGGTAATGCCATCCCCGCCGTGACGGTTCCAGCAAAGGGCTTTCGGGTCGAACTCATCTCCCCAGGGGAAGAGCCGGCCATCGGTTCCGCGGGCTGCTTTCTCCCACTCTGCTTCTGTAGGAAGCCTCTTGCCCGCCCATTTGGCATAAGCCTCAGCATCCTCTTTTTGCACAAAGGTTACCGGGTGGTGCAGGATCTCATCTGATGGTCCTTCTTCCTCCCAGTGTATGGGGAATGTATAAGCGGTTTCCGTGCAAAAAGTGTGATACTCCTTATTGCTTACCGGGTAGCGGTCAATCTGGTATTCGGGAAGCTCCACAGACTTTTGCGGAGATTCGCTGCTGATCCACGAAGGGTGGTATCCATATTTGGTGGCAAGCTCCTGCACCTGTTCAGGGGTGGTCCCCATCAGAAACTCCCCGGCAGGGATGGTAACCATATCTGACAGGTCACCGGTCCGGGTGCAGGCCTTGCTGATTCCCGGCAGGCCAAGGATCACTGCCCCACCAGTGCCAGCTGCAATGTTTGTGATGAATTTCCTTCTTTTCATTGTATCGTTGGTTTTCGATAATTGATTAAGTCAAAGCTTTATTACTGAGTGAGTGGTTCCTCTCCCGTTCCCGGTTACCAGCCTGCAGAAGTAAATGCCCGGGCCCACCGGTTTCCCGTTCTGATCACAGCCATTCCAGGTAATCCTGTTAGTCCCGGCAGGCAGGGTCTCATATTCCACCAGCCTGAGCTGTTGACCCAGGGTATTGTAAACAGAGAACTTCAGGCCGGATGGCCCCGGCAGGTAAAACTCAAGGGTGGTCTCTTCATTGAATGGATTAGGATAATTGTGTAATTGCACATCCGTTCCCGGATCAGCAGCAGGCTTTGTCCCCACCGTACTGAAGGTTCTGTATACGAAATTCCACCTTCCGCCGGGGGCTGCATCCCCATTCACATAGAAATCCATGATATTTCCCTCCTCCTGCATGTTGTCGCTCCACTTAAACTCAATGTCCAGATCCTCCACTCCGGCGAGCCCGAGAGAAGCCTTTGGTATCTTAAGTTCCAGGACCTTGCCGCTAACAGTATACTCCACCGAATCAGCCTGGGTCCATACCCAGTCACCGCCAACATTTCGTTCCAGCAGTGCTTTTGTACCCGGACTTACCCTGTTGACCATGTAATCATATCCTTCCCAGCCGGTTGGTCCGTTGCGGTCAATATCAATGAAGAGGCGCATCCATCCCGGGTCGGAAGAAGGGGTTAGGCTGTCGGCTGTTTCCACATAGAAATAGAGGAACTCCTGGTCCCTGGCCACTTTGGCAAGCACAAGATCGTTCCTTCCGGTGGAGTTGGTATAGACCAGGGTTTGTCCGTGTCCTTTGTGATTCCGCTCCATGGTATTTCCCTGATAGTGCCAGAATTTAGGTTGTACGTCGTCCCAGCTGTCAGGAGAGCCCATCGGAATGCTCTTCTCTTCGGAGACACTATCCATTTGAGCCATACCTTTGAACCTCCTTACTTTATCAACCAGTTGAACATAATATACATCTCCGAAGCGTCCCCAGGATTTGACCGGTTCAATATCCCGGCTTCGGTCAGCATCAAAGCCATCAGGGAACCCGTTTACAGCCTGCGAACCTCCCTGGCATCCCGGCCAATCCTTGTGCCGCCCAAAGATCCATTCGTTCCATCCGGTGATCCATACCAGTTCCGGGTCAATTTCATAGGCACGGTCCCACTGCTCCTCAAAATTGGCACCCCACAGATAGGCGCTGTCACGTGTGTCGAACCCATCTCTTTTTGAGTAGCTCCTGCTGTAGGAATCCGGAGCGTTGAAGGAGGCGCAGTTGCCCCCGCTGATATCATTTGCATTCTGTGCAACACCGACTGTTACCTGCTCGTATCCGGTGGAGCTATTCCCTTTGAATCCGTGCTGGGGATATACCTCAAGCCAACCCCACTGATCGGCAGGAGAGTAGGTGGGACCACTTGTGTAACTGCCCTGTCCCGGACGGAATGTGAAGAAATCCTTGATGGCACTCAGTTTTCCCTGGTCCATGTTTCCCTCTGCGATCTGTATCGCCTGATGTACGGTCCAGTCACCAGAGGTCATGTAGGTCCAGTCCTCTCCTTCAAATTTTATCCGGACCTCATAATCACCACCTACGGGAGCCCCATTGAAATAGCTGACCGTTGAATCGGTATCTTCAACATATTTCCAGACCCCGACCGTCTCGGTGGCTTCATTCAGTTCCCACACGTATTCTCCTGCAGGTAGTGTATCGCACTCCAGGTTCAGCAGGGCATTATCGGTATAATCCACAAACCTGTGGGTTGCAACCGGTTCTTGAGATACTGAAGTCTGGTAGTTCTCCTTCCATTTGTATAGTGACAAGGTGAGACTTCCGATGTTGTTGGCCCAGCTGGGACAGTTTACATCGATATTGGTAAACGCTTTATATGCAGGAAACCTGAACCCGGCCGCATCGGCTGAGGTTGCATTGTTAAGCATCGCCGGATGTGCCATGATCAGTGGTTTTCCCTTCCACTCGAACCAGAGATCCCTGTAGAGTCCAGGTGCATAAAGGTCCTGGTACAACTCATAGATGGCCTCTAATGCTCCCGTGGTGGGAGCAAAGGGCAGCAGGAATGCAATATGAGGTGTCTTGACCCCATCTTTTCTTGCCTGGTCCCACACCTTCAGCAATTTGGTGTAGGAACTTTTCCAGGTGAAATTCCCGTTGGTGGCATCGAAAAAGACCACGTCGACCCCCGCATCTGCCAGCATCTCGCCATGCTTGCGAAGGACCCACTCATCGGTGGTGCGGTAGTATCCGAAAAGGGGCTCATCCCAGAAGTAGACCCCGGGGGCGATCCCCTGCCAGGCCGGGTGGTCATAATCATCAAGGGCATCGGGATGCTCCTCGAGTATCTCCGTAAGATTCAAAACAGGATCAAATTCTGCCAGTCCATCGGTATGCCATGTATGATAGAAGATACCAACATACTTCCCCTCCCTGGTTATCCCTGTCTCATTCCAGTTGGGCGTTGTGCGGCCCAGTGCATCGGTAATCGACCACTGGTTGGAATTTACTTTCCACTTGTGTGATTGAGTAGTGACACAGGTGTCACAGACCACGATTCCAGGGGAGGCAATCACGGTAATGCCTCCTGCTTCAACCCTGATTTTCGCAGTGGTTTGGGAGCTTAGTAACATCTCCCCAAGGGAAACCGGTAAACCGTCCTCATCCACATCCAGCGGTGCACTGCTGAAATAATACCTGTTCACAGTCTCGTCGAAATTATCTTTAAACCGCAGCTGGATATCATAGGGAGCACTTCCCTTGTTGATAAATCCGAAACCCCATCTTCTTTCACCACCATCATTCACCGAACTTGTCATCAGGATCTCCATATCTTCGGCGTACTTCTCAAGCTGGTACAGGAGTGAGTTCTCAGGAAAATATTTCAGAACGGTTTCCCATTTCAGGTAATCATTATCAGCAACCCAGGTCATATCGGCAGTAAATGTTTTCAGGGCCTGCAGCTTCTCATTAATGGGTGTTGAATCGATTAGGGCAGTGTCCAGTGTAATGGGCACCATCATCGGATCAGTGGGGACAAAAAAGCGCTGTTTGGTCAGATAATCCACCGGCGGGTTGGCCATATCAAGGTATTGCTCCAGGTCCCTCATGGCAATCACATTGTAATTCTCCTCTTTCAGGTATTGAACAATCTCCCGAAAAACCTCTTCGGGCAGTGTACATTCGGGATGGCCGTAATCAGGTACCCCATGAAACTGGAATACAGCTGCCGTGCCGTCTTTAGCTGTTTCAGCAATTTGCCTGAAATCATCCACGGTCCAGGTGGTAACGGAGAGGCCGGTGGAGGGGACCAGCAACGGGTCATTCACTGCAGGATCATAGAGCGGACCGGCACCCACAACCGTTGTTACACACATCTCACCGGGTTGAGGACCCCTGCGTGCAAATTTATAAGCGCGTTCGCGCAATACACCAATGGTCTCCGGGCCAAAGTGGTTTCCGGGCCAGCTGAAAGTAACCGGGCGGGGGACCCCCTGTTCGGCCAGTTTGTCTTCTACCTTTTTTATTTCATCAACCGCGATCTGTGCGGCATTAGCCTCATGAAGGGCTACATGGTTCCAGGAGTGGTTACCCACTTCGAATCCCAGATTATGCAGCTCTGCAATCTCCTCCCATGACAGGAAGTTTTCCGCATCGTCCCTCCAGGCCTGACAAACAAAGAATGTAGCTCCAAATCCGTTCTCCGCTAATACAGGTGCAGCAACCGTCAGGTGCGATTTTACACCATCATCAAAGGTTAGTACGACTGTTTTATCCGGTATCTGGGCATTGCAAACAGTGAAAACAGAAATAATCAAAAAAGAGAAAAGAGCTTTTTTCATTGTGAGGGTTATTTTAGAGATAGAAAGCTTGTGAATATAATGCTATTTTACGGAAGCTTCAATCACAATATTGCATTCACCGCTGATATCAATCCAGGCCCAGCTTTCAGTCCCGGACTGGAACAGCGAGGCTTTTACTTTTTTCCCGTTCCTGGTTACTTTAATTGATTTTGTACCGGCAGGGAAGGGCCCCAGCCTGTATGCTCCCTGATCAACAGGCTTCTCAAATGTAAGGGTAAGCTTTTGTTCCCCTTTGTCATAGTCGGTGGATAATCTCATAGACATCTTTCCCAGTACCGATTCTCCACCACTGATTATCCGAACCGGCCACTCCTCAACCTCCAGCCCTTTCCAGTCTTTTAGTATTCTGGGCATAATTTGTAACTGTTCTGAGGAAAAATCATCGATTCCAACCAGCAGACTAACCGTGTGTACCACCTCTATCAGCTGGTAGCCATTTCCCAGATCGCCCCAGCGGCGCCAGGTGGCGCCATCCTCCGAAATAATAGACCCTTCCGGTACACGGAAAGGATGCTGCAGATCGGGTGCAAAACAGACTTTTGCCATCCATTCCACCATTTTCTGGGCATCGGTCATCTCATCCAGCAACAGGGCACTCTGGGTAATGTAACCCTGGCCATATCCTATGCCGGCGGTAGCTGCTCCTTCAGGTGCATTCTTTTCCAGCTGCATAAGGTAGGTCCGCCTGGTCCTGTCGGACCAATCCTGGGACAATTTGTTTGCCACGTCGTACCCCCAGTAATCCATGCCGATGCAGAGCGGGGCCAGGGTGGAGTGTGTATAACCAAATGCTGCATTCTTTTCCGGGTCCCAGACATCCCCCCACCGATCTGATTCCAGGGGATAGTAAGCCATCATGTTCTTATAGAGACGACTTGCTTCAGAATCCCATCGACTTGCTTTCTCACTGTTTTCAAAACTTTCTGCTATTTCTGAATAGCTCTTTAAACCTAAGTAACAGGCAAAATCGCAATACATGCTTAGCTTATTCAGTCCCCCTTCACTCTCGTTGTGAAGCAGGCCTTGTTCCGAA
>JBDLIM010000115.1:0-9377 GCA_039714915.1 Bacteroidota bacterium
GGGATATCCGGATGTGCCGGTTGAAGAGGCTTCATTCAAGCTATTGCAAAGTATTATGCCTTATTTTATGAAAATCTCCGGCACTTGGGATTTGGCTAAGCTCATGAAGATGTACAGAGGAATAGAAAAACTTGAAGATGAGTAAAATCATTTCTTTTCCTCAATCACCACAAACACATCCTCATTCTTTTTCTTCATCAGGAATTGTTCGCGGGCGTACTTTTCCAGGTTGTCCTTGTCGGTGGTAAGCTCGTGCAGGCGGGTGGAGTCCTTCTCGATATGCTCGATGTAGTATTCCCGGTCGGCTTCCAGCTGGCGGATCTCGGAGGACATTCTCATGCGATCCACCATATTGTTCTGGTCAAAGAAAAGCATCCAGATGACAAATACCGAGATGGTAAGCACATACTTGTTCTTCAGCCAGGGCCATATTTTCAGGAAAAACTGCTTCACGTACCAAAAATAGGTAAAAATGAGACCTCCCGGGCCTGGTACAGGAAGAGAGTATTAACATTATTTTGAGAACAACTATTGACCAAATAGCGTCTTTTTATAACTACATTTATTGCTTTTATTTCAATATATCATATATATTAACTATTTTTACTACTGTTAACTCGCAAGTGTAATGAACTGGAAACGAAAAAACGACAAAGCCATTTTAATTGAATTGGGGAAACGCATCAGGGAGAAGCGCATCCAAAAACGATTCAAGCAAGCGGATCTGGCTCAACGTGCCGGAATTAGCATCTATACCTTGCAGAAAATGGAACATGGTAAATCCTACACTATCTCAACCTTTATCCAGGTGCTGAGGGCACTCAATGAACTTGATCAACTGGAACACTTTCTGCCCAAAGTGGAGCTCAGTCCCCTTGATATCCTGAATGCAAAAGACAAAAGCATACAAAGGGTACGAAATCCGAAATAAGATGGGAGCTGTCAGGATTAAAATATGGGGACACACCCTTGGAGCAGTGGCCTGGGATTCATTGCATAACTACGGTGTGATTGAGTTCTCTGAGGATTTCATCAGGCTCGGCCTGGACCTGGCACCATTGACCATGCCGCTTGAGGATCTTGCCCGTGGACAGAGGATTTTTGCCTTCCCAGGACTCAACACCAGAACTTATGAAGGATTGCCGGGATTGCTGTCAGATGCGCTGCCTGATGCGTTTGGGAATGCCGTACTTCAGGGCTGGTTGCGATCCCAAAATCGCGGATCTGAAAGCCTGACTCCCATGGAAAAATTAAGCTATATGGGCAAAAGGGCCATGGGTGCTCTTGAGTTTGAGCCGGCGATTGAAACACCTGAGCCGGAAGAGAAAATGGAAGTTGAACGCTTGCTAAAGCTTACCAATAAAGTATTAGAGGAGAAGAACAAGATCTCCCTTGATTTGAAAGCCGATGAGGAAAGGGCTATGGCGAGCCTGATCAGAATAGGAGCTTCAGCAGGGGGGCAACGACCCAAAGCCCTGATCGGGTATCATCCTGATACGAAAGAGCTAAGATCCGGACAAGTTCCCCTGCCCCGGGGCTTCCGCTATTACCTCTTGAAATTTGACGGGGTACAGAAAGGCACCCTTGGAGATCCGGCAGGATATGGCAGGCTGGAACTGGCATATTATCACATGGCCCTGGAATGCGGAATTACTATGCAACCTTGTGAAATACTGGAAGAGAACGGCCGGGCTCATTTTATGACCCTCCGCTTCGACAGAACTGATGAAGGGGAGAAACTACACATACAAACCCTTTGTGGCATGTCGCATTTTGATTATAACCAGGCCGGAGTTTACGCTTACGAAGATGCTTTCGAAGAGATGCGTGCCTTAAGTCTCCCTTATCCTGACCACGAGCAACTATACAGAAGAATGGCATTTAATGTGGTGGCCAGAAACCAGGACGATCATACCAAGAACATCTCCTTCCTGATGCCTGAAAAAGGAGAGTGGAGACTGGCTCCGGCATACGATCTTACCTGGAATTACAATAGCCAGGGAGACTGGACCAACATGCACCAGATGAGCATCAATCAAAAGCGAGATGACTTCACCACCAAGGATCTCCTGGAAGTAGCCCACCGTCAGGGTATAAAAAATCCAAAGACTATCATCCGGCAGACGGTCGATGTATTAAGCCGCTGGCCTTCATTTGCAGAAGAAACCGGGGTGGCTAAAAATCTAACAGAGGCAGCCGGGAAAACCCACCGCCTCCACCTTTAAGCTTTCTTTTCGCTGCCCATAAACGGATACCTGTAATCCTTGGGCGGAACAAAGGTTTCCTTAATGGTCCGCGGGGATACCCAGCGCAGCAGGTTGATCATGGAGCCCGCCTTGTCGTTGGTACCCGATCCGCGGGCACCGCCAAAGGGCTGTTGTCCAACCACGGCACCGGTGGGCTTATCATTGATGTAAAAGTTCCCGGCCGCATTGGAGAGCTTTTCGGTCAGCTCCTGGATGGCATATCTGTCCTGGGCAAAAATGGCCCCGGTCAGCGCATACATGGAAGTAGAGTTCAGGATCTCCACAGTCTCCTGAATCTGGTCGTCGGCATAGACAAAAATGGTCAGTACGGGACCGAACAACTCTTCCTCCATGGTGATGTATTTGGGATTGGTGGTCAGGATCACCGTGGGTTCAATAAAGAATCCTTCCGACTTGTCATAGCCGCCTCCCAGGATGACTTCCGCATCGGCATCTTCTTTGGCCCGGTCGATATAGCCGGTCAGCTTGTCGAAGGTGGTCTCGTCGATCACCGCATTGAAGAAATTTTCAAAATCTTCGGGCGGACCCATTTTGATTCCCTTCACCATGTCTTCCATCTGTTCCCTCACTTCGCCCCACATGCTTTCGGGGATATAGGCCCTGGATGCAGCGGAACATTTCTGACCCTGGTATTCAAAGGCTCCCCTGACCATGGCTACCACCAGTTCTTCCTTATTGGCAGTGGGATGTGCAAAGATAAAGTCCTTCCCGCCGGTTTCTCCTACGATGCGTGGATAGGATTTGTAAGTTTCAATATTGCCTCCGATGGTTTTCCACATGTGCTGGAATACGCCGGTGGATCCGGTAAAGTGGATCCCGGCAAAATCGGGATGGGAGAAGATCTCGTTCCCGGCTACCGGTCCGGATACAAACACCAGGTTGATCACACCCGCAGGAACGCCGGCAGCGATAAAGGCATCCATCAGCACCTTGGCCGAATAAACCTGGGTATTGGAACATTTCCATACCACGGTATTCCCCATCATGGCCGGTGCACTGGGCAGGTTGCCGGCAATGGAAGTGAAATTAAAGGGAGTCAGCGCAAATACAAATCCTTCCAGGGGGCGTTGCTCCACCCTGTTCCAGATCCCTTCGGGGGAAAGGGGCTGCTGCTCATAGATCTCGGTCATGTATTTCACATTGAAACGGAGGAAGTCGGCCATCTCGCAGGCACTGTCGATCTCAGCCTGCATCACGTTTTTGGACTGGGCCAGCATGGTGGCTGCATTTACGGTGTCTCCGTAGGGACCTGCAATCAGTTCAGCGGCCTTCAGGAAGATGGAGGCGCGATGTTCCCAGGCCATGGCGGCCCATTTTTCCCTGGCTTCCAGGGCAGCCTCAATGGCCATTTGTACATGGCTGGCATCCCCTTTATGGTAATGACCAAGCAGGTGTTTCCTCTCGTGGGGAGGATGAATGGGAATCCGGTTGTCGGTTCTGATCTCTTCCCCTCCAATGATCATGGGAATATCCAGCACCTGTGACCTCAGCCGGTCAATCTCATCTTTCAGATCTGCGCGCTCCCTGGTTCCCGGAGCATAATTTCTTACCCGCTCATTTACGGGCATGGGTACATTAAAAAATCCTGTAGGCATAGCTTTATACTTTTAACTTTCGACTATCGACTTCTGACTATTTTGTTGGCGTAAATATACGCGCTTCGCATCCATTCCGGAACATATTTTACAACAGAAAAAGTGCCTTCAATCTAAGTGCTTAGTGAACAAAATCCGCTTAGAAACGTTATCTGTATTAAATCTAAATAAATAGCGTATACACATATTAAAACCCTTAAGTCATGTCATTTAAGTTAACAGAATTAAGTTACGATTACAACGCACTCGAACCCTATATCGATGCCCGGACCATGGAAATTCACCATTCAAAGCATCATGCAGCTTATACAGCCAATTTCAACAAAGCTCTGGATGGAACCGGGCTTGAAGGAAAGAGCGCGGAAGAGATTTTTGCAAATGTATCGAAGGAGCCGGCAGCGGTCAGAAATAACGGGGGTGGATTTTACAACCACGACCTCTACTGGTCCGTCATGGGACCCTCAGCCGGAGGCGAACCCACGGGTGAATTGCTGACTGCCATTAATGGAGCATTCGGATCCTTCGCTGAATTCAAAAGCAAGTTCAGCACCGCAGCAGCCACCCGTTTTGGATCGGGCTGGGCATGGCTGGTGAAGCAGGCAGACGGCAGCCTGGCAGTATCATCCACTCCAAACCAGGACAATCCGCTCATGGACCTGGCCGAGGTAAAAGGAACACCCGTACTGGCAATTGATGTATGGGAACACGCGTACTACCTGAATTACCAGAACCGCAGGCCCGAATACATTGAGGCTTTCTGGAATGTGATCAACTGGGAAGAGGTGGCAAGACGCTTAAAAGCTTAGGGATAGTTTTGTTTAGTGGTTATTTTTAAAGGGGTGTCTCTCTCAGGGGCATCCCTTTTTTTTTGCCCCTGTCCCGTGCCGAAGATCATGGCTCCTGAACCCGATCAGGCATTGATTCGTCTCTATTAATACACGAACTTTCATATACTAACCCAACTAAACTTGTCATCATGAAAAAATGCAGGATGCAATGGCTGGTTCTGGTGCACCTGATCCTTTTCATCTCCATCGGATTCACAGCTTCCGCACAGAGCAACTGGGAACAGCTCTTTTACGATGATTTCCAGAGTGGATATGCCGAAAACTGGACCCTCCAGGAGGGCTGGAGCGTGTTCCAGGCTGATACCAACTATATGCTGGCGGGTGAAAACCACTATTGGGCCTCCTGCAAGTATGGCACCACCTGGCTTGACTACAGCTTTAAGTGCAAGGTCAATATCCAGCATGGAGCCATCCATCTGAATTTTCGCCAGAGCGACAGGGGAAGGTATATGTTTGGACTAAGCAGTGATCAGATCACACTGGTGAGAGATGATTTCTGGGGCACCTACACAGAACTGACAACCTTAGAATATCCGTTTACGGAAGGAACATGGCATGACATTGAGCTTATTGCGAATCAGAAAAGCATCCAGGTGTATATCAATGGAGAACTGATGATTCAGGCCTGGGATGAAAGGGCCCTGGAGATGGGGAGCATCGCCTTTGAAACCCTGGACAGCTCATTAGTCTATGTGGACCGGGTGGAGGTTTTTGGAGCACCTCAGAAGGATCCGCCCGAGGGTTACGACTGGATCCGCACCGGGGGACCTCCGGGGGGACTGGGCTACGACATCCGGATCCATCCCCTGGAACCCAATACGGTTTTTGTTACGGATAATCCCAGCGGGATCAATAAAAGCTACGACGGGGGCCTCAACTGGCATCAGAAAAATAAAGGGATAACGGTCCGGACCGGAACTTCGCTTGAGGGCATTCCTGTCTTTTCGGTCACCATCGATCCGGGAAATCCGGATAATCTCTGGTGCGGGACCCAGAATTCGAAAGGCATATTTAAGTCCGAAGATTGCGGGGAAACCTGGATCCGGAAGGATCGGGGGATCACGGAAGGCGATGAGATCTCATTCCGCGGCTTTGCCATTCACCCCACAAATTCGGATATCGTACTGGGAGCGGCTGAGATCACCACCATCGAGCAGGGTGTGGATTTCAACAAGACCAAAGGGAAGATCTATAAGACCGTCGATGGAGGGGAGAACTGGTACCAGGTCTGGGAGGGAAATAACCTGGCCCGTGTCCTGCTCTTTGATTACCTGCATCCCGATACCCTTTATTGCTCCACCGGGATCTTTGACAGGGAGGCCTGGGACAGCGACGGCGCTACACAAACCCCGGGCGGGGAGGGCATCCTGAGGTCCTACGATGGAGGAGAGAACTGGATCCAGATAAATACCGGGATCGAGAACCTTTATATCGGATTCCTGGAAATGCATCCCCGGGATCCACAGACCCTTTATGCAGCTGCCGGCAATTTCATCTATCACGAAGGCGGGATTATCTATAAGACCACGGATGGGGGAGATAACTGGGTGAAGTTACTGGAAGATGCTTGCTTTTCAGCCGTCACGGTCAGCCAATCCAGTCCCGATGTGGTATATGCCCTGAACACAGGAGCCTGCTTCCGAAGTGCGGACGGGGGAGTAAACTGGTCAAAATATGATAAACCCAACGAAGGCACCTGGGGTCCTCCCGGCATCAAGCCCGGGATTCCCATTAGTGCAGCCGTACACCCTACAGATGAAAACAAGGTGTTTGTAAATAATTATAACGGGGGGAACTTTCTCTCCACCGACGGTGGGAAGACATGGCTTAACAGCAGCAACGGGTATACAGGTGCCGATATCCGGGATATCCATGTGAATCCTTCTGACCCATCCCGGGTCTATGCGGTGGGGCGCAACGGGGCCTTCAAATCCGTCAACGGGGGAATGGAATGGATTGGGATCACCCATGGAGTGGCAGAACTGGAGTTTATGTGCTTATCGGTTCCTGATCAGGATTTTAAAAGGATCTATGGAGTAATTGATGGCAGCTGGAATATGATTTCATCTGCAGATGGGGCTGAAACCTGGAACTCAGCAAGTATAAAAAAAGACAGCCTGGAGGTGGGAGGTGGCTTTCACCGTGTTGCTGACCTTGAACATGCACCTTCCGATCCCGGAGTCATTTATGCAGGAATGAGCCACACCATGAACATCGGGAACATTGAACCTGATGGCAAACCCGGTGCGGGGATGTATAAGTCTGAAGACGGGGGAATAGAATGGTTCGCAATAAACAGCGGACTGGAAACCGGATCAAAAATTATCAATGTCATCGCGGTTCATCCCGATTCGGCAGATATTGTCTATATCGGAACATTCAGCGATGGCATATACAAGAGCATCGACGGGGGTTTAAGCTGGGAAACAGTAAACAATGGTCTGGGTTCTTCAGATATCAGATCCATAGCCATTGATCCTGAAAACCCGGACATTCTATATGCGGGATCAGGAAATGGTTCCGGAATCTATAAATCGATCAACGGGGGCGATCTGTGGACGGAAAGCAATTATGGCCTGCAGTTGAAGTGCGCTTCCTATCTGAGTCCCTTTGGGAAAGGAGCAGAAGGAATGGATCTGGATTCACGCAACCCCTTAGCCGATTTTCAGGATTACAACTCTTCCGGATGGACCAAGGTACTGGATATGGTCATTGATCCTTCGAATACCAGGAATATCTATGCGGCCGATTACAGCACAGGGATCCATTATTCGGGCGACGGGGGTGCTTCCTGGGCCAGGATCAACAGTGGCATTGCCTTAAGAACACCTACCTGCCTGTCCATATCCGGGGACGGAACGGTTTTGTATGCAGGGATCTCGGGGGACGGGGTGCTGAGGATGGTGCTGGGAAATAAGGCTCCGGAATTCCAGCTAACCATTCCCGACTGGTCGGATACGGTAACGGTGTTTAGGGGAAATACGGTCGATTTTGAAGCTGTTTGCTTCGACTTAAACGATGATTCACTGGTTTATTCCTGGAACTTCGACGGCATGGAAACAGAAGAGCCGGGTTCTCATGTATTCAGCCTGATAACTGACCATCTGGATCTGGGCTATTATGATCTCAGCGTGGCTGTGAGTGACGGGGACACCAGCACCCGGGTCCAATGGGTGGTGCAGGTCAGGGAGATCTCCACTGACATACCCGGCTACGATGAGGGCCTGTCAGATGACGGCCTGTCACAGGAGGAGGCCATCCGGATCTATCCCAATCCCTTTACGGGAACCCAGGAGATCTCTTACTTGCTGCCCCTGGATGCAGAGGTTTCCATTGATGTCTATAATGTACTGGGTGCAAAGATCAGGATTCTGACCAGGGCTTATCAGTCAGCCGGGGTACATTCCCTGCAGTGGAACGGGCTGGATCAGCACAATTCGGTCATCCCGGCAGGGATCTACATCCTCCGCTTTGTCTACCAGTCTGATCAGGAAATGATGATCCAGGAACGAAAGGTGGTGTACTCACACTAATCCTTCTGATTAAATCTTTGCTTCTTCCACCGCCTTGAATACCCGGGTGAGGTTGCCGCCCCAGATCTTTTTGATCTCTTTATCGGTGTAGCTCCGGCGGACCAGCTCCAGGGTGATGTTGCCCATCTGGCTCACGTCGAAGCAATCCTCCAGGCCCCCTCCCCCGTCGAAATCGGTGCCGATGCCCACATGGTCGATGCCGATCAGATCCACCATATGGTCGATATGGTCCACCGCATCGCTTACTGTGGCCAGTTCCCTGGGGAAGTCCCTGTTCACTGCATACCAGTCCTTAATGAAGGCCTCCTGCCCCTCGTCATCCCGCTCGTAGTAGTTGCCATGCTTTTCCCTTACGGCCTGGCGGGCTGAGTCGCGCTGTGGGTTTGGAGCGGGCGTTTTCACATAAGCGCTTAAGATACACAGCTGGATCACCCCGCCATTCTCCTTCAGTCTGAGAAGCATGTCGTCGCTCAGGTTCCGGGGATTGTCACAGATGGCCCTGGAACAGGAGTGAGAGGCAATAACAGGTGCCCTGCTCAGCTCAAGCACATCATAAAAACTCTGATCCGATGCATGGGAGACATCCACCATGATGCCCAGGTCGTTCATGCGCGCAATCACATCCCGTCCGAATCCTGATACTCCGCCATGTTCGGTGCTGTCGGTGGAGGAGTCGCAAATATCGTTGTTGACCGAATGTACCAGGGTGACATAACGGATCCCCTTTTCATAATACTCATCCAGCAGATCCAGGTCCCTGCCCAGGGGATAGCCGTTTTCCATGCCGATGTAAATGGCATGTTTTCCCTTCCGGGCGATCCTGGCCAGGTCATCTGCCCCGGTGGCAATTTCCAGTGCATCGGGGAAGAGCTTTGCGGTTTCATAGATCACATCGCACACCTCCAAGGCCCTTTGTTTGGCCTTCTTGTTACCCTCCGGGGTTCTGGGTCCCTGGCCCACAAAGACTGCGAACCAGATCCCGTCCATTTCCCCTTCTCTTATCCGGGGCAGGTCGATCTTGCTCTGGCTTTCCCGAGGATCGTTCCGTATGCCGAAATCAAAACCCTCTCTGCCAATCCTGAGAGGAGTATCGGTGTGGCTGTCCACCGTACAGGCTGCCGTATGAATTCGGGC
>JBDLIM010000116.1:0-9320 GCA_039714915.1 Bacteroidota bacterium
TTATGGACAGGAGTCTGAACACCGCCCCAAAACTCCCAATATTCTGATATGCGTTACTGATGATCAAAGCTGGGTACACACTTCTTTTGCGGGGGAGCAGGCTATTTCTACCCCGGCCTTTGACTGGGTGGCCAGCGAAGGATTGTATTTCAGCAATGCATTCAGCGCGTCTCCCTCTTGCTCTCCCTCCCGGGGAGCCCTTATCACCGGCCAGGAGATGTGGAGACTGGGTGAAGCTGCACAACTTTACAGCGCCGTTCCCAAGGAACTGGAAGAAATTAGCTTTTCATTGCTTCTGGAGGAAAAAGGATACTTTACAGGCTATACACAAAAAGGCTGGGCACCAAATAGTTTTAGCAAGTATGGATGGGAACATAACCCATTTGGATTTATATATAACCTGAGAGAATTACAAGCACCTACTCATGGTATAGCAGCTAATGACTATTCTAAAAATTTCAGGTTATTTCTGAATCTATGCTCGGAGGATGAGCCCTTTTTATTCTGGTTTGGAAGCTCTGAACCTCACAGGAAATTCGAGGCCAATTCAGGAGTCAGACTGGGAGTGGAGCTTGATAAAGTAAGTGTACCCGGATTCCTTCCGGATGTGCCTGAGGTCAGAGGTGATGTGGCCGATTACCTGGGTGAGATTAAATGGGTAGACCACCACCTGGAACAGATGATTGCGATGCTTGAGAAGGAGGAAATACTGGATAATACACTTATTATTATTACCAGCGACAACGGCATGGCTTTCCCTTCTGCCAAAAATAACCTCTATGAATACGGGATCCATATGCCACTGGCCATCTATTGGAAAGAGGGTATAAAGAACCCGGGGAGGGTGATTGATGATCTGGTCAGCCTGACTGACCTGGCTCCCACCTTGCTGGAGATCGGAGGGGCAGATGTACCTAAGGAGATGACGGGGAAAAGCCTGTTAGAGATTTTCAATTCCGATAAATCGGGAAGGGTAGAGAAGAGCAGGAAATATGTCTTTGCCGGTAAGGAACGTCATACCATATGCAGGGAAGGAGAACTCGGTTATCCCCAGCGCTCGGTTCGGGATTACCAGTATCTGTATATCCGGAACTATGAACCTGGGCGGTGGCCGGCCGGTTCACCCGATACACCATCAGTTCACGGATGGCTCTATGGAGATATTGATGAGTCACCCAGTAAGACTTACCTGAGGCGAAACGCATTTGATACAGATGTGAAGCCCCTGTTTGAGAAAGCCATGGGAAAGAGGCCTTCGGAGGAGTTATATGACATCCTTAAGGATCCTGCCTGCCTGCATAACCTGGCCGATGAGCCTGCTTTTTCGAAGGATAAGAAGAGGCTGTCAGGTGTACTGGAAAAGTACCTGAAACGGACAGACGATCCCAGGACCCTCACAGGGGGATCGGTGTGGGATCATTTTCCGTATTACTTCCAAAATATCAGAGGAGTGGTTCCTTACAGCGATAGGCAATAAGCTGTTAATTTGACTATTTGTTTTTTCAAAGGGATTCCTTCACGGACATCCTGTTTCTGAGTACCTGCTCATCTTCGCTGTTCCAGTAAGCACAATCCATCTGAAGAAAAACCGATGTGTAAGGCAGTGTGCAATTTGTCTTGATTACCAGGACCTTAAATAGCGAGGAGCTTTCGTCCAGCAGTTTAAATACATCGTCGTGCAGAAGGGTATTCACCTCACGGCCTTCCAGAAGGGATTCGCTTTTATCCCTGAAAGTGTCTATTCCGGCAACCTGCTCTTCTTTTATAAACGAGAGCTCTTTATCCCGGTATATTATGGGCTTCACATGGGAGCTGGATTCGATCTTTTCAAGCACATACCGGAGGGTGGGTAAGAGATCCTGTTCCACATAGATGTATTTCATCCCTGCCGAGGATTGTTCAGGGAAGGCCTTATCCACTACCAGGATCCAGTTCCGGTGCCCCAGCATGTGCAAATCCTGTTCAAGTACGTTTTCCCATGTTTGCATCTCTGCGGGTGGATTGGCCGGTCCATTTACCTTGCATGAGCAAAAAGATAAGGTAAGGATCAGTGCAACAAGGGTGATGGAATTCATTTTGAATGTTTTCATGTTGATTTGATTTATCCAAATATATCGATTTGAACTTGACCTGCCAATTTCGAAAAAAAAAGAATTAATTTTAGGCCAGGTAAAACCTTTTAAATTGAAATATGTTATGAAATTCCTGACAGAAAAACTCACCATTCTTCTTCCTACACTAAGTCTTTTATTCTTCCTTTTTGCTTGTAGCAGTCCGGATGTAAAGCCCAAAATGATTGGCTTGGAAGACATTGAATCCCAGCTCTTATTACTGGATAAGAATACCAGGCAGGAGATATCCAGCTCCTCCCTGGATGGAGGTGGAAGTCAAAAGATTGTGCCCAGGAGAATTGAAAAGGATGGCTCGCTTGCAGTAGTGGCAGGGGGCGACTGGACCAGCGGGTTCTACCCCGGGACCTTGTGGTACATATATGAGCTTACAGGCAAGGATGAATGGAAAGAAAAGGCCATAGCGTATACGGAGAAGCTGGAAGAACAAATGTATAACGGAAGCGACCACGATGTGGGTTTCAGGATGTACTGCAGTTATGGGAATGCTCTGCTCCTGACAGGCAATGAAGCCTATATCCCGGTGCTGATCCAATCTGCCAATACCCTGATAGCCCGCTATTACGAAACGGTGGGAAGCATCCGCTCGTGGGACTTTAATGCCCAGAACTGGCAATGCCCGGTGATAGTGGATAACATGATGAACCTGGAGCTGTTGTTCTGGGCTTCGGAGCAGACCGGCGATCCGGTGTACAGGGATATAGCAGTTCAACATGCCGAAACCACCCTGAAAAATCACTTCAGGCCCGATTACAGTTCTTTCCATGTGGTGGATTACGACACCATCAGTGGCGAAGTAAGGCAGAAAAACACCCACCAGGGCTATGCCGATGAATCGGCATGGGCACGGGGGCAGGCATGGGGACTCTATGGCTTTACCATGTCTTACAGGTTTACAGAAGATCCCCGTTATCTCGAACAGGCTGAAAAAATTGCCGGATTCCTTCTGAATCATCCAAACCTGCCTGAAGACCTGATCCCTTACTGGGATTTTAATGCTCCGGAGATTCCAAACGAAGAGCGGGATGCCTCGGCAGGAGCCGTTATCGCCTCAGCACTGTATGAATTAAGTGCTTATTCAGAGCAGGGTGACTACTTCAGGGAAAAAGCAAATCAAATGGTGGAGAGCCTGGGCACCATTTATGCTTCACCCGCAGGCGAGAATTATGGATTTATCCTGGATCACTCCGTGGGCAACAAAAAGGGTGGGAAAGAAATAGATACACCCTTAAACTACGCCGATTACTATTTTTTGGAAGCCTTGATCAGAAAACAGCAGCTTGAGGCCAAGCCTTAAGCTCCAGATAATTCAATCTTTACGAATTTTTTTTTCTATGGAAATCAAAAAAATCGCCATGCTTGGCGGAGGGTTTATCGGGGACTTCTACATCCATGCATTGCATGGCCACAGGAGACCGGACCGGGTGGAGGTGGTTTATTCGAGAAGTACATCCAGTGCTAAAAAGGTGGCTGAAAGGCATGGGATAAACCACTGGACCGACAATATGGCAGAGGCGGTGAATCATCCCGGCATTGATACAGTGGTGGTGGCTCTTCCCAATTTCCAGCACCTGGAAGCGGTCAGACTGGCGACCGAAGCCGGGAAGGCTGTGCTTGTTACCAAACCCCTGGGACGCAACGCTTCAGAAGCCAGGGAGATGCTTGAGCTTGTGGAGAAACACGGGGTCTTTCATGGGTATCTGGAGGATCTGTGCTACACTCCTAAAACCCTGAAAGCTGTGGAGTCAGTGAAGAAAGGAGCGCTGGGAGACATCCTCTGGGTGCGTGCCAGGGAAACCCATCCGGGTCCGCACAGCGACTGGTTCTGGGATCCGGAGCTTTCCGGGGGCGGGGCCATTATCGACCTGGGCTGCCATTGCATTGAGATAGCCAGGAATTACGTGGGTAAGGAGGTAAAACCGGTGGAGGTCATGTGCTGGGCGGATACCCAGGTGAAGCCCATCGATGCCGAGGATCACGCCATCGCCCTGGTGAAATATGCCACAGGGGCCATTGCCCAGTTTGAGGTGAGCTGGTGTTTCAGGGGAGGGATGGACCTGAGGGATGAGGTGATGGGGGTGGAAGGAACCATCTTCCTGAATCACTTTTTGCGCACCGGTTTTGATATGTACACGGCTGTGGGAGAGGGTGATTATGTGGCTGAGAAGGCTGAATCGGCCACGGGCTGGCTATTTCCGGTGGGGGACGAGGTAAATGCATTGGGATATGACCATATGTTTACCGATATGTTTAATGCCATGGATGAAGGAAAGCAACCCATGGAGAACTTTTACGACGGCTATGTTGTAAATGCCATTATGGATGCCTGTTATGCCTCCTCCCGGTCAAAGAAATGGGAGCCGGTGGAGCTGGAGCTGTGGCGTGGAAGCGAGGCAGGTGAGACAGGTCCACGTCTAAAAGACTACGACGAGCACCATTACCTGATCAAGGAGGAAAAGATCCCAGATGGCACGGTGAAACTGATCCTGAAGGAAAAATCAACCGGCAGGATCATCCAGCGGAGCAACTAGCTTTTTGCTGCGCGCTTTTTCTCTCTAAAGAGGAAAATAAAGATCACAAGCACCACTGCTGCGATTACCGTGGGTACGTACCAAATGGTCACCCAATCGGCTACCCCGTCTACGGTAAGCATATCAATGGTCCGGCCGGCAAACCAGGTTCCTATAAACATGCCCAATCCGTAAGTGGCAAAGGTGATCAGGCCCTGTGCCGAGCTCTTCAGGTGGTCAGGTGCCTTTTCATCCACAAAAATCTGTCCGGTTACCACAAAGAAATCGTAGCAGATCCCGTGAAGGATGATGCCTGTATAGATCATCCATACTCCGCTTTCGGCATCTCCGTTGGCAAAAAGCAGAAAGCGTATCAACCAGGCAGTAATCCCCATAAAGAGTACGCGCTTCACGCCAAAACGCGTAATGAAGAAGGGCAGGATGAGGATGAAAAAGATCTCTGCCACCTGGCCCAGGCTGATCTTATTGGGGATGAGATCCATTCCTATATCGGACATAAAGGATGCAGTAAATCCAAAGTAGAAAGAAACCGGAATAAAGATTAATACCGATGCGATCATCAGAGTGGCAAAAGCCCGGGTTTTGAAGAGGCTGAGCGCATCAAATCCCAGAAGTTCTTTTACACTGGCTTTTTTCTCCTTTTTTGGCGGTACGTGGGGCAGGGTGAAGCTGTATACCCCCAGCATCAGTGAAACGGCAGCTCCCACATACAACTGTTCCACCGAGGAGGTAAAGCCCAGCCAGCCAATCACATTATTGGCAGCGATCCATCCAATGGTTCCCAGCACCCGTACCCCGGGAAACTGTTTTCCCGGATCTTCCATTTGATGGAAGGAGAGGGAGTTGGACAGGGCCATGGTGGGAGCGTAAGTGAGTGTATATAAGAGCAGGGCCGGGTAAAAAAACTGAAAGGTGGTGGCCTGGGCAGCCACAACCAGCAATACAGCCCCCAGCAGGTGCATAAATCCCAGGACTTTCTCTGTGGCAAAGAATTTATCGGCGATCAATCCCACAAAGAAGGGGGAGATCATGGCCGATATGGCAAAGGTGCCATAACAGAGACCGATCTGGGTGGCAGTAAACTGCAAGGTCTCTCCCAGGTAAGTGTTTAATGTCACATACCAGGTTCCCCAGATGAAATACTGCAGGAACATCAGGGTGGAAAGCTGTAATCTGGTTTTAAGTCCCATGGGGTGTGTGTTTTTCTTCAATATACTACATTTGGCTCATCCCAGTACCCGGCAAATCCGCCATAGGCGTGCATCCGGATTTTTAATTGTGCCAAAGCAAGGTACCGCAGGAGAAGAATCATTTGTTTTTTCATGAGATGATTATCCAGATATACAATATTACAGAAAGGAAGGGTGAAAAATAGTTATTACCTTGCGTTTTTACTGCCAGTTTTCTGATAATTCACTATAATAGTCTATTATTTAAAACTAAACTATACAGATCATGAGAGTTATTGCAGCATTGATTTTTATGGCCCTGGGTTTTGCCCAGACCGGATGCAATTCCATGCAGGGACAAAAGAAATCTCCTCCCAACATCATCTTTATTATGTCGGATGATCATGCCTACCAGGCCATCAGTGCCTACAGCGATCATTTAATGCAGACCCCCAACATCGACCGGATCGCCGATGAAGGCATGCTGTTTTCCAATGCCTGTGTGACCAATTCCATCTGTGCGCCCTCCAGGGCCACCATACTAACCGGAAAGCATTGTCACATACATGGAAAGATCGATAACCGCTTCCCCTTCGATACCACTCAGCTTACTTTCCCGCAAATATTTCAAAAGGCAGGCTACCAGACGGCCATGTTCGGAAAATTGCATTTTGGGAACAATCCCAAAGGGATCGATGAATTTAAGATCCTCCCGGGTCAGGGACAATATTACAATCCCGATTTTATCACCAACCAGGGCAGGGTCCATATTGAAGGATACACCACGGATGTCATCACCGGGCTTACCATGGACTGGATGAAGAACCGCAGGGATCCTGATAAGCCCTTCCTGCTTTTCTACCTGCATAAGGCTCCTCACAGGGAGTGGTTGCCGGCAGAACGGCATTTCAGGGAGTACATCCATAAAACTTTTCCGGAGCCACCCACCCTTTTTGACGATTATGAAGGTCGTGGGTCTGCAGCCAGGGAAGCAGAAATGAACATCCTGACCCATCAGAACTGGGCCGGTGATTCCAAACTATACCCCGAGGTGATGGAAGAGTTGGGTATTGAGCCTACATCCAATTGGGACAAAATGGCCATGCAACATGCGCTCGACCGTTTTACAGATGAGCAGAGGGCAGCCTGGGATGAGGTATACGGACCTATGAACGAGGAGTTTAAAAAGATCTATCCCTCAATGACCAGGAAAGAGTTGATGAGCTGGCGCTATCAGCGCTACATGCAGGACTACCTGGGCAGTATTGCCTCGGTGGATGAAGGTGTGGGTACCCTCCTTGATTACCTGGATGAGCAGGGACTGGATGAAAATACCATTGTGGTGTATACCTCCGACCAGGGATTCTACCTGGGCGAACATGGCTGGTTTGACAAGCGTTTCATTTATGATGAATCGTTTAAAACTCCGTTGATGGTTCGCTGGCCGGGTGTGGTTAAGGCCGGAAGTTCCAACGACCAGATGGTGCAAAATATGGATTTTGCTCAGACCTTTTTAGATGCTGCTGGCATAGAGGCCCCATCCGATATGCAGGGAGAGAGCATTGTACCCCTCTTAAAGGGAGATGACAGCCAGTGGGACAGGGATGCGGTTTACTACCATTATTACGAATATCCGGCCGTGCACATGGTAAAGCGTCATTACGGGGTGGTAACCAGGGAGTATAAGCTGGCCCATTTCTATTACGATGTGGACGAGTGGGAACTCTACGACCGCATGAAGGATCCCATGGAATTAAAAAACGAGTATAGTAACCCGGAATATGCAGAGATCATTAAGGAACTTAAAGCAAAACTGGCAGATCTGAGGGTGAAATATAAAGATTCTGAAGAACTGGACCAGAAATTCATCGATATGTATAGTGAAAGGTGACGAGCGGCTAAAGCCTCCGTAACGGGTGACAGGCGGCTAAAGCCTCCGTGACGGGTGACTGGTGATCAGTGACAAAAACAGGATTGATATGAAAAATATGTCTTCAAAGGTCTTGCTACTGCTTGGAATAGCTGTATTTATATCCTCGGGATGCAGCTCTGAAGAGAAACCAGGGAAGAAAGTGCGCAAATCCAACCTGCCCAACATTGTCCTGATTGTGGCAGACGACCACGGAACCAATGACCTTGGATGTTACGGGAATGAGGCAGTAAAGACTCCCAATCTGGATTACCTGGCCTCAGAAGGGATCCGTTTTACCAGGGCACATTGCACATCAGCATCCTGCAGTGCAAGTCGCTCGGTCATTCTCACCGGGCTCTACAACCACGCCAACGGGCATTTCGGTCACCAGCACCATTATCACCATTTTTCTGCATTTGATCATGTGTATTCCCTGCCGGTCTACCTGGAGAAACTGGCTGGATACCATACAGGCAGGATAGGGAAATATCATCTGGCACCGGAAAAAGTATTCCATTTCCAGGAGGTGATGCATGCCAATCAGAGGAATCCCGTGGCCATGGCCGACAGCTGCGTTTCCTTTATTCAGGAGAACAGGAAGCATCCCTTTTTCCTCTATTTCTGCACCTCTGACCCACACAGGGCGCAAGCCATTAACGATCAGCCGCTGGCTCCGAACAGTTTCGGGAACATCAAGGGTGGGCATGAAGGCGTGGAGGAGGCCTATTTTAGCCCAGAGGATGTAATTGTCCCTCCTTATCTTCCCGAATCAGGGGCTTGCAGGGAAGAGCTGGCTCAGTATTACCAATCGGTGGCCCGGGTGGATTACGGACTGGGAAAATTATTTACACATCTGAAAGATGCCGGGGTCTGGGACAATACCGTAATTATCTATATTTCTGACAACGGGATCGCATTTGCAGGGGCAAAAACCACCATCTATCAACCCGGGATAAACCTGCCCTGTATCATCAAGAATGCAGGAGGTGCCCATAAGGGAGAAATCAGCGATGTCCTGATCAACTGGGCTGATCTGACGCCTACCATACTTGACATGGCGGGAGTATTGCCTGAAGCCAATGCGCTTATGAAGGAAAGGATGGATGATCCGGAAATGAACCGGAACAATACGGCTAACGAATCCTTACAGGGTCGTTCCTTCAAGCCTGTACTTGAGAATGTGAATGAGGAGGGGTGGGATGAAACCTATGCTTCTCATACCTTCCATGAGATTACCATGTATTATCCCATGAAAGCGGTAATCACCAGGAGATATAAACTCATATGGAATATTGCCTGGCAATTGCCCTATCCGCATGCCTCCGACCTCTGGGCTTCCTCCACCTGGCAGGTTGCCCTCAAAAACGGAAGTGGCGTGTATGCGGGAAGAAGCATCAAGGATTTTACCTATCGTTCCGAATTTGAACTCTATGACCTGGAAAATGATCCTTATGAAACCAGGAACCTGGCTGGAAATGCGGCTTATGCAAGGGAACTGGAGACACTCAAGGATAAGATCCAGGCCTTCCAGAAGCGGACCAATGATCCCTGGGTATTGAAATGGCAACATCAGTAGAGT
>JBDLIM010000117.1:0-9056 GCA_039714915.1 Bacteroidota bacterium
TCTTTTACTTCCATTTTCTGGTGTTTTCTAAAACAATGTAAATTTCAGGTTCATGAAGCGCATCATATCTTCAACTTCCAAAGATACTCTTTCTATGATCTCCTCAATCTCTCCGCCAAACAGTTTTCCCATGACGGCGCCGTTCATGGTGGAAACATAAACCTGACCGTCCGATTTTTCATATACGGCAAAAGACTTGGGCATCATATTACCCATTTTTTTGCGGTCATCTGCTCCAAGCATCTCGCCTGAATATGGTCCGGAACAGTATTTTATGATATTGAAGTTCCCGATGGGGTCTCCGCCATACTGGGTGGTTTCCTTGTTCTGATCGATAATCCCGGTGACATGCCATCCTTCTTTTTCATTGATCCGGTCAGACATCACGGATACGGTCTTGTCAAAATCATAGGGACTTTTTATTTCTTTCACAAGCATTTCCCCTGTGGAAACACTAATGACAACACCGGTAAAGAGGATCCCTGCAAGAAATCCAAGGATAAGAAAAACGACTGAAGTTACTTTTAATTTCATAGCTAAATTTTTAATCTTCATTTACACATATTTCACCCTGCCTGATCTTTTGCAGGGTCTTGATGCTTACAAAGCCAATAGTAAGAAGGGTCAGTGCAAACATGACAAATGAGAGGTATTTATATATCTCCTGTGCGGTGATCTGGTATGCAACCACCGAGGCCAGGGTCATGGCATCCAGCGGAAAGGTAAAAGCCCACCATGAGATAAAGAATTCCAGTTTCTTAAAGCTTCTATAAAGGAAGAAGATCAATATCACAAAGAAATAGGCAAGGAACAGCATGAACACTGCAAAATAATCCAGGCTCTGTCCGATCCGGATATAGGCTATAAATCCTATTGCCGGGGGAGCGATCAATATGAACAGGGTGGGGATGAACTTCTGGGGAAGCTGATGGTGGAAGATAGCCCGGTTCAGGAAGATGACAAACAGAACGATCCAGAAGAAGAACCCAACAGCGAAATAGAAGAACGAAAAGGCCTTTGGCATAAACTCCACACCTGCAACCGGGATCAGGATATTCCCTACCACCGGAATGAACCATGCAGGATTCATGGTGTGTATCTCAAAATTGTGCCTGATCCAGAAACTGATGGTATAAAACATCAGAACCGAATGCATCAAAACCCCAACCCACCAGAATATCATGGACAGGAAAGGCCAGTATGCAAGGAAGGCAATGGACTGAAGCAGGAAGGATATGGAAATGGCTGAGAAAAAATTAACCCTGATCCTGTGATTGAAATCGGCCTTTACTTCCTCAAAATGCCTGATTGCCTTTCGACTGTAAATAAAGGAAATCGTTAAAAAAAGCCCAAGGGTGAAAAAAAGCAAGACATCAAAAAAGATCTTGGGCAACCACTGCATGTGATAAAACTTGCTAAAGACAATGGCCAGCCCTGTGAGTCCCATGATAATGGCGTAGGAAGTGATCGGGAAAAATTGCAAACGTTCTTTCATCTCAATTTTTATTTCTGATTATGACCTGATATACTCTGCAGCACTCAGGGAGGCGATGGTCCCGTCAGCCACGGCAGTGGTTACCTGGCGGTATTTTTTCTCAATGCAATCACCGGCTGCAAATACACCCTGTATGCTGGTTTTCATCTCGCTGTCCACCACGATCTCTTTCCTCGTGTTCAAATCAACGATTCCCTGCAAGGGCTCTGTACTGGGCATGTAACCCACAAATACAAATACTCCGTCGATATTCATGGATGAAATTTCACCTGTGGGCAAATGTTCCATGCTTACCTCCTGCAATACACCGTTTCCGGAAAAGGAACGAAGCTCTGATTCCATTACAAACTCAATCTTTGGATTCTTTTCTGCTTGTTCCACGGCATGTTGAAATGCCTGAAAGTGGTCGAACTGGTGGACAATGCTTACTTTCTTTGCATAGTTGGTAAGTGTAACAGCTTCCTCCAGGGCAGAGTTTCCTCCTCCCACTACGATTATCTCCTTTCCTGTAAAGAATTCACCATCACAGGTGGCGCAGTAGGAGATCCCGCTGCCTTTGAATACATCCTCACCGGGAATATTGAGGGGGCGGGGTTTCCCTCCGGGGGAGAGAATTACGGTCTTTGAACTGAATTCACGTCCATCCTCGAGTACAATGTGCTTTATCTCTCCCTCCAGATCATAGGATTTTATCCTGATGTTGGATCTGATCTTGCATCCAAACTCTTTGGCCTGCTTTTTCATGGTGTTGGAAAGCACGTACCCGTGAGTCTTTTCAACCCCCGGGTAATTGGCAATCTCATCGGTGAGCACCATCTGTCCACCTACGGCTCCTTCGTTAAGGATCAGGGTGGAAAGGCGGGCGCGGGAACTGTAAATCCCGGCAGTTAGACCGGCAGCCCCTGCGCCCACTATGATTACATCATATATCTCTTCCGAAACCATGATCAGGCTTTTTCCACATCCGAAGTAGCGAACTGTTCGTCCAGTATGGAAGTCACCTGGTCCATATTCTGGATGCTGGTTGTAGCTTTGGCAACCTCTCCGTTTTTATAATACATGGTGAAGGGCAATCCCATAAATCCCCTGCATTCAGGAGCGTTGCGAATAATATGTGCTTCAGGAGTATCAAAACTCATCACTGCAAACTTCACATGGGTGCGTTCCTCTTCCAGTTCTTCCATAATATCATATACTGGAATACACATGGGACCCATTCTACCGCAGCAGACCATTACGTTTTCATTCTCGTTAATCATCTTTTCCAGCTCTGCAGCTGTCTCAATCTCGTGCAAATTCGTGTGTAGCATTTTCATTTCATTAAGGTTTTTATTGATCTGTAAAATTTTTGGCAAAAATCTGATGTTTTCTCCAGATTACAAGCAAATCGGGCATGGAACTCCATAGGTTTTTTGCTATCATTTCTCAGGTTTTGAATTATCTTTGGAGCGTCAAACTATTAGTACATGGTGCATCACAATAATAATCAGGAAGATACCTCAAGGAAATACGAGCCCGACTGCTTTCAGCTGATCTCCAGGGAAGATCTGGAGTCCCTCAGCGAGAACAGGACCCAGCTTACCTATCTGAAGGGGGAAACCATCTTCATACAGGGTGCATTTGCCCCCCATGTATTATTTATACAAGCAGGCCTTGTAAAAGTATACCTCAGGACCGGCCGGAGCAAAATTCAGAATCTCTGGCTGGCCGGAAGCGGGAATTTCCTGGCATTTTCTTCGATGTTTGGGGAAAAGATTTATCCTTATTCCGCTCTGGCGCTTAAAGATTCCGAGTTGCTGATGATTGAGATGGAAAGTCTGCGCACACTTCTTAAATCAAATCCTGAATTTTCACTCCGGATCACTTCCAAAAACCACGGGATGCAGGAGCACCTGCTGGATATCATTACCAGTCTTTCCTATAAACAAATGCGCGGAAAGCTTGCTTCCAGTCTGCTATACCTGAGTTCTGAACCTTTTCACAGGGAACAGGTATTTAGTTACCTTTCACGTCAGGATATTGCTGACTTTGCTTCCATTTCAGTGGAAAGCGTCATCAAATTCCTGAAAGAATTTAAAGAAGAAGGAATTATCAGCCTTGAGGGAAAAAATATCAGCCTGACCGATCCTGACAGGCTCCTGGATATAAGTAAGGTCGGCTAGTATTTTCCGGTAAAATTCTCGTGCAAAGTATTTTTATATGAGAATAATCTCATTATTTTTGCACTTGCTAAAACCATAAAGATGTGAAAGACAGAGATAAGATTTACCCCGAATCGGGTGTGGAGTTAAAACCATTTGTTTCAAAAAATTATGACCGGATCCTATCGGTGGCATCATTGGGACATTATCCCCGTTCCATCAGGCAGGCCATTGATGATATGGATATCCAATCCGGTGACCATATCCTTGACATGGGCTGCGGAACAGGCTACAACACCAGCCTTATGACCCGCTACCTGGGTAGGGAAGGGTCAGTCCTGGGTACAGATATTTCTGAGGAGATGGCCAGGCAGTTTCAGCAGCGTTTCAATGGAGACGACCGGCTAAGCTTCCTCAACTGTCGAATTGACCAGCCTTTTCATCTGGACAGAAAGTTTCAAAAAGTATTCATCAGTTTTGTTATCCACGGATTCCCTCATGAAGTACGTACGAAGGTTATAGATAATGCAAGGAAACATCTGGAGCCGGGAGGCTCCTTCTATATTTTTGACTTCGCCGAATTCGATATGGACTCCATGCCGGCACATCATCGCTTTCTTTTTAAGTCAATTGAGTGTCCCTATGCGTTTGACTTCATTAAACGTGATTGGAAATCAATCCTGAAGGAGCATGGATTCAGAGATTTCACCGAGCATTTCTACATGAAAAAATATGTGAGATTGCTCCAGGCTAAGCTATCATAGAATAATGATTATGAGATTCTTCTGTTTTACCCTAATATTGCTGAACCTATTTATGAAAACTGAAGCTCAGGATGTCCTGCATCCTATAAATTACCGGCCAATTGGTGTGATGCACTCAGAGTATAGTCCTGAAACCGGGGCACCCAGGCAGGGAGCGCTGATTCCGGATAATTCCGGTATTATTGAAATATTTCCGGAATTCAGATCCGCTCTTGAATCCCTGGATATGTTTGAATATATCATTGTGATCTATCATTTTGACAGGGTAACATCGTGGGATCCTGTTGTAGAGCCTCCCGCCTCGGACCATGATTATCAATTTGGATTGTTTGCCACGCGAAGTCCCCGCAGGCCCAATCCCATTGGATTCTCGGTGATTAAACTTGAAAAGATTGAAGCGGGCAAGCTATGGGTATCGGGGATCGATTTCTTTGACGGAACTCCTGTACTGGATATTAAGCCCTACCTGCCTTCCATTGATTGTCTGGAAAGCTCAAGGAATCGTGAGGTGGAACATAAACTGGGGCATCATGATGAAGTCTTCATCAGGGATTCATCCTTCTATAAATAGTTGTTAAGTTAAGCTGGTTTTTCTTGTGGTGCCTTTTATAATTCTTTTATATTTGTCTGATTATTTAAATATCTAGATATGCGTATTCTTGTTTGTATCAGTAACGTTCCGGATACCACCACAAAGGTGAAGCTTTCGAACGACAACTCTTCCTTCGATGATGCGGGGGTGCAATGGATTATTAATCCCTGGGATGAACTTGCCCTTACCCGGGCCATGGAATTAAAGGAGGATGCTTCCAATCCGGTTTCAAACGTTTCAGTGGCCACTGTGGGTCCGGCCGGTGCAGAGCCTACACTCAGAAAAGCACTTGCCATCGGCGCAGATGATGCCATCAGGGTGGATGGAGATGCCAGTGATGCTTATTTTGTTGCATCACAGCTGGCTGAACTTGTAAAAAACGGAGAATTTGATATGATCCTCTGTGGCATAGAGTCCAGTGATTACAATGGATCTTCAGTAGGAGGAATGCTCTCTGAGGTTCTGGGTATACCTTCCGTTTCAGCCATCTCGGGCCTTACCTTTGAGGGTGGAGATGCTGTTATTTCCAGGGATATTGACGGGGGTAAGGAAGAGGTTTCTGTTCCTGCCCCGTTTGTGGGTGTGGTTCAGAAGGGAATTGCTAAAGAACCCAGGATTGCTGCCATGAGGGGGATTATGATGGCCAGAAAAAAACCTCTGCAGGTGGTCCCGGCTGTGGCTGTGGATGCACTTACATCCTACAGTGAGTTTGCCATGCCTGAACCTAAAGCTCCCTGTAAAATGGTGGAAGCCGACAATGTGAAGGAACTGGTCAACCTGCTTCAGAACGAAGCGAAAGTCCTCTAAGCATTAACCCATTAAGCTATTAACACAATAACACTATTTATATGTCAGTATTAGTTTATACAGAAAACTGGGATGGGAAATTCAAGAAGCTTTCCCATGAATTGGTGTCCTACGCTTCCGGTGTTGCGGGTATGACTGGCGGAAACGTTACAGCTCTCTCCATAGGGAATGTGGATCAGGATGAACTGTCAAAACTGGGTGCCTACGGGGCATCCACCGTCCTGAATGTTACAGATGCGCCGGAAGGATTAGATAACCAGGTGTATACAGGGATCATTGCTGCAGCCATGGAGAAGACCGGGGCAAAGGTTCTGGTGATGGCACAGAACAACACCGGGAAAGCCCTTGCGCCCAGGCTATCGGTCCGGTTAAAGGCTGGTCTGGCAGCCGGAGTGACCGCCCTGCCTGAATCAAGTGATCCCCTGGTGGTTTCAAAAAAAGTGTTCAGCGGGAAAGCTTATGGAAAGGTAAAGATCCTTTCAGGTTCAGCGATCCTGACCCTGGCACAGAACTCCTATGAAATTATAGAGACTGGTGGATCAGCATCAGTTGAGGCCTTTGATCCCGGAGTGGATGTGGCTGGTGCCCTTACTGCCATTAAAGATGTGCAGAAGCAGGATGGTAAGCTCTTACTTTCCGATGCCGAGGTGGTTATCTCGGGGGGAAGGGGAATGAAATCATCCGACAACTGGGGTCCCATTGAGGAACTAGCACAGGTACTCGAAGGAGCCACAGCATGTTCAAGACCTGTTTCAGATGAAGGCTGGCGTCCTCATGATGAGCATACAGGGCAGACCGGGAAAATCATTGCTCCAAACCTCTATTTTGCTTTCGGTATCTCGGGGGCAATCCAGCACCTGGCTGGTGTAAGTTCTTCCAAGTGCATTGTGGCTGTGAATACAGACAAGGATGCGCCGATTTTCGAAGCTGCGGATTATGGCATTGTAGGAGACGCTTTGAAAGTGCTTCCCGAATTGATCAGTGAAATTAAAGCTGCCAGGGCCCAATAGGACCATAATTATACAGGTATGGCAAAACAATTGATTTTCCTGGCTACTCTCCTGGTCACCCTGGGGGCCTTTGGGTATACTACAAGGAGATTTATAGCATTCTTCAAGATCACCAGGGGAGGATTCCCGGTCAAACAAATTGGTCGTCGCATAGGGGTGATGATGGAGGTGGCCATTGGTCAAACCAAGATATTCCGAAGGCCTGTGATGGGCCTGCTGCATGCCTTTGTATTCTGGGGTTTCCTTGTAATTCTTATCGGAAGCATCGAAATGGTTATTGATGGTCTGACGGGAACAGAGCGTGTGCTCTCTATTCTGGGAGTGGTATATAATGTGATTATGGCATCCGGAGATATTTTTGCCCTGATCATTGCCATTGCCATTGTTGTGTTCCTGTTCAGGCGGATTTTCCTGAATGTAAAACGTTTTTCAGGAATTGAGATGAAGCACATTTCCCACCTGGATGCAAATGTGGCGCTTACCATTATCCTGCTGCTTATGCTTTCATTGCTGGGAATGAATACCTACTACGTTCTTTCAAACGCAGCTGCAGGTCACCCGATCGAGGGTTACTATCCCGTAAGTATTATGCTGGCCGGCTTTATCCGGACGAATCCCCATACCAGTGAAATATTCTATCATGTGTTTTGGTGGGTGCATATTGTGCTGATTTTCATTTTTGCCAATTACCTGCCTTATTCCAAGCACTTCCACGTTTTTATGTCGGTTCCCAACGTCTTTTTAAGCAGGCTGGAACCGCTGGGAAAGCTGGATACCATGGAAAGCATTACCAGGGAGGTGAAGATCATGATGGATCCCGATCAGGCTTTTGCCTCTCCACCAGCCGGTGCAGAAGTTGAAGAGGAGGTCCCCGAAAGGTTTGGAGTCCTCGACGTGGAAGATGTGAGTTGGAAAAGCTACCTGGATTCATTGGCCTGCACCGAATGCGGGCGATGCACCTCTGTCTGTCCTGCCAATATTACCGGCAAGAAACTTTCCCCCAGGAAGATTGTGATGGATGTGAGGGCCAGGATGAAGGAGAAGGGACCCCAAATTGTAAAAAATGGGGCGGAATTCTCTGACAACAAATCCCTGCTCAGGGATTACATCTCTGAAGAGGAACTTTGGGCCTGTACCCTGTGCAATGCCTGTGCGCAGGAGTGTCCCATTAACATTAATCAGCCGGCCCTGATCCTGGGAATGCGGCGTTACCTGGTCATGGAAGAATCTGCTGCTCCCGGAGAACTAAACTCTATTTTCTCCAACATTGAGAACAACGGGGCACCCTGGCAGTTTTCACAGGAAGACCGCATGCTCTGGGCCGAGGAAGGGGAGGTGCCTGTAATGGCAGATCTGTTGGCAAAGGATGAGAAGCCCGAATATCTGTTGTGGATTGGAAGTGCAGGAGCTTTTGATGATCGATACAAGCATGTTTCCAGGGCCTTTGTGAAGGTGCTGGACCACCTGGGTACCTCGTATGCGGTACTTGGGACTGAAGAATCTTCCAGTGGGGATGTGGCCCGCCGTGCAGGGAACGAGATGCTGTTTCAGATGCAGGCCATGATGAACCTTGAGATATTTGAAGGCTATGAAGTAAAAAAGATACTTACCTGTGATCCCCATGCATACAATACCTTTAAAAATGAGTATCCCGATCTTGGAGGCTCATACGAGGTGATTCATCATACCCAGTTCCTGAGGGACCATATAGAACAAGGTAAACTGAAAATAAGTTCAGGGACCCTTTCCGGCAAGACCATTACTTTTCATGATCCTTGCTACCTGGGAAGGGCCAACAAGGAGTACGAAGCTCCACGCGAAGTACTGAAGGCCTTCTCAGCGGAGAAGAAGGAGATGCACAGGAACAGGAGCTTTGCCCTTTGCTGTGGTGCCGGTGGGGGTCAGATGTTTAAGGAAGCAGAGAAGGGAGAGAAAGAAGTGTTTATCGAGCGGACCGAGGATGCCATTGAAACAGGAGCAGATATCATTGCCACTGCCTGTCCCTATTGCATGGTGATGATGACCGACGGGATTAAGTATAAGAACAGGGAAGACAGCATGAAAGCCTATGACATTGCCGAACTGGTGGCGATGGGATTGGATTTATAATACTAACTTACGAGTAAAACGAGTAAAAAATTATGAGCGAGAAAAGAATTATAACCGGAGGGGAATTCCTGGTAAAGGATACAGATGTAGCAGATGTTTTTATCCCTGAAGAGTTAGATGAAGAACAAAGAATGATTG
>JBDLIM010000118.1:0-9046 GCA_039714915.1 Bacteroidota bacterium
TAAATATGTATCACCTCCCCGTAAGCAGCTGCAGCAGCTTCCATCACTGCTTCCGACATGGTGGGATGGGGATGAACCGCTTTGATAATCTCCTCGCCTGTTGTTTCCAGTTTCCTGGCAAGCACAAGTTCCGAAATCATCTCGGTTACGTTGGCTCCGATAAGGTGGGCACCGAGTAATTCTCCGTATTTGGCATCAAATACCAGTTTTACAAAACCATCCTTGGCTCCTGCTGCGGATGCCTTGCCCGATGCAGTAAAAGGGAACTTACCTACTTTCAGTTCATAACCGGCTTCTTTTGCAGCCTTTTCGGTCATTCCCACCGATGCCACTTCCGGATTGGTATAGGTGCAACCGGGAATATTGCCGTAATCCACCGGCTGGGGATCATGGCCTGCTATTTTCTCTACGCAGGTGATTCCTTCGGCTGAAGCCACATGGGCCAGGGCCGGTCCGCCAACTATATCGCCGATGGCATATAAGCCCTTCACATTGGTCCGGTAATAGAGATCTACCTTTACCTTTCCGGCATCCATTTCTACTCCCAGATCCTCCAGTCCAATTTCTTCCACATTGGGTGTTACCCCAACTGCTGATAATACGATTTCAGCTTCCACCTCCTTGTTTCCTTTGGGCGTTTTAATCTGCACCTTGCACAGATCTCCTGAGGTATCCACCGATTCAACTGATGAAGAAGTCATCACCTTCATCTTCGATTTCTTGAAAGAGCGTTCCAGTTGTTTGGAAACTTCTTCGTCTTCCACAGGAACCACATTGGGCAGAAACTCGACCAGAGTGACTTCTGCTCCCATGGTATTGTAGAAGCTTGCAAACTCGCTGCCAATGGCTCCTGAACCCACAACCACCATGGATTTGGGAATGGAAGGAAGAGTCATTGCCCGCCTGTAACCGATAATTTTCTCTCCATCCTGCTTCAGGTTAGGCAGTTCCTTTGAACGTGCACCTGTGGCCAGAATAATATGATCGGCTTTCACATCATTTGTCTTCCCGTCCTCTGCTGTAACAGTAAGCACACCGGGAGACTTGAGCTTTCCGGTGCCTTTGATCACCTCAATCTTATTTTTCTTAAAAAGGAACTCAATCCCCTTGCTCATCCCCTCGGCCACAGAGCGGCTGCGTCCTACCACTTTTCCAAAATCGGGTTTAACCGATCCCTCGATGGTGATTCCGTATTCAGAAGCATGTTGAAAGTATTCATATACCTGGGCACTCTTCAGCAAAGATTTGGTGGGAATACATCCCCAGTTCAGGCAAATCCCTCCCAGTGATTCACGCTCTACTACCGCAGTTTTCAATCCAAGCTGAGATGCTCGAATGGCCGCAACGTATCCTCCGGGTCCGCTGCCAATTACTAAAAGATCAAAGTTCATTCTGCTAGTGTTTAAATTTTCTCACGAATTTACTAGTTTATAACAACCAAAACGAATTTGGGTTTATACTTTTTTTGGAATAATCTGAACTTTAGTTTATGACCGGTCCCCCCTCAGTATTTCAATTCTCCTGTTAATCACTTGCTTTATCTCCTCCAACTCACTCAGATCAATTCCTTCACCCCCGGCAAGGAATGATGCAAAGCTTACTAAAGAGCCTTCAAAATGCATCTTAATAATCGAATTCAAATGCTTTCTGAAATAATCCTGCCGCGAAATCCTGGGATAGTATTCATATATCTTGCCATAGGTATTGTAGTCCAGAATTCTCTTTTTTACAAGAACTCTGATCACGGTCGAAATTGTAGTGTACGCGGGTTTGGGTTCCGGGAAGGCTTCAACGATATCTTTTAAAAAGCACTTCTCCTGGTCCCATATGAAATGCATTACCTGTAGTTCAGCCTTTGTCAATTCCTTCATGGAACATCATTCGAGAAATAAATCGAAAAATGTAGGCACGCAGCGGGAAGCAAGACCATTGGGAGAGTTCTGAAGGAAGGCTATTCCCACATTTTCCTCCGTACAGAATGCGATTTCAGCCCTGTAGCCACGGATGTATCCACCGTGGTATACAATTTTTCTTCCCTGGTACTTGTATATTCTCCAACCCAGGCTGTAGTATCTTTCCCGGAAGGGCTTCCAGTGCCTGGTATAACGCCATTTAAGGGGTGTATATATTAAAGGTGTACTTATGGATGTCACTACCGTATCCGGCATCATCTCCGGCTTTTGCCCCAGTAAGGCCAGAAGCCACTGTTCCATATCTGATATACTTGCATTCACCCCGGCTGCCGGCATCACATTGTAGTATCCCTTATGTGGATTCAAGGATACATAACCACTTCGCGTTTTTACATGAGGATAGGCCATATTGGGATTTTTGTCCTCCACAGGTCCTGCCGATGCATCTTCCATGCCCAGCGGTTTGAAAATCTTCTCCTCCAACAAAACCTGATAGGGTACTCCGGTGGTCCTTCTGGCTATGGGATCAAGCATGCTGAACATGACATTCTGGTATCCGTAAAGTTCGCCCGGAGGGGCTGAAATATCCACTTCATCCAAACGTTCAATAATTTCAGGCAATTCCTGGTCAGCTTCCACCAGGTTGTCATAGGCATAAGGCACCAGACCCGACGTGTGGCTCATCAGGTGCCTGATGGTCAGAAGGGCGGTACTCACAGAATCTTTCAGAGCAAAACCAGGATAATGATCCACGACCCGGTCATCAAGAGAGAAAGCTCCATCCAGCTCAAGGAAGCAGGCCAGTGCTCCTGCAAATCCTTTGGAAACCGATGCCAGCCTGAATAAGGTATGTGCATTTACCTCCAGGTCTGTACCATATTCCCTCTTCCCAAAAGTCCCTGTATATGCCACATCTCCATTGTGAACAATGGTGTAAGCAGCGCCCACCGTATGACTGCTGTCCAGTTCCCGGGTCATAAATGAAATAAAATCCCTGAAAGCCGCAAGATCAGGAAGGGGGCTTTCACCGGCCGGTTCGCTGACCTGTGTCAGCATGGCATTTGTCGCTGCAGGTACGTTTTCCCTGACTACAGGAGTTCTTGTTCCTTTGGTAGAAAGTATGGCACTTGAAAAAACAAGCAATATAACAATGAATAACAGAGAAAACCTGTTCTGACGATGCTTAATATATTTCAACTTCTCCAGCTCTATAAATTCAAGGGAACAAAAGTATAACTATATTTATAATTATGAGGGATTCGGCAGGAAAACTATGAACCGTTTCTATTTTTTTGTCGCATCGAATACTTTCGTTGCTGTGGCTATGATACTCGAGATGTCTGCCAGGTTGGAAGGCATGATCATGGTGTTAGACTCTTTGGCCATTTTTCCAAACTCTTTCAGGTATTGCTCAGCAATTCGAAGATTTACAGCATCTTTCCCTCCTTCTTCATTGATAGCCAGAGCAATAGCCCTGATGCCATTGGCAGTGGCAGTGGCCACCTGCTCAATCTCTGAAGCACGTCCGGTGGCTTCGTTAATCCGTTTCTGCATCTCACCTTCCGACTCCTTGATGGCTTCCTGCTTGGATCCTTCAGCAACGTTAATTTTTGCCTGTTTCTCACCCTCAGACTCAGCAATGACCGCACGCTTTTCACGTTCCGCACGCATCTGCTTTTCCATGGCATCTTTAATACTCTGTGGCGGGATGATGTTCTTCACCTCATAGCGTGTCACTTTCACTCCCCAGGGATCACTGGCCTTATCCACTGCCGAGACAATGCTGTTATTTATGGTCTCCCGCTCTTCAAATGTCTTATCAAGCTCCAGCTTTCCAATAATGCTACGCATGGTGGTCTGTGCAATCTGTATGGATGCGAACTGATAATGGTCAATTCCATAAGAGGCTTTCATGGCGTCTATTACCTGGAGGTACAGGATGCCATCCACTTCCACAGAGATATTATCGCGCGTGATGCAGATCTGGGAAGCTACATCAATGGCCTGTTCCTTTAAGGTGTGCCTGTAACGAATCCGGTCAATAAAAGGTACAATGATATTGAATCCGGCTGTCATGGTACCGCGGTACTTCCCCAGACGCTCAATGATGTAAGCCTTTCTCTGGGGTACCACTTTTATGGAGGATAATAATAATATTAGCGCCAGAAGAATTAATCCGGCATATACGATGGTCAGGGCATTGGTTTCCATAATGATGGGTTATTTGTGATCACTATTCACTATTTCCGGCTTGACTTTCAGAATCAGGCTGTCCTTGCTGACAATGGTAAGCCACTGACCTTTAGATACAGCTTCGCTGCATCGGGCCGACCAGCGGGTTCCTTTGAACTCCACTTTACCGGCACCGTCTTTAAAGTCATTAACGGCTTTTGCCTTACGCCCTATGAATTCTTCCAGCTGGTCCTGGGCTTCAGTCTCTTTTCTGCTGAAGAACCTGTTTTTCAAGTATTTGCGCAATAATGCCAATCCCAGCAGGGATGCCACCAGGAAGATGAGTATTTGCACATTCAGATTAATATCTGTAAGGGCACAAACAAGTGCTGTTACCCATGCGCCTGCGCCAAAAAACAGAATGACAAGTCCGGGCAGGACGAGCTCCAGGAGCAGTAAACCAAGTCCCACCAGGAACCAGATAACTGCGGGATCAGATAATATTTCCATGTTGAGGCGATTTTCTTTAAAAATAGCAAAAATGCTCCCATTTCCAATGGAAACAGGACCTATTGTAAGGCAGGTAATCGGTTGTGATGACACGCATTTATTAAACAATAGGTATATTTGTATAAGGATCTGCTACATATGCGTAAATACGAATACATCAACCGGGACATTAGCTGGCTTTCATTTAATTTTCGTGTTTTGCAGGAGGCAATGGATAAAACACTGCCCCTGTATGAACGACTGAAATTCCTGGCCATCTACTCAAACAACACAGAAGAATTCTACCAGGTAAGGGTCAGCTATTACAAACAGATGCTTCGGCACGAAAAAGAATTTCCCAGGCAACATTTCAGGGAGGTGGATCCTGCCGGCATTATCAGGCAGATCAATGAGATTGTGACCAATCAGCAATCCATCTTTCACCTGATCTTTGAGGACGAGATACTTCCCGCTCTAAGGAAAAACAACATCATCGTTGTGAACGAGCATGATGAACTGTCACGCAATCATCAGGATTTCATCAGTGATGTATTTCATTCCACCATACTGACTTCCATACATCCGGTTCTCCTGGTGAAGAAAAAGGTACGGCCCTTTCTTAAAACCGGTCATCCTTACCTGGCCATGGAAATGGTAAGTCGCGACAGCAAGGAAAACAAACACCTGAAACGATACGGGATCGTTAAGATTCCAACGGATCACAACATATCGAGATTTATTGAGCTGCCTGGCGAGGACGACAAGCATTACATCGTGTTTGTGGAAGATGTGATCATGAGGTACATCGATGCTATTTTTCCGGGTTATCATGTGAAGAACTGGTACTCCCTGAAACTCACCAGGGATGCAGATATGGAGTATGACGATTACGAAGGCGAAGACCTGATTGATGCCATTGACAGGATCCGTTCGGTTCGTTCAGTGGGAAAGCCCAACAGGTTCCAGTATGACAGGGCAATGCCTCAAAACCTGCTTGACTACCTCACCACTTCATTCCACATTTCAAAGGATCTGCTGGTCATGGGAGGCAGCAGGCACAACTTCAGGGACTTTTTCAATTTCCCCAACCCCCTCTACCCAAAACTGGAAATTGAACCTCTTCCACCCATACCCATACCTGCCCTGGCAAACCTGAAAAAACCCATTGCAGGCCTGATCAGCAAGAAAGACTATTTACTTAGTGTTCCTTACCAGCCCTTTGAACATTACCTCAGGTTCCTGAGAGAAGCTTCCACAGATCCTGCCGTTAAGGAGATTAAAGCTACACAATACAGGGTTTCAGATCATTCCGTGGTAGTAAATTCACTGATAGCAGCAGCCGAGAATGGGAAAAAAGTCACTGTATTCGTTGAATTGAAAGCCCGTTTTGATGAAGAAGCAAACCTGAAGTGGGCAAATGAGATGACCAAAGCAGGGATCCGGATAATCTACAGCATTCCCAAGCTGAAGGTACATGCAAAGATAGCACTGATCATCAGGAAGAAGGGATCCAAGCATGGAGACCAGGCCTACCTGGGCACAGGTAATTTCAATGAGAAAACCGCCCGGCTGTATGGAGATCACGGCCTGTTTACTTCCAATCCGGAAGTGGTCAAAGAAGTAAAGGATCTTTACAAGCACCTGGAGGATCAGAAACTCAGGCCAAAGTTTAAGCACATCCTGGTCCCTGGCTTTAACATGATACCATCCTTCATTCAATTGATAAACAAGGAGATCGAAAACGTTAAGAAAGGGAAGATAGGTTATATTCTGCTAAAAATGAACGGGTTACAGGACGGGGAGATGGTTGATAGCCTATACAGGGCCAGTGAAGCCGGGGTAAAAGTTGATCTGATCATCCGGGGGGTCTGCACCCTCAAGACGGGTCAGCCTTACAGCAAGAACGTCAGGGTAATCCGGATTGTGGACCGGTATTTGGAACATGCCAGGGTATTTGTATTCCTCAACAACGGGGTTCACCAGGTTTACATGGGATCGGCTGACTGGATGAAACGAAACCTGCGCAGGAGAGTTGAATGCATTTTCCCGGTCTATGATCCTGAGCTTAAAAAGGAAATTCTTGATATTCTGAATATTCAGCTCTCTGATAATGTGAAAGCATGCGAAGTGGATGTCCGCCTGAGTAACAACAGGATTGTAACAAAAGGCCCGGACATCAGAGCACAGATGGCTACTTATGAATATTTTAAGAATAAATATACCATTCCCAACACTAAATAACACAACAAATCCGGAAACTCACAATTAAGTTCTATGTCAGGTAAGCACAAGAAAAGTTCTGCCCTGTCGGTTTCTGAGGGTGTTTCACAACCCGATTCCATGAACCGGGATGCTATTGACCGCCTGAAGCTTACAAAAAAGAAGCAATACAGCACAAGCCAGTTATTCCAGGGTATCCGGGAAGGAAACATCTCCATGCTGAGCCAGGCCATCACCCTGGTAGAAAGCGCCCTTCCCAGACATCAATCAGAGGCCCAGGAGCTTATTGCTGCCTGTTTGCCATTTTCCGGTTCTGCATTTCGGCTGGGCATTACGGGTGTGCCGGGAGCGGGGAAAAGCACTTTCATCGAGGCAATGGGACAACACCTTATCGACAGGGGCAATAAGCTGGCTGTCCTGGCAATTGATCCAAGCAGCGAACGTTCGAAAGGCAGCATCCTGGGGGACAAGACCCGCATGGAAGAACTGGCCGGGCGCCCGGAAGCCTACATCAGGCCTTCTCCCTCAGGAGGTACCCTGGGAGGGGTGGCCAGGAAAACCAGGGAAACCATCATCCTCTGTGAGGCAGCAGGATTTGACACCATATTTGTTGAAACCGTGGGTGTGGGACAGTCTGAAACAGCGGTCCACAGCATGGTGGATTTCTTTCTCCTGATCATGCTGGCCGGAGCCGGAGATGAGCTTCAGGGCATCAAAAGAGGGATTATGGAAATGGCGGATGCCATTGTCATTAATAAAGCTGATGGAAATAATGTGCAGAAAGCGAGAAGGGCCCAGGCTGAATTTTCAAATGCACTGCACCTCTTCCCCCCTTCTGTCTCGGGATGGACCCCCCTGGTAAAAACCTGCTCATCCCTGTACGGGTCGGGAATTGAAGAAATCCGGGAAATGCTCGGCGATTACAAGGACTTCGTACATAAAAACGGACACCTGGAGAAACGAAGGCAGGAACAATCAAAGTACTGGATGTATGAAACCATCAGGGAAGGGATCTTCGAACAGGTCTTCAATGACCCACTCATGCAAGAGGAACTCGAAAAATATGAAATGGAAATACGCCAGGGCCGCATGACCTCCTTCAGGGCTGCTTCCTTTATTTTGAATAAGTATAAATCTCAGGACAAAAATCCCTGAGCCATTCCCGGCTTGATAATTAGTTATATAATTGCACTTTAATTTAATAAAGATGCTATGCGAGAAATGTTTTATTTGCTGCTCGCCCTGGTGGCAATGAGTTCATGCAGCAAAAACCCTGATACATATACCATTCGGGTTGACCTGGAAGGGAGTGAGGGTAAATGGGTGAAGCTGATGGCCATGGAGGACAGAAACTATATCACCTTTGACTCCGTACTTGTGGAAACCTCAGCACCCTCAGTCATGTCAAAAGCTGTGGAAGGTATCAACACCATGTACCTTTCAGTTGAAGGGGAACAGGAATCACTTAAACTTCTGATTGAGAACCGTTCCTACGACATCTCGGGAAGCCTGGAAGATCCTGTAATTTCGAGCGGCAGCAAGGCACAAAACGACCTGAACGACTACAATAAAAAGATCGGGCCGGTAACTGGACAGATGGCCGAACTGGTAGCCAAGCTAAGAAGCGGGGACAATGCTACCAGGCGTGACAGCCTTCTGGGAGCTTATTATGCCCTGAATGATAAAAAAAGTGCCATTGACTCGGCCTACATTGCAGAAAATCCATCTTCTTTTGCTTCAGTCCTTGCCTTACGGGGCACATTTTACATGCTTGACATAGATGGCCTTGAAGCGGCACTCACCGGCCTTGACACCCCTTTACACCAGATGGAGGAATACTCGTATATGTACGGGAAACTGGAAAGGATGAAAGCAGTCGACATCGGGCAATCCTACACCGATTTCGGATTGCCCACTCCGGATGGAGGGTCCCTGAAAGTATCGGATGTCCATAAGGGAAACGTGATGCTTATTGATTTCTGGGCCAGCTGGTGCGGACCCTGCCGCCGGGCGAATCCCGAAGTAGTGGCCATCTATTCTGATTACAGGGATAAGGGTTTTGAGATCCTCGGTGTTTCCCTGGACCGGGATGCCGCCAGCTGGCAAAAAGCCATTGAAGACGATAATCTGACCTGGCCTCATATCTCCGATCTGAAATACTGGAACAGCGAAGGCGCCGAACTATACGGGGTGCCAGCCATTCCTCACACGGTCCTGATCGACAGGGAAGGCAGGATCATTGCCAAAAACCT
>JBDLIM010000119.1:0-8682 GCA_039714915.1 Bacteroidota bacterium
ACCGTTTTTCATATCCTGGATACGGCACCAGATCCCACTCTCGGTGGTCTCTTTTATCTGATCCATCACAAGGTTATCCCTATAGGGCCATCCGGGAAACTTCCTGCTCCTGACTGGCTCACCTCCCAATGCGGCCAGCTTAGCTGTTTGTGCACTACTTTTCGTATTAAATGCGTAAGCCGGAATCACCGAACCGGCTACTGCAACTGCAGATGTAGTCTTGATGAAACTACGCCTTGAAAAATTACTGTCTTTTTGTGTCATGATTCAGAGTCCTTGTTGGTTTTCTTAAAAGCTATTTATGATGTAACAGCGAATGCAGGGCATCCATAAGAATATTCTCCGATTCAGCGGTAACAATACTGACATTGATTTCATAACCTCCCTGGTCATAAGCTTCTTCTGTACCGATATAGGATGGTCCGTAATCCCCATAAGCTGCCATGGATACAAACAAATCGGGACGCATAGCCTTGGCGGCAAGCTGATATTCCACAAATAATTCTCCGGGCATAAACAGAACCCGGGCTTCTCCTGCACTCAGGCAGGACAGCTGAATGGATTTGCCTTCCTGACGCCTCTTGTACCATGCCAGCCGACCCATATTGTTCTGGTACCTGTATCCTTCCTCTTCCATCTTTAAGGCAATCTCATCCAGTTTCTCCATTGCAGGGGGAAGCAGCACAGCTTCTGTTTCCCAGTTTACCTGTTCCGGAGAAACAGGCACCTTTTTGCTGCTCTTCCAGGCCCGTTTCATGCCATTGGCAAGCCGGTCCGCCAGGATGCCACGCATCTCCTTTGAGCCGTCATTGTATTTGCCTGCTGCAATATTACCACCTGCCCCGGTAAAATGAACATGCAGGGCATCAGGCACTTCCAGTTGACGCATAAGCCGTGCCACTCCGGGGAAATCCGGATTGGCTATTTTGGTTAAATAGTAGCTTTGCGGATGTGTGGCGTAGAAGCTCAATACAGCCACCGGCATATCATCGTTCCAGAAACCGATTACCGAAACCATGGGATCTATTAAGCCTTCAGGTTCTGCCTGTAATTCAGGAATCCTGCAGGATGACCACCGCATTATGCCCACTTTACCATCATCATCCATAATTCTCCTGTTTGATGCCACCTTTTTGACCTGTGCTTTTCCAAAACTGATATGGGATACAGGCTGTGATTCATCCAGTGAATTTACTACTGCTTTATTCAATTTTACCAGAAGCTTCCTGGCATAACTGCCTTCAAAGGCTCCGGGATTATGTCCTGCACTGATAAGCATCTTTTCAGCGCTGAAATCACAAATGGGGGCATCATGCTGATGCAATGTATGTACCACAACTCTTTCAGGAACCGTGTGTGCAGCATTTGCCAGGGTTTCTTTAAAAACATCCTGACTTTCGTTGGCGATCCCGATCCAGTCGATTGCACATAGCACGATCGGCTCCCCCGCTCCCTGAATCACAAGGCCCCTGGCCCGCAAACCCAGATCCCACCTGTTCACCATGGTATCATAAGCCAGTAATGAGCCTACCGGGGGAGTAGCATCTATATCAAAAGAAGATATCTGTAAATCAGCAACATTATTCTGGGCTGTGCCGTTGACCTTCCCGACTGTTAAGAGCAGAAATATGAAATAGAGCTTTAAAATTTGTATAGTGATGTGTTTCATTATTTTTCCAGGATGGGAGCGATGGTTTTTCGCATTAATATTTCGTCATGTCCTTCCACCAGATAATTTTTCAGTACACCGATCTTTTCATAACCCAGTTTCAGATAGAATTTCTGTGCATTCACATTAAATGACGACACACATAAAAACAGATTCGTACAGGTGGAGAAAATCTCCTTTTCGGTAAATGCCATCATCTGCTCACCCAGTTTGTTGCCTCTCCAGGCCTGTTTTACAGCGATGCTCTTCAGGTATCCGGAGAAAGCCCCTTTGGTTTGAATGACAATAGTCCCCACTATTTCATCCTTCACAAAGGCAGCAAATACCTCATTCAGGGGATCGTTAAGTGTACGCAGCACCTGATCCACGGACAAGCCTAATGTGAGCCATGGCTCCGAGCCGGCCATGATTTCAGCACAGACTGTTTTTTCTTTATCGTTGCGTACCCTGCGGATATCCAGCTTCAGATCTTTTATCATCCTTTATGTTTGCTAATGATGCTTAAAGGTAAACAAATGTATCTTTGTTCCCCATGAGTCCATTCCTAGTCCTGACAATACTGGTAGCCTATTTTGCGGTTCTGTTTCTGATATCCCGCATTACCTCCCGGAAAGTAAATGTAGATACATACTTTACCGGAAATCGTCAATCTCCCTGGTTTGTGGTTGCATTTGGTATGATTGGGGCCTCCTTATCCGGGATTACATTCATTTCCGTACCCGGTGAGGTTGGGAACAGCAATTTTTTCTATTTTCAGCTGGTCCTGGGATACCTGGTAGGTTATTTTGTGATCGCAACCATACTTCTTCCCCTGTATTACAAGCTCAGGCTGGTTTCCATTTACTCTTACCTGGAAACTCGTTTTGGAGAGGTTTCGCATAAGACGGGTTCCCTGTTTTTTCTAATAAGCCAGTCCATCGGGGCCTCTCTCAGATTATTTGTCGTTTCGGGGGTATTGCACCTGGCTCTGTTTCAATATTACCACATCCCCTTTATGCTCACCGTGGTCATTACCATCCTGCTCATATGGGCCTATACCAACAAGGCGGGTATTAAAACCATTGTCTGGACCGATATATTCCAGACCTCTATGATGTTGCTTTCAGTAGGGGTAAGCATTTATATCGTTTCCAGTGATATGAATCTCTCATTCGGAGGGATGACAAACACCATATTCAACAGCGAGCATTCCACCATTTTTAACTGGGACTGGAAGTTCGAAAAGAACTTTTACAAACAGTTTATTACGGGTATTGTGGTTGCCATAGCCATGAACGGACTTGACCAGAACGAAATGCAGAAAAGCTTAACCTGCAGAAACCTGAGGGAAGCCCAGAAGAATATTTTTCTATACAGCATCATTCTGGTCGTGACCAATCTGATTTTTCTCTCACTGGGTGTATTGCTTTATGCATACATCCGGATGGCCGGAATAGAGCTGCCGGTTGACCAGGCAGGGAACTTCCTGAATACTGACAATTTATTTCCATCACTTGCACTGAATCAATTTGGCACTGCTGCAGGTATTATCTTTATGCTGGGAATTGCCTCTGCGGCTTTTTCCTCTGCCGATTCTGCCCTGACCTCCCTGACCACAGCCTTTTATACCGACTTTCTCAATCTGGATCATAAGACAGATATGGAAAAGACAAGAATCAGGAAAGGGATCAATATCGCTTTTGCGCTTATCCTGATCACCATCATCATGATCTTTCGTGCGCTGAATGACGACAGTGTGATCAACACGGTGTTTACCATTGCAGGATATACCTATGGTCCCCTGCTGGGATTATATGCCTTTGGCCTGTTTACCCGAATCCGGGTGAAGGACAGGTGGGTACCGGTGGTGGCCCTACTATCGCCCCTGATGGCCTGGTTGCTAAGTCTCCTTATGATTAAATGCTTTGGATTCTATCTGGGCTATACACTTCTGCTCTTTAACGGCATGATCACATTTGCAGGACTCTGGATGATCAGAACCCGGGAGCCAAAAAACCTGCATTAAGTTCGATTGGTCTTTTTTCCCTTGGATAAGCAGCGTAGGCGGGGAACCCGAATGAACATGGGTGGTCGGACAGGCCGTTTGACCATATGGCTTGCCTGCTGAGGCAGTACCTGATCTGCAAACACTAATTTACAGCGAATTCACATATCAATCAAATGATTGCCGGGTCCGTTGAAGCTTCTCAGAGTTCTGAAACTTCGATCCGAAGCAACTTATCCGGTAATAGTTTTACTGGTACTCCCTTTGCGAGCTCTTCCCCGCTGTACATTTCCCTGTACACCCTACTGCTGGAATTATCCTGAGAAACTTTGTACTTTTTCGAAGGGCTCACCGTATACCATTCCGGGAACTGATTGATCCGGGGCCAGTCCAGGGGCATATTCATATAAGCTGATGAACGCGGCGTATCAAAGACCAGGCGGCCTTCCCACTGGCGTTTCGCCCGGAGGGCTAAATAGAGGGTTTGATCTTCCAGCTGCGCTCCTGCCACCAGGTCTTCCCTCCATGGAGCCAAAGTGGTTCCCTGGCTTTTCCAGAGGCAGTACATGATGGTGGTCCGGGCAAAGTTCCCGTCCCCGTGCCAACCCTCGATAATCCCCTGATTTTGCCACTGCAGGGCAGAGCTCCGGTAGCTTGAATCCTGGAGGGACCACATAACCCGGGTTTCACTGTCGAGCCACTCCTCCACACCCTCCATGGGTTCCCGGTTGTAGAGGTTAAGGCAACCTTCAATGGCATCCGCAAACCCATCCGCCGATCCGCTTTCCCAATTGTAATCCTTGTATTTATCCAGGTGACTGAAGGCCTTAAGCAGTGCCTCCCGGTAGCGCTCTATCCCATCGATCAGGTAGACGGAGTAATATCCATTGTAGTTGTAGCCCCAGTTGTCGCGTACCTGGTCTTCCAGGATCTCGCCGGTCTTCGGATTCACCGAAACATAAAACAATCCGTCTTCGTTCCGTCCCACCTCCAGGATACGGTCCAACATTTCATGTATGGCCTCCTGGTATTCCGCCTTCTTCTCAGGCAGGGCGAAATGCACGCTGGCATAAAGCTCGCACAGTCCGGATACGATCTCACACCCGTGATCGTTCAGGCGGAGGGCCTCAAAATCGCGGGTGGGATGGTTCTCCCCCAGCAGGTAGTAGTCCCCCAGCCGGATGGCCCAATCCAGGTATTTCTGTTCCCCGGTCATCCAGTAGAGCCTGGAAAGGACCTGCAACTGTTCGCCGTTGACCTCCACATTGAGGGAGGGGAGGGCTCCGAATTCGGTCCCCACGGGGGCATGCGCCCACACATCGTCGGTGATGGCGATCATGCGATCGGCCCAGGGCGAAGGCCCCAGGTACTCGGTCAGGGGCATCAGTCCGTCTTTCACATATTCGGAAGCCCCGAAAATGATCCTTCCCACATCGACCTCCTTATGCACAAAATCCTGCCCGGAGAAGGAGTAATCATCGGGCAGGTGCCCGATCCGTGAAGTCAGGGTCGTTTCCGTTTCCAGCATCCGGTGCATGATGCCGTGGAAGAGGGCCGAATCGGTCAGGGCCGATACCAGCACCATAAAGGGGTAGTTGTCGGCCGCGGAGTTCCTGGGGGTCCAGCGGTCGATGCCCGCAGCCAGGTTTTCCGGGATCAATGCAGTGACCGGATCCGCATGCTCCAGCCAGGACTCCAGGTAGGACTGGCATCGCCGCAATCCTTCATTGGCAGCCTTCCCGTTTTCCAGGGCTAAGTCATATTGGACCTGATTAGCAGGCTCAGTATTACAAGAGGGGAGGAGGAGTAGGCCCATGCTCAGTACCAGGCCTATGCTCAGAATGTTCGGATTCAGTTTCATGTCGGATAATTTTCGCTAAACCTGAAAACATCAAATCTAAATTGAAATATTCAGGAATAATTCGATACGTATTCTATTCATTATTATCTCTGTAAACAGTGATCGCCGTTGGGTAGCTTGCACTGTGGTGGATGCGGTGCTGCTGTGCCTTGTATGCGGAATCCGGGGCGGTCATGATGGATGGCACAAAGGTCTGCGGATTCAGGTCGTAGAGGGGGAACCAGGTACTCTGGACCTGCACCATGATTCGATGCCCGGGCAGGAAGCAGTGATTCACCTGGGGCAGGGGGATCCGGTATTCCAGGGCCGTATCCGGCTGGATGGGCACCGCTTGCTCGTAATCTTCCCGGTACCGTCCCCGGAAAATATCGCCGCTGATCATCAGTTGGTAGCCCGACATCACGAAATCCTCTTCCACACCGGCATAGACATCGATAAGCTTCACCACCCAGTCCGCATCGCTCCCCGTGGTCTCGGCAAACAGCCGGGCCAGGACAGGTCCGCGTATTGTCAGGGCTTCGGTCAGCGGCTCGCTCACCCAGGTAAGCACATCGGGCCGTCCGTCTACAAAGCGCTGGTCCTCCACCAGCCAGCGCTGCCAGACCTTCAAGGCAGGAGGGTTGCTGTAATCGAAATTCCAAATAGGTCTCGGTTTAAAGGGGATGGGGTGCTTGGGATCGGAGGTGTATCCGGTGAAGGAGTCAGCTTCTTCCGGCGGCGAGAAACCCAATTTCCCGTCAGGATGCAAATAGATCTGCATCTCCTCACCCTTAGGGGGCCAGCTCTCAAACGAAAACCACTGATTACTTCCGGTTTCAAACACAGTGACCGGAGCAGGCAGCTCCGTGTTGCTTTCATGCAGGAAATGGCGCAGGAAGGGGGCCAGAACCTCTTCCCGGAACCGTTTCGAAGTGTTCTCCCCGAACTCCAGCTTTCCCAGCATGCTGCCGTCCTCGAAATGCTGCCCGTGGTACCAGGGCCCGGCCGCAAAATAGTTCAGATCGTTGTGGGTGTCCAATCGTTCCAGGGCCTCATAGGCCGCAGGCGAACCGTAGATGTCCTCCTGGTCCCAGAAACCATGTACATGAAGTGCCGGTACGAGTCTCCCGGGGGATTCGAACCACTGATCGGCTGCCACTTCCTTCCAGTAGGGCCCATATTCCGGGAATTTCATCAGCCACTCCCACATTTCATGCCGTTCATCCAGGCGGGGCCCCAGGCTTGTGCCCAGCGCTCCCTGGGGAAGCAGCCAGGAATAAATTTCGTTTTGTTCATAAGGATAATTGGTTGGGGCGTCGGTCCGGGTTTCCATGCCATAGATGAAATCGAATGCATAAAATCCGCGGAAGGCCCCCCAGTGGAACCAGTCATCCGCCTTCCAGGCATCCACCACTGGGTTGAAGGGCACGGCTGCCGCCAGGGCCGGGTGCGGGTCCCGCATGGCAGCCAGGGTGAGCCAGCCGGGGTAGGAGGTACCCCAGATCCCCACTCGTCCGTTGGTGGAGAGCTCCTTCACCAGCCAGTCGATGCTGTCCCAGGCATCGGTGGTCTCGTCGGTAGTTGTCGTGTTGAAGGGCCCCCTCGGAGCCCGGTACATGAAATAATCCCCTTCTGACTTAAAACGGCCCCGGATATCCTGGAACACATAGATGTAATCAGGACCCATATAGCGGGTCCCAAGAACCGCCTTGAGGCTGGAAACAGAGAGATTCCCGGCGGTCTTTTCTGCATTGTAAGGGGTCCTCAGTAGGATCACGGGCAAGGGTACTGTTGTATCCTTTGGTGAAAGGATCAGCGTATAGAGCCGGATACCGTCGCGCATGGGGATCATCTCCTCCCGGATGGTAAAGTCGGGTTCAGCCGGGGTTTCAGCAGAAGGCTGCCTGGCGGGAACCCCTTGCAGGGAGGAGAACGTGCTGATAAGAATTATAAGTTGGATGCAGAATAATCGGAACAGGGGATTTTTCATGGGTCTGGACTTTTAGCGGTAAGTTAAGACAATATGAGGATGATTGAAAGGACCGGGTAACACTCAGAAAATCATTGGTTTTCTTAGTTAATTGACATAAATTGTAATATTGAATCCTCAAAAAACTTATCATGGATAAATCAAAAATTCAAAAGATACTCTTCACGATCGTCACTGTGCTCTTGATGCTGTCTGTATTGTCACTGATAGCCGTTATCCCCGGAATGCTTCTGGACAAATCCCCTGGTGCTATGCCGATCCAGGCTGCCAGTGGAGCCTTCATCGGGATGCTGATTCATCTGGCCTTGCTTGCTTATCTATTTGGATTCAGGCTTTCAAAGCACAACAGGCCTGGCAAAAGAGAAATAAGCCTGGTTCCTGCAATTGCCTTAGCCTTACTTGGCATCATGATTCTGGATGGTGGTTTCGCCTTTTTGGAGGAAATACCCTATGTCTCCTATGGCATGTTCCTGGTCGCTTTTTGTGATATTGCTGCGGCACTGGTTTCTTTTGCAGCGCTGATTCTGATGAGGCCAAAGAAGAAGAAATAATCTAATCCTGGAAAAATATGGAAAAATCTGTTCGCGTATTGACCAAAATTATGTGAATTTGGTCAGTATACTGACCGAATTAACGTTTTTGAAAGGGTAAGATGTGCGGTATTCCATATATCACTCATTCACATGAAGTGAGGATTAAAGAGTTGTTCTTTGCTGCAAAGGTGATCAGTCCCGAATCATACCTCCCATTTGTAGGAAATACACGGTGAAGAAAGTTGACAGAAATAGCAGCCAGTTCAATGTGGTTCAATTTTTGTACTTTTACACACGAAATACCAGGGGCTGAAATGGATTTGACAGCGGGATGAACTGGTATGTAAGCATGCCGAGCGTGGGAATTTGGCTCGTTAATCCCAGATTTCACACTTATAATTGGCGATAATAACTATGCTCTCGCGGCCTAGTACTGCTCAGCAGACTATGCCTTATCCCGGTCTTAGAGACTGAGGACGAGATGTTCCGCTGCTGTTTCCTCCTGGTTGGCAGTAGTATACGGGGCACAAGCTAAGCAAGGATAGCCTTTGGGAGGTCCCGGCCCACCGGCGAAATAAAGGAGACTAAGGATTGAGTACGTAGCCGATCGCTGACTCTTTCCCTACAACCAAAGACCGGCTAAGCATGTAGAAATCATATGGGTTT
>JBDLIM010000120.1:0-8120 GCA_039714915.1 Bacteroidota bacterium
TTGCTGGCTATCGCATATTGCTGCTATTACCTGATTGTAAGTCTTAAAGGATCTAATTCCCGTAATATATCTGCGGGTCCTGCAGCTTTGATATTCTCAAAGACAACCCGATTTACCGGGCCTAATTCACGAAAATGTGATTGAAGATTAGTAGTAAACATTTCACCGGTGATATCTTCTTTATATATAACGCTGTCCCCTTTCTCGATGAGCGCAGTAAATGATTTAATCCTGAAGTCTGCCTCATATATAAAATCATCTAGTTTTGCTTCAATGCGCCTGGCTCTGTTAAGAACACCAATATTGATTCTCCCGTCATAAGATCCATCCACATGTGCTACAGGATCAGGTGTAGTCAGCAATCTGAATTTATGTTGGCCAATGAATACTGTATCACCTTCGTTAAGCGCACTGACTTTGAAAATTCCGGTATGCTGATTCATGGGAACCACAGTATACTTACAGCCAGAGGAACGACGGAGTGTCATATTTGAAGTAACTACTAAAGAATCACATGAATAACCCTCAACTATAACTTTAATAGGATTATGTAATCCGCGATAAAAGAAGTTGTTGCCAAGAGGTACAACTCCAGATTCCTGCGCATAACCAAAGAAGGGAAGCACTAGCAGACAAAACAACAATGCTGGATTTTTCATATAAGAGTCGTTTTACCTACAAGTTAAGGAAGTCTGCGGTATCAATCAATATTGTCTGGATCTGGAGATCACCCGAAATATCACTGATTTTTTCTGATTTGCCGATTTGTTTCGTTCAGAGGCATTGCCAGATGGCTAAATATTATCCGTAAAGTCACCTATTTGATGTCCTTGCGGATAATATTTAACCCTTGGGGGACAATGATTATCGCCAAAGCACCTAAAACATAGCATAAGCGGATAATAATTAACCATTAGGGATCAGTTCCCCGAAAACATCACTGAGATGTTCTGATTTGCCGATTTGTTTCGCTCAGAGGTTTTGCCTTCCGTATTTCAGGGTCCAATATCAAAAAGTATTTCGTCCTTGTACCATGAGCTAGAGGATCTTGAATGATTTTCTTTAATAGAAGATTAAATATTCATAAATTCGGAACAACTACCTTTTACCACAGACTAAAACCAAATTTTATGAAAAAGCGTTCCCACATCGCTTTCTGCCTGCTGATAGTCTTGCTTGCAGCTGCCTGTACCTCAAAGACCCCGTCTCCGGCACCTGAGCGGCAGACGGAGGCCTATAAGTATGCACTGGTATTGCATGGGGGAGCCGGTACTATGAATTTTGAGAATGTACCTGAGGATTTGCAGATTAAGTTTAAACATTCGCTTGACAGTGCATTGCAACTTGGCCTGGATGTCCTGGAAGAGGGTGGCTCCAGCCTGGATGCAGTGGAGGTGGTGATCAGATGCCTGGAAGATAATCCCCTGTTTAATGCGGGCAAAGGAGCTGTGTTTACCAGTGAGGGAAAGAATGAGCTGGATGCTTCCATTATGACCGGCCGGGACCTGAATGCGGGTGCCGTAGCCGGGGTCAGCCATATTAAGAATCCAATTACAGCAGCCCGGGCTGTTATGGAGAAATCGGACCATGTATTGTTGTCCGGAGAGGGTGCAGAGGTGTTTGCAGAGCAGGAGGGACTGGATATGGTGGACCCGTCCTATTTTTATACCCAAAAACGATTTGAATCTCTTCAGCGGGCTAAAGAAAATGAAAAGCATGGTACGGTGGGTTGTGTGGCACTGGATCGCGAGGGAAACCTGAGTGCAGGAACCTCCACAGGGGGAATGACCAACAAGAAATTCGGACGCATAGGTGACTCTCCGATCATAGGTGCGGGTACCTATGCAAACAATGCCACCTGTGGGGTATCTGCCACCGGCCATGGAGAGTTCTTTATACGCTGGGCTGTGGCTTATGATATTTCGGCGCTGATGGAATACAAGGGCTACGATGTGGAAAAGGCAGCCAAAGAGGTGGTGGAGAAGAAGCTGGTGAAAGCGGGTGGAAGCGGGGGTGTAATTTGCCTGGATCGCTTTGGCAGGGCAGCCATGATTACGAACACAAGTGGAATGTTCCGCGCCTATGGGAATTCAGAAGGGGAAAGGGTGGTAGCCATCTTTAAATAGTGGATGGTGAATGGTGAATGGAAAAATACAGTTGTTATGAAAAATTACTTGTTACTTTTTGCCGCAGGACTCTTGCTGGCAGCCTGTCAGAATCCGGACAGGTCCCGTTCTGAAAACTCAAAGACAGAGCCTATTATCATTGGCCAGGTGGATAGCCTGCATTCGGAGATCCTGGATGAGACCAGGAATATCTGGGTGCATGTTCCAGATGATGCCAGTGGAGGCATTCTCAGTAAATCCACCTATCCGGTGCTGTACCTGCTCGATGGTCCGGGTCATTTTCATGCGGTAACGGGGATTCTGAAAAACCTAGGGGATAACTCCATCGTTCCTAATATGGTGGTAGTCGCCATTCCCAACACCGATAGGACAAGGGATCTGACCCCCACTCACGTGGATGAGATGTTTGGCGACAGCACCTTTGTCAGGACATCCGGAGGAGGAGATAAGTTCCTGGATTTCATGGAAAAAGAATTGATCCCCTATGTGGAAGAGAAGTACCCGGTAACCGGATACCGTACCTTTGTTGGACACTCCTTTGGCGGACTCATAGCCGTACATGCCATCGAGCAATTCAAAAAGGCACTGGAGCTAGGTAACAGCCCATTTACCAAAGAGAAGCTATCTCAGCTGGAATAGGTTTAGGATTGCCCCGTTCAGGAAACTCTTTGTTTGAAAGGCAAAAAGGTCATGAAATCGGCATGATGGACGATGTATGCTTCCGTACTGCGTTTTACCATATCTCCTTCTCCTGCATGGCTTGCAATGATATGACAAACCTGTGGCGGGATGCCACAGCTCTCGGCCAGTGAAACCCCGGAGAAGGGGTGACGCAGATATTTTCCATAGGAACCCTGAATTGCCTTTCCTCCTTCATCCAGCACATATTCCAGCAATTTACCCACATCGGCCAGAATAGCCCCTGAGATGAGTACATCCATATCCACGGGGAGTTCTTCCCCGAAAAACTCATTCATCTTGTTTCCGCTGTCACGGGCAATATGTACAACAGCGCGCTTGTGGTCCATAAAGGTGACCTTCAGATCGGGTCCGCAAAGCAGCGTAAAGGGGATTCTGTTCAGGTCGTCGGGAGTGAGGACACTTTTTTCCAGTGCTGCTTCCCATACCCTGGCAGTTTTAATCCGCAGTTCTTCATCATTGATCCATTCCAGCTCCGGCCAGAGTTCCAGGACCTCAGGTTTTATAGTTGCCATAGTATTTGTTTTGTAGTTAGTTGGTTCTTAAAGCATAGCAATAATAGCATCGGCCATCTGGCGGGTAGAGGCTGCCCCCTTCCTGATCACATCAGCCCTTCCGGTCATTTTCATCATATCGTAAGTGCGGACTTTCCCATCCAGGACCACAGTTGCAATGGCCTTCCTGATGCGCGTGGCAGTCTCCGGCTCACCCAGGTGATCCAGCATCATGCAGGCCGATTCCATCATGGCAATCGGATTAACTATGCTTTCCGGATAATCGGCATATTTGGGGGCAGAACCATGGGTAGGCTCAAAGACCGAAACTTCCTCACCCAGGTTTGCACTGCATGCAAAACCCAGTCCGCCTATCAATCCGGCAAAACCATCAGAAACAATATCTCCGAACATATTCCCGGCTACAATCACTCCATAGGTTTCCGGATTCTTGGTCAGCCACATCATTTGTGCATCGATATTGGTATTCCAAAGTTCTATGTCGGCAAAATCAGAAGCTTGTATCTCCTGGGCCATCTTATACATCATGCCTGATGTTTCCCTGATTACATTAGGTTTTTCGCATACAGTAACACTCTTATATGAAAACTTTCTGGCATAATTAAAGGCCGCCCGCAGGATGCGTTCTGTGGCCTTTTTGGTGAATATCCTGGTAGATACAGAAAGCTCTTCCACCGGAACATTTCCGAAGTTCTTCATAAACCTGGGGTGGGAGGCCAGTCCCTTATAAACTATTTCAGGTGGATTGCTCCATTCCACACCTCCGTATAGTCCCTCGGTATTTTGCCTGAAGATGGCCACATCAATCCCGGGTTCCTCAATGGTATTGTCGGGTCCCCGACGGATGAAGTTCAGTGGATTTCCTTTGTAGGTACGGCAGGGCCTGATGCACACGTCCAGGTTAAAATGCTGGCGAAGGCCTACTATGGGGCTTGAGTAGATGAATCCCTGATTGGCAAGTGAAGGATCCAGTTCAGCAGTGGCCGCATCCTTGGGTTTACTTGTGATGGCCCCAAAAAGACCAGTTTTATGTTTTTCCAGAAGCTCAATGGTCCTCTCTGGCAGGGGATTCCCTTCTTTCTTCCAGAATTCCCAACCTATATCTCCTTCCACGTAATTTGCGTTAAATCCTGCTTTCTCAAGTACCCTGATAGTTTCTTCGAGTACTACCTTCCCGATGCCATCACCGGGAAGTGCTACAATGGTTCTACTCTTCATGTTTATAAACAGTTTAGTGTTCGATTTTAGAAATGTTATCTTTGCCAAAAGTAGTTTTTTATTCAGTCTCAAATGTTGCTGAAGATCATATTTGGGATAAAAGTATTGCATAACATAAGCCATTATATTCAACTCGTCAATGCAACAGATAACTGAGCTCCATCCATCGGAGGTTTGGGATTATTTTACTGAAATACTCACCATACCCAGAATCTCCAAGAAGGAAGAGAAAATTATCGCTTACCTGATAAGATTTGCCGAAGCTCACAAATTAAGCTATCAAAAAGACCAGGTGGGAAACCTGCTGATTTCCAAGCCGGCTACCAGAGGCATGGAAAACAGGAAAGGAGTGATCCTGCAGTCCCACGTGGATATGGTAGGTGAGAAACAGGCCGGAGTGGATCATGACTTCCTCAAGGATCCGATTATAGCTCATATGGAGAATGGCTGGGTAAAGGCAAAGGGTACCACCCTGGGAGCAGATGACAGCATAGGAATCGCAGCGTCTCTGGCCATACTTGCTTCTGATAAGATTGCCCATGGGCCCCTGGAATGCTTATTTACGGTGGATGAAGAAAGCGGCATGACCGGTGCCCTGGGGCTACAGCCGGGATTCCTTAAGGGGAGCATATTGCTGAACCTGGATTCGGAAGATGAAGGGGAGATCTTCATTGGATGTGCCGGCGGGACAGACACTATAGCCACATATCGCATTAAAAGGAAAAGAATAAAAAGAAACAGCATCGCACTGCGTTTGCGGGTGGAAGGCCTGCAGGGAGGGCACTCGGGCGATGAAATTCACAGGGGCTTTGGCAATTCAATTAAGATTCTGAATCGCTTTTTATGGAATGCGGACAAACGTTTTAAGATCCGGCTGGCTGGTATAGAAGGAGGGAAAGCGAGGAATGCCATTCCCCGGGAAGCGGAAGCCTTAATAACCATTCCTGCCAGAAGTCTGGAATTGGTGAGGGTCTATTTTGAATCATTTACCGGCATACTGAAGAAGGAACTGGAAGGAGTGGAACCCGATTTCGAAATGACACTGGAAGAGGTGGATCTGCCCGACTCGGTCATGACCAGAAAGCGGCAGAGAAGGTTATTCAACGCTCTGTACGCCTGTCCTCACGGCGTAATTGCAATGAGCCAGGAAATAGAAGGACTGGTAGAGACTTCCACAAATCTGGCCTCCATCAAAACCATGGATGATGAAACACTGGAAATAGTAAGCAGCCAGAGAAGCAGTGTGGAATCGGCAAAGAAGGACACAGGAGACAGAATGGCAGCCCTGTTTACCCTGCTTGGTGCCAGTGTCCGGCACTCGGGTGGATATCCGGGTTGGAAACCTGATATGTCTTCGGAGGTATTGAAGCTGTCGGAACAGGTGTACAAGGATTTATTTGCTCAGGATCCTGCAGTAAAAGCCATTCATGCCGGATTGGAATGCGGATTGTTTCTGCAGAAATATCCGGAACTGGACATGATCTCCTTTGGCCCCACCATTAAAGGGGCCCACACACCGGAAGAAAGGATCAGGATAGATACGGTGGATAAGTTCTGGAAATTCCTGCTTAAGATCCTGGAAGAGATCCCGGAAGTTAGTGCTCGGTAGAAAGTCTCATTCTCTCCTTCCTGTGGGGCTCTAAGCAACCCGGACAGGAATTATTTTCCCGAATTTATCCCCAACAGAGTCGGCAATTCATTCCACATGGTGCAATTAGATCAGTAAGGATTGCCGTTGTTCTTTTTTGCTTTGTTTTTGCCATGATTCCTTTGATGGCTTACAACTCTTTACGCTTATCCGGCAAAGGACGTGACACGCGTAAACGGTCGGCTTTAGTGTTAGGCATCATTTGCCTGTTTTTCCATGAGTTCTTTAAGCTTTTGTAAGTCACCCCGCACGCCATTACGCATCATACCTGCCATGAAAAACATCATGAAGCGCATTAAAAAAGGTCCTGTCATTTTCATCTGAACTTGGACACGGCTGCCGTTGATTTCTGGTTCCACCTGAAAGATTGCAATTGAACCCTTAAGACCTCCTGCAGTATGAATAAACTCAAAACTCCTGCCATCTTCAAACTTAGTGACTTCCCAAGATAGAATACCCATTTTTTCATGAGTATGATCACCTGTTGAGCCTATCCCATAAGGGGGCGGAGAGGTCCATACGGCCTTGATGATGCCATCCCGCCAATGAATATCGTTGGTAACATCTATCCAATAGGTCCAAATCATATCAGGCTTTTGAGATATCGATTTAGATTCGTTGATTAACATGATTCACGGCTTTAATGATTATACAATCTCAATTGTCTATAGCAGTCTTCCATTCTTGTCTTAGAATTGCCCACAATGCCACATCCTCATACTGTCCCCACTTCCTTACTCGCTGATGCAGCAGTCCTTCTTGCCTGAAGCCATTTTTCTCAAAGATGCGACTAGATGCCTGATTTCGCAACATGTGATAAGCATAGAGCCGATTAAGACTGAGGACCTCAAATCCGAATCGCACGACAGCTTGGACCACCTCGCTCATGTAACCCATTCCCCAGGCTTCAACTACCAGCCAGAAACTCAGCTCACCCTGTGAATGCTCACGGTCGATATCGCGCACCTCAATCACGCCATAAAACTCTCTTTCCGTCTTCTTCTCGATGATGAAGGTGATGGAGCGACCAACTTCTCGTTCAACCTGCTTCCTGGCAATGTACCGTTCAGATTCTCCTAGGGGATAGGGATGCGGTAGAGAGATCATAGTATCAGCTACCTCTCGGGTGCTAGCAACCTTCTGAATTGCTGACGCATCAGATAGCTCAAGCGGGCGTAGCTGAAGACGCTGAGTTTCAATTACAGTTTGCTCGATCATAAAAAACTCCTTGCCAAGCTGTATAACAGTGAAACTAAGCTTCCGGTTTAGCGGTCGGCTTTAGTATTAGGTGGCCAACTGAATGACAAAAGCCCAATTGGAACAAATTAGAAAATTTCTATTTCACAATGGTTTCGGGCTTTTGCCAGACACCACACCACGTATAAATAGTAAGAAGGGGACAAAACATATGAACCCCATAACAAAGACCACTATAACGTCAATCAGAGGAAAAGGCGCACCAGTCATGAATGGCTGTAACACCAGGCCAAAAAAGCAGTCCAATCAACCTACCACGCCAAGTAAGCCACATCGAAACAAGAAGAATGGGAAGTCCGATAAGGAGAACGACCACATCGTTGGGTAAAAACGCCCTAACTAGCTCGTCTGTAGGATAGAGGGTTTTCTGATACGATAGACCTGCAACTGAGGCAGCTGCCATCAGTATGGCGACAACTAAAGAAAGCGCATAATAGATTGTGAGATTGTGCATATTTTGCAAACCGAAGACTCTATCTTGTTTTTCTCTAATTTCCTTCATATTCTTGATGTAAGAATCTTAGACTGGAAAGCCACCTAGCGGCCGGCTTTAGTGATTCCTAAGTTTGGGTTTTGGTATATTCATTCATTTAATCAGAAAGAACAAAAGAGAGGAGTAAGGTTCATTTAGTGATTGAGCCAGAAGCTCGCGAACAA
>JBDLIM010000121.1:0-8078 GCA_039714915.1 Bacteroidota bacterium
GCCATAACCACCCTGGATATTGTTATGGACCCTGGCACGGTCAGTAAAAGGAGTCTCATCTGTAGTCAGGTACTGCGCCAGGGTTAACAGATAGCGATAGTAATTCTCATCCAGAGAATGAACAAATAAATCAATTTTGGGTGGATTACCAACCACAACGGAGAGCCCATCAGAAATATCCATGTGAAATTCAGTGGATTGTCCATTGAACCTTATGTCAGAGAATAGGTATGAGTCAGCCTGGTATCTAGGATCCATGGACCAGAATTCATCATCAAAAGTAAATCCGGTCAGGCTGTTTATCCAGCCATATCGTCTGGAATACCATGCCTCTATATACTCAAGATCAGATTGAGTTTCTACTTGCTGATGTACAGTATCTTCGTAACCATCCCAGGTCCCATCATCCTTCTCATAGGAAATATGGATCTCCTGCCAGGCATAGGTTCTTACAAAATAATAATTGCTTTCATCCGGATTATCCCCTATTCGAAAGGATATTGAATCCCCATGCACACGAACATCCGTGATAAGCGGTTTTTCCGGGACCTTCACACTTGAAGTAATCCCAGTCAGATCCGGAGAATTGACCTCCAGGAAATAGCTCGATTCTGAATCCACATCAAAAGCAGAGTTTTCATACCATCCCAGTTTCGTGTAAGTAAAACCCGATATCCCCTCCGTTCCGTTTAATCCCGTTCGAATATCCGCATCATTGATAAATTCAAACTCAACCTTCCCGTTTGGCGGCATACTCCGGGCCACATTGACCCGTACGAGCGAATCCGGATCCAGCACAGCGTTTACTACCATTCGCTCCTGATAGAATCCTTCAGGGAGTTCCATTTCCTCCACACAGGAAACCAGTAACAATAAAATTGCCGGTACCAGTTTACCCCAGTGGCGGTGAGAGGATATCCTAAAATCTAAACTCATATCTTACATAAGGCATAAAGGGTGTAAAGGAATACCTGTTGAACTTCACATAATCATCTTCGTTCTCGTACATCATCACGAAAAAAGTATTCTGACGGTTGTAGGCATTGTAAATGCCGAAGCGCCAGACCCGCTCCCCCTTCTTCTTTTGTTTCTTAAGCGAGATCCCCAGATCTAATCGGTGATAGGCTGGCATCTTCAGGTTGTTTCTGTTGGGAAAGCTTTCTGCAGTTGATAAGCCGGGATACCATTCCTTATTCCATTCAAACCCGGTAGTCAGACCGGGGTAAGTGATATATCGGGCGTCGGAAAGGGTGATGTTCTCGCCACTGTAATAAACCCAACTGACAGAAAGAGTAGTTCGCCCGGATACCTTATAAACACCGGTTAGCGAGAGATTATGCCTCCTGTCGTACTTGTATGGGAAGCTCTCGTCAATGCCCGGAAAGTTACGGTTGTTCCATGAAAGTGTGTAAGCCAGCCAGCCGGAAAGGCGGCCGAAATTCTTCTCGGCCAGGAACTCGAAGCCATAGGCCTCGCCAGTCCCAGTTGCCACAAGATTCTCCCAGTTTTCCCGTCCCAGGTAGTAAGAGGCCCCCTGCTTAAATTCCACCAGGCCGCTCATCTTACGATAATAAGCTTCCAGTGAGAAATTCATCCATTTCATGCTGTGGTGGTAACCGAGAACCCAAAGATCGGATCGCTGGGGAGGGATGCTTCTGGTGGAAGGGATCCAGAGGTCCGTAGGCAAACCCACATGAGCACTGGTTAGTAATCCTGCATACTGCGTAAGACGGGAATAGGAAGCCTTGACAGCCGCTCCTTCCCCAAATTTAAACAGGGCTGAGAGCCGGGGCTCCGGGGACAGGTAGGCGGTATCATCCACAAAGAAAGAGGAAAAATGAAAACCTGCATTAATTTCCAGCCGGTCAAACAATGAGATCTTATCCTCTGCATATATGTGTACTTCCTGAGCCTGGATTTTCCGTGCAACAATAATCGAATCGACACCGGTGGATTCATTGGTAATCTCGCTAACTCCGGGCCGGTAGAAATGATAGGTGCCGTTTAATCCATATCGAAGTTCGTGGTTTCGTCCAACTTTTTGCTCTACATCGTATTTGAGTAATAAATCCCGGATGGAAGCCCGATAAAGATTAGCGCTCATGTAGTCCTTCCCTGTCTGTTCATCGTATTTTTCATATTCCCTGGAGTTCAGATAACGATAGGAGGTACTTGCAAGGGAAAGATTGGAAAAAGTACGCGGATTGAATACGTGGTTCCACCTGAGCACATTTGCCATATTACCCCATTTGATATGGATTTCCTGGTTTGTGGTTCCAAAAGGGTCCTTCTCTTTCATAAATCCCTTGTCATCGCCCAGATAGAAGCTGTAATAAAAACTGTTCCGGGGATCGCGGTTCCAATAGAGCGTCCCGTTTGCATCATAGAAATGATATCCAGCCCGCACATCTGAAGCAAGAGTCAGGATGGGCCGGTAAATCAGGTCGCTGTAAGTCCGCCGTATTGCCGCCATAAAACCGATCTTCTCCTGTTTAATGGGACCTTCCACCATAAGCTGAGAAGATAAGAGTCCCACCGAACCGGCACCCTTAAACTCCCTCAGGTTACCCTCCTTCATCTTCACATCAAGGACTGAAGCCAGTCTTCCCCCATAGCGTGCGGGCAAGCCTCCTTTGATAAAAGTGGCACTTCTTATGGCATCCATATTGAACACAGAAAAGAAGCCCAATAAATGGTTTGCATTGTAAAGAGGCACCTCATCCAGCATTACCAGGTTCTGATCGGGCGATCCGCCCCGCACATGCAATCCGGCCGTCCCCTCCACCCCGGTCTGCACCCCGGGCAGACGCATAATGGCCTTGAACAGGTCCGGTTCACCCAGGAAGCTGGGCATCTCACGTATCATTTTCAGCGGTAACTGAATCTCACTGGACCCACTTACCTGATCAATGGGCCTGTTTCCAAACACGAGAACTTCGTCAAAGGTATTGTCTGTTTTCAGCTGGTAAACAATACCTTCCTCATCCAGATCGTTCACCTCGAAGATTTCCTTCTGATAGCCAACAAAAGAGATCAGCAGTTTTGCCCTGGCAGAGTCGATAGCCATCGAAAAGAAACCATAGCTATTTGCCGAACATCCCCTCATGGAAAGCGAATCGAACACATAAGCTCCCGCAAGAGCTTCTCCGGAATCTTCATCCTTTACAAAACCGGAAACAACAAAAGACTGAGCATCCAGATGCCCTCCCAGAAGAAATAAGAAGCCAAAACAAAAACAGGAGTGGAGAATACGGTTCATCCCGAAGGCTTAAAAACGGAATAGTATACCAAACTGGCTGTAGGTCTTTTTCCCATATCCCAGCTCAGGAAAGGCTTTTGGAAATCCTGTAAAATGCAGATAACTGATAATTTCCATACATCCCTTTATAACTAAATAAACCGCCGAAATCAGTAATCCCGATATCAAGCTCGATCTTTGGGATATCCTTGTTTTGTTGTCCCTGAATTGACATCATGAAAAGCAAAACAATAGATAGAGATAAAACAAATCGTCTTCCTGTCTTCAAAACAGAATTGCAGCCAGACCTAATCATTTTAGTAAATATATGTGTTTAGCTTGGATTATTCACCTGGATCTATGACCCATTCATAGGCCCCCAGGTCGGGGGCATCGTCATCCAGCCTGCTGTTCCCGTTCAGATCGAAGGGGATTTCAATGGCATAAGCTGGAAGACCTGCATCAATAGCGGGTGAGAGGGAATCCAGTTCAAAGGTATCGGGGACTGCCCACAGCAAAGGATCCTCATTATTAATGATGTTGGTGAAGAGAGGATCGGCTTGGTAGTCATACTCCGATTCATCGATTTTTGTCAGGCAATAATCGAAGCGGTAGTTGAGCTGCTCATCCTCATAGCTGTCAATAAGCACTTCCATCCTGTTGCTCCCGTAAATGATGGAATTCAGGATCTCTGCCCTTTCAAATTCGCCCCCCACATGGACTTCAAGGTTCCCGTCTGCATCGTAGTTCCCGAAATAATCGGCCAGAAAAAGGGCGGGCAGCTGGCGGTTGGAATAACCCGATGGCCAGTTGTTATCAAAAGTGCAATGGGTAAATAGATAGTTCCCGCCGTAGATCAGCCCCGTACAGCTTCCCCCGCAATTCCCGATTACCAAATTGCTTCCGGTCACTGCAGCATTTAAGGCATAGATCCCGTTGGAGCTCATGTGGTTAATCAGGGTGTTGGTGATCTCCAGGTCGGGCATTTTTCCCGATTCGGGAGATGCAGAGATCAGGATTCCCACGGTTCCGTTCCTGATCTCCGTATGGGCGATGCGGTTATCCCGGCTATGTTCGGTCAGGTAGATCAGGCCCCATTGTCCGGGCACATCCTCGTACCACTTCTCCAGCCGGTCACCCCCGATCCATACGGGCTCTTCCAGGGTCCCGTTTATCTGCAGTGATCCTTTCACATACAGGAGGGCATCCCGGTGAAGGTGTATCTTCACCCCCGGATCGATGCTAAGCGTGGCCATTGAATCCACATAGGCATAGTTCAGGATCAGGTAGGGTTTGTCGGCCACCCAGGTAGTGGGTGCATCAAAGATGCTGTCGCGGATGATATGCACATCCTGACCCCAGGCCACCAGGTCGACGTCCTGCAGGTTCCCGTTGGTATAAAAAACAATGGAATCCTGGATGCGGAGAATATCCGCTGAACCATTGGGATCCAGGGTGGCCTCCACAAATACATACATGCTGTCGCCCGGGGCTATCTCCACGTCGCTAAAGTGTAGCCCCGATGTGCCGTCCACATTCATGCGGAATACCGAGGAAGAACCACCGGCCAGTGTGATCTCATCAATCTGCACAAATTGCTTGTGAGGATTCTTAACCTTGAAAGCTTCCGTGGTGGTGCCTATGGTGGTAAAAACCGTATCAAAAAACAGGGTGTCCAGGGTAAAGGCCAGCTCCGCTTCCGGATCTTCCACATAGTTACGTTCCGGGTGACAGGCAAAGAAAAGGGAAGCCACCGGAATGAATAAGAGAAGGAAGCGTTTTAAAATCATTGATGGAAGCATTTATCCCATTTGGGCGGATATCTGGTTTGGATGATCTGTACTTAAGAACGCAAAAATGGGGAAAATAATATGAGAATACTATTTTTGTTTCAAACCTTTACTCATGCATATGACCCTATCCATCCTCTCAGCGCTGTTACTGTCTCTGATGAGTTGTTCCGGCGGGAAAAAGCAGGCCGACCTGATTCTGACCAATGCGATGGTTTACACGGTTGACCGGGATTTTAGCAAGGCAGAAGCCATTGCCGTAAAAAATCACAGGATTGTTGCTGTGGGAAGCTCTGAAGAGATCGGATCGGAGTACCGCTCCGGGACTATTCGGGATATGGAGGGTGCCTTTGTCTATCCGGGATGGATTGATGCACACTGCCACTTTTTCGGCTATGGCATGAACCTGAATGCAGTGGATGTGGCCGGAACCTCTTCGGTGGAAGAGATTATAGAGATGCTGAAAGCCCATCACCTGGAACACCAGGGTGCCTGGATCACAGGCCGGGGATGGGATCAGAACGACTGGGAAGTGCAGGAGTTTCCCGACCGGACCATGCTGGATGCTCATTTTCCCGACACACCGATCTTGCTGAGGCGCATTGACGGTCACGCAGGCTGGGCCAACAGTGCTGCCCTGAAGATAGCCGGGATCACAGCCGATACAAAAGTGGATGGGGGAAGGGTGTTACTAAGCGACGGGATTCCAAACGGGATCCTGATCGATAATGCCATAGGACTGGTGGGATCAAAAGTTCCCCGTCCCTCCGAAAAGGAGATTATCAATGCCCTTCAACAGGCTCAGACCAATTGCTTCCAGGTGGGTCTCACCTCTGTGCAGGATGCAGGACTATCCAGGCAGGTGGTACAGCTCATCGATTCCCTGAACAGGGAAGGATCCCTTCAGATCCGGATCAACGCCTGGCTGAGTCCGTCCCGGGAAAATTTTTCTCATTTTGTGGAGAAAGGAGTCTACCAGACCGATCACCTTTCGGTAAACACCATTAAACTCTTTGCCGACGGGGCCCTGGGATCGAGAGGGGCCCGCATGATCGAGCCCTATTCCGACGATCCCAACAACCAGGGATTGTTTGTCACCCCGCTGGATGAACTGGAAAAGTTCTGCAGAAAGGCCTATGCCAACGATTATGCCGTGGCCACTCACTGCATCGGGGATGCGGCCAACCGCGAAACCCTGAAAATCTATGCAAATATCCTGGGAGGTGCGAACGACCGCCGCTGGCGCATCGAACATGCCCAGATCATTCACCCCGATGATTTTCATTTCTTCGGAGACTACAACATAATCCCTTCCGTCCAGAGCACACATGCCACATCCGATATGTACTGGGCCGAAAAAAGGGTCGGACCCGAACGGATCAAGGGAGCCTATGCCCTCAGGCAACTCATGGAGGAAAACGGATGGATTCCCAATGGAAGTGACTTTCCGGTGGAGCAGATCAATCCCCTCTTTGGTTTTTATGCCGCAGTGGTGCGCAAGGACCAGTCGGGCTACCCGGAAGGCGGCTTCCAGATGGAAAATGCACTCAGCCGTAAGGATGCCCTGCGGGCAATGACCATCTGGGCTGCCAAAGCAGGATTCGAGGATCATCTGAAGGGGAGCATTGAAGTGGGCAAGCTGGCCGACTTCACGGTCACCACCGAGGATCTGATGACAGCTCCGGAAGAAAAGCTCTTTAAGATCCAGGTGAAAGCCACCTATTCTGGTGGAGAATTGGTTTATAAGGCATTTAACAAACTAATTGAATAATTGATGAAAATTATCGGGTGTGATCAAGGTGTACGAGTGCTCTGGGTATGAACTGCTCAAATATTATCCTGTTTTAAGTCTAAGGATAGATAAGGTTTAGATTAGGAAAATACGTTTTGAATTTTGAAATATCCCTTGTTATTAAATCGAAGGTAGATACAATTGCATGAGCTCCTATGTAAAAATCAGGGAGAGTTGAATGCTTAGTGCCCTTGCTTTTTCTATAATTGAGAAAAACCTTACCTGCCAGAAACAGGGCTTCCCGTGGTATTTCAAGAACCTTGATCCCGGCTTGTTCCAAAGTAGCTTCAACTTCTTCTATTCGATTAAAGCCAATTGACACCTCTGAATATATGATGGAATTGATATACAAAGTATTAGTTTGTCCATATTGTCCAAGTATATTTTCTGACCAATCGGCCCAATGGGGGTCGTTTGTAAACAAATCGAGCAAAACACAAGAATCAACAAGAATTCCGTTCATACTATTTTCTTGTTAGATTCATGATTTCGTCAGTTGACATTTTGGCAGTAGCGATACCTCGTAGCTTGGCAAATTTCTTTGTCGGTTTGTTCTTTGAGGTCTTAATAATATAAAACCTGCCATTTTCCTCCAGAAATTCAATATCTGTCTCCGGAACTATACCTAAGATCTCTCTAACTCTCCGAGGAATTGTCACTTGTCCTTTAGTTGTTACCCGCATAATATACCACCTTGAAAATAGTAATACAAATATAGTATTACTGAATGGAATGTACAAAATGCTTATAATTCAGCTTACAGTTATATATGTTTGTTAATGTGTTTCTTTAAGTAAAATCAGCGTGATTGTTTACTATTCCCCTGGAGCTTTCGGGATGGATAATTTTATCTGGATGGGTTCTATTCCAGTTATTCCTACAATACGATATCCTTGCCCATGTAGAAATCCAGGATCCTGGTGTAGAAGATCAGGATGAACTTGGAGGTGATCATATCCGAGGTGGACTGGTAGAGCTGGTTCCTGGCTTCCTGCAGTTCCAGGGCAGTTCCTGTTCCCACCTTAAATCTTTCATCGGCAAAGTGGTAGGCCTCATCGCTGTTGGCTACAGCCTCCCGGGCCGATGCATAATTATCCCTTGCTGCCAGGGCTTCCGTATGATACTGTTGCATGGACTGCTGCATGTCCAGAACGGCCTGGCTGTATTGAAATTCGGCATCCTGCAGGTCCAGCTTGGCCTTATTGATGTTGGTCTGGGTCTGCCACCTGTTAAAGAAAGGGAACTGCAATCCCATGGA
>JBDLIM010000122.1:0-7921 GCA_039714915.1 Bacteroidota bacterium
CCTAAAGGGAGTATACAACAATCCCAATGCCTTCTATAATTCAACGCAAATCTTACTCTTGCAGGAGATGGAGAGAACAGGTGAGTACAAAACAGGGATCTACTGCTAATTTGGCTTAACCTCACCTCCCCACCGTCGAAGTAAATATAAAGAAAGAAGTATCCTCATCGATCTTAACAAATGAATAGTCCAGCGGATTTCGGGTCTTTCTCCGGATGTCGATGAAGCCGAGGCCGGCGCCGCCTTCGGGGGAGAGGATGCCGGCGCGCATTTGTTTTTTGTAGAGGTCGTCCAGCTGGTCCAGGTCCAGGTTGTTTAGTTTCCCCAGGAACAGGGAGAGGTCTTCAGAGTTGCTGTTTTCGATGATGTTGCCGGTGGTTACCTGGAAGCTTTGATCGTTTTTGGTCACCAGTACCAGGCCCATCCCCGGATAGGGGTGTCCACGGTACTCATATACTTCGGCGTGATGATTGATATTTTGCAGGGATTCCACCATTACCTGGTAGACCCGCCGGAGGACCCTATCATTCTCTATATCATCCAGTTGTTCTTCCACCAGGCCGGTGAGGGCTTTCATCACCTGGCGGGTGATCTGGCCTTCAAATACCAGTATTATATCCTTAATTTTAAGGTCCTTATATCGCTCATAGATATAATTGATAAAGCCCTTGCTTTCACCCGAGAATACCATAGCACCAATAAAGGTATGGAATTAATCGCACATAGCTCCTATAATGTTAATATTCAGGAAATAGCAGGGATCAGATACTAGGATTGTGCCTTAAAATAGAAGGGATCCTTCCGGATAAAGCGTTTGGCGTAAGGGCCCATAATGGTTTCGTGGACGCCCAGGATCAGGGTGCCTTTTTCGTTGAGGCTGTTGTAAAAAAGATCGAATACCCTGTTCTGCAGGTCCGGGTTGAAATAGATGATTACATTCCTGCACACGATCAGGTCGAACTTTACTTCAAACAGGTTATGATCCTTAACCAGATCCAGTTTCTTATACACGGGTTTGGTCCGTAGAATTTCTTTCATCTGGATCAGGTCGTGGGTCTCATCAATGTGGAAGTATTTTTTCCAGTGTTTTCGATGATTCCACGAATGGATCCCAGATCCGTTGAGGATCACGCGGTCGAAGTTTTCCAGGTAGCTTTGATTAAACAGGTACTTATAGCTTCCCTGCCGGGCCTTCTGCAGTACATCGGGATTCAGATCGCTGCCATAGATCTCGGTCTTTTCAAGGACTCCAACACTGTCCAGCAACATCATCATGGAATATACCTCCTGTCCGGTGGAACAACCCGGGTGCCAGATGCGGATTGTGGATTGATCAGCGAAGCCTGGAAGGAGCTCCAATTTGATCTTTTTCCAGATCTCAGGATCCCTGAACAATTCTGTGGTATGAACAGTGAGCTTTTTTACGATGCTCTCCAGGAAGACCGGATCATTTTTCATCCGGACAGAAAGTTCTTCCATCTCCAGATCAAGTTCCAGAAGGATCCGGGTGAGCCTTCGCCTCAGAGAAGTATGGGAATATTGAGAAAAATCGTACTCGGAAAATTCGCGAACTGTTTCCTGAAAAAGTTGAATGTCCTTGCCAACAACCTGCATGATATAAACCTACGTAATGTTTTTAATGAATACAATACATTGCTTTCATAAAAAACATAATGGGAGTTCCCTTTAAAATTTGGATAAAATCCTTTTGTGTCTATCTTTGAGTTGCTCTAATCCAAATGCAATGACCTTCGGTATACTGATATTTCCCGGGGCCCACGGCGACAAAGAACTCACCACCGTTCTAGAGGAAGTATATGGCAAGAAGGTAAGGGCTGTCTGGAATCGCGAAACTGATCTGAACGGAGTAGATGTATTGTTTATTCCCGGGGGATTTCCCTGCAAAGGTTCCTCCAAATCTTCCAAGTGCATTAACGATTCTCCCGTGATTGAATCCATGATCTCTTATGCGGAGCGGGGGAAGATCCTGATCGGCATCGGAAATGGATTCAGGGTTTTATGTGAGACGGGACTCGTTCCTGGCACCCTCCGGATGAATAAGTCCCAGCGCTACATTTGCCGGAATACCTTTATCAAGCCGGATAACGATTATACAGCCATGACCCATAAGCTCTCCAACGACGACGCGTATCAGATTCCCATTTCCACCGGGTATGGAAGGTATGCTGCCAAGGATGAGGCCCTGGTCCGGATGCGTCACCAGGAGCAGATCCTGTTCAGGTATTGCGATGAGAATGCACGCATCTCCGAAGAGATTAATCTGACCGGGGCTGTGGATAACATTGCAGGGGTATGCAATGAACGAAAGAATGTGTTCGGAATTATTCCCCAGCCCGAGCGGGCCGTATTTGCGTATGGGAAGAATACGGACGGGAAAGCCATATTCGATTCCCTGATGGAATACATTTAGCCGTCCTGCCCCGGAGCATCCCTGAGCGAGAACCTGTTCATCCCGTCTTCAAATTTCATTTCCACCACATCAAAGCGCACCAGTTTAGTCATCAGCTCCACCAGTTCCTTTCTTCGGTAACCTATATCGCGCTGAATTTTTGAAAGAGAAACCCCTGGCTCCTTCTCCAGGTACCCCAGCAGGATCTCTTCCTTCCGGGTAAATTCCAGCAGCCTTCCCCTGGTCTTTTTTTCATCCTTCCATACCTGCAATTGAATTATCCCAGCAAGGGCATTCTGATCCCCCACACGTATATAGGCCATCCAGCGCTTGGTCTCGTCGTGTGCATACACAGGTTTGGTATCCACAGGAGGAATGTAGATCTCAAGTACATTTTTACCTTCAATGGAGTAGTTCCGGCTTTTGAATCTGACTTCAGGTTTGCAGTAAAGCATAGCTGCCGATTCAAGCATATAGTATTCCTCATCGGAACGGATGCCACTGATTCTGCCATTGTCTTTAACTCCGATCAACAGCCTTCCCCCATCGGTATTGGAAAAGGCAGACAGGGTACGGGCAATCTTCCGGGCATCACTGATCTCAAATTTGAAATCAAGTTCCTGGTGCTCCCCTTCCGCAATAAGCGAGCGAAGGTATTTCTGATCCGAAGATTCCATCAATATAAAAATACAAGTTCCCGAGCGAACAGGTAGCTTTTTCACTTCCGAATTGTTAACTTGAAAGCCAGAACCATGAATAGGATTCGTATTTACCTCAACAACCTCCTGGGCCGAATCCGTTACAACCTGGCCCTGTTTCGAAAATGGTGTTTGAAGGAGTGTGTACTTACTTCAAAGCACTGGCAATGGGCAGCCTATGGAATGCTTATAAGCATGGCCCTGTTTATGCTGGGAATGGGGATCGATTTTATAGGGGAACTTCATCCCGGGATCTATCTGGCTGCACTGGTATTTTTACTGGGATTACCGCTATTATCGGGACTGGGGGTCCGGCTTGGATTAAAGATTCTGGCTTTGCTTCCCCACCGTTATAACTGGATCTACTTTGGAGCTGTTTTTTTCATCTTTTTTACTTTCGGATTTCCCACAAAGGCGCTGATAATTCTTGCCCTGTTCCTGGTATGTTCAGGGGCATTTCTGGGAGCGGGCATTTACAACCTGATGGGAAACCGTTGGATAAGCCTTTCACAAGCCAGGCGTATTCTGACCCTGGGTTTCCTTCTGATTGGCGCAGGGCTTTTTGCGTTTGGATGGGTTTATCTGCTTTACCCGGGAAAGGGACAGGAGGAAATTAAGGCATGGTCCATGGAAGTGAAGCATCTTCCGGAACATTTGGGGGTTGAGGATCCCACACAATCCGGATCGTATAAAGTGGATTCGCTTAACTATGGTTGGGGAAAAGATCGCAGGCGGAAAGAATTTGGAGAAGGCGTGGATCTGATTACCCCTGTGGTGGATGGAAGCAATTTTCTGGATGGCTGGGAAAAGTTTTCCGGAAAGCTCAGGACTTATTACTGGAAAATGGGACCCGATTCACTGGCGCTTAATGGCAGGGTATGGTACCCGGAAGGAGAGGGACCTTTCCCGCTGGTGCTGATGGTGCACGGGAATCACCTGGACCGGGATTTTTCTGATCCGGGATATGGCTACCTGGGAAGGCATTTTGCATCGCATGGAATCATTTCGGTTTCAGTGGATGAAAACTTCCTCAACGGGGCCTGGACCAATTTCAACAAGGGATTAAAAACTGAGAATGATTGCAGGGCCTGGTTGCTGCTAAAGCATCTGGAACAGTGGCGGGAATGGAACAGCAATGACAGTACATTTTTTTCGGGGAAGGTGGACCTGGAACGGGTGGTCTTGATTGGTCATTCCCGAGGAGGGGAAGCGGTTAGCATAGCCTCGTTTTTTAACGGAGTCCCTTATTATCCGGACAACAGCAAGGAGGCTTTTGACTTTAATTTTGGGATAAAAGGAGTGGCTGCTATAGCGCCGGTGGACGGTCAGTACTCGCCGGGAGGACTAGCAACTCCGGTTCAGGATATCAATTACTTTGCCATACAGGGTTCCATGGATGCGGATCTGCGCTCTTACGATGGATTGCGGCAAATGCGAAGAGTAAAATTTTCAGATTCATGCTATCATTTCGCATCGGGGCTTTATGTACATGGGGCCAATCACGGTCAGTTTAACCGGAGCTGGGGGCTGTTTGACATAAACTATCCCAACAAGCTGCTCTTAAACCGACAGGGAATTATCCTGGTGGAAGACCAGGAGAAGGTGGCACTTGCCTATCTTACGGCCTTCGTAAAAGAAAGTGTGGATCCGGGATCCGGCTACCTCCCCCTGTTCAGGGATTACCGCCAGGGCAGGCAATGGCTTCCCGAGCTGGTTTATCTGAACCAGTTTCATGAATCATCTGCCACCATTGTATGTGAGTTTGACGAAGACCTGGACCTGACCACGGGCACACTGGGGGTTGATTCCATTAAGGCTGAGGAACTTTCCTTGTGGAAAGAAGGCAGGATTCCAAAAAAGTGGGGAAATTTTCGGAACAACGGAGTCTTTCTGGGTTGGAACAATACGAAAGATTCAGTGCCCGGTACCTATCGCATCCTGCTGGATTCATCTTTTACGGAAAAGATCTCGGATCACACCCATCTTTCTTTCCTGGCAGCTGATGCGCAGACTGGTGCGGGAAAAAGAAATATAGTCGATAGTCAAGAGTCGATAGTCGATAGTGATGAGGATGATGAGAATGATGAGGATGATGAGGAAGAGCCCGAGCCCATGGACTTTAGCATCGTACTTAGCGATAAGGATAAGGTGGAGTACAGGGTGAGGGTGGCTGATTATCAGAGGCTGCAACCGCCCATCAAGCCTGAGGTGTTTAAGTCCAGGCTTTTCTGGGAGGATCCCGAATCGGAAGTGATTCTCCAGTATGTTTCCATTCCTCTGGAAGGTTTTGTAAGTGATTCGGGAAACCACATTTCGGCGACTGATATACGATCGCTTTGCTTTGAATTTGATTTGGGGGAGAAAGGATCGGTGATCCTGGATCAGATTGGGTTCAGCAGGTAAGCATGATTTTTTAACCATAAACAGAGGCTATGAAAAAACGACTTTCACTGCTATTCTTTTCTCTCTGCATCTTGTCTCTAAGTGCATTTGGACAAACGGAGAAGACCCCCTTGATCCTGGGTGAGAAATTTGTCCTGCAATCAGAGGTCTTGAATCAGGACAGGGAGATCCTGGTCAGTTTACCTCCGGATTATGAATCCGGGGATGGAAGCTATCCGGTTCATTTCATCTTAGATGCAGAAATTACTTTTGAGGCCTATGCCGGTGTAGTTCACCTTATGCATATGGCAGATCAGATCCCGGATGCGATAGTGGTTGGAATTCCGAACATCGACCGGAGCTATGACCTGGATTTTATGAGAAATGGAGCTAAATTCCTGGAATTCATCACCCGGGAACTAATTCCGGTCATTGACAGTGCCTACCGGACTGCAGATGAAAGGCTGATTGCAGGCTATTCCCTGGCTGGTAACTATGTGATGTATGCATTTTTTAACGGACATGAGTATTTCACCAGGTTTCTTTCCGGAAGCCCGTATGGTTTATATCTCTTTTATAAATCCCTGAACCTTTTGCCTGAAGCTTTTCCAAAACCAAAAGCAGTTTATGCATCCATGGGAAGAGAGGATAAGCAAGAACAAGTAGGGCCTTATCTGGACTTTTGTAAAGAGCTGGAGCAAATATCCATCCAGGGATTTGAGTTTCGATATGACATATTAGACCATAGAAATCACGATACCAACATCCTGCCAAACTGGGAGGATGGTCTTACATACCTCTACAGAAACTGGAAACCCAAGCCTTAACGGGCTTGCAGAATTCAAGATGTTAAACTAAAACCTAGCTTGAAATGAAAACTCTAAACCTGGCAATGATTGTACTGGTGCTTACGGTGATTAGTGCATGTAAGCCTGCAGAAGCTCCCATACAAACTATGGAAAAAGTAAACCTTCCTAATATTGTAGTAATCTACTGCGACGATCTGGGTTATGGCGATCTGGGCTGTTTTGGGAATACGGAGATCCGTACTCCCAACATCGACCGCATGGCCGGTGAGGGCATGAAGTTTACCGAATTCTATTCGGCATCCCCCGTATGCTCTCCTTCCAGGGCCGCCCTCTTAACCGGGAGGATACCGCAACGCATGGGCATCAACGGGGTTTTCTTTCCACGATCCTACACAGGGATGCCCGTGGAAGAGATTACCACGGCCGATCTGCTGAAATCCATGAGGTATGCCACCGGCATTGTGGGGAAATGGCACCTGGGTCACCGGCATGAATTCCTTCCCCTGCAGCGGGGATTTGATGAGTACTTCGGGATACCTTACAGCAACGATATGCTCAGCGTGGTCTATATGGACGGGAATGAAGTGGTGGACTTTCATGTGGACCAGCATTTCACTACCAAAACCTATACTGAGAAAGCCCTGGGTTTTATAAACCGTCACAAGGGGGGCCCCTTCTACCTCTACCTGGCTCACTCCATGCCTCATGTGCCCATCTATGCTTCGCCGGATTTTGACGGCCGTTCAGGAAAAGGGCTGTATACGGATGTCATCGAGGAGATTGACTGGAGTGTGGGGCAGGTGCTTGAAAAACTGGAAAAGGAAGGAGTACTGAATAACACCCTGGTGGTATTCTCCAGCGACAACGGCCCCTGGTTGGCCATGAAGGAACACGGTGGAAGTGCAGGCATTCTCAGGGAGGGAAAGCAGTACACCTTTGAAGGGGGTCAGCGTGTGCCCACTCTGGCCCTGTGGCCCGATGTGATTACCCCCGGATCGGAATACAGGGATATGGCGCTGATGATGGACTGGTTCCCCACCTTTGCGGAGATCATCGGGGTTGATTTGCCCTCTGACCGGAATTACGACGGAGAGAGCATCCTGCAGGTTTTGAATGGAAGTGGTATTCGCAGCGGAAGGGAATTTCTTTATTTTGACGGGTGGGATCTGCAATGCTACCGGAACGGGGAATGGAAGCTGAAGCTGCCTTACAATGGCTACCATGGTTCAAACGGCAAAGCGGCTGTTCCTCCCCATGATACCCTGCTCTTTAACCTGAAAAGCGATCCCGGCGAGCAGGTGAACCTGTGTGAGGAAAATCCGGAGATGGTAAGGGAAATGCTTAGCCTGATGGAAGCCTGCAAAGATTCAAAGGGAGAGCTGCCTCCCTCGCTGGTCCTCGGAGAACGAGCCGATCATGCACACTACGATTACCTGATCGGGAAGTACGGAGAGGACTACAATCATGTAGATTGGTAGCAGGGAATGGAATCGTACAACCATGTGGATTAGTAGCAGAGTAGGGTATCGGGCTTAATCGTTGTAGTAAGGAAGAAATCCGCTTGCGCCTGGATTGACCGGCCGGGGTGGACGAGGATTCAGGGGCTCTCCGTTAAGGACCTT
>JBDLIM010000123.1:0-7652 GCA_039714915.1 Bacteroidota bacterium
CCCCTAAAATTAGGAGTACGAAATCCGCAATTTTAGGGGTGTCCGCTTAGGTACACGTTTTTTCGAACTGATTTACCCTTTTTCGCCCCCATGAATTGCCCTGCTGGAAAAATCATGAAGTGCGGGTCGGGTTCGGTAAGTTGCTGAAATATAACGATTAAACAGGGCGAAAAAAAATCGACCACCATTTGGGACGGTGATCGAAATCCTTTAAAAGTGGAGCTGCGGGGGGTCGAACCCCGGTCCAAACGAGAAACCCATATGTTTTCTACATGCTTAGTCTATCTTCAATTTTCGTGAGCTGGCCTACGAAAGACTACAAGCCAGAACCTTAGTCACCTTTGTTTCGCCATTAAACCGGGACCTTTCAATGGCTATCCCTGCTTAGCTTGTGCCCCGTATACTACTGCCAACAAGGAGGAAACAGTAGCGGAACATCTCGTCCTCAGTCTCTTAGACCGGGATTAGGCTAATTTTACTGAGTAAAATTAAGCTGCGAGAGCATAATTATTATCGCCAATTATAAGTGTGAAATCTGGGATTAACGAGCCAAATTCCCACGCTCGGCATGCTTACATACCAGTTCATCTCGCTGTCAAATCCATCTCAGCCCCTGGTACTGCGTACAAAAGTACAAAAAATGAACCACATTGAAATTGAACGGAATTGTTCAGCAGTGCGGAGTCAAATTACCCTTTCAAAAACGTTAATTCGGTCATTATACTGACCCAATTCACATAGTTTTGGTCAATACACGAACAGATCTTCAATATTTGTCCGGGATTAAACTACTTCTTCTTTGGCTTCAGACGAAACATCGCAGTGATGGAAACAGCACCAGCGGCCAGGTCACAGAAGACGCAAACGAACATGCCTATGGAGACAAAGAGCAAGGAGTCTACATAAGCAAAAGCGCCATCCATGAGTACCAGTCCAAGAAGGATCAGGACAACGGCCGCTGCAAGGTTTATTTCACGATTGACCCGACCTCTACGCTTCGTTACCCTGATGCCAAACAAAACAGCGATCAGGATCAAAAGACGAATGCCCATGGCTACCGAGGTGGCAATGCCAGCTGCCTTTGGAATCCCACCAGGGGAGACTTCTTTAAAGAGTCTTGGTATGACCGCAATCAGGGAGAGAACCGCGACGAGCTCCAGTATGGCAACTATTGTGAAAACTTTCCTTTGAATTTCAAATTTATCCATGATAAGTGTTTTGAAGGTCCACATACAATTTACGCCTCTTCAGTGAGAAAATCAATGATTCTCTGATCCTTGTCTGTTCTTTCAATCATCCCCATATTGTCTTAACTTACCGCTAAAAGTCCAGACCCATGAAAAACCACCTGTTCCGATCATTCTGCATCCAACTTCTAATTCTCATCAGCACGTTCTCCTCCCTCTCAGGGGCACCCGCCAGGCAACCTTCTGGTGAAACCCCGGCTGAACCCGACTTTAGCATCCGGGAGGAGATGATCCCCATGCGTGACGGGGTAAGGCTCTATACGTTGATCCTTTCACCAGAGGATACAGCCATACCCTTGCCCGTGATCCTGCTGAGGACTCCTTACAATGCAGAACGGACCGCCGGGAATCTCTCTGTTTCCAGCCTCAGGACAGCACTTGGGACCCGGTATATGGGTCCTGATTACATCTATGTGTTCCAGGACATCCGGGGCCGTTTCAAATCGGAAGGCGATTACTTCATGTACCGGGCTCCAAGGGGGCCCTTCAACACGACAAGTACAGACGAGACTACCGACGCCTGGGACAGTATCGATTGGCTGGCGAAGAAGCTCTCCACCAACGGACGGGTTGGAATCTGGGGAACCTCCTACCCCGGCTGGCTTACCCTGGCAGCCATGCGTGATCCGCACCCGGCCCTGGCAGCAGCCGTGCCATTCAACCCGGTGGTGGATGCATGGAAGGCGGACGACTGGTTCCACTGGGGGGCCTTCCGCGGATTTTATGCCTTCGATTTCATCTATGGAATGGAAACCCGGACCGACGCCTCAACTAATTATCCTTATGAACAAAACGAAATCTATTCCTGGCTGCTTCCCCAGGGAGCGCTGGGCACGAGCCTGGGGCCCCACCTGGATGAGCGGCACGAAATGTGGGAGTGGCTGATGAAATTCCCGGAATACGGGCCCTACTGGAAGGGGGTGGCAGCCGATCAGTGGTTCGAATCCCCCGAACGACTCGTACCGGCACTTCATGTACACGGTTTCTGGGACCAGGAAGATATCTACGGTTCGCCCGCGGCCTATGAGGCCCTGGAACGACTTGACACCAACAACGATCTGAACTATTTTGCGGCCGGACCCTGGTACCACGGACAGCATTTCGAGGATGGAAGCATGCTGGGACAGCTGGACTTCGGGGAGAATACTTCGAAACGTTTCAGGGAAGAGGTGCTGGCCCCCTTCCTGCGCCATTTCCTCCACGAAGGCGATACAGAGCTGCCTGCCCCTGTCACCGTGTTCGAAACCGGAAGGAAGCAGTGGTTTACCTTTGAGAGCTGGCCCCCTCCTGGTGAGGAGATGCATTTCTACCTGCAGCCCGACGGGAAACTGAGTTTCTCCCCACCGGAAAAGGCGGACTCCTTTACCGGATACACCTCCGATCCCAAACACCCCATCCCATTTAAACCGAGACCCATCTGGAACTTCGATTACGCCAACCCACCTGCCCTGGAGGTATGGCAGCGCTGGCTGGTGGAGGATCAGCGCTTTGTGGACGGACGTCCCGATGTGCTTACCTGGGTGAGCGAGCCGCTAACAGAAGCTCTGACAGTTCGCGGAGCGGTCCTGGCCCGCTTGTTTGCCGAGACCACGGGGAGCGATGCGGACTGGGTGGTGAAGCTCATCGATGTCTATGCCGGTGTGGAAGAGGATTTCGTGATGTCGGGCTACCAGCTGATGATCAGCGGGGATATCTTCCGGGGACGGTACCGGGAGGATTTCGAGCACGCTGCTCCCCTCGCACCGGACACCCCACTGGAATACCAGATCCCCCTACCCCATGTGAACCACACTTTTTTGCCCGGTCACAGCATCATGGTACAGGTCCAGAGCACTTGGTTCCCCCTCTACGACCTCAACCCGCAGACCTTTGTGCCTTCGATCATGACGGCCCCGGATACCGCCTACAAAGCACAGCGGCACCGCATCCATCATTGTTCGGAATATCCCACTTCGATCATAGTCCTCAGTCATAACAACAAGTGAGCCAGCCGCTTCCCCGATGCGATATGCACCTCCTTATCTTGGTTCATATTTGATTCAGGAATAAATTAGCAGGAACTGATCCTCTAATGATAAGCAACAAAATAAACTGCCCTGGATTACTTTAGGCATGTCCAGGGGCATGGTGATGAATACGTTCAACAACCCCTTGAACGGGATGTTTGCAGCCTGCGCAAACCTGTTTTTATGTGTTTCGTCATTTAACCGGGAGGTACAGAAATTCAACCTGAAACTCGGTTATGAGAAGCCGATTGTATTGAAGCAGATTTCGCCCTAGCCTATCCCGACAAAACTATGATAGTTATCAGGGCAAATAACATGGTAAGTCGAGTGCGGATAAGATTTTAACCAGGCCACGGGAGGATTTTGTTTTTGGGATTTCCATTTCATTTCATAGGCCGATAACACTTCTCCCCTCTCTTCAATCAGGTCTATCTCCTGCTGGTCATAGGTTCTCCAAAAATGGAGTCTGGCTAGTTGACGGCTTATATTCAGATATTTCCATCGTTCTGAAATGATATAATTTTCCCATAAGCGTCCAACATCACCACGGAGTGACAAATCATCCAGATTGTTCAGAACAATATTCATAATGCCGTTATCAAAAAAGTACCACCTTGAACTCTTTGTGATCTCCTTTCTGAGATTCCTGCTAAAGCCTTCCAGTTTATACAGCACGTATGCTTTTGATAACAGATCCAGGTATTTTTCCACAGTGTTTTTACTCATGGATAACTGCCTTCCCAGTTCATGATAGGATACCTCAGATCCTACCTGCAATGCAACCAGTCTTAACAGGTTCAAAATTTTTCCTGCACTTCTCAGATTCTCGAATTTGACTACATCCTTAAGAAGATATGAATCCCTTAACTCTCGCAGGTATTCAACCCGTTCATCCTTCGATTTCATCAGGTATATTTCCGGGTAATTCCCAAATACCATCCTTCTCCTCAGAAGATCCGTTCTCTTCTCAGGCGAACTTGATCCCCACAATTCAGACTCAGCGAATGGAAGTAATTCAAATGTGATTTTCCTGCCGGTCAATGGTTCACCTGTTTTCTGCACAATTTCAAAACTTGAGGACCCGCTGAGAATCACTTGCTTATCTGGCAACTCATCGTGCAACAGTTTTGCTATATAACCTATTTCCGGAACATGCTGCGCTTCATCAATAACAAGCATATCTGAATCGGCCAGCACATTCCTGTAGTTTTCAGCTGTCCGGCGTTCAAAAAGTTCAGCAGTTGACTGGTCTTCTCCGTTCAGGTACAAAAAGGGTCTTCCTGCTTTCTCCACGATTCTCTTAAGCATAGTGGTCTTCCCGACCCTGCGGGGGCCTGTAATGATAACCACCTTGCCTGAGAAAAGTGAAGCCTCAATTTTATCTTCCTGGGATCGGGAAATATAGGTTGAAGGTATCATTCTGGTACGAAATTATTATTAATTCAGTCATTATACTGACCAAATTTACGTAATTTTAGTCATTATACATACCTATTTAACAAATAAAAAAACAATCAGGGGATGTCCAAACGGTTAATGACTTGATTCATATCTGATTTCGGTGTAACTTAGTAATTGTTGAGCCTCTACTCCATTCTGCTGGCCTGGCAGAATTGTGCGACCGCTGTATCTTTCAATCATTCAAGCATTCCACCATGAAAAAAATTCTACTTTCCCGGCTTATTTCCATTCCCCTGTTATTCCTGTCAACCCTTATCATTGCCCAGGCACCTACTGTAACATGGGAGAAACATTTCCCTTTACCAGGCGAATATGAAGCGGGCAACTATACAGCAAATGATATCAAACAGTCTCCTGTCGAACCTGGTTATGTGCTGGTGGGCAGCAGGAAAATGACCTGGAAAGGAAACGGATATAACGAGGTGATGGTGATGCGTGTCGACCAGGAAGGAGGATTCATTGCTATGGATAATACATTTACAGGAGCTACTATTGATGAAATATATAAGGATGGCGTGTGGGTCACCGATACCATTCCCTGGGACCAGGTAGCTTATGATATGGCCTTCTCTTTTGCGGAGGACAATAGATATCTGATTACCGGTTACCGGGACACTACACTGCTCTCTTCAGACACTCCGCCAGGGCTGTTCCTGATGGAAGTACGCGGCGATGGAAGGGTGGCCTTTGACACCCTCTACAAAAACGACAATCTGGACTGGATCATGGGACGTTGTATTTATCCTGACCTGGAGGGTGGATACATCATTGCAGGATCCATCCTGGAAGATGGCAGCAGTCCGGAGCAGATCATGCTAACACGTGTGAAGAAGAATGAACAGGGCGCTTATGAAATAGTGACTTACCCCGGCTTATTCAGAGTAAACCCGGTGGGTAATTTCGGGTATGCTACCTGGGTCAGGCCCTACGGGAAAGGCTACCTGGTTTGTGGAACCGCTTACAGGAGCAATAGCAAGTCAGATTTATTCCTCCAGAAAGTCAATGAAGATATGTACACGGGTGGGGACGATGGCTGGACGGTTTTCTATGGCGATGTTGAGAATGATGAATTCGCAGATGCGATACTTTCAGGCGACACCATCTACATGGCCGGCTCATCACTGGTTCCAGGGTCAGGAAGATACCAGATTTACGTGGTGAAGGCAGGAGCCGATGGCAGCATAATATGGGATAAGACCTATGGGGGCAGCACCACCCACTTTGCTAAGAGCCTCATCCGGACTGGTGACGGCAATTTACTTGTGGCCGGACATGCCAGCGTTGGCGGATATGGACAGATGAAGCTATTAAAGATCGATGCAGCCACAGGTGATTCCTTATGGATGCAATCATACGGAACCAACTTTAAAAGTGCCGGGATCAGGGATGCCGCCCTCACCTTTGATTTCAACTATGTGATAGCCGGACGCGCCTCATATACCACATCACAGGATCCTCGTGTATATGTCATGAAGCTGGACAATCCAATGACAGCGGACCTATTCCTGGCCAAGGAAGGGCTGGATCTGGCCATTGTCCAGGGCACACCCACCAAGGATGTGATTGATGTAAGTGCAGATAAGATCAACCTGTTCGGGATCGTGGTAAAAATCGACTCCCTCTTCCACCCATCTGTGGGTGACCTGGAAATTACCCTTGAACATGGAGCGACCACCGTAACTCTGGTGGACCGGCCCACGAACTCAGGTGAGAATTTCATCCATACGGCATTTGCGGACCAGGCTGAAGTATCCCTGAATTTGAGATTTGCTCCTTATACCGGATGGTTTTTACCTGAGGAGCCTCTCTTTCCCTTCCTGTTCCACGATCCCTCAGGAGAGTGGATCCTCACGGTCACCGACCACGGATCGGGCGGATTGAAAGCCACTTCACGTATCCTGGAAGAGTGGAGCCTGAACCTTCTGGTGGAATCGGGAACGGGAACCGGGGTTTCCCCGGCAGAATCGCTCGTAAACTTTGGAGTGGAGCAGATACGTCCCAATCCATCGAGCCTGGAGGCTGTCATTACCTTCCGGATCCCTGGTCACGGGCCTGTGAAGCTGACGGTTTATAATCAGCTGGGACAGGTGGTCGGTATCCTGGCCGATGAAGAGCTTCCTGCGGGAATACATGAGAAGCGATGGTACCCGGGGCCCCTGGCACCAGGCACCTATTATATCCATCTGGAATCGGGTGGAATGGTGAGTGTCCGGAAAGCGCTGCTCACCAGGTAGCTATTCCGTTACAATCACTTCATTCTCATCGCTCTGGTCTGCAACTTTGCCATTCATCTTCTCCTCAAACTTCTTCTTCCATTTGTCCCTGTGCTTACCTGGGAAATCTTTGCATTTTTCGGAGTCATGGTTATGCCCTCCTTTACCAATTCCGGAGAAGAGGATTTTTGACAATATCAACAGCCCCAGTGTTTGCCAGTATGTGACGACTGGTCCGTTAAACAGTTCCGGAACCAGCCAGTTCCAGAGCCACATGACCACAAAGGTGAAAAGTATCATTCCTGCCACTCCCAGGACGGCAAATTTTCCGAAATAAAAGAATTTTCGTGTTTTCATATCTAATGGTTTTTTATTTGTTCATACAGATCTTTCAATTGTTCTCTCAGGTATGTTACCGCATACCTCTTTCTCGATAACAGCGTATTGATCCCTTCACCGGTGATCTCAGAGATCTCCTTAAAGCTCATATCTTCAAATTCGTTCATAATAAAGACATCCCGTTGTGCTTCAGGGAGCCGTTCCAGACACTCTTCAATGGTCTCCCAGATCACACCACGCATATATTCATCCTCGGGATTTCGCGTAAGAGAGGGTAGAATATTTTCCAGCATCAGGGGAGAATCCTCAGAATTCTGGCTGGAGATTATCTTATCTGACAAAAGATCTGGTTTACTCTTCCTGAAATAATCGGTAATGCGGTTGCG
>JBDLIM010000124.1:0-7461 GCA_039714915.1 Bacteroidota bacterium
AACTTTACAGTTATAAACTTAAACCACCAGGCATAACCAATCAATACATATAATGGCAGTTTGTTTACATTATTTGATCCTTAATCTAATATAAAAACTCCACCAGCCCTGAAAAAATGGATGTGGGCGCGAAGTTCCGATGATTTCCTTCAGTAAATTACGAAAATGTTACGAGGATCAAAAAATACAAAAGAAAGTCCATTTCCGCTATTTATCTGCATCCATCTGTTTTGTATGTTTAATGCCTCTTACCAATTTCATGGTTTATACCTGTAGAATCTAAAATATTATCCCATTATGAAAACAGACAGAATAATCTTTTGGATGGCTCTATTCTTGGCGATCACTGCTTGCAGCAAGACCACAGATGTAGCAGTCACGGAATTAAAAACCGAAGGTCTGAATCAACCCCAGGGTATTGATCGCACCAATCCCCGTTTTTCATGGATCCTTGAGTCTGAGGTACAGCATGAGAAACAGACAGCCTGTCAGATCCTGGTGGCCACTGCTCCTTCCCTGCTTAAAGAGGGTACAGCCGACCTCTGGGATTCGGAGAAGGTCACCTCCGGAGCGTCCAGCCTGGTAAAGTACGAAGGGGCCACCCTGTTATCCGGACAGGAGTTATTCTGGAAAGTCAGGGTCTGGAACTCCCAGGACCAGCCGTCGGCATGGAGTGAGGCTGCTTCATTCAGCATGGGGTTGCTTAAGCCTGAAGATTGGAAAGCATCGTGGATCGGGTTGGACCGGGCAGTAGGAAATGACCGGACTGAGATAGAGAACCGGGTTCTTTCGGCACGCTACCTCAGGAAGGAGTTCAGCGCAGAGAAGCATGTAAAAAGGGCCATGGCCTATATTGTGGGAATGGGAACCTATGAACTCTACCTGAATGGGAAAAAGGTGGGAGACCATGTGCTTTCACCCGCCCTTTCAGAGTACCCGAAACGCTCCTGGTATGTGACTTATGAGGTGACTGACCTGGTTAAAGAGGGAGTGAATACCGCAGGAGTCATCCTGGGAAACGGGCGCTACTTCTCACCCAGGATCAACGCCCCCACTCCCACCCTCACTTATGGATTTCCCAAGCTGTTGATGCAACTGGAGATCGAATACGAAGACGGCAGCGGAAGCACCCTGGTCAGCGATCCATCCTGGAGACTCACCACTAACGGACCCATCCTGGAGAACAACGAATATGACGGGGAGTATTATGATGCACGCATGGAGCTTGCCGGATGGTGTGAAAACGGATATGACGATTCCGGCTGGATGGAGGCCGAACCGGTGGATCCCTCCTCCCCTGAGATCTCTTCACAGATGGTCGAACCCATGCGGATCACCGAGACCCTTAAGCCGCTCTCTGTGTCCTCCCCTAAAGAGGGAGTATACATTTTTGATATGGGTCAGAATATGGTGGGCTGGACAAAACTGACTGTCACAGCAGATAAAGGCACCATGATCAAACAACGTTTTGCAGAGACCCTGAGCGAGGATGGCACACTGTACCTGGCCAATATCCGCGGAGCCAGGGTCACTGATACTTACATCGCAAAAGGCGAAGGAACTGAGTCCTGGGAGCCCCGTTTTGTATTTCACGGATTCAGGTATGTGGAGTTGACCGGCTATCCGGGAACACCCGATCTCACTGTACTGGAGGGCAAGGTGATCCATGATGACCTGGAATCAAAGGGGTATTTCGAATGTTCCGATCCCCTGATTAACCAGATCTACAGAAATGCCATCTGGGGCATCCGTGGAAACTACCGGAGCATCCCCACCGACTGTCCCCAGCGGGATGAGCGCCAGGGATGGCTGGGAGACCGTGCAGCCGGTTCACGCGGTGAGTCCTATATGTTCGGTATCAGGAACCTCTATCGCAAATGGCTTGTTGATATCTTTGATGCTCAGAAAGAGAGCGGCAGTATTTCAGATGTTTGTCCGGCTTACTGGCCCTTTTATTCGGACAATGTAACCTGGGCAGGAACGCCCATCGAGCTGGTCAAAATGCTGTATGACCAGTATGGCGATTCGGATGTGATCCGTGAGAGCTATACTCCCATGAAGCGTTGGATCGATCATATGGTGAACAACTATATGGACCGGGATCTGATGCCAAGGGATGTGTACGGGGACTGGTGCGTACCCCCCATCGATCCGAAACTGATCCATACAAAGGACCCGCTTCGCCTCACTCCGGGTGAATACCTGGGATCCGCATTCTTTTACAATAAACTGAGGACGATGGAGGGTTTTGCAGCTTTGATCGATCACCCGGAAGATGCTGCCCGGTTTAATGATCTTGCCGAAAAGATGAAAACAGCTATTAACAGGGAATTCTTCAACCCGGAAACAGGACAATACAGCAACCACTCGGCCACCTCCAATATCCTTGCACTAGCCTTTGAACTGGTCCCGGCTGATTACGAGCAGGCGGTATTTGATAACCTGGTGGAGAAGATCGAAGTGGAACATCATTCACACATCACCACCGGGCTTATCGGACAAGAGTTCTTTAACCGGGTACTGACCCGGTACGGACGGGCCGACCTGGCCTATACGGTAAATACACAAATTGATTATCCCGGGTATGGATATATGATCGAAAACGGAGCTACTACCATCTGGGAGTTGTGGAACGGAAACACGGCCGATCCCGCCATGAATTCGGGGAATCATGTGATGCTGCTGGGCGATTTCCTGATCTGGTTGTATGAGGACCTGGCGGGTATCAAGCCCGGTCCCGATGTTCCCGGATTTCATCATGTGGTGATGAAACCGCACCTGGTGCCGGGACTGGACCATGTGAAAGCCGGACACCAGTCACCCAATGGCTGGATCCGCAGTGAATGGCAGTTGGAAGAGGACCTGTTTGACTGGAAAGTTACCATCCCGGTCAACAGCACCGCCACCCTCCATATCCCTGTTGCTGACGGAAAAGCTCTTCTACTGGATGGGGAATCCCTGGATAGTGAGGAGGGATCGCTGTCAGATGGCAGATTGATCATTGACCTCGGTGCAGGAAGCTATAAGATAAGCCTAAAACCAGAATAATGAAAAGCTGGCGAATCGCAGTGCTGTTTGCAGTTGCTCTGACCGGCTGCAGAACCAAAAGCTCCATAGAGAAACTGGTGGTACTGACCTTCGATGATGCGGTGAGGTCCCACCTTGAGTATGTGGCTCCACTGTTGAAGGAGAAGGAATTTGGAGCCACCTTCTTTGTCACCAATGCCTGGATGAATGATTCAGCCAATTTCCTTTCTTGGGAAGAGGTGGCAGCCATTCATAAGATGGGATTTGAGATAGGGAACCATACCTGGACCCATGAAGCCCTGCATTCGAAAGATGCCATCGATAGGATGGAAAAAAACATATTCATGGTAGATTCTGCACTGGCAGCCCATGGTGTTCCCAAACCCGTCAGTTTTGCATATCCCGGAAACCATTACGCTCCCGGAACAGTTGAAAAGGTAAGGGAGCTGGGTTACAGGTTTGCCCGCCGGGGCATGCAACCTGAGATCCCCTACGGAGAGATCGCCCATGGTCCCCTCTTCGATCCGGAAGTGAACCACCGGCTGGTGGTCCCTACGGCGGCAGATGCCTACCCGGAATGGACCCTGGACTACTTTAAAACAGTGATCAGCCGGACAGAAGAGGGAAAAGCACTGGTTCTGCAGTTCCATGGCGTTCCTGACCAGGCTCATCCATGGGTGCATACCGATCCCGGACTCTTTGCACAATTCATGAATCACCTGGAGGAGGCCGGAGTAAGAGTGATAGCTTTGAGGGATCTGGATTCATGTATGGAGATAAGCGAGGTGGATGATCCAGCAATGGGGCAAACCTACGGAATCCCCGGAGTCTATTGAGATATTAACCCGCCGGCATGGAAAAGCTTATTCTTATCCTCACTTTTATTACCATCATTTTTGGCTGTACCTCACCCGAAAAGGAGGATCCGGATCAATCAGTGTTCTCAGAGGAAGAGTCCGGAACCCGAGACCTCTTTACCGACACCTGGGTGGCCACCGATGCAGTCGGCAGAACCATGCCCGGTATTGATTCCACAGGACCGTTGAAAAAGGATAAACAGCGAGTGGTGGGCATATTCTATATCACCTGGCATACCCGGGATAAACACCGGCCAGGGGAAAGTTATGATGCCGATGTGACAAAGATCCTGCAAAAGGCTCCGGGAGCCAGGATGGATGCGGAACATGAGCTCTGGAAAGACTACTCCTATCACTGGGGGGAGCCCGAAATGGGCTATTTCCTGAGCCAGGATGAATGGGTGATCCGCAAAGACATCTCCATGCTGGCCGATGCAGGGGTGGATGTGTTGGTGATGGACGTTACCAATGCAGCCAGGTACTGGGACGAATGGGAAGTGCTGTTTTCCACCCTGCAGGAGATGAAAGCCGGGGGAAACAGGGTACCACAATTTCTTTTCTGGGCCTTTAACGGTCCGGTGATCACCGTAGTACAAGACCTTTATGACAAAATATATAAAGAGAAGCGTTTTAGCGATCTCTGGTTCTACTGGAACGGGAAACCACTGCTGCTCTATAATGCCACTCCCTTTCTGGATGCCAATCCGGGCGGAATGAAACACCCGAATCCGCATTATGACCCGGAAGCTCTCACCAATAAAAACCACCTCCACTACGGGAATCCTGATTATACAGAGGAGTTTTATCAGGATTATACTGCCGAAGTAAAAGAGTTCTTTACCCTGAGAAGCATGTGGTGGGGCTATTATGAATGGGGTGGTGAACGATTTGTGGGTACCGAGAATAACTGGAGTTTCGGGTATAACCTGGCCGATCAAAAGGTGAAATCTCTTCATCCGGATTCCCTGATTTCCACCCACCGTGGACGGCAGGAAGAGGCCGCAGTCACCGCCGCCCAGCATCCTGTGAATATGGGAGATGGAACCAGGGGTGTGGGCAAGTCCTGGTCGCGGGCCTCAGGCCAACCTGCCCTGGATGAATACGACATGCCTCTGCCCACCTATGTTCCCTGGCTGAACAAAACCGTCGATAACCCCACGGCATATGGGATCTACTTCCAGGAGCGTTGGGACGAGGCGATCGCAGCCGATCCGGAATTTCTTTACATCAATGACTGGAACGAGTGGACTGCCGGCAAATACTATCCACAGAAAGACGGATCCATCGCCATGACACCGGATCAACACGACATGACCTGGCTGGGCAGGGTAAACCCCTTTATCTTTGTGGACCAGTACAATGCAGAATTCAATCGCTGCATCCATCCCATGAAGGGAGGTTATACCGACAACTATTACATGCAGATGTCGCAGAATATCCGCCGATACAAAGGGGTCCGTCCCATCCCTGAAACAAAGGGCATTAGGAAAATGAAAATCGATGGCAAATTCACTGATTGGAAGAAGGTCGAGGTGGAGTACCGCGATACAAAGGGCGATGTCTTTCATCGCGACCACCCGGGCTACGGGGGACTCCATTACACCGACACCACGGGACGAAATGACATCATCACAGGAAAGGTGGCGGTTACCAGGAAAGAGGTCTGTTTTTATGTTGAAACAGATCAGCCTCTCACCGATCACCAGGAGCAAAACTGGATGCTGCTGCTGATCGATGCAGACCGGGATGTCACAAGCGGATGGTATGGCTATGACTACCTGGTCAATAAAAGGATGATGGATCAAAACCAGACCATCCTGTTGAAGTATAACCAGGAGAAAAACACCTGGGAGGAAAAGCAAGTAGTGGAATTCAGCTATGCATATAATAAAATGGAGTTGGCCATTCCCCGTGAAGTCATCGGGTTTACCGGCAGCTCCTTCAGTTTTGATTTCAAGTGGAGTGATAATCCATCGGAGCTCAAAGATCCGATCTCCCTATGCCTCCATGGAGATACCGCCCCCAACCGTCGGTTTAACTATCGCTGTATATGGAAACAATAAAAAATAGAGAAAGAGATGAAACAGCTCATTGGAATATTGATATTGTTGCCCTTGCTGTTAAACAGCTGTAACAGCATATCCTCCCGGCATAACTACCCTGAGAACTCCATGGAGTATCCCGAAAGGGCCGTTACACAGCGGGCATCCAGTTATGATACGGATGACTGGGAGAACGGAAATGCCGATGCAAAAATAATCAGGGCCGGTGAGGTCCAGGTGCTGGCTGACCTGGAAGGACCCGGCAGGATCACTCATATCTGGTTTACCTCCGTGGGTATTGAGCGCGGGTATCCCAGGTCATCAGTATTGCGGATGTACTGGGATGGCAGTGAGGAACCGGCTGTGGAAGCACCGCTGGGGGATTTCTTTGCAGCGGGGCATGGCCTGCAGGTGGATGTTAATAGCTCCAGGGTGGCTAACTCCTCATTTGGACGGGCCAACAACTGCTACTGGAACATGCCTTTCAGGGAATCTGCCCTGGTCACCCTCACCAATGAAGCTGAGTCAGAAGCCGACTCCATGGGACTATACTGGTACATCGACTGGGAGAAAAGGGGCGTTCCTGAAGATGTCCCTTATTTCCATGCACAGTACAGGCAGGAGAATCCGGTGGAACCAGGCAAAGATTACCTGATCGCCGATATTGAAGGTAAAGGGCATTATGTGGGAACCGTCCTTTCAGTCAGGACCAGTCAGCCGGGCTGGTTCGGCGAAGGGGATGACAGGTTTTTTGTGGATGAGGATACCATCCCCACACTCCATGGAACAGGGACAGAAGATTACTTCAACGATGCCTGGGGATTTCGTGTTTTGAACCGACCCAATTACGGGATCTCCATCTGGGAAGGCATGAACACAGGAAGCCGGATCACGGCCTATCGCTGGCACGTAACTGACCCGGTCTTTTTTAACAAATCCCTGAAGTTCACTATTGAACACAAAGGGAACACCTTCTATGAGGACCTGTCCCTGGTCGATCCTTATACGGACAGGCGTCCCGATTTCTATTCATCGGTGGGATTCTGGTACCAGCAGGGTAAGGCCAAAAGGTTTGCAGAGATGCCTCCTGTAGCAGAGCGGATGGCACCGTTTGAACTGATCCAGGTGGACGATATTCTGACAGGTAAAATGCCGGAGCACACAGCAATACAGGAAATGCTTCAATATACCAATGGCTACGGTATTCACTTCACCCCGATCCGAATGGATGAAACAATGTCAATTCCTTTCGAGGTTACAGAAGCCGGGGACTACCTGGTGTTTGCACGTGTACAGCCCACTGATATTGCCGGCATCTATGACCTCTGCCTGGATGGTGTACCTATGGTACAGGGAAAAGACCTTTCTATGGTACTACACCAGATCATTGATATCAAGCTGGGTAACCTGCACCACCTGGAGAAGGGTACCCATACCCTGAAAGTGGTTTACAGGGGCACCCCCGGACATGATCCGGGTGGAAATTTTCAGATGGATGCCATTGTCCTTGAACCGGCTGGTGAATTTGAGAAAAG
>JBDLIM010000125.1:0-7127 GCA_039714915.1 Bacteroidota bacterium
AACATCATGTGTGTCATCATAGCCATATTCTCCCAGGCCATAGGTAGCTGCCGAGCTTGCATATATTAGAGGCAATCCGTACTCCACACACAACATAAAAACCTCTTTGGAATAATCTAAATTAAGCTCCTGAAAGACTTCCCAGGAAAACTCGGTGGTATCCGTTCTGGCTCCAAGGTGGACTATCATCTGTATATACCTATGGTTGTTTTGCACCCATATGGGAAATTCCCGGCGGTCCACCATGGCCACAAATTGCTTACCAAAATAATTTCGTTCCCGTTCCGGTCTGGAGAAATCATCCACCAGTACTAAATCCTTATACCGGGCCTTGTTCAGTCCTGTAATCACATTGCTGCCGATAAAACCTGCGGCTCCTGTAACAACAATCATACCTGACAATATAGCTATTTTCAAAAGATCTTTGTTATTTTGTATTTAACAGATATGGTATACCTGACACGCCGGGAACGTTTTAGTGCAGCGCACCGTCTCTTCAATCCGGCCCTGAGCGATGAAGAGAATGAAAAGATCTATGGACCCTGTGCCAATCCCAACTGGCATGGACATAACTACATACTCTGGGTATGCATACGTGGCGATGTAAATCCGGATACGGGTTATGTGGTGGACCTTAAACAATTAAGCCGGATCATTCGTGAAAAGGTGATTGTAAAGCTGGATCATAAAAACATCAATACGGAAGTGGATTTTATGGAGGGTCAGTATGTCTCTACCGAGAACCTGGCCATGGGAATTTGGAAGGAACTGATCCCAGGCATGGTGGAGCTGGGAGTTGAACTTTACTCAGTGAAGCTTCAGGAGACCGAGAATAATTGCGTTGAATACTTTGGAAAGTAAAAGCATATGGATATAATAAACAATGGACTGGGAGAAAACCGTAATGGGGGTTACGATAGGGTCGATCGCTGGGATGATGAGACCACCCAAAAGATAACCGAACACTATAAGGAGATCCTTAATCTTTTGGGAGAGAATGGAAAGAGGGAAGGACTGAAAGAAACCCCCAGAAGAGTAGCCAAGTCTTTACAATTTCTCACCCAGGGTTATGGCACCGATCCCACAGAAATCCTTAAGTCAGCCATGTTCCATGAAGACTACAGCGAAATGGTCATCGTAAAGGATATAGAATTGTTCTCCATGTGTGAGCACCATATGCTACCCTTTATCGGGAAAGCACATGTTGCTTATATTCCCGATGGGCGCATTACCGGTCTCAGCAAGATCGCCCGTGTGGTGGAAGCATATGCCCGCAGGCTTCAGGTCCAGGAGCGTCTGACTGTGCAAATCCGTGATTGCATTGAAGAGACCCTCAAGCCCCTGGGAGTGGCAGTGGTTATTGAAGCCCTGCACCTGTGCATGGTCATGCGCGGAGTACAAAAACAACATTCCGTAACAACCACATCGGCCTTTACCGGGGGATTTCTAAATCATGATAAAACCAGGGAAGAGTTTATACACCTTATAGGCGCAAACCTGCGATAAGTTTCACTATTTTAGCAAAAATCTTAATTATTTTATATGCAAGCATTTGTATTTCCCGGACAGGGAGCCCAGTATGTGGGCATGGGTAAAGAGTTGTATGAACAGCAAATCCAGGCAAAGGAACTATTCGAACAGGCAAATGATATATTGGGGTTCAGGATAACCGACCTGATGTTTGAAGGTCAGGACGAAGATCTGAAGCAAACAAGGGTTACCCAGCCCGCCATCTTTCTTCATTCAGTGATCCTGGCAAGCACCCTGGAGGGTTTTCAGCCGGATATGGTGGCCGGTCACTCTCTTGGAGAGTTTTCAGCGCTGGTAGCCAATGGTGCGCTCACCTATGAAGATGGTCTGAAACTGGTTTTCAAAAGGGCCCTTGCCATGCAAAAAGCATGCGAGGCAGAACCTTCCACCATGGCAGCCATTATTGGAATGGAAAATGAACAGGTTGAACGGGTATGCGATGAAATAGACGAAATAGTGGTGGCAGCCAATTATAACAGTCCGGGACAAATAGTTATATCCGGTTCCATACCGGGAATTGATGCTGCAGTCGAAAAATTGTCAGCCCTCGGGGCTAAGCGAGCTTTAAAACTCCCGGTGGGTGGAGCCTTTCATTCGCCTTTGATGGAACCCGCAAGAGCAGAACTTGAGGAGGCAATCAATACAAGCACTTTCAGCACCCCTGTCTGCCCTGTGTACCAGAATGTAAATGCACTCCCATCCGTCGATCCGGACCAGATTAAGGTAAATTTAGTAGCACAGCTTACTGCGCCTGTAAAATGGACACAAACCGTAGTTCAGATGATCGCAGACGGAGCAGACTCTTTTACAGAAGTGGGCCCTGGAAAGGTATTGCAGGGCTTGATCAAGAAAGTGGACAGAGGGATGGAAACTCGAAGCGCATGAAAGTCCTGAAATTTGGCGGAACATCTGTTGGAAGTACAGATAACATCCGCATTGTAAAAAAGATCCTGGAAAGTCAGGACCAGGCATGTACTGTAGTGGTCAGTGCATTTGGGGGAGTAACCGATCAAATCATCCGTGCTGCCGGCATGGCCAGTGAACGTGATAAGGCTTTTAAGGAGGAACTTTCAGAAATCCGGGAGAGACATGTACATGCAGTGCATGAACTGCTTGAGGGAGAATCCCGCGAGTTCACAAGCCTGGAGGTAGAATCTCTTCTCAATGAGTTTGGAGATGTGCTACAGGGAGTTTACCAGCTGGAAGACCTTTCACCCAAGACCCTGGATTACCTGTTGAGTTTTGGAGAGAGGCTATCAGCCATCATCATTGCCAGGTTTGTGAAAAAGTCGGTGTATATGGATTCAAGAGATCTCATCCGCACTGATGCGAATTTTGGAAATGCAACGGTACAGTTTGAAGTATCAGATCAGCAGATCCGGGAGAAACTAAATGAGTTGCAAGGCATTGCGCTTCTACCCGGCTTTATTGCTTCTGATCCGCATGGAAGAACCACTACCCTGGGCAGGGGTGGATCGGATTATACCGCAGCCATTGTTGCTGCCGCAACCAATGCGCTTGTACTTGAGATCTGGACCGATGTGAGTGGATTTATGACTGCCGATCCACGCATGGTCCCCAAAGCATATCCTGTTGATTGCATGAGTTATGAGGAAGCCATGGAGCTTTCTCATTTTGGAGCCAGGGTAATCTATACTCCTACCCTTACTCCGGCCTATCACGCAAGTGTTCCTATACGGGTTAAAAACACTTTTAGTCCTGATGACCCGGGTACGCTGATTTCCACGGAAGCCATTTGCACACAGAATGAATTGATCAAAGGGATCTCTTCCATTGATGAAGTAAGCCTGATTACGGTGAAAGGTGTGGGCATGGTAGGGAAAACAGGCACTTCAGCCAGAGTATTCAGTTCTCTGGCACAGCATAATGTGAATGTGATCCTGATCACCCAGGCATCTTCCGAAATGACCATCTCATTTGCTGTTACTCCCGAAGATACATCCAAAGCTGTCAAAGCCCTGGGTGAAGAGTTTGAGATGGAGATTGAGCATAAGAAAGAAATGGAGATTGAGGTCATGAACGAGCTCTCCATTATTGCCATTGTTGGTGAAGGAATGAGGCACACTCCGGGGATCTCTGCCATCCTGTTCCGTGCACTGGGCAGAAACGGGATCAGTGTAATAGCTACGGCCCAGGGATCCAGTGAGCTGAATATTTCAGTGGTGATCGGGCATGGAAGCCTGAAAAAAGCACTGAACCTGATCCATGAGGGTTTCTTCCTTTCAGATTACCGCGAGTTACACCTCTATTTGGCAGGACTGGGAAATGTGGGGAAGAAACTGCTTCTGCAGCTGGAGAAACAACGGGAAAAACTGATTGAATCCCTCAAACTTAAAGTAAACCTGGTAGGCATCACCAACAGTAGAAAAATGCTCATTGATCAGGAAGGGATTGATCCGGCAAATTACCAAAAGAGGCTTGAAGCAGGTGAACCTGCTGATCTCGCAGGGTTGATCGAAACCATCCGGCAGCTTAATCTGAGAAACTCTGTTTTTATCGATTGTACAGCCAGTGATCCGGTGAGCCAGTTGTATGACAAATTGTTTGATTCCTATGTTTCAGTGGTTACAGCCAATAAGATTGCCTGCAGTTCAAGCTATGAAACCTACAGCAACTTAAAGCAAAGAGCCATCCAGAAAGGGGTCAAATTCAGTTTTGAAACCAATGTGGCTGCAGGTCTGCCTGTGATCAGCACCATCAACGACCTCATTAAGAGCGGAGACAGGATACTTAAGCTGGAGGCAGTGGTATCGGGAACTCTCAACTATATATTTAATACCATGAGTGAGGACATTCCTCTTAGCAAGGCCATCAGGATGGCCAAGGAAGAGGGCTTCTCCGAGCCGGATCCACGCCTGGATTTAAGCGGTACCGATGTTAAACGGAAACTGCTTATCCTGGCCAGGGAGTCGGGCTACCGGCTGGAAGAAGAAGAAATAGAAGTAATGCCTTTCCTTCCGGATGACTTGTTTAGCGGGACCCTGGACGAATTCTGGATAAAAGTGAAAAAGCTGGATGAGGAATTTGAAACCAGAAGGAAGGAAATTGCAAATAAGGGCTTGAAATGGCGCTACCTGGCCACACTGGATAATGGAAAAGGAAAGATGGGACTGGTGGAAGTAGATCCCTCTCACCCGGTTTACCCCCTGGAAGCAAGCAACAACATCATTCTGATTACCACCGATCGCTATCGTGAACTACCCCTTATTGTAAAAGGATATGGTGCAGGAGCTGATGTAACCGCTGCGGGTGTTTTTGCCGATGTAATTCGTATAGCTAATGTGTAAAATACTATGATAAAGGCCGTGATTTTTGATATGGATGGTGTGTTGATCGATTCGGAGCATCACTGGCAACGAACCGAGCGGGCCCTGTTTGCAGAATTTGGGATTAACCTTACGGATGAGTTATTGCATCAGACCAGGGGGCTCACGACCGAGGAGATGATGGATCACTGGGGCAGGCGCTTTGACCTGGATGGGGCGAATCCGAAAGATTTAATGACCCGCTATGATTCATTAATGGTAACATGCATCGCCAATGATGTACAGATGATGGATGGTGCCAGGGACACACTGCAATTCTTTAAAGATAAAAAGTTGCCCATTGCCCTGGCCTCTTGTTCTACTCTGGATCATATTCATGCGGCCATGGAGTCACACGGAATCGGTGATTATTTTAAGATGCTGGTTTCAGCCTCTGAAAATATGCCCGGGAAACCCCATCCGGAGGTATACCTGAAAACAGCCGAATCATTAAAAATTGATCCCACCTCTTGCCTTGCGATCGAGGATTCTTTTTATGGGGTGATCGCTGCCAAATCAGCTCGGATGAAGGTGGTGGCCATGCCGGATCCGCTTGAGTTCCATCAGCCCAGATACGGTGCTGCAGACATGAAAATAAGTTCACTCAGAGAGATAAATGAAGACACATTTGACCATTTACAAAAGTTATAAATGGTAAAGAAGGAAGTAAGAGTATTCGGACCGGCCACGGTCTCCAATGTGGGACCTGGATTTGACTTGCTGGGATTTGCACTGGAGAGCCCTGGAGACGAAATGATTATCCGCAGGAACGGTTCAGGAAAATTAAACCTGATTAACGAATCGGGATGCAAGCTCCCCATGGATCCGGCAAAGAATGTGGCAGCTGTTGCTGCATCCTCCCTGTTGGACGAACTTGAGATCAGGGAGGGATTTGACCTGGTATTTACTCAAAAGATCAATCCGGGAAGTGGTGTGGGATCAAGTGCTGCCAGCTGCGTGGCTGCTGTTGTGGGTATTAATGAATTGCTTGGAAATCCCTTCGACACTGAAGCCCTCATCCCCTATGCCATGGAAGGGGAGAAAGTGGCAAGCGGTTCCACCCACGCAGACAACATTGCACCGGCCTTACTTGGAGGTATTACCCTGATCCGCGGATACGATCCGTTGGATATCAAGCATATTCCTTACCCGTCTGACTTGTGGTGCACGGTAGTCCACCCTGAACTGGAAATTAAAACCCTGGAAAGCAGGAAATTAATCCCTGATCAGGTGCCTCTTAAAGTGGCTCTTCAACAATGCGGCAACCTTGCAGGACTGGTGGCCGGGCTCACAACGGGTGATTATCCCCTGATCAGCCGCTCAGTTAGCGATGTGTTTGCAGAACCCTACCGCACCAGGCAACTGCCGGATTATGATACCATGAAACAAGATGCTTTACGTGCCGGCTCCATAGGTACAGGTCTGTCCGGTTCAGGGCCTTCAGTTTTTAGCCTTTGCAGAGGGGAAGAAATGGCCGGAACAGTGGGTGAGGTAATGCAGAAACATTTTACCGGCAGGGGCATTGAGTCAGGCATCTATGTATCAAGGATCAGTGAAGCAGGCTGCAAAATCATCTAAGAAAAAATGTACTACTACAGCACCAGGAATAAGAAACTGAAATATGGACTAAAGGAAGCCGTTCTGGAAGGATTGGCTCCCGATGGGGGACTATTTATGCCCTCACACATTCCCATTCTTGCAAGAGAAGAATTGGAAGAAATGCAGGATATGAACCTGACACAGATAGCTTTGAAAGTTTCAGAACTTCTGTTTGGGGAGGACATTTCTAAAGAAGCATTACAAACTATTGTTGAAGATGCCATAAACTTTGACACCCCGCTGGTAAAGGTTGAAGAGGATCTCTATGCCCTGGAGTTGTTCCATGGGCCCACCCTGGCCTTTAAAGATGTGGGTGCCAGGTTTCTGGCCCGCCTGCTGGGCTACTATAGAAAGGATATGGATTCAGAAATACATGTGCTGGTAGCCACCTCCGGGGACACAGGCAGTGCTGTGGCCAATGGATTTCTGGATGTTCCCGGTGTTAAAGTGCATGTACTCTATCCCTCCGGCCTGGTAAGTCCTCTTCAGGAGAAGCAGTTTACAACCCTGGGATCTAATATTTCCGCTGTGGAAGTCCAGGGAAGTTTTGACGATTGCCAGAAACTGGTGAAGGACGCTTTTATGGATGACGATCTTTCCAGGAAGCTGACTCTGACTTCAGCTAATTCGATCAACCTGGCCCGCTTCCTGCCCCAGGCTTTTTATTACTTC
>JBDLIM010000126.1:0-6985 GCA_039714915.1 Bacteroidota bacterium
GTGGGCCCAGCTGGGCTCGAACCAGCGACCCCCTGATTATGAGTCAGGTGCTCTAACCAGCTGAGCTATGGGCCCTGAAACAATCCGGTCTGGTTATTCTCCGGATTTGGGATTGCAATATTACACAATTTACAATTATCTGCCAACAGATGGCCGGATCTTCCAAAAATATGCGCTTCTGCTTCTCAATCCAGCAGAATGGAATCCCAAGCATGATCCATATGCCTTGGCTTTGCAGGGGTTTGCAGGAACTCTTCTTCCCAGATGGAACGGGATAATCGGTCCAGGTCTTTTTCAAATCGGATTAGAGTTTCCTCAACGGCCGGATCCTGCATCATTTGTGCTGCCTGTTCATTCTCGGGTAAGGCTCCCGGACTCAGAATGTGGCATTTGAAATTCTTGAAATGATCCCTGATGGAACAGGGCATCAGGATATTTTCTTTATGGGTATTGCAGTAGCCATAGGATTTTTGCCACGCTCTGCCATTCTTAAATAAAGGCGCCTGTAAGGCATCTCCCAGGGTACGGCCGCTTTTATAAAGTTCGTACACTGTTTCTTCGTAGAAAGGTACAAACACACAGGGCATGATCTTGCCATCCCAGTCAATGTAAAAGTACCCGTTCCATCTTCCATAGGCCACACAACCATCTACAACAGCTGCGCTGTTCCAGAAATCAGCTATGCAATACTTTTTTTCAGAAAGCAATCGTTCCCATAAGCGGTAAACTTCCACCCTCTGCTTCGAATTAATAAGTAGAGGCAGGGTATCCCGTGCCCTCCCAAAGGGCATTAAATGAAACATCCACAGATAAGTTGCACCGAGCTGTTCAAAGAAATAATCATAGATCTTCTCATCCTGAAAGATGTCCACATTCCTGGTGGTGATGGTGGATGAAAATCCAAAAGGAATACCGGCTGCCTTTAGATTTTGGATTCCTTCCAGTACCCGGTCAAAGGTTCCCTTCCCCCTTCTTTCGTCCGTTTGCTTCTTCCACCCTTCCACAGAAATGGCCGGAGTTACGTTCCCCAGTTCCGCCAGTTTTTCACAGGTTTTAGTGCTTAAAAGGGTTCCATTGGTATACACCAGGAAATACATGTCCCTGAAGTGCGCAAACAGATCAAACAGCGTTCTGCCCTGGTCCTTGTACATCAAAGGTTCTCCTCCGCTTATGGTGATAAATCTGTTGGACATGTTATCGTGCAGATCCGATACAATGCGTTCCACCATTTCATAGGGAAGCGTGGTTTTTGACTGACTATCCGAACAGGCGTAGCATCCTGCACATTTAAGATTGCAGACCTGGGTGGGCGAAAGCGTCACAAACAAAGGCGGGTAGGATCCGTACTTTTTCTTATAATCCTCCTGCACCCTATTGACCCTTTCTATGCGGTCCACCACCAATTGGTTTCCGCTTAATAAATTAATTGCCTTACAAAGCACATCCTTCCTGATGGTTCCCCTGTCCAGGTTCAGGCAAAGGCCTTCGATCAGGGCAGAAAACCACTGGCATCTCTTTTCAATAAATGCGGGAAAGGAATTTTTTTTGAGTTCAAATAATTTTCTCCTCACCTCCCGGTCGATCACCGATTTCAGGAAAAACCGGAAAGTCCTGTTTTCTATGGCAGCATATACTGACCTTTTAATAATCGCCTCTTTCATTGCCGGAAAAATTACTCCCTCAAAAGGACAAGTCAATGCTTCGTACCGATGTCAATACAAATTTACGAAAATAAGAGGCGAAAGTCCAGTATTTAAGGCTTTAATCTTCCTTTTACTACCTGATCTTCACATAGTAAGCTGCTCCCCATTCAATCCAGTCAGAACGTATCCCGTTCCTGGTTTTAATGGCCAGGTGGGCATACACCTGGTCAGTAAGCCGGAATCTACCTCCGGCCCGGCCAAACCAGAAGCCCCGGTCGTAAGAAGATTGACGGAAATAGGTCCCCAGGTTAAACATAAGGGTCAGGCGATGGATGGTATATTGATACCCGAGGTGTGAGCCCAGGTACATTTTCTGATAAGTGCTTACTTCTTCAGGCAGCATCCCTTTGATAGCTCTCTCCAGGGAACCGTCATAAAGCACATCCAGGCCCAGGGTCATGGCCATTTTTGGGTTAAAATTTATGGCGTAATCGCCTGTTATGGAGAAATTACAATAACGGAGCTCCTCTGTATCACCCTCAGGTATGGCTTCCACGGTTCCCGCAGCAGCCATGATCTGAAGCTCTTCATAGGGTTGAAACCTGGGAAGCTCCCGGTAATAATATGTATCCACCGCTTTGCTTAATATGTAATTCAATCCCGCCGACCATCCCCAGCTATTGATCCCTTTCTGGGGGACATGGATCCTGCCATTGGAATGGTGAGTCAGCCCGGCCCCCACATTCATGTGCATGCGCCGGCTGATCTCCATGTAAAGCCTGAAATTAAATCCGAAATACAGGTTCATATGGGAAGCCACCACATCATTCACCGGATTTCTTTCCGGGTGATATATCAGCGACGTATAGCTTAAGCCCACCGAAAGATCCGTATTCAGGGTAAAGCGGCCATAGCGTAACCAGGGAGCGCTGTAGAATACAAACAGGCTGAAGGGATTTCCGACTATGGTATCTTTGCGGGTTTTCACCAGGTCGGCATAATGCAGACCCAGGCCGTACTTTGGAAATTTATGAAGCTGGTGCCATGCTCTTCTGCCCTTGGTCTGGAATCCAATCCTGGCTTCAAAGGCACGGTAGCCCTGATCGAATTGTTCCTGCAGGTTCTCGGTTCTGCTCCAGAATGTCCCGCTGTGGTATAGAATTTCCAGATAGGGCTGAGCTTTTAAGGAATCCTTGCCAGAATCCTGCGCATAAACGGATAAGAGGCCAGAGAAAAGGATGATAAATATACCTGTCCCTCCTCTCATATATCAGCTCTTAAATAAGGATTGAATCCCTTTTTCGGAGGCTTCACAGATCCCTTTCTCTGTAATAAGACCGGTGACCAGCCTGGAGGGAGTAAGATCAAATCCCGGGTTGGAAATCCTTGTATTTTCAGGAAGGAGACGAATGGTTTCAAGCGACCGGCCGGTTTCGTTCCAACCCTCCATATGGGTAACTTCCCTGACTGTTCTCTCTTCGATCTCCATTTCACTTCCTTTGTCCATCCCGAAATCGATGGTGGACGAAGGCAGGGCCACATAGAAAGGGATGTCGTTGTCATGGGCCGCCAGGGCCTTCAGGTAGGTTCCGATCTTATTGGCTACCTGCCCGGTACGTGTGGTCCGGTCGCTTCCAACGATCACCAGGTCTACCTGTCCGTTCTGCATGAGATGCCCCCCGGCATTATCCACAATCACCGAATGTGGCACCCCGTGTGCCCCAAGCTCATAGGCGGTGAGCCTGGCCCCCTGGTTCCGGGGCCGGGTTTCATCCACCCAGACATGCACCGGAATGCCCTGATCGTGGGCCAGGTAAATGGGAGCAGTGGCGGTCCCGTAATCCACACAGGCCAGCCATCCGGCATTGCAATGGGTAAGGATATTAACCCTTTGCTTCGTTCTGAAATACATATCCCTGATCAGGGATAAGCCATGCGCTCCTATCTTTTTGCTCCTGATTACCTCGTCCTCTGTGAGGCTCATGGCCATGTGAAAAAGACGATCTGTGATTCCTTCCCTGGAAGCGGCACAATTCACTTCGGCCATGGCCAGGTCCAGGGCATATTTCAGGTTTACCGCGGTGGGCCTGGCTGAATTCAGAACTTGTCCGGCCTCCTTAATTTCATCACACCAGTTCTCAGGACCGCTGTTGCGAGCCGCCAGATAGAGACCAAAGGCTGCGGTGACACCAATGAGGGGTGCCCCCCGCACCACCATCTCACGGATGGCGTAAAATGCATCATCGGCGGTCCGCAGATCCCTTACTTTAAATTCAAAGGGCAGCTTACGCTGATCGATCACCTTTACGATTCCGGGATCGTCATCCATCCATATGCTACGATAATGGGTTCCGCCAATGCGCATGGCGCTTAGCTTTTTGTTTTATCTTTGGCTTTTTACGAATATACAAAATGCATGGAACAAGCTAGTCAAATTAAGAATATCCTGTTCGATCTGGGTGGGGTTATTCTGGATTTAGATGTCCAGGCTACTCTCAGGAGGTTCTATGAACTGGGATTCTCGGCTAGTCTGATGCAATACCCCCACAGCATGAATACAGATCTCTTTTTTAAGTATGAAACCGGAAAATTAAGTGCAGGAGAATTCAGGAATGAGATCAGAAAGGTATCGGGAGTAGATATAAGCGATGAAGACATCGATGAGGCATGGACTGCCATGCTGCTGAAAATTCCTGTGGAAAGGTGCGATTTACTTAAAAAGCTGGCAAAACGCTATGAACTATACATGTTAAGCAATACCTCGGATCTGCATACCCCGGTGTTTGAGCAGATGTTCAGGGAGAACGCCGGAATGGAGATGCATGATTTGTTTACCAGGATCTATTATTCCTATGAAATTGGTTTTCATAAACCCGACCGGGAAGCCTGGGAATATGTGATTGAGGATGCGGGCATCAAAGCCGGCGAGACCCTGTTCCTGGACGATAACATCCATAACATTAAAGTGTCGCAGGAACTGGGGTTCCAGGCCATCCACATCCATGAAAGAACAAATCTTACGAATCTGGGTTTTGACCTGTAATAGTATCCACTCTGCCTCCCTGCTTCAGGTGGACCATGGACCCGCATAAGATCAAATCAAGGCCTTCACCTTCCAGATTCCGGATGGATATCTTCTTTTTATCCATGCTTACTTTCAGAGTTCTTTCTTTGTAAAGAATGGTAAAGGACAGGCTCTTCCAGGCGGGGGGAAGCAGGGGATCAAATTCCAGTACATTCTCTTTTACTTTCATTCCCCCAAAACCATAAACCACCGACATCCAGGTGCCTCCCATGCTGGTGATATGAAGTCCCTCGTCTACTTCATGGTTGTAATCGTCCAGGTCAAGGCGGGAGGTGCGTAAATACATTTCGTAAGCCTTTTCCGACCTTCCGATCCGGGAAGCCAGAATGGAATGAACGCAGGGAGAAAGGGAGGATTCATGTACGGTCCGGGGTTCGTAAAAGTCGAAGTTACGAGTGATGGTCTCCCTGTCGAATTCATCCTCAAAGAGGTAAATTCCCTGTAGCACATCTGCCTGTTTAATAAAGCAGGAGCGCAGAATGCGGTCCCACGACCAATGCTGGTTTATGGGCCTCTCGGCCGGATCCAGGTCTGCTGCCATCAGCTGTTCCTTATCCATAAAACCATCCTGCTGCAGGAAGACCCCCGCTTCCTTATTGAAGGGAAAATGAAGTTTTTCCAGGATATCCTGCCAGGCTGAAGTTTCCTCTTTGTATTTTAAATTCGTGCCCTTCATAATCCTTTCCAGGGCTTTTGCATCCGTCTTTTTTACATACTCCAGGCTTTCCAGGGTATATTTCAGGGTCCAGCTTGCTATCTTATTGGTATACCAGTTGTTATTCACGTTGTTTTCATACTCATTGGGACCGGTCACTCCCAGCATCACGTATTTCCCTTTCTCTTCCGACCAGCTGATCCGCTGACGCCAGAAGCGGGAGATGCCCAGCAGAACCTCCAGTCCGTACTTAGCCAGATAGCTGCTGTCGCCCGTATACCTGATGTAGTTGCAGATGGCAAAGGCAATGGCCCCGTTCCTGTGAATCTCCTCAAAGGTGATCTCCCACTCATTGTGACACTCCTCCCCGTTCATGGTCACCATGGGATACAGGGCAGCTCCGTCCCTAAAACCCAGTTTCTCCGCATTCTCAATGGCTCTTTCCAGGTGTTTATACCTGTAAACCAGGAGATTTCGGGATACATCCGGATGAGCCGAACTCAGGTAGAAAGGAAGCATATAGGCCTCCGTATCCCAGTAAGTGCTGCCCCCGTACTTCTCCCCGGTAAATCCCTTGGGACCGATATTCAGGCGCTCGTCCTTTCCGGTATAGGTCTGGTTGATCTGGAAAATATTAAAACGGATCCCCTGCTGTGCCGCCGTGTCCCCGTCGATTACGATGTCGGAATGGGCCCAGTTGCTTTCCCAAACACCGGCATGTTCTTCAAACAGCCTGTTAAATCCGGTCTCCATAGCCTCCTTCAGAATTTCCTTACCCACCCATTTCATCTGCGAGGGATGGTGGTTCAGGGAGCTCAGCACTGAAGCATACTTATACAATACCAGTTCGTCTCCGGAATCTATTTCCCACTCTATCCGGTTCCCCACATAATCAGGCTTTTCGAGTACATCCACTTTGGGGTCCACCAGATCGTAATTCATATACAACTCACAGCCCATGGTCATGCAGGTAACAAAACCACTCTTGCGGGTCCTGGCCAGCAGGTATCCCGATCCCACCTCTGCACCACTGGCTTCAATCTCCCAGAAATGCTCGTCATAATTGGAATCGCGGTTCACCACATCTCCATCGATGCAAGGGGTGAAAACGATTCTTCCTCTATAATCCAGGGACTTGACCGAGTAGCGAATAGCCCCGATCTCTTCCCGTTTCATGCTCAGAAAACGACGAACCGAAATATTCAGGATCTCCCTGTTTATAACCACTGTAAATGTTCTTTCCAGGTAGCCCTGCCGCATATTCAGTTCACGCCTGAATTCTTTTAACTCGCAGTTGTTTAGATCCAGTTTTTGACCATCGACCTCCACATCAATCCCAATCCAGTTTGGTGCATTAAGTACCTTGGCAAAGTATTCGGGGTAGCCGTTTTTCCACCAGCCCACCCTGGTTTTATCGGGATAATATACTCCGGCCAGGTAGGTGCCCTGGAGGCTTTCGCCCGAATAAGATTCTTCAAAGTTGGCCCGTTGACCCATGCGTCCGTTCCCCAGGCTGAAAATACTCTCAGAAGCTTCTTGCATGGCAGGATCAAATCCTTCTTCTATAATGCTCCAGGGATCTTCTTTGTAATAACCTTTCAT
>JBDLIM010000127.1:0-6832 GCA_039714915.1 Bacteroidota bacterium
TTGGTAATAATGGTTACCGTTTTATTTTGGTTTCCAACCTTGCCTGCCGAATTAAATACGGTTTTAATGTTGACAGACTCGCCCGGGGCAATCACTTTTTTCTCGGGTTGTACAGCTGTACATCCACAGGATGCCTTCACTTTCCTGATGTGCAGATCAGATTTGCCCGAGTTACTCAACACATATATATGCTCCACCTTCTCACCCTGGGTAATCTTCCCGAATTTAAATTCAGGATCATCTACCGTCAATACAGGTGCCTTTGCCAGTTCCTCTGCCGACATCGCTGTAAAATCTTCTTCTATGTTTGCGCTGACTACCAGGGTGTAGTTGCGTTCAGAAACCCCGTTGAGTTTCAAGCCCAGCCTATCGATCACAAATCCCCAGTCATTTCTTTGGGGTGCATTGTAGGAGGCCACCAGCATTCCTTTCTCTCCTGGCTTTAATGTGGAGGGCTCAGCCCTGATGTTAAGGTGTTTTGGAACCCTTTCAAATTCAAGTACTACCTTTTCCCCGGAGGTGTTGATAACTTCCAGCTTCTTCTCCAGGGTCTGGGTGTTTTTCAGGTTGCCAAAGGCAAGGTGGTTCGATTTCAGTCGCATGGGACCCATGGCATAGCGGTAGTCGTCTTCTACAGTCCTTGGCTTGGGTTCCACCTCACCGCTAATGGTCAGGCGTACGCTTCCCGGATTTGAATTGGAAATCACCGTTACATACTTCCTGAAGGAACCCGGACGTCCGGCCGGATTATAGGTTGCGGCCACAAAACCCTTTCCTCCGGGAGGAACCGGTTCGCGGGTCCAGCGAGGAGCTGTGCATCCGCATGAAGCGGATACATTCTGCACAATAAGATCACTTCCCCCCGTATTTACAAACTCAAATTTATAGGTGACTTTTCCGTCAGATTCCTTGAACTTCCCGAAATCGTGTTCCTTGTAATCGAAGGATATTTTAGGCTCCACCGTCTGCGAACTCACTGGAAGCAGCAGACCGCTCACACAGAATAACAACAATAAACGTTTCATTTTCTGCCTATTATTTTTTGATTCATTATTGAGAATAAACTAAGTCCAGAGACTACAAATTTAACGTAAATAAATAATAAATAGTTGCACAATTTTTGAGGTAACAAGTGAAATGCAAATTTCGGGCCGGGATTTTGAACCTAACTATAATGAATAATGTTTACTTTTAGGTCGCCATTGAAGGGTATGAGAAGCATTGCACGCATAGGGATTCTACTGTTCCTGGCATTCTGTTCAAGCGGGCTATCCGCCCAGTTTTACAACGGAATGCAGATGAACTTCGGGAAGAACCGGGTTCAGTACAATAACAGATACTGGAAATTTTACCGCTTCGACAGGTTCGATGTGTATTCATACGAAAATGGTACCGATCTTTCCTTATACGTGGCCGATTTTGTGGAAAAGGAACTGGAACTTATCGAGCGTTTCTTTGACTACGACGTTGAAAGGCGACTGATCTTTCTTACCTACAACAAGATGTCAGACTTCAGACAGAGCAACATCGGACTGGTTTCTGAAGCGGAAGAATACAACATTGGGGGTACCACACAGATTATACAGAACAAGGTGTTTCTCTATTTTGACGGTGATCATGTGAAACTCGAACGCCAGATCAGGGCTGCCATCGCTGAAGTTCTGCTTAGCGAAATGATGTTTGGAAACGGATTCAGGGATAACATGACCAATTCCACTATGATCAATTTGCCAGAATGGTACCTGGAAGGTTTAAAATCCTTTGTATCAAATCCCTGGGACTACGAGATGGAGAACCGTGTAAAAGATGGCATTGTTTCAGGTAAATACCGCAAGTTTGTGAACCTGCAGGACGATGATGCGCTGTATGCAGGCCATTCCTTCTGGAAGTATGTGGCCGATTTGTACGGTGCATCCATTATTCCTCAGATCCTGTATATCACCAAGATTAATAAAAATGCCGAAAGTGGATTCCAGCTGGTGCTGGGAAGCAAATTGAAGGAACTGTCCATCGACTGGACTGCATACTACCTGGGGCTTTATACCGCCCGTGAAGAAAACGCCGAATTGCCCAGCCGGGGAAAAATCCTCAAACGGCCGAATAAGAGAAGGGTGTACCAGAACATCCGAATCAGCCCCAACGGGGAATATGTCTCTTATGTTACCAATCAGAAAGGGCAATATAAAATCTGGATTCATGACGAAGCCACCGGTAAGCGGAAAAAGATTTATAAAAGAGGCCAGAAACTGGATCAGATCAACGACTACTCTATTCCTGAAACCGCCTGGCATCCCTCCTCTCAGATCCTTGGATTTATAACGGAAGAAAAGGGCATGCTCAAGTTTCATGTGTACAACCTGGAAACCCGTGTGATTACTACCCGAAACCTGCTCTACTTTGAGAAGGTCCTGGATATGAGTTTCTCTCCCGATGCCAGGAAGCTTGTTTTTTCAGCAGTAGCTGATGGTCAGACCGACATCTGGGTTTTCGATATTGCTTCATCCACCAATGAAAGAATAACCAACGATCTGGCAGATGACTTCAATCCCCGGTTCATGAACAACATGAATAACATTTCCTTTGTATCCAACAGAAGGCTGGACACCCTTTTTATGGAAAATGATCCGGAGAATAATACCACCACAGCTTTTGCTGTATATGTATACGATTATACCCAAAAGGATTTCAGGCTTCAAAAAATATCAGAGGGGAATTATATCAACCATACCCAACCTCTTTCACCCGGTCGCAATGAATTCTTTTATCTGAGTGATAAAAACGGAATTGTGAACCGCTATTTTGCTGAATATGACAGTACCATCAGCCTGGTGGATACTACCATCCATTACAGGTATTTTGCCAACAGTTACCCGCTGTCCAACTACCGGCGAAACATTCTTTCTCACGACATTAACACCGAAACAGGTGAAATCGCAGAAATTGTGTATAACGATTCGCGCTATCACATGTACAAGTATCCCATTGAATTTGAAAGGACTTACGGAGACGAACTGGAGCCAACCGAATACCGGAACAGGCATGTAAACAGGCTGGAGCGGGAGGACTCCATTCACCATATAGAAAAGAAGGTAATCTCCATGAAGGATATTGCCAACAACAGGCTGATACTCGAAGGAGATACCATTGCACTGCAGGAATTCAGAATTGACATTAACAATTACATTTTTGAAAGGGAGAAGCTAAACTATTACAACAACCAGCTTCAGAGCCGGAACCTGAACCTGGTTCTTGACTCAGTTCAGGACAGCAGGATGATGTATATCGATTACTCTACGGCCTTCTACCCAAACCAGCTGGTTAACCAGATCGATTTCAGCTTTTTAAATGCATCTTACCAGGCATTTACAGGTGGCGCCTATTATTTTAATCCCGGTCTGAACCTGCTTTTTAAGGTGGGAGCCAATGATCTTTTTGAGGATTACCGCCTGGTGGGGGGAGTCAGGTTTGCCACGGACTTTGACAGCAACGAATACCTGCTCAGTTTTGAGAACCTGAAGCAACAGCTGGATAAGCAAGTAATTTTCCATCGCCAGGTTTTCAAAAATTATACCACCGATTCTTACATCAAAACCTTTACGCACGAGATTCTGGCCTCCCTGAAATACCCCTTCAGTCAGACCCTGGCAGTCAAGGGTACCGCATCTTTCCGGCACGATAATACGGTATTTCTGGCGACGGATATCGGGAACCTGAACGAACCTAATATCGTGAAGGTCTGGGGAGGATTAAAGGGAGAGTTGATCTTTGATAATACCCGGGCACTTGGAACAAACCTGCTTTCAGGCATGCGATGGAAAGTATTTGGGGAAGCCTACCGGCAAATTAATGCAGCCAATTCGGATCTCTTTGTAATCGGAGGTGATTTCCGGCACTATACCCGGATTCACAGAACCCTGATCTGGGCCAACAGGTTTGCAGCCAGCACATCCTTTGGAAGGAGCCCGCTTATCTATTACATGGGAAGCGTGGATAACTGGATCAACCTCTCTCAATCGAAAGTACCCACCTTTAACGAATCGGTAGCCATCGACTATACAAAGAATTACGCTTACCAGGCCCTGGCCACCAATTTGAGGGGATTTTCCCAGAACATCAGGAACGGAAGCAATTTTGCCGTGTTCAATACCGAACTGCGATGGCCCATCTTCAGGTACCTGGCCGGACATCCCCTGGGTTCCGGATTCCTGAATAATTTTCAGGTCGTTGGTTTTGCCGACATCGGAAGTGCATGGACCGGATTGCACCCCTTTACCGATGAGAATGCCTGGGATACGGAGGTAATTGAAAACGGACCGATAACCATCACCCTGGATGCCAACAGGGATCCCATTGTGGCCGGATACGGATTTGGAGTCCGGGCACAATTGCTGGGTTACTTCATTCGCCTGGATTGGGCCTGGGGTCTGGAAAATATGGAGGTGCAGCCCCGGATGTTTTACCTCTCCTTAAGTCTTGATTTTTAGATGTCGATGAGTGTAAAAGACCAGATAGAGACCCTTCTTTCAGATCAGCTCCTTAGTGAACTGACCGGGATTAGACGCCGGCTTCATCAACATCCCGAACTTTCCTTTGAAGAGCATCAGACCTCCGCCTACATTCGGAAGATTCTGGATGACTGGGGCATAGATTATTCATTTCCTTTTGTGAAAACAGGAATTCTGGCCCGGATCAGGGGAGATAAGCCGGGAAAGCGAATTGCTCTGCGGGCCGATATGGATGCTTTACCGGTCACAGAAGAAACAGGCCTGGAGTATACATCCCAAAACCCAGGGATCATGCATGCATGCGGACATGATATTCACATGACCTCCCTGCTGGGTGCCATCCGGATCCTGGATCAGTTAAAACATCTGATTGAAGGAGAGGTGTTGTTCGTTTTTCAACCCGGAGAAGAGAAAATTCCGGGAGGTGCCAGATTAATGCTTGAGGAAGGTGTTTTTAAGGAGTACCCGCCGGACCTGATTATTGCTCAGCATGTATTGCCCGATATGGAGTCGGGTCGGGTGGGATTTAAGGCGGGAAAATATATGGCCTCTTCAGATGAGATATACATAACCATGAGAGGGAAAGGGGGACATGGGGCATTGCCCCGGCACATTAACGACCCGGTGCTGATGGCTGCCCATGTACTTATTACCCTTCAGCAGGAGATTAACCGGAAATCCCCCAGCAATATCCCTACCGTACTCTCTTTTGGTAAAGTTGTGGCCAACGGTGCTGTGAATGTGATACCCAACCAGGTGGAACTGGAAGGGACCTTTCGTACCATGAATGAGCCCTGGAGAAAGGAAGCCCATCAGCTTATCGAGCAGGTCACTTCCGGCATTGCTTCCAGCATGGGCGGCAACTGTGAGGTAGAAATAAGAAAAGGATATCCTGTCCTGCATAACCACGAAAAAATCACCCTGGAATCCAAATCGAAAGCCGTAGAATTGCTGGGGCCGGATCAGGTGGAAGATCTGGAGATTCGAATGACTGCAGAGGATTTTGCCTGGTTTGCTCAGTCCATCCCGGCCTTGATGTACCGGCTGGGAATTAAGGAGAAGGGATCAGACCGGGTCTTCCCGCTTCACACTTCCGGATTCAGAGTGGATGAGTCGGCATTGAAAACCGGAATCAGCCTGCTAAGCTATCTCTCCATTGAATTACTCAAATCAACACCTGTTTAAAAATAAATCCATCTTTAAAATTGGTTTAAAGAAATTTGCCACTAAATTTGCGCCTTAAGAACTAATAAACTTTAAGATATGGCTTATGTAATTTCAGATGATTGCACTGCATGTGGAACTTGTATAGATGAGTGCCCGGTGGAAGCTATCAGTGAAGGAGATATCTATGTTATTGATCCTGAGTTGTGTACTGACTGTGGTGCATGTGCTGATGTATGTCCCGTTGAAGCAATCAGCCCTGAATAGGGTCGGGATAAGAAGGAAAATTCAGGCCGCCCAAATTGGGCGGCCTTTTTTTTTGCTTTCTCCAAATATTCTAACTTTGATAGATATGAGCCTGAGAAGAAAAATATTTCTCACCATTTTCGGTACCGATACAAAAGCAGGGAAGGCCTTTGATGTGATCCTGCTCTGGATGATCATTGTGAGCGTTACTGTGGTGGTCCTCGAATCTGTCTCGAAACTGCATCTGGCATATCATAAGCTTTTTTATGCTTCCGAATGGGTTCTCACCATTGCCTTTACTCTGGAGTACCTGCTCCGGATCTATTCTGCCCCAAAACCCCTGAAATATATCACAAGTTTCTTTGGAATCATCGATCTCCTGGCCATCCTCCCCACCTACCTGGGCCTCTTTTTCGATCAATATACCTTCCTGCTTACCATCCGGGCACTCAGATTGTTAAGGATGTTCAGAGTGCTCAAGCTGGCCCGTTATATCAAGGAGGCAGCTATACTTGTCCGGGCCCTTCAGCTAAGCAAGCACAAAATTGTGGTTTTCTTCGGTGCAGTCCTTACCCTGGTGCTGATCCTGGGTTCCCTTCTCTACCTTATTGAAGGGGAAGACAATGGATTTACCTCCATTCCTCAAAGCATTTACTGGGCCATCGTAACCATTACTACTGTTGGATACGGGGATATTGCTCCGGCTACGGTGCTGGGCAAGATTCTTGCCTCCTTTGCCATGCTTACCGGATATTCCATCATCGCTGTTCCCACAGGGATCATTTCGGTTGAAATTGGAAAGGCTGTAAAATCAGGGCGTAAATCCCCGGATAAGAAGTGCCCTGAATGCGGATGCGATATTCACGATGCAGATGCAAATTACTGTAAAAATTGTGGCGCTAAACTCTGATTCGGCA
>JBDLIM010000128.1:0-6812 GCA_039714915.1 Bacteroidota bacterium
ATTGCCATACTGATCCTGATCATTGTTGCCATGAATTACATGAATCTGTCCACTGCCAATTATACCAAACGAATCAGGGAGATGGGCATTCGAAAAATATTGGGGGCGACTCCTGAGGTCTTGCGTAATCAACTGTTTACAGAGACCCTGCTTCAGACTCTGGCCGCCATGATTTGCGCTCTTTTCCTGGCCGAATTGCTACTTCCCGGCTTAAGTAAACTCTTCAACGGAAACATACAAATTGGCTATGGACAGGATCCGGTGATCGTCGTAGGATTCATTGGCCTGATTCTGCTTCTCAGCATCCTGTCCTTCAGTTACCCGGTCCTCGTATTTACCCGTGGCAATCCTTCTACCATTTTAAGGGATACCTTTGTGAAGGGACGAAGCAGGTCCAATGTCCTGCTTGTTACCACCATTTTCCAGTTTACGGTATCTGTCTGCCTTCTGATCTGCACCATGGTCGTCCTGAGGCAGGTTCAGTTTGCCAAAAACATTTCTCCCGGGGTGAATGTGGAACATGTGATCAAGCTTCCCCTGAATCCTCAGTTGGGCGGGACCCTGCTTAGTTTTTTTAACGAAATAAAATCCTACCAGGGCGTGCTGGAGATAACGGCCGGACAGAAGAATCCCATCAATGAAGATTATAAGACCAACATTGACTGGCCCGGGAGAGATCCGTCCTCCTTCCCTCTGGTCAGGTATTCCATTTGCTTCTCCAATTTCCCTGACTTTTTTGGTCATGAGATCAAATATGGCCGGTCGTATTCAGACACGGTCCAGGCAGACTACAGGCGCTACCTGATCAATGAAGCAGCCTGTGAAATGCTGGGAAAGGAGAATCCCGTAGGAGACAGGCTGACCATGTGGGATCAGGAAGGAGAAATTCTGGGAGTCTTTAAGAATTACCACCATATTTCGGTGCACAGAGAAATCCTGCCCCATGTGGTTAACATCAATCCGGTTAACTACAGGCACCTTCGCTATGTGTTCATCAGGCTCACAGAAGAGGGCCAGGCCGAAACCATAGAGTTTGTAAAAGAGACATTCAGGAAATTCGCCGGTGATTTCCCCTTCACTTACGAGTTCCTGGTAGATGAAGTGGACCACATGTATGAGAAGGATGTCAGGCTAGCCCGGATCATCGGTGCCTTTTCCTTCCTGGCATTGCTGATCTCCTGCCTGGGTATCTACGGACTTGCGCGCTTTTCCGTGGAAAAGAAGGCCAGGGATCTGACCATACGAAGGGTCTTTGGAGCCTCCTTCCAGAACATTATTCTACTTGCAAATACTGAAATGCTCCGTCGCATCGGGATTTCCGTACTTGTGGCTATTCCCCTATCTCTTTTTGTACTGGAAAGATGGTTGAGAACCTATGCCTACCGGACCGATCTTTCCTGGTGGTTCTTTGTGCTGGGAGGGATGATCGGGATCTGTATCACCATTTCGGCTACCATGATCGGGATTTGGCGTTCCTTACAGCAGAAACCCACGGAAGTCCTGAATCAGGTTTAGATCTCAGGATCCAGGTCATACAGGATAATCATATCTGATTCCATTACACTGCCCTTAAAACTGAGGACCATGGAATCGCCGCTTTCGTTATCTCCTTTAAAGGTGATTTCAATCTCATTTCCAGTTTGGTTAAGCTCTAATTCCACCTCATAATGAAAGGCGTAATAAGGATTATATATCTCTGAACCATTCTCAATAGGAAATTGGCAATCACATGCAAGTCGAACACCGGAAAAATCCCCCTCCTGATCATTATAGGCCCAGCTATGTGTCGTGGTCTGGTATACACCGGAGAGATCCTTTGTTGAAGAAATAAGATCAAAGAAATGAACGGCATGCCCTTCTCCCTGCACTTTATGCGTTTCCTCATCAAAGTATACTGTTCCTGGTAAAAGCACAATATGAGCATGATAATAATAATCATTCTCTGATTCAAAATAGTCCACAATCCCCCAACTCAGTTCATGTATTTCGCCATCAAACTTGAATTCATTCTCCAGATTTTCCGTGTATTTTTCACACGCGTTCAGTAGTAAAACCACCAGCAAAAAGATAATACGGATTGATGCTTTCATGATTCCTTGATTTTGTTTGTGTATTAAAATCATTTTGAACCGAGGATGACCGTAAACCCGAGCTTTAAGCCCAGTGATTCTGTAATATGCCTGTAGTTAAGGTCATTGTCTTCCAGATCCTTCATCACAACCCTGTTGTAACCTGCAATTACATCAAAGCTTACCTTCTGGCTCAGCAAAATAGCTATGCCGGTGCCACACCCGAAGGAATTTAGGTAGAACACAGATTCGTATTCGTTGTCAGTTGCATCCGAATAAGATCTGTTTCGCCCTCTTCCAAATGAACTGTTCACCTCAAGAAAAGGCATAACTCTGTCCATGGGATAATAATACCTGATAAATGGACCTGCACCCAGCATGTTCACACTGTAGGTATAATGCTCATCCTTGTTTCTCAAATACATAAGGTTCATATCAAGCCCAACTGCCAGGTTATCAGCAAAGAAATACCCGGCTTTAGGTATAAGATTAAGAGTCAGAAATTTTTCGCTGGACGGATCTTCCGAATTATCACTTTTGTAAGTGTTGGTTCCAAATCCGATATTCATCTGGGAAATATAACCGTATCCCGTAATACCGAACCTGTAGAGATCACCAATGAGAAATTTTCCTTTCCCGGTCTGCGCTTTTAAGTTCCCGCAACTTAGAACTGTCAGCATACTTGCCATGATAATTGTTCGAGTTTTCATCCGATTGAAGTTTTCAATTATTGTATAGTTCGATTGAAAAATTTGAGATCGTCTGTAATTGCTCCGCTTTTCATAGGAGTAAAATTATCTCACCCACAGGCAATAATGAAATTGAAAACCACCTCACAATGAATGTTATTAGTATAGATTACCAGGAAGATAAGAGATCCTTTGCTTTGCCTGAATCAGTAATTGATTCTTGCCACGCAAATAAGGTAAGAATGAATTTTTGCAATTATTCAATTCTCTGTTTGATCCAAAAACGAAAAAATGCAGATTTTTTATCCATCTAATTTAAAGTAAGCCTGAGAAGGGTATAGGGCAATCCCGTAGTAAAGCTGAATGATCCGGCCTCCACTGTGGTTTCACTGATTAGTTCCATGTGCCAGGTATCAATCACATCCAGATGGTAATCCTGATTTCCGGGAAGATTCATCTTAATGGTTCTTCCCTCCTCTGCCACATAAGCCAGGTAAAACTCCCCAGGTTTATAAAAGAGATGCACATTGGATTCCAGGTTCTCCGGATCGCCATTGTCTGTCATTTCCGGGATCATCTCCGAAACTGGCGCCTCCTCCATAACCGAGCGGAAGAAAGCGATTCGTTCAGGGCTGGATCCCACCAGTTCTCCCCCCTTAGCCCACCAGCGTACCTCCGTGGAATCATCAGCTGGGTTCCTGTAGGTCTCCCCATGGGTAGGATAGCCCCCGCTTAATCCGGCCATCCAGAAATAAGAGCTCATTTCCTCCCCGCTCAGATTTCCCCATCCGGCGGTCACATCACCCTCATATCGCATCTCATCGAACAGAAGAGGCTTTTTATATTGTTCTCTCCATTTACCTGCATTGTAGAACTGAGAAGTCTGGGTACAGACATGGGTGATCCAGGGCCTGGAATGGTCATAAAAATGATCCTCAGAACCATACCAGTTGTGAATTCCCCTCAAATGCGGATGAGGATCTTCGTTTTGCAGCAGAGTACCTATCCCTTCCCAGTCGATGGACTCCTTGATGCCGGGAACGTCCCACTCGTTGGCCAGGGACCACCAGACATTCCTGAAAGCTGATAGCCTCGCCATCATATAGCGGACATAGCGCTCATTCATCTCCTTCCCCATCTCACAATAACCCCAGGCATCGTAAGGGTGAAAGAGGATTACGTCGGCCTGGATTCCCAGCTCCATAAGCTGCCTCACCCTCTGGTCGAAGTTTTGAAAAAAAGCATAATTGGGTTTTGAAAAATCTCTCACTTTATCCTTCCCTTCAAAGGGGTGTACCCAGGGTTCGGTGTCGTTCCCGAACTGGTATCTTTTTGGGAAAACACACATCCTGATCTTATTAAATGGAGCATTTGCCAGGGTTGCCAGGGTCTTGGCCTGAATCTTCTGAGCCACACTGGTCCACTGGTAAGCAGTTGTTCCCACTGCATAATATGGAGTACCATCGGCATACTGCAGGCAGAAGGTATTTACAATTTCAACCGGTCCGTGATTATTATTTCCGGGAGGAAGGCAGCTAAAAGTACCTTTCTTGCCTGAAAGCTCAACGATATTGCTACTGGTTTGCCAGGTCCAGCCCCCCTGCGAAGAGGGCGAAAACCGAATACGATAAATGCCTTCTCCATCATAAAAACCTGGTACTTTTATGCTTTTTTCACCACTGCTGAATACCGCCGAAAGCTCCGTTTCCAAAAACGGGTTGCCATCTGAGGGACCATCCATTACAAGCTCGAATACTCCCCATTGTTCCACCTTGGGCTCCTCAATGGCTTTATTACATGAAAAAAGAAGTCCCAGTACAAGTGAGAATACAAAGAATGGACTTTTCATAATATTGTTGGGATTGATTTCCCTAAAGATAAAAGAAATCAGCCAGGGATTGGTTCCAAATATCAGGCGTGATGATCCATCAGATCCTGCAGCTCGAAATCCTCTCTTTTGAACTTTACCAGTTTCACAATCTTGGCATTCCGCCTGTAAGCCGCAGGTAAAATCCGCATAGCATCGTCCTTTGTTTCTGTCTCTACTGTTAACCAGGCTTTATGATCTCCGTCCATGCATCCCCATTCCGCATTGGTCACAAAATGCGACCCGGAACGCAAGAATACCTGGATCGCCCGCATACATGAAGCTTTATCGTCCCCGTGCGGCACTTCAATTAAATACTTGTCCATTTTTCCATAGTTTTATGAATGAACAAGTTATTCTTCTTGTGGATGACCAAAAGGAGATATATGGAAATTAACACCCGATTTAACAATCGACTGTTTGGTATTAACTTATGCTGGATTATAAAGATCCCGTTCCTTCTAATATCTTTTAATGGCGTATTTGTTCATCTTCTTCCTGTAAAGATTAAAATTATCCATGCTCCCATTAATCGGGATATGAATATCAAATCCGTAGTATAAAAGACACCCTATGCCTGCTCCAAGAAATGCAAATCCTATTCCCTTTCGTAATGCATTCTCTTCCGCTGACACCTGACCGCTCCACCAGTTATAGTAACCTCCTTCATTATAACCAATAGCACTTCCCAATAAAAATCCTGAACCTCCTCCTGCCAGGGCCACCAATAAAAAATTCCCTTTCCTTTTGGTATGAATATGCTTAATATCGCTAAAATATATCTCCCTAACCTTTAGACTTCCAGAATAATAATCCTCAATCCTGCTGCTGGAGATTGATATGGATGAATCGTTTATCTCATATAGGGCGCCATGACACTTAAAGGAAGGATCGCTGATAAGTTTGATGGTTGACCTGTAAATCATGTCTTTAGAAATGGTATCCTGTGCGTTAAGGGAAACTATACAACAGAATACTACCGGAACAATGAATTTGACTCTTGTCATCACTATAGAATAAAAGCCGTATTACAATGCAGCGTTATTTAACAAATTCGGTCTATGCATTTGACCGCTAATTTATCTTTCCTTCCAGATCCCAGATTAGCTCGGAATTATAGTATACAAAGCCCTATCCATAAGACGTATCAATCTAATATTTTGTTGACTACTAAACTCTTACCACATGTGAAAAAGAAGAATTATAGAAAAATATAGTCTCAAGGATAATGGGGGAATAATAAAAGAATATTAGAATTCCTATCTCATCGAAATAACAGGAGTGAAGATTTATGAATCATGCTCCACAACCAGGCCTTCATGTGTTACTTCAAGTGACTCAATCAATACCTCATTGTCAGTGGTCTTTAAGTCTGTCCAGGTTACCTTAACTGAATTAAAAAATGGGGGTCCTGCTCTCCACCATGATCATTTACTTCATCTGATTACAGTCTTTCCTGATCTGCTAGATATTTTATGTCCACAGTGACACTCTCAATATTCAGAACCTCATAAAATGAAACCACATTATCCACATAGATCAGGAACTCCTTTTTTGGAGCCTTATAGCTAAGTCCCTGAAAACATTAAGGCTTGAAATCTTCTTTGTGCCATGAAATCCGGGTATGCTCCTGCATAATTCAACTTTGACATTATATACTTCAACATCAGATGTATTATAGCACCTTATTTAAATTGATTCATCAAAATGTTCAAAGTCCACAACCGGATTGGGCAATGCTTCGGTTCCAACTGTTTTTCGCAGCAGTCTCATGCTTTACCTTTTCCTTGAGCGTTGATCCAGGTCCTGTACAAGTGCCTCGTTCTTTATTGTTGCTGTTTCCAGCTTTTGTTCCACATTGGACGATTGATCCGTGATCATCTGGAGTTCCTGCTGAAACTCGTTTATGACCCTGCTCTTCCTTGCCACCGGGATATCGTCGTTCAGCAAAGTGGACCTTGTTTCTGCCATGCGGTTATTTAATTCCTCAACCTGCCTCTTCAACTCATTATTTTCTTCAGTAAGGGAGCTTATTACTGCCGACACTTCCTTTGCATCGGAAGACAGCTTGGTGAGAGAGATTTTAAACTCACCATATTCAATGGTCAGGTTCCCCACTACAGGTAAGGCAATACAAACAAAAGCCACAATAAGCCAGGTAGCGGAACTTTTATCTATCTGCTCTCC
>JBDLIM010000129.1:0-6461 GCA_039714915.1 Bacteroidota bacterium
AGAAATGCCTGCACCAGAGGACTTGAAATGAATCTCTTAATGAAGCTCTTTGTTGCCATATTTTACCTTAATATTACCCCAGTCAGAATTGGGAAAGTATATTGGGGCTGTAAGGTATTTATTCTGAGGGGATGAGTAATGCAAGATAAGATTTTGACCTTGATAATCAATAGCCGGAACAGTGTATTGAAACTATTTCACTCCAATGCACGTATTGTGCATAAAACACCTTCAAACCCTGTATGGGTGCAATGGGGGGTCTATTAACTTAACTTTTTTTTACATGAAAAAACTATTGGCATTTACATTCGGGATTTTATTTGTGACAGCAGCTGTAGCACAGAATGAACAGGAAAATACGAGCAGTAACAGTGGGGATTCTCCAAGCATGTGGGTGGGAGGTGATGTTACATTTGGCAATATGTCAAGTAGGGATTACACAGTTGGTCCAAGTTTTGGTCTTATGATTAATGAAAAAATGGGAGTTGGAGGTACGCTGATTTTTTCCGGAGGAAATAATTCAAACGCATGGGGTATCGAACCTTACCTCAGGTATTATATACCGGTAGTCGATAAATTCTCTTTCTATGGGGATGCCTTTATTGGGATAGGTGGAGGAGATCATTCAACCGACGTTGACGGAGGTGAGTACAACACATTGGATTTTGGAGCCAGAATAGGCTTACAATATTGGTTTACCCCCAAATGGTCGATAGCAGCATCGAATAATGTATTCACCTACAACTCCACTGATGGTGATGGAGATTTTGGACTGGGACTTAGCTTAAGTTCTGTGAACTTCTCCCTCTTCTTCCATTTCTAATCAACACTGAGGCTCAAGCCTCAATTGAATCACCACAAGCCCTTCACCGGATAATACCAGTGGAGGGTTTTTTATTGGAAGTGCCTCAATAAAAAACCCCGACCGTTTCCGATCGGAGTTCTTAGAGGGTGGTGGGACCTAGTCCCCTTTCAATATCTTATAACGTGCAAGTATTAAATGTGTTGCATATATATACAGGATGCATAAAACCTGTATATATGACACTTTCATGTGTTTTAGGGGTAGGGGGTGGCCCTGTTTCGCCGGTGGCGGGTTCAGATGTGGTGTGGCGGCCCTAATCCAAATCCTATAAATTTTACCCTGAAAATTCACCTGTAATAATGCAAATGCTTGATGGTACAAGTATTAAAGTCTATTCCTCAGTTTCATCCTCCTCATCCTCATCTTCTTGACAAGGATTCATTGTAGTCTGAGAATTTAATACAATTTTCCAGTATCCGTCAACTTTTTCAAGGAATGTAACCTTTGTGCTGCTTGATTCCCCAGGTTCTCCTTTCCATATCCAACTCAATGGAACTTCATACACAGCCCAGGCAACGTCATCATACACTTTGATGTGAAAATCTTTGCACTCGAACTTAATATCACTGGCTTCAGACCAATCCGCCTCAGTTATTCTCTTAACGGAAGCATAGAGACTGTCCCAGCCAACAGTTTCTTGGTGAGAATTGCCATTATTATATATTAACCTGAGATAATCTGCCTTCTTATAGAATTCTGCCTCTTTGATGTCCTGAGTACGCCAGAGATCTATTTCTTGCTTAATGACATTCTTAATAGCTTCTTCTTCTTGAGCAACGTCAATTTGTTCCTGACTTGAACAGCTGCATACAATTACTGCTAATGCGACAATGGATAAGATGATCTTTTTCATAACCTGTTTTTTTGGGGATTAAACAACACAAGTTACCATTTACCTGGCTGAAAGTCAATCCATGGTCAAATGGCTCTGGTGGTGACGGTTCTGCACGGGTTATTGTCCCTGATGTGGTGCCGAAATCCTTTGCTGCGATTGTCTTGGATGTACTTTCATGTTTTGACCTGGTCCCTGTACGGCGGCTAGGTGTTTGCCTTTCTCCCTGGAACGGTACCACCATGTTTTTTAATTCGCTCCTCCGCTTCCGCTCTGTAGCGATCCAATAGACCATTAATTGACAAGGTGTATGCTACAAAACACTTTCCTTAAGCTGAGTCAATACGACTGTCATATAATCCGGATTTCTGGAAAGAAAAAACCCCGACCGTTTCCGATCGGGGTTCTTAGAGGGTGGTGACTCAGCTGAGGTTCGAACTCAGGACCCCATCCTTAAAAGGGATGTGCTCTACCAGCTGAGCTACTGAGTCATCCTGTTATAATTGCTTTTTCAAAGCGAATGCAAAGATAGAAACAAAAATATTTTTTGCAAACAGTTTTTTCACTGAAAATTAGCCTTCTATTTTATAGAACCTGAGAGCCTATTAAAAGTTCATGAAATTTTTTGTAATGAACTTAAAGTTGCTTCGTCTTCGGATTAGAAAAAGGAACTTAAAATGAATAATAATCTAAATCGGGTAATCATGAAAAGAATTGTTTTATTAGTAATCGCAGTGGCCTTTCCCGCTTTCATTTTCGCGCAGAACAGAGCTGTCGAGAAGCTTTTCAATAAGTATAGCGGAAAGGAGGGAGTGACTACAGTAAACATCAGTCCGGAGCTTTTTCAGATTGTTAAAGCCATGGACATCGAGGATATTGAGGATGCTGATATTCCCTTTGACAAAATTGCCAGTGTGAAGATCCTGACCATCGAGGATGAAGAGCTGTGGCAGGAGGTAAATTTCTATAAGGAAATTGAGAAGGATCTGGATGTGAGCAATTTTGCCGAAGTGATGACTGTGAATGACGGCGGAGAGACTGTCCGGATGTGGATGAAAGTGGATAAAAGCGATGTGAGTGAATTTCTTCTGATAGTGGGCGGAAATGACAATGTGTTGATTTACATCACCGGAAGTTTCAATATGAACGATCTGGAAGATCTGGCAGAGTCCATGGATCACGAACTGGATCTATAGTTTTAATTAACTTGTACGTTCTTTAAATTGTTGAATCCGTATGAAGTCCTCAGAATTCAAACTGTTGGTGATGCCCTACAGCTCCCGCTTGTACCGGATGGCCTTTCGCCTGATGGGCAACCGGGAGGAGGCTGAGGATACGGTCCAGGAGGTGTATGTTAAACTGTGGGGAATGCGCGATGAACTGAGTAAGTATAACAGCATTGAAGCGCTTGCCATCAGAATCACCCGTAACCTTTGCCTGGACCTGCTCAGACGGAGAAAAGTGAATCAGGATGCCATGAAAGCCGAGAGGCTCAAGGAAGAAAGCCATTCTGTGTCGCCTGCCGAAGATCTGGAAAAAAAGGAAAAAGCTCAGATGATTCATGCCCTGATAGCAGCACTGCCCGAACCACAGCGGTCGCTGGTACATCTTCGACACCTGGAAGGGAAGGAGTATGAAGAGATTTCCGAAATGGTCAATATGAATGTAAATACCATTAGAGTAAGTATATCCAGGGCAAGAAAACAAATGCGTGAAATGCTGGAAAAAAAATATTCATCATGGAAAGCGTAGAGGAGATACGTAAGATGCTGGACCGGTTCTACCTCGGGGAAACCACCCTGGATGAGGAGAAGATGCTATACGAGTATTTTTCTTCCCATACAGTACCCGAGGAGTTCCTTCCGGATAAAGAGTTGTTCCAAACCATAGGGAGCGGGGAACAGACAGTACATATTCCCGATGACCTGAATCGGAAAATATTAAATTCCATCGATCAGGTGGAACGAAAGGCCACCCGTACCCGAAGGATTTCGGTCTTTTCACTATCGGGGCTGGCGGCGGGACTGCTGATTATGATCGCTGTATACCTGTTTTACATCAGGACGGATACATCTCCGCTGATGGCCTCCCGTCAGATGGAGGATACCTTCGCGGATCCCCTGGATGCCTACGAAGAAGCAAAACGAACACTGGCATATGTTTCTGCCAAACTTAACAATGGAACCAGCGAGCTGGAGCATGTACAAAAGCATGTAAGCAAGACTACAGATCCTTTGAAATCCCTTTCGAAGATCAATAAGGGGAGCAGGGAGCTGAGTTTGCTGGGACAATTGCAAAGGGCCAGGGAGTTTGAAAGATAGTGAATGGGGAATAGTGCTTAGTAAATGGATAATAATTAAAATTAGATAAAATGAAACGGATAGCAATAGGAGGGATTTTGATTGTTTTTACCCTCTCGGTTTTTGGACAGAAGTCAGCTGTAGACAAGGTATTTGATAAGTACAACGGTAAGGAAGGTTATACTACTGTATACATTTCAAGCTTTATGTTTAACCTGTTAAGCCAGATTGAAACGGACGATCCCGATTACAACGAGTTCAAGAAAGCGACTTCGGGTATAAATGCTATTAAAATCCTGACTCAGGATGGTGGCAACTCGGAATCTTTTGGAAAAGAGTTGCTGGAAATGTTACCCAGGTCGGAATACCAGGAAATGATGGTCGTGAAGGATCAGGAAGAAGAGGTTCTGTTTCTGGCCAGGGAAGAAGGGGGAAAGATCACCGAATTTCTTCTGATTGTAAGTGGTGGGGGTGATGATGCCCTGATTGCCATTCAGGGCGACATTGACATGGAAAGCATTGCAAGCATTGCTTCAGGACTTGATATGCCCGGATTGGAGAATCTGGAAGATCTGGAGGAGCTGCCATAAGTAGTGGGATTCTCAGTAGTAGAGCATCTTCTCCACCTTGTTGTTCTTTAGCCAGTTCTTGAGGATCTGCCGGATATCCCTGTTATCCAGAGCCGGATGAATGCAATCAAGCATTTGCTCGATCCCCAGGTAGGCATCATTCACCGACAGGTAACCGTATCCCATATACATTCCTTTTTCAATCCGAACCAGACTCCGTTCATCAGGATCCCTGCCCTGATCAATGATCAGTACATTACCCCGGTCAAGCTTAAGGCCATCCAGTAAAGCTTCTGCCCGTTTGTTGTAAACCGAGACCGATTCTCCCTGAACACAGGCTCCGTTGCACTGCCTGATGGAGTGATGAAAGCAAGCGCCATCCGTCTGGTAAAGTCCACTCAGCTTCTGGCAGAGCCAGTTTTTCTCCACCATTTTTGTAAGCACTTCCCTGGCTTCTTTTTTATTATTAAAGCTGGTGACCGGATCCTCTGGCATTTCTGATATTTTCCTGAGGGAGAATGTAATGTACCCGTACTCATCCTTTCCGGTATAGAGTCCCCAGTAAAACGAGCTACGCTTTTGTGCCCGGTTATACATGGGTTTTTGGTCTTTTATCTCCTTGGATTCCTTTAATAGAGCAATTAACTCACTTCCCGTAAGTTCAAAGGAAATGGAATGAATGCGTTGCTTCATTTCCAGTGCCCGCTTGCTGCTTGCATTTCCAAGGTGGGAGAGGATCCTGTGTCGGATGTTCTTGCTCTTGCCTATGTAAAGCAATTGTTGTTTGTCGTCGAAGAAATAATAGGTACCACAGGCTTCAGGCAAACTTTCAATATCATTGACCGTTAGATTCTCATTGAGATTCTTATACCTCCCGGCAGGCTCCGAGACTAAATCGAGTCCGTTCTCGCCATTCTGCTTATCACGCAGCATTTCAAAAAGTTTCACTGTGGCCAGCGCATCTCCTGCAGCGCGGTGACGATCCATGATGTTAATTCCCAGATCCTTACAAATCTTACCCAGACTGTATGACTTATGGCCGGGTAAAATTTTGCGACTGAGCTTGACTGTACACAGGGTTTTTCTGTCATACTCGAAGCCCAGTCTTTTGAATTCACCTTTAATAAAGGAATAATCAAAGCTTACATTGTGTCCGACAATGGTGTGATTCTCGGTACGTTCAACCAGTTCTTTTGCAACTTCGTAAAATTTCGGGGCATCAGCCACCATTTCGTTGGTGATTCCGGTGAGTCCTGTAATAAAATAGGGAATGTTTCTTTCAGGATTAAGCAAGGTGGACCACTCATCCACGACTTTTTCTCCATCGTGGAAAAAGATGGCAATCTCAGTTACTTTTTCGGTTTTCGGACTTCCTCCAGTAGTCTCAATATCAAGTATGGCAAACATCGCTCATTCTCCTACACCTTCACCCGCTCTCTGTTCTTAGTTAGCTCTCTTTATCTGGTTTAGCCTCCTTAGCCTCCTTAGCTGGTTTCTCCTTAACTGGTTTCTCCTTAACTGCTTCCTCTTTAGGAGACTCTTTTGCCGGGGCCTTTTTGGCAGCTGCTTTCTTAGCGGCCGGCTTCTTAGCTGTAGTTTTCTTAACAGCAGGCTTTTTCACAGGGGGAGGAGCTTTTTCAGCTTTTGGTTCTTCGGCTTTTGGTTCTTCAGCTTTTGGTTCTTCGGCTTTTGGTTCTTCGGCTTTTGGTTCTTCAGCTTTTGGTTCTTCAGCTTTTACCTCTTCTGCCTTAGGTCCCTCGACCTTTGGCTCCTCTACAGGTACTTCCTGGCTTTCAGTTGCCTGGGCTTCCACTTGTGGAGCCTCCTCCTTGGGAGCTTCGTCCTTAGCTTTGGGGGGTGCTGCTTTTGGTTTTGGAGCTTTGGGCTTTTCTTCA
>JBDLIM010000130.1:0-6421 GCA_039714915.1 Bacteroidota bacterium
ACCGGTCGATTCGGTTGCATCCACTGTATCTGTCTTCAGGGGGTGTATTATTTCCGGAATGGTGTCGGGGAGAAATTCAGTTACAGGCTCAACAGCCTGGACAGGCTCCACTGCCGGAGGGATGGCCTCAGGCATTTCTTGTGATACCTGATCCAGAGTGTCCTCCATCTGAATTATACCATCCTGAATATCGATGGCAGGCAGAGGTTCTTCAATCAATGTGAGTTCGATCTTTTTGTCCCTCTGTATTTCACCTGTGTCCGAATCCTCACAGATGCGGGGATTGCCGGCCGAATATATATTCATATAGTATATATCGTGCAAACCCACACCGCGGGGACTGTACAGGGAATAATAGGCGTTTTCCCCGTCATTTACAGGCTGGAAAAAGAGGTCGTTATCGGTGGTGTTGATGGGATAGCCCATATTGACGGGTTCGGACCAGCTGCCGTCTTCTTTCCTTGTTGAGTAAAATACATCATATCCTCCCATGTTGTCATGCCCGTATGAACTGAAATACAGGGTCTGCCCATCGGGAGATATAAAGGGGGTTTCTTCGTTATACCTGCTGTTGATAACAGGCCCCAGGTTCTCAGGGATGCCCCATTTCCCGTCAGGCTGGCGCTCCGATTTATATATATCCAATCCTCCGTGGCCCCCTTTCCTGTTGCTGGTGAAGTAGAGACTTTGTCCGTCTTTGCTGAAACTGGCGTGGGATTCCCAGTATTTGGTGGAGATATGCTCGCCCAGTTTTGTTGCCGGGAGCCAGCGGCCTTCCTCATACCTGCTGTAATAGAGATTCCCTGTGTACTCATCGTCGTAATAAAGGATCATTTCGCTGCCATCGTAGGAAAGGGCCACAGGATATACATCAGAATCAAATCCCAGGCTTTGGGTAATGGCCTGTGGGTAGGACCATCCCTTATCGGTCTTCCGGGTGAAGAAGGCCGCATCGTAAAAGGGAAGCCTGGTAATAAAGGCCATTTTCGTACCGTCGCCCGATAGTACCGGGTTCACATCGGCATACCTGGTATTGATCATGGTATCAAGCAAAGTGAGATCGTAATCCACCGGATTGGCTTTCAATTGTTGGGCTTTCCTGCATGCCTGGATCTGCATCCTGACCAGTTCTTCATCGTATACATCCGGATCCATGTTCTCCAGGAACTCTTCATAGGATTCGATGGCCTTATCAAGCAGCTCATTCACCAGGTAGGCCTGTCCCAGGTAAAAGAGGGCATCGGGAGGGGCCGTATTCTCTCTATAGCTGCTAACCTTGCTGGAAGGATTAAGGTTTTTACTGGCTTCAAGCAGGTGCTGAATGGCCTGGTCTTTCCGGTAGGGATCGTTCAGAAGGCAGATACCGATCTTATATTTTAGCAAATCATTGTCCGGATCGCTTTGATGAAGCCCCTGAAAAAGGGGAAGTGCATCCCCGTATTCCTCTAATTGAAACCACGACTCGGCATCCAGGAACAGATTGCGCAGGGAATCCCTTTGAGCAAAAAGTGTGTTTGGGATAAGCAGGAAAAACAGGACCGAAGAAAAAATGACTCTTCTCATACCGCCTAGATCTTTCTGAAGTTCTTCGCGATTATTATCAGATCATTGAATACTTTGTAGTCTTTTGCATAAACCACATTGATCTCCTTGATCCGTTCGTTGCTAAGGATTTCAGGGGGAAGGTGTATTCCCGGATTAAGGATCCCCTTCTTCAGACGGGGAAGGTCGGGTCGGGCATTGTGATCGGCTTCCAGATAGCCTACCCAGGTGCAGATCCCAAATAATACCCTGAGGGTGTTCCCCACGCTGCGAAAATGTCCCTTCACGAAAAGGAACCACAGGGGGAATGTCAGAAAGAGGGGCAGAGCCAACGCTGCATCAAAAAGGCGTTTGTTGCGCCGGTTCGATTCTTTCCCGATGGAATTAAAATGAATGGTATAGAGGTCCCCTGCCGTATTGATGGAATTACTGCCAATGACGGACAGGCTTTCGGGCGGGGCGATCTTGAAATCCACCGAAGAACCTATAAGCCGGGTCATCACCCGGATAATCTCCTGGGAAGGCAGATCCTTGGAACAGAATACAATCTCATCCACCCGGTTGATGGCAGCAATCTCATCAATCTGCTCCATGTGCCCCATATACCCATCCCCATTTATACCGTCGCCTGTCACCTTTTCGTCACCCGTCACCGCCTCCTTGGAGGCTGGTGAAACGAAACCAAGGATTTCCAGTCTCGCCTGCGTATCCTGCAGCAGTTTGCTCACTCGCAGCACCTCCCCCTTCTTTCCCACGATCACCATTCTTTTCTGCTTATTAAGATCTATCTCGTAGTCTTTGATTCCCAGCAGGTGGAAGAGGAGCCTCAGACCCAGGGTACTGAATATGGCCCAAGCCGATCCCAGGAAGATCAGGGCACGTGAAAACCTCCAGTCTATGGGAAGGAGGGCATAGATGACCAGGATAAACAGGGTGCCCACCAGGTGTCCTTTTACAAAGGAGAACAGTTTCAAAGGTTTATCGTAGCCTCCCGAATAATAAATGGCAACGAGCCAGATCAGGATGTAAGCCGGCACAACCATTTGTAGAAATAGGGGGGGATAATAACCCGGGATATTAAAGCGGACCTGCTCCCAGATGGGCAGAGCAAAGAGGTATCCCAGGTAGATAATGATTCCGTCCAGGGCCGGCCGGTAAATTTTCTGGACAAAGCGCCTGATAAGGGATAGTGCTGCCCTGAAATAGATGGCCACATTAATGAGCAATTTAAAGGTCTTGGCTTTTCTGGAAGTGAAATGCTTGCCGGCAAAGATGATCATGGCCTGGTAGAACATTTTCACATAATTAAGGCTTCCTTTCTTGGTGCTTTCGCCCTTGTAATGTATGATGGTGGTGCCGGGAAAATAGTAGTTCTTGTATCCGGCTTTGGTGATGCGGTAGGAGAGATCAATGTCCTCCCCATACATAAAAAAGGTTTCATCCAGCAAGCCGGTCTTATCCAGGGTTTCTTTGCGCATAAACATAAAAGCACCCGCCAGCACATCCACCACATGGGTTTCTTCCCGGTCCAGGTAACCCAGGTGGTATTTACCAAATCGTTTGGATTTTGGAAAAAGAGAGGAAAGTCCGAACATCTTATAAAAAGATACTGCAGGAGTAGGCAGGGCACGTTTGGATTCGGGTAAAAATTCACCCTTTCCGTCAATCATTTTTACTCCAAGTGCCCCTGCATCGGGGTGATCGTCCATAAATTCGATGCATTTGCGGAAGGTATCCTCTTCTACCACGGTATCGGGATTAAGCAGCAAAATATAACGCCCCTCCGATTCCCCGATGGCCTGGTTATTGGCCTTGCTAAAACCCAGGTTCTCCTTATTCTCGATAATCTTTATCCAGGGGAACTTCTGCCTGATCTCACTTACCGAACCATCCACCGAATTATTGTCCACCACAAATACTTCCGTATTCAGTCCTATGATAGCCTGCTGAACCGCATGCAGGCATTGTTCAAGGAAGTATTTTACGTTGTAGTTGACTATTACAATGGAAAGGTCCATATGGTGAATAGTGAATGGTGAACAGTGTTAAAGGGTATCAATCTCTACCTGGTTGCGAAGCAGGTCGCTCATATCTTCCCGTTTCCGGATCAGGTAGTCTTTTCCTTCATGAACCAGGACCTCGGCGGGCCGGAACCTGGAGTTATAGTTGGACGACATGGCATTGCAGTAGGCACCTGCATTTTTAAAGAGAAGGTAATCTCCCGCAGAGGCCTCGGTTATTTTCCGGTTCCAGCCAAAAGTGTCGGTCTCACAGATGTATCCCACCACGGTATAAATGCGGGTTTTGCCTGTGGTTTTGCTCACATTAATTATTTCGTGGTAGGCATCGTAGAACATGGGCCTGATAAAATGATTCATTCCGGTGTCCAGTCCCGCAAATACGGTAGAGGTAGTTTGCTTGATCACATTCACCCGGGCTACAAAATAGCCTGCTTCGCTCACCAGGAATTTCCCCGGTTCAAAAATCAGGGTCAGTTCTTTGCCGTACTCCCTGCAGAATTCATTAAAGCGGGCCGAGAGGTGTTCCCCCATTGCCTCCACATCGGTCGAAACATCGTCGATCCGGTAGGGCACCTTGAATCCGCTTCCAAGATCGATATAATCCAGTTCCTTAAATTGTTTGGCTGTTTCGAACATGATCTCAGTGGCTCTCAGGAAGACTTCCACATCCAGGATATCAGAGCCTGAATGCATATGGATCCCTTCCACCTTCATATGGTTGGTTTCGATAATGCGGTGTACATGGGGCATCTGGTAAATGGAGATCCCGAATTTGGAGTCGATATGCCCGGTGGATATTTTATGGTTGGCACCGGCCAGGATATGGGGATTGATACGGACACAGACAGGTACTTTGGCGCCGTACTTGAGCCCGAATTCTTCCAGGATGGCTATGTTATCGATGTTGATCCTGACTCCCAGTTCCACCGCTTCATCGATTTCCTCCATGGACACACAGTTGGGGGTATACAGAATATCCTGTGGCTCAAATCCCGCTTTCAAGCCCAGGCTCACTTCCTGAACCGATACAGCATCCAGTCCCGATCCCAGTCCCTTGAAAAGCTTGAGTACATTAATGTTGGTCAGCGCCTTACAGGCATAATTGATCTTTACCCTGGAACTCTTAAAAGCCCCGGTGATCTTTTTATACTGCCGGACCATGCGCGCACTTTCATATATATATAATGGCGAGCCGTGTTTTTCGGCCAGCTTTGTCACAGGGATCCCGTCGATGAGATACTGGTTTTTCTTAAATTCCATTCTGCTTCTTCTTAACGATGCGTATTGTTTTTAAAAGTCTCCTCAAAAGAGGTTCGGTTAAGGATGGACCGGCCCAGGGTTACTTCGTCGGCATACTCCAGGTCGTCTCCTACGGCCACTCCCCTGGCCAGGGTCGAAATAGTTACAGGATATACTTTGAGTTTGCGGTAGATGTAAAAATTAGTGGTATCTCCTTCCATGGTGGTACTGAGCGCCAGGATAACCTCCTTGCATTGTCCCGTTCGTACTTTTTCTTCCAGGGAATCTATGGTCAGGTCAGCAGGGCCAATCCCATCCATGGGAGAAATAATACCCCCCAGCACATGATAGGTGCCCAGGAACTGCTGTGTATTTTCCACCGACATTACATCCCTGATGGATTCCACCACACAGATGGTTGATTTATCCCGGTAGGGATCGGAGCAGATATGGCATACCTCCTTATCGGATATATTATGACATACCTTGCAGCTTATGATCTCCTGCTTCATCCTCAGGATGGTATTGCCGAAATGCTCCACCTCCTTATCCTCCTGCTTGAGCAGGTGCAGTACAAGCCTCAGAGCGGTCTTTCTGCCAATACCAGGCAGTGTGGCAAATTCTTCCACGGCTTCCTCAAGTAATTTGGATGAATAGCTATGTTGCATATGCTGTTTTTGTTCCCTGTGGCTACGATTTCCAAAAATAACACTAATAATTTTCATCTTCGTGCGATTTTACCCAATTTTAGTGCTTACTAATTCAGCCCTATGTCAGTTACACTCATCGTATCCATCATCATTGCCTATTTCATGCTGCTACTCGTGATCTCCTGGAAATCTGGTAAAGGCGCAGGAAATGCAGCTTTTTTTCTGGGGGAACGCAAATCCCCCTGGTATGTAGTTGCATTTGGTATGATCGGGGCTTCCCTTTCGGGAGTCACCTTTATCTCATTGCCGGGATGGGTAGTAGACAGTCAGTTCTCCTATATGCAAATGGTATTGGGATACCTCTTGGGTTATATTGTGATAGCCAACCTTTTGATGCCTCTCTATTACAAGCTTCAACTAACCAGCATTTACACCTATCTGGAGGAGCGCTTTGGCAGGTTCTCTTATAAAACAGGAACCTCATTCTTCCTGCTATCCAAGATCATAGGAGCATCCTTCCGCTTGTTCCTTGTGGCCAGTGTGCTTCAGCTTACTCTGTTTGATGCATGGAATATTCCTTTCTATGTGACAGTTATTGTGACCATCGCTTTGATCTGGCTTTACACATTCCGAGGAGGTATCAAAACCATTATCTGGACCGACACCCTGCAAACTTTTAGTATGCTGACAGCAGTAGTTGTCTCAATCATCCTGATCACCCGCTCCATGGACCTCTCCCTGGGTGAGATGATCGGGAGGGTGGCTGCCGGGGATGATTCCGGGATCTGGGTGTTTAGCGACTGGCACCTGGAGAACCACTTTTTTAAACATTTCCTGAGTGGAGCTTTCATTGCCATTGTGATGACGGGACTGGACCAGGATATGATGCAGAAGAACCTGAGCTGTAAGAATATCAAAGAGGCCAAGAAGAACATGTATGTGATGAGTATCTCGCTGATCCCGGTGAAC
>JBDLIM010000131.1:0-6137 GCA_039714915.1 Bacteroidota bacterium
GCTTTAATCAAAACAAACATATTTTAGCCATTGATTTTCATATTTTTAGATGTGCTGCAATAGTTAACTGAGGCCCTTGAAGAAAAATAACAGACTTATGAGTGGAAGGTATATTAGGTGTTTTGTCCTGGCTGCACTTGGTTTGCTGCTTCTTTTTAACCCACTGTATTCCCAAAGCTGGAAACATTATCCCTATAGTCCTGAGGGTAGTGTTTTTACCTTTCCACGGGATGAAGGTTTTCATCCGGGTCATATTGCAGAATGGTGGTACATGGCCGGACACCTTTATGGCAAGGCTACGGGCACACACTACAGTTACATGCTCACTTACATTTACTATCCATCCTTTGGTTTTGACGGATACAGGATGATGGTTCTTACCAACGAGGATACAGGAGAGTTTTATTATGAAACGGTTCCTTTGTTTTATGACTCTTTAGATACTTTAAGTCTGAATCTTCAGGTCAGGTTCCTGAATGACAGCATCGATTTCTGGACTACCAGGCAAGATAAGGATGAAAACCTGATCCCATTTGAGTATGATATTTCTGCCAGGGGTGAACATGGAAAACTGGAATTGGGATGCGTTTCTTTAAAACCTCCGCTTGTCCTTGGGGATAGCGGTATTATTAATCAGGGTTCGGATAGTTATACCTATTATTATTCTTTAACTGAAAATAATGTAGATGGTTTTTTGAATTTTAAGGGATTAGAAGAAGAGGTATCAGGTACGGCATGGATCGATCGGCAGTATGGGAATTTCAACAGGACGACTGGAGAGCGTTACGAATGGTTCTATGTGAATCTCTCAAACGGAATGGACCTGAACATCGCGAATATTTTTACCTCTGAGAGGCAAATACCTGATCATCAGGATTACAGACTTATTACAGCCTACGTGGATTCCGCGACTCAATATTCCAACCATTTGTTTGATATTGAGCGGCTAGAATATGCATATTCTCCGGATAGTGTCACATGCTATTCGCAGAAATGGCATCTAACTTCCCGGGAGAACCAATTGGACCTGATAATATCAGCCGTTCATTCTCATACGGAAGTGCAGGTTCCGGTTCGTTTCTATGAGGGCTCAGTCACAGTTACAGGTACTGTCAATGGTGTTCCCGTGGATGGGATTGGATTTGCAGAGTTACTTGTGCACTATGAGCCTCCCAAGGTCAATTTTACAGGACCCCCGGCAGGTTTCTGGACTGATTCAGTTCCCATCACCTGGCATCTGCAGGATCCTAATGACGGACGGCAGGTGATCTATAATCTGGAATACAGTTTAAAAAGGGATGGGATTTTCAGCATGATAGAATATGGACTGGAAGACACCACTTATCTGTGGCAGGATCCACCCCTGATAAGTGGAGATAGCATATGGTTTAAGTTAACAGCCTATTCTGTGGATTCAACCTTGTTGAGTACGATTATTTCTGACGGCCTGATTTATCATCCTGAAGGTACCGGCATCCGGGATCTAAGCTATGATTCAGAGGAACTTGCTCTGATCTTATATCCAAACCCGGCCACAGATAAACTCTATTTTGAATCTGAACTTGATTTGTCTGATCAAAGCTATCAGATCATTGATTATACCGGGCGACAGGTCTCAGGTGGAGTCTTAAGCAATCAGGTCCTTTCCTCAGGAATTGATATTCATGAGCTGGCCAATGGATTATACTTTATTCGAATCGAGTTAATTGAAGGTCCGATCGTCCGATCCTTCGTAGTGGAGTGAGGCAATTACTTGTGTTGTTTGTTTATTAACTGCAAGAGCAATTCTCCCTTATATCCATCCCCGGTTTTCAACCACTCCTTCTTCTCACCAACCACCTCAAACCCGGCAGCAGTAAAGAGTTTTTGGCTGCCCTTGTTTCCTGCAGCAATGTTGCAATAAACCTGGTGGAGTTGCAGGGCCTGGAAGCAGTAGTCTGTAACAGTTTCCAGGGCTTCCCGGGCATAACCTTTGCGGCGGTCGGAGGATTCGGCCACAAGGATGCCGATTCCGGCACGGCGGTGGTGAGGATCGAAATCGAAAAGGTCGATGGCGCCCACAGGCCTTTTATTGCTGTTGAGCTGGATGATCAGTCTCAGCTGTTTCATCTCAAAGATATCCTTGCCGGCATTTTCCAGGTACTGTTTCAGTACATAGCGGGAGAAGGGGACCAGGGTTCCGGAGACCTGCCAGACCTCCGTATTGTTCTCCCAGAGGTATAAAAGATCCAGGTCCTCAGGTTCGGGTGCCCTGAGGCTGATGGTTTTATTCTCCAGCTTAGTCACTTTATTTTTGCTGCTTGTAGGAGATGACCCTGTAGCTTTTGTCCTGACCCTGAAGTGCCTTGAAGGAATCTGTTTCGGCATCGTAAAGAACCTCAATCTCTTCACCGGTGGCTTCGTCCACCAGGATGATGGCAAAGTCGTCGCGGCTGATGCCCTGCTTATCCACAGCCAGGGTAAGCCCTTCAGACACAAATCCTTCTTCGCTAAGAATTTCCATATACCAGAGATCACGCAGGCCTACAGCCTCATTGGTGAAACGGGTGTAAAGACCTGCAAGCCCGTTATTAAGGGGGACAAAATACAGGTTATCCCCTGTGGTATTAATGGGATATCCGATGTTGATGGCCGGTCCCCAGGAGCCATCCTCTTCCATTTCGCACCTGAAGATGTCATAGCCTCCCATGTTAAAATGACCTGTGGAGGCAAAAAGAAAGCGTCCCTCGTCCGGGGCAATGTAAGCCGAGGTTTCATCCTTATCGGTATTGATTCCCTCACCCATGTTGACCGGCTCTCCCCATTGTCCATCCGGCTGACGATCCGAATACCAGATATCCAGTTCACCCTGACCACCCCGGCGATCGCTGGAGAAGTAAATCCGGTTTCCATCAGGGGAGAAGGATGCGTGATCCTCGTCTGCCTTGGAGTTAATCTCTCCATGAATGGCTTGTGCAGGACTCCAGAGCAAGCCATCAAAATTGCTGTAGTATATATCTTTGTCTCCTTTCTTTGGGTGTTTGGACAGAAGCATCATGCTTCCGTCGGCAGACAATCCGGTAGGGAAGAGATCCCCGTCGGAAACGATCTGGGGAGTGATCAGTGCAGGTATGCTCCATTTATCCCCTTCCCGCTGAGACATATACACTGCTTCATAAAAGGGTTTTGTATTCACCCAGACCATCATCTTGCCATCGGCTGAGATTACTCCGCTGTAATCATGGTCGGGGGTATTGATGGGTTCATTAAAATACAGTGCTCTCAAACTAATCTCGGCATCCCTGATGATCTTGGCCCGTTCCACTGCCTTGATCTCATCTTCGGTAATGCGGGTATTGTATTTTTTTTCAAAGCTGGGCATGCCCTGAAATTGTTTTAGGGCATTCAGTGCCTCGTCCATCATATTTGTTTTCCGGTAGGCTTCGGCCAGGTAAAACCAGGAATGATGCGGAGCCTTCTTTTCAGAAAACTTGTTTGCCTTGTATTTCAGGTTGATATTTTCGGTGGCTTCCTCCAGGTAGGGGATGCCCTTGTATTCCTGACCCATGGTGTTGTTGTAACACATGCCCAGCAGGTACTTCACATTGGCATTATCAGGTTCCTGATTGAGAACCTGCTTAAAGAGGTATTCTGCTTCCTCATAATCAGCATCCTCTTCTAAAAAATAAATACCATCATAGAATGACTGTTCAGCACCCTGGTCCTGGGAAAAAACAGGTGCAAAAATCAGGCAATAGAGTAAACCAGCAGTTAAGAGCTTCATCATCACATATCTTCAGTTAGGTATTAGCTAATTATGCGTCCAGCTTGCTTTTGCTGTCTTGCGATAATGCTAAGCTGTCAAAATCAAAATAAACGGGTTTGATAACAAACTGATCCGGGGACTGGACTACTCTGTCAGTATTGTTTTTTTTTTCAGGCTCCTCATCCAGTTTCAGATGGTCGGGGACTTCCACCTCTTCCATCTCAATGATTACACCCTCCTGAAGTGATACCCCGAACTGAACCCTGCGGTTTAACATCCTTCCATCAGGGGCATCCCTGTTGTCTTTGGTCCTGTTCCTTGCAACCGGATCAGATTCACTCATCCCGGTTACAGTCAGGCGTCCGGCATCCACACCGGTGGACGCAAGGTATTTGGATACAGAATTTGCACGTTTGACCGAAAGGCGCTGGTTATATTCGAAAGTGCCAAGCGCATCGGTATATCCTTCTATTTCTAGCTTCAATCCGGGGAATTTATTCAACAGCGATCCAAGCTGGTCCAGCTTGTCCTTGCTTTCAGCGGAAAGCGCATCACTATCAAAATCAAAATATATGGGCCTGAGTACATATCTTTCGGGTGGTACGACCACTGCAGGCTCGGGCTCGCGGGCTGCTTCTGCAGCCGCTTCTGCCAGGGCTGCTTCTTCTGCAAGTTCTTCCTCCGTAGGTTCATGCATGGCCACTTCCACAGGAGTATCATCCCGGCCGATCATTTCAAACTTAAATACATCGTAGCCGTCCACTTTGGACTGGGCAAAAATATAAGATACACCTTCCTGGTCCATGCCGGTTGGAGAGATGGCGAAATCATCATCGGTTGTGTTTAAAGGAAAACCCAGGTTGACCGGCACCTCATTCCAGCTTCCGTCCGCAAGCAATTCGGTATAGAATACATCAAATCCGCCAATGGTACTGTGGCCCTGGGAACTGAAATAGAGCCGTTTCCCGTCCGGACTCACGAAGGGAGACTCCTCGTTTAATTCAGTATTCACCCCGGGTCCCAGGTTTACTGGTTCACTCCAGGTGCTGTCCTCCAGCAGGTCGGTCCGGAAAATGTCCATGCCTCCCAGGGATTCTTTCCGGTTGCTGGTAAAGTAGATGGATTTGCCATCGGGGGAATAGGTGGCCGAGGACTCATAGTACTTTGAGTTGATGGGCTTACCTACTGATTCCGCCGGGTTCCAGCGGTCATTTTCATATTTTGATGCATAGATGTTGCTGGTAAACTCATCGGAAACCGCCAGCAGCATGATCTTTCCATCGGGAGAAAGAGAAACTACATCCATGTTTCCGTCCGATACGATGGATGGGGTAATATTTGTGGGTTTTTCCCAAAGTCCGTCTTTCTTGGTGGCCACATACACTCCGTTATAAAATGGATTCTTACCCATAAAGGCCATGGTCTGCAGATCATTGGAGACGATCATGTTATATTTCCGGGTATTTGTTTCATTGATCTGCCCCAGGTTCCCGGTGGTGAAAGAGACCGGGTTATTAAAACCAACCAATGCATTTCCACAGGAGACGATCTGCTGATCCACGTAGTTTTTCATGATCACGTCCTTCTCATCGATATACTGGGCAAACTCATTGTAGCTGCCAATGGCTTTCTCAATATCCATATTTATCCTGTAGGCATTGCCCAGATAAAGCAAGGCATCGAGGGGAGCTTTCGTTTCTGTAATCCTCCCTTCCTTTACATTTTTAGAAATATTTTTTGAGGCTTTTTCAAGATAGGGAATCGATTCTGTCTTCCGCCCCTCAATCTCTATCAGGCATACCCCCATCCGGTAATTAACGTAAGCGTTGTCCTGATAGTCATTGTTATAAACCTGAGTAAAAGCATATAAAGCTTCCTCATAGTCCTCCTCTGCAAAAAAGAATTCACCATCATTGAAGTCAACCTTAACATCCTGAGCAGTGGCTAAAATGGCCAGGATCGACAAAATCAGCATTAGGAAAGGTCTTCTCATTATGAGATAGTTTTATGTGGATATTACAAATTTAAAAATTATATTGACAGTACAATAAAAAATAAGTACACAGTGTGGGCTAAAATTAACCGTGCATTATTGTTCCTGATTCTTCTTTTTTCTCCGCCACAGAATCAACCAGAACAGGAATCCTGCACCCACTGCAATAAAAAACCACACCAGAATGCCTTTCCATTTAGCCTTCGTTCCGCTTAGGTTCTCCACTATTAATGACTCTTCACCGGTCGATTCGGTTGCATCCAATGTATCTGTCTTCAGGGGGTGTATTATTTCCGGAATGGTGTCGGGGAGAAATTCAGTTACAGGCTCAACAGCCTGGACAGGCTCCACTGTCGGAGGGATGGCCTCAGGCATTTCTTGTGATACCTGATCCAGAGT
>JBDLIM010000132.1:0-5888 GCA_039714915.1 Bacteroidota bacterium
TTTACATATGACTTCTTCATCTAATATTTTCGGCGTCAGTGAATATCATAAATCTAAATGTATTCCTATTCCCTCCTCTTTAGCTTTGTTGTATATTTTTATCGGCATAGGCTTTTGGAGTTTCGCTAAAATATCCAAGCGAACGGTAATAATCCATTTGAGCATGGTCATCTGTAGCCAGTTTATCAGCTTCTTTAAACGCATCTCCCTGGAAGTATGAATCAAAGTCAACAGCACTTGCAAATGCTCCCTCCTTGTTCAGCTTCTCCATGGTAGTGGGAATGAAACGAAAGAAGGCTCCCTGGTCCTTATATTGCGTAGTGCGCCTGTTCAGGTCAGGCTTGGCCACAATGCCCCCGTTCCACAGCAGTGAGACCGCCGTCATATTGTCGGGCCATCCAAGGGAGGTGTAGGTACCATCCATATCCTGCCAGTAGTTGACCGCCTCGGCCAGGGTGGGCTCAATATCCATCTCTGCACGCAGGGGTGTTTCATTGAGTAATTTCAGTCCCTCGGGATCGCTGATTTTCTGGGCAGTTCCCGCACCTTGTGTACATGCCTGGATGGCCGCCAGGCCTGTGAGAGCCGCTGATCCGGCTCCGGCTGTTTTTAGAAAATTACGTCTTTTCATAAGAATGATGTTTATACCTTAATTTTTGTTTCACCTCAATTCAAATGCTCCCAGGTCGGGTGCTTTGCCATGATAAGGCAAACCAACATCTACTCCCCTGTCGATCAGGTTGCTTCCGGGATGTAGTTTCAGAAAAGGGAGATCAGGCAGCCTGCCGTCTTTTTGACGCAATCCGCTGGCTCCGGTATCATCCAGGCTCTGAAAATCGCTGCGCTTGACTTCAATGGGAGGATCCATGGTCCAGGAGTTGTGCTTTTCATCCCCGACGGGCTTCTTTTCGTCTGCCTTGATATCTACTCTCTCCAACAGGAGCTGTTCTTCAAAAGAGATACAATTTCGCAGTACTTCATCCTGACCATCAAAACGGTAATTGTAAGCTCCGTTGTTCCAGGCTGTACAATTCAGCACAGTAAGGTCTGCGGCCCAGTTGTAATCAAATCCAATGGCCAGGTTTGACCAGGCCAGGCAGTTCCTGATCAGATTTCCTTCTCCGTCTATGCCCAGTTTGAAAGCATTTCCGTCAGCTCTGGCTCCCCATGGATCACCCTGGTCGTTATAGCCGTTTCGGAATGACCAGCAACTGTCAAGGGTTGTCCTGACGGAATTCCATATATCAAAACCATCGTCCGAATTCTGCCACGACCTGCATCCCCTGATCACATTGTCTACTGCATATGGATGTGAACAGGCTATACCATCAGCGTTTTCTCCCTGGTGCACAATATCCACATTGTGATGGGAGTCGCTGTTCAGTAACAGGTTATGGGGCCCATGGATCACGATTCCTGCCCCGTGATTATGATGTACATTCAATTGCTCCAGCCTGTTCCAGCCACTGTTCTCGTCCACAACCATACCGCCTGTCCAGCCTCCCCCGGCTTCTCCGTTACAGATCTCAATGCCCCTGATATACCAGTAGCTTGCTCCCCTCAGACGCAATACATACTGCATCTCTCTTATGCCGGGAATATTACGCCAGGGCAGGCCTCCACGCTCCATCCTGCTGCCGTCCAGAATGGGGGATTCTCCCGGATAGGCCAGCATAGAGATCGGCTGGCCGGCCTTGCCGCTCTTCTCCAGCCTCAGTTCCTTCTGCAGATAGTAGATCCCTCCCCTGAGATAGATCGTATCACCGGGGCCAGTCATTTCAACAACACTGAAAAGGGAGACAGACGGGAGCTCTTTGAAAACAGGGAACTGACCATTGCCGCCTACATAGAATACTTTACCCCATCCATTCAGATGTGAGAAAGAAAGAAACAGGAAAAATAAGAAATAGATTTTTTTCATCGTATGTTGTTTTATTTAGTGATTCACCTTTTTACCGTCGCATACCGGGAACATGCTGATCCGGAATTTTGCACATCCATAAGGGACCAGTGTTACCGTAGTATCTTTATCTCCCTGTACTTTCTCCCCGGGCAGAGACTGAAGTTCTGTCGGATCCCAGTCAAAGATACTGGCGGGAACGGTTAATGTGACCGGTGCATTGATCTGCCATCTCCAAACCTCAGGCATCTCTTTATGGCTTACCCTTACCTCCTTATCCAGGTGTTCTTCATCCGCATTCAAAGCGTAGTTCCATTGCACATCCTTTGCCTGTGTATTTGCATCTATATCTTTAACCGGCAATGCAAACAGCAATGGGCCATAAGAGATGCTTTGATAGGGATTGTTGATACCGGTCAGCTTTGTCAGGCAGCGATTTTCCTCCTCCTGGAAATAGCTGGTTTGAGGGTAGGATATTTCATTCCCGGAAATGATCCTGGCCTCCATTGGGAGGATGAGTAGCACCTCATCTCCTTTCTTCCATCTCCGGTCGATGACCATAAAACCGTTCTCATTTACCTCCGTGTGAATCTCTTTTCCATTAATCGTCACTGCAGCGCTGTCACACCAGGCCGGCACCCTCAGATAGAGAGGGAAGCTTGCTTTTTTATCAGGTTCGATGGTCAGCTGGATCTCCTCCCCGAAAGGATAATCGGTATCGGAAGTGATAGTCAGGGGTATTCCGTCTCCTGCTGTTGCGTGCAGGGTTGAGGGACCGTACAGTGTTGCAGCAACTCCGCCATCCGGGCTTGCCATCCACATGTGCATGATATAGTTAGGGATTACACGGTTTAGGTTTCCAACACAACAGAGCACAATGTGTCCGGTTGGCCGGAATACATAGGGTGAAGTAGGATTCGGTTTATTGGGGGTTTCCATGGGGATTGCACCGCTTATGCGATTGGGGCTCTGGTAATAACACATGGTTTGAAAATCGCGGGATACGGCTGCCGGGGCTGCATTGAAAAACACTTTTTCGATCCGGTCACCCCAGGAGCTCTCCCCGCTGATCTCATACATTTTCTGATAGGTCCAGGCTGATGTTGCCATATTACAAGTCTCCGTATTCCGGCTCGATCCAATGCCTGCCAGGTGTTCCTCGGACGAAGCCACTCCGTGGGGCTGCATATGGTTTTTCTCCAGCCATTGAAGAGAGGAACGGGTAGCCTGTAGATGGTCTCCATTACCGCTCCATGGATTGACAAGGGCCGGCACCCGGATATTTTCATAAAAGATCACACCGTGCCCGTTGGGTATATCCCCGGTAATCCACTCATTGATAATGCTGTCAAACCCGGGATCCGAGCTGATACTAAGAACCCTGTCAAGAATCTTCCTCTCACCGCTCATCAAGTAAGTGTCAAGCATGGGATCGATATTTACCGCCCCGGAAATATCGTTGAAATGTGCCGGAAGCTGAGGCAGGGGATAGTCGCTGTAAACCTTTACAAGCGCATCCAGTATCCTTTTGTTCCCGGTAGCCTGGTACCAGGCCACCAGGGCACGCCCCATATGAGAATGCGCCCAGTTATCGAACTCATGTTCCTGTACAAAGCTTTTGGGTTTCCAGTAGATGAATGTCTCCCCGCCGTTCAGCACGCCCTCCACCACCTCATCCAACCGTTCACTTATCTTCCCGATCAGGGCTGAATCCTGCATAATATAAGCCAGCCGTACTGCTCCGTCCATCCAGTAAGCACTCTGTTCCAGGGGCCAGCCGGTTCCGTCCTCCGGCCTGACTCCCCGCGCCTCAAAGCCCGTACCCTTCCATCCTTTCTCATATACCGGGTCCAGCTCATCCAGATGCCCGGTAATCCCCTGAAGGGCAGCACCGGCCCAATCATCTATCCAGCCCCCGGGTTGTATGGCCCCGGGGGGTAAGGGGATGAACGAAGGTGGAGTAAGCGCTCCGCTTTCACCATAGATCACCTGTTTTTTTTGCTCAATCAGGTTCCCTGTAAATTCTTCCGTGTTTTCAATACAGGAGGTGATCCATAGTAGTCCGATACCAATAGACAGCACTGTTCGTTTCATCTTGCATTAGTTTGTTACAATTACTGTCTGATTCATATCCTGTGCAGTAGGGGGAAAGAGCAGTTTTTCCCCTGCCTGGGTTTCCGCTTCCAGGTAATATTCAAAATCGTTATGTACATCAGTCAGCGAAACCGTATATACCCCTCTGCCCAGATGAATCAGCGGTCTCTTCTGGTATGTTTTATCTCCAAGATCTCTCCGGAAGATATGGCCGGTTGCAGGTTCATTTGCCAGAATAATCACTTTCAATTCAAGGTTTTCCCCCTGCTCCAAATGTGTCCGCCTTGTGGGAACGATAATCCTTGGTTTGCCGAGATAATCAGTTGTCGCGTGAATTTCCGGAGGCAGTCCTTCTCCAAGCAAACCGGCAATGGTACTGTCCCGCAGGATAAGAAACTTCAGATTTGTTCTGCTATGAAGTTCAAGGTTGGCTATTTCGCCCATCTCTGCCGTATTGGTCACCCTCGACAGCTGGAAAGTCATCATTTTCTCCCAGGCCCTGGCCAGTTCAAGCCGCTTGGGTAAGATCGTGTTTCTGGTGAACGCTATGGAATCCGCAGCATCAGAAGCCTGATCCAGGAGCGCATCAAGCTCTCCCCTCAAGCAGCACAATCTGGATATCTCCCTCATGTAATTGTAGCTGTTCAGCCAGTAATCGAACCGGGCCAGGTTTCCTTTATCGTTGATCCTGGGTCGGATGGTTTGCAACTTTTCAACAAATTCAAATCGCTTTTTAACCTCCTCCCAGGGCTCATTAATGGGTCTCAAACCACCCGGTCCGGCGTGAAACTGTGGATGTCTTGGCAAAATCGCACCCTGCAAACCTATCCCCCCGACAAAACCGCCACCATCTATGCCCGCAAAAATCCCGGCTATCTCCTCTCCATTTTCAGCTCCAAAGAGGGAGGAGGCCCAGTCCAGGTAAAAATCGGATGTCTCCATCTCCCGCCGGGGACATTCCCTTACTACGGCTCCACTGGCCGGCAAATCACATTCATAGTCGGCATAAGCCGAACCCCCGCAATTGATCTTGCGTTCGAAATCTTCTCCTTCAGCAGTTTTGCCACGGACCACTATTCCGGCTATGGTGGCAAAATGTAGCACATTGAAAAAATCAATCTGCAACTCCCCGTCATCAACCTCTATACCGGAATAGCTATAGTCGAGGGCTCTGTCTTTACCTGCAGTCTGAAAGATATCGAAATCATCCAGCACCTGCTTGCCCTCTATCTTCACATCAAAGACCCTTCCTCCGTTCCTGTATATCTTCGCTTCACAGAACTGCAGGGTAACCGTATAAAACCCATTGGGCACCTCAACGTAATAACCCGCCATTCCGTAGCACATGGTTTTGTAAATCTCCTGTTCTGAAGTATTCAGAATGGTATGGTTTGGATAGGCATAAGGCAGTCCGTCCCTCTGCACATCTTTCCTAATAGGCTCTGTGTTGGCCACGGTAATATCCAGGTTCCCGTTCCAGCCGGACTGGTCCCAGCCGGCTTTCATCAATGCTGATATATTGGGACCCAGGATCCGGGTGCGCCAATGGAGCCCCAAAAGTCCCGAGCAGCCATAGGCATATGCATCCGCCGCATCCTTTCGCAAGCGTCCCACCCAGGACTGGGGGGTGATCATTACATTGTCATCTTCCAGCCACGGTATGGCCCACTTTCCCCTGTTTTGAATGGAGCTGAAGGTGGTAGTCACGGTCGAAAATCCCACATCCCGGGTAATGCAGCTAACGGCAACATCTTTGGGTAGTATCTCATCGAAGCGCCCCCTGTTGCGCGGGGGGCCCAGCACCCATCCTGAGGTGGCCATTTCAAACGGCGGATTCACATTTTTCATCGCCCGGTAGGCTATGTCAAGACCCTCTTCCACTCTCCTGATATCT
>JBDLIM010000133.1:0-5698 GCA_039714915.1 Bacteroidota bacterium
ATTTTTGATATGGAAGCCCTGTTGGAGGTTTCACCCAGGCTTATAAACAGGGTGGAGATCGTCACAGCTCCCTATCTGCGTTCGGATGTGACTTTTGGAGGGATCATCAGTCTGATTACCAAGGACAATGATATGGGATATATTGACCTGCCTTCATCCGGCCTCCTGCTGAAGTACCAGATGTTGGAGCGGGATATGCCTGAGGATCCGATTCTTAAGGTGGCTGAAAGCATGTTGCCCGATTCAAGGAATACCCTGCTGTGGGATCCTCATATCCGTCTGGAACCTGGTGATGATGTAAACCTTGAATTCACTACTTCAGATACCAGGGGGAGCTATGAAGTGCGCATCAGAGGATGGACTTCAGAAGGAAGGGCTTTCGAAGAAACAATTCCATTTGAAGTCCGGTAAAATCTGAAAGTTTTTAAAATCAATGAATCTTCAGGGCCCTTTTATGCGTAAAAAGGTGTATTTCTCTATCTTTAAATTGAAGTGACCATTGAGAAGAAGCTTATACCGGGAGGGAAACTGGACCATAGTTATTTTGAAGAACTGTTCAGAACCTATTTTACCCCCCTCATGTTGTTCGCCAGGAAAACCCTTGTGGATGAAGATGATGCGCGTGAAGTAGTTCACAAAGTATTCATCGCATTGTGGGAGAAGCGTGAGGCTGTTGATCTTAGCACCTCGTTGAAATCTTACCTGTTCACCTCGGTACATAACCGGAGTCTGAATGTGTTGCGCGACCGAAAAAAATTTTCTGATGAGGAGCTTCCCGATGTGGCAGGCGATTGGGACGTGAGTGCACAGATCGAGTCCATGGAGCTTGAGGAAAAGATCAGGGATGCCATCCAATCCCTGCCTGAAAAATGCCGCCGGATCTTCGAACTGAACCGCTTTGATGGCTTGAAATACAGTGAGATCGCACAAGAGCTGGACATATCTGTGAAAACAGTTGAGAATCAGATGTCCAAGGCCTTAAAAATACTAAGGGAGAAGCTGATACATTACTTGTCCATCCTTTTGTGGTTGTTGTTAAATACATTGAATTAAAAATGAAAGGAAACGAAATAGGGGTAAGGTGACTTTCAGGTGTGTAATAATTGAGTATGTCGGTAGAAAAAACACATAGCGAATTTGATCAGCAGATATCCAGGTATCTTTCCGGTGAGCTAAGCCCGGAAGAACTGAGGGATTTCGAGGAGCTCTTGCGCAGCGATCCGGAGCTTAAGGCAAGGGTAGCTGAATATAGAAAAATCTGGGATGCTGCGGATGAGTCCGCCTCCCGTCCAAGCTATGATCTGGATGCGGAGTGGAAGCTGATGAAAGCACAGATCCCTGAATTGAGTATGGACAATGCAGACATGGAGCACCATGGAAAAAGCCGTTCCCTGCTGTTTTACACCTATCGCATTGCAGCTGTACTTATTGCAGGATTACTCATAGCGTTTGGCTGGATGTATGGAACAAATATCTTAGGGACCGAAAAAATCGTGGCCCACGATGAGGCTTTGGAGGTACTTCTCGAAGATGGAACTCATATCATCCTGAACCGGGATTCTAAACTGCGTTATAAGAAAAGCTTTGCGCCGACCGGGCGAAAAGTATCCCTTAGCGGGGAAGCATGGTTTGATGTGGCAAGGGATACAGCCCGGCCCTTTGTGATTGATGCAGGTCCGGCTACAGTGGAGGTGCTGGGGACCAGCTTTAACGTAAATGCGTATAAGATTAACTCCACCGTTGAAATTACCGTTAAAAGCGGAATGGTTGCCCTGACCTCCGGGCAGGAAAAACAGGCGAAGCAGGAACAGCTTATTTTGAGAGCCGGAAACAGCGGCACCTACCATAAACAAAACCAGGAAATGGTGCTGATCCCACAGGCTGATCCCAACAATATCTCCTGGAAGACCCGGGAACTGTACTTTGACGATTCCTCCCTTCAGGAGGTGGTGGATCTGCTTAATAAAGTATATGGGGCCCATCTGGTAATCGCAAATGAGGAGCTGGCAGCCTGTCCCCTTACCGTTACTTTTTCAAATCAAAGCCTTGAAGCCATATTAAACGTCCTGAAGGTAACCCTCGACCTTAAACTAAGCCGCCAGGGTGATGAGATCAGGTTGGATGGTACGGCTTGCAACTAAGCCTTGATCTATGCGGGGAAAAGGTCTAAAAATATTAGTGCAGGTAGTTCTTATGGCTCAGGCCTGTTTTCTGTGGGGACAGGATCCTCAGATCTTGATTACCCTTCAGATGGATCAGAAGCCCCTGGGAGAGATCCTGGATGAGATTGAGCTGCAGAGCGGGCTTAGTTTCTCCTATAACTCCAGGTTGCTGGATGAAGAGGAGGTCCTGACAATTCATGTGGAGAACGAAATCCTTGAAAAAGTCCTTGAAGTCCTTTTTGCCGAACGAAAGGTGAGATTTGAGTTGCTTGAGCAACAGATTGTTTTAAAACGGGCCAGACGCCTGAGAGTTGAAGTGGAGGCCAGGGTGCAGGCTGAAGGGGAAGCTGCCTTTCCAGTACAATTTACCATCAGCGGATATGTAAAAGACTCCGGAACGGGGGAGGTGCTGATCGGTGCCACCATTGCCATTCCCGGTGGGGTGGAGGGTACCATTACCAATAATTACGGTTTCTACTCCCTTACGCTCAGGGAGGCAGTGGATCACCTGGTCTGCTCTTATGTCGGGTATGGCCATAACATCCTCACTTTGACTAATCACGAAGATCAGATCCTGCATTTTGCCATGAAGAAGGAAGTGGCACGACTCAGCGATGTGACCATCTACTCCAACGATGAAACCAGCATCGTGCGTACCTCCAGGAGCTCGGAAGAGCGGATCAATCCCGAGTCGGTCAGGAAGATGCCGGCACTTTTCGGGGAAAAGGATGTGATCAAGTCCCTGGCAGCCATTCCCGGAGTTAAATTTTTCGGTGATGGTTCCACCATTTTCTATGTCCGGGGCGGAGCCCGTGATCAGAACATGATCACCATCGATGAGGCTCCGGTGTATAATCCCACCCACCTGCTGGGTTTCTTCAGTACCATTGTGCCCGATGCCATTAAAGATGTGAAAATTTACAAAGGAGATTTTCCGGCCTTTTACGGAGGCAGGCTCTCTTCCCTGGTCGATATTCGTACCAAAGACGGGAATATGAAGCAATTTGGGATGGATGGCAGCCTGGGCCTGCTTTCTTCGCGACTTTCCCTGGAAGGTCCCCTCTGGAAAGAGCATATCTCCTTTTTTGTATCGGGCCGGCGCTCCTACATTACCCGACCCCTTCAAACATTTAACGAACGCATTAATGACCTCCATTTCTCCGACCTGCACCTGAAACTCAATTACAACATCAATGAGAACAACAGAATTTTCTTCTCCATGTATCGTGGGGTGGATAATTTTGAACAGCAGGTAAATCAAGAGACATCATCAGGGATCAACTGGCAGAACAGCACCACTACCCTGCGTTGGAACCATCTTTTCTCCGACCGGCTTTTTTCCAACCTCACCCTGCTTGGTTCGCGCTATGATTATTATCTGAACACCCACCTGGAGAACAGAGATTACTGGAACTCCCACATCGATAACCTGAGCCTCAAGTACGATTTCACTTATTATGCACGGCCTTCATACACACTCAGATTTGGATTGCTGGCTGCAGGACATTTTCATAATCCCGGCAATTATTACCGGGGTGGGGAAGAGTTCGATCCGGGCCTGGATTTGTCCGTCAAGCATACCCGGGAATATGCTGTCTATGTGTCAAATCAATTTATTGTAAACGAAAAACTATCGCTGAGGGCAGGTTTGCGACTCACTGCCTGGAACAACATCGGACCAGCCACCGAATATGATATTGTCCCGGCCACAGGGGGAGATTTTGAAAGAGACAGCCTGGCAATCATAGCGCATCCCGGAGGAAAGGTGTACCATAGCTACCTCTCTCCCGATCCGAGGCTGAGCTTGATCTATCAGCCCGGAAGCCGTCACCTCTTTAAGTTAAGCTACAGCCGGACCAGCCAGTTTCAATACCTGATTACCAATTCCATCAGTCCCTTTACTTCGCTGGAAGTCTGGCTACCCGCCGGTCCCAATGTTTTGCCCCAGGTAGCCCACCAGATTACCATGGGCTATACTCACAGGTTTGGTGCACCCGGACTGCGATTCGATATAGAAGCTTACTATAAGCGCATGAACCACCTGATCGATTACAGGGATCATGCACGAATGCTTATGAATCCACTGGTGGAATACGAGCTTCGTTTTGGCCATGGCACCGCCTACGGACTGGAAACCATTCTTCACAAAGAGTTAGGGAAGATAAACGGATGGGTATCCTATACCCTCTCCAGGGCGCTTTCGCAGGTGGAAGAGATCAATGGTGGCAGGCCCTACCCGTCTTACTCCGACAGGCCACACGATTTCTCCTTCTACCTCTCCTGGACCATAAGTCCCAGGTTCACCCTCACAGGGAACTTCATCTATATGACCGGAGTGCCCTTTACCACACCCACCGGCTTTTATTATTATGACAATCACCAGGTACCCATTTATGCCGAGCGGAACAACGACCGTTTGCCCGATTACCACCGGCTGGATGTGGCACTCAACTGGCAGCTCAGCAAGCCGGAACGGAAATTTCAGCACGAACTGATCTTCTCGGTGTATAACCTCTACAACAGGAAAAACCCGGTAGCCCTGCATTTCAATAAGGTAGCCGGCGGGAATGGAAATTATGTAGTGCCCTATGATTATTACACCGATCCGGAGCTGCTCACCACCCACTTCTATCTGTATGGCATCGTTCCTTCCATTTCATACCACTTTAACTTTTAAGCCATGAAGGGAATCGCTCTTTTGTGCCTGTTCCTTGCTGCTGTTTCCTGTACCGAAGAAGTGGACTGGGAGCTGAATTACCAGGAGGAGGACCTTATCGTGGTGGAAGGAAAGATCACCAATGAGGCAGGAAGGCATGAGGTAAGACTCACCCGGCCTCTGTATGAACGAAATGGGGTAACAGAAGGAATCAGCGGTGCCCTTGTGGAAATTTTTGATGGCAGGACCCAATACCCCCTCAGGGAGGATCCTTCCCGCCCCGGAGTATATCTCACTTCCCCGGATTTTGCAGGCGAAGTGGATAAGGGCTATCAGTTGCGTATTATTGAAGGAGGCCGACTAATTACCGGGGTAAGCTTTATGCGGGCAGTAAGCCCCTTCCAGTATATGCGGCCTTACCGGGTGCAGGCCGATCCGCCTTTGTACGAAGTCCATATTGCCGACAGCGATGGCCCTGCCATTGTGCGCCTGGAACTGGACTGGAGCCATGTGCCCGGATACGGTACACTTCCCGCAGAAGAGACCCATGCCCTGATCTATCACTATACCCTGGGATCCATAGATGTAAACCGCTTCTTTCCTCCCGACCGGGAACATGTAAGATTCCCTCCCGGAACCATTGTATTCCGGGAAAAGGAATCCGTTAATGGCCTTTATGAAGAATTTTTAAGGGGCATGCTCTCCGAAACCGACTGGAGGGGAGGAGTATTTGATGTGCTGCCCGGCAATGCCCGTACCAACCTCAGCGAAGGCGCCATTGGCTACTTCACCGCCTCCGAAGTCATCCGCGATACAGTGGTGATCGATTAAGTAGATATTCCTGATTAGTTCTCAAAATGAATACTTTCTGTGAGTTGCA
>JBDLIM010000134.1:0-5634 GCA_039714915.1 Bacteroidota bacterium
CGTGACCGCCATCAGGGAAACACTGATGAAGTCTAACCTTGGGCTCCTGAAGCTGGGTGATAAGGTGAACCTGGAGCGCAGCACCCGGCTCGATTCCAGGATGGATGGCCACATGGTACAGGGACATGTGGATCTGACAGCAAGCTGTACCGAGGTGTCGGAAGCAGAAGGCAGCTGGTACTATACCTTTGAATATGAGCCCTCAGGCGAGGAGCATATCACCGTGGAAAAAGGATCTGTTTCGGTCAACGGGGTGAGTCTCACCGTTGTGAATTCCCAGGAAAAATCCTTCCAGGTAGCCATTATTCCCTTCACCTATGAAGTGACTAATTTTCATCAGTTTAAAGTGGGCACGGTGGTCAACATTGAGTTTGATATCATTGGCAAATACATTGCCCGGATCCTGAAGGCCCAGCTGGGAAAATAAGGTTTGTTTATTATCTTTAGTGGTCAAAGAATACTCCATGAAGCAAATCCTTATCCTGGGGGCGGGCCTATCCTCAACTACCCTGATTAAATACCTGCTTGATCATTCGAAAGGCCGGTGGATCGTCCGTGTGGGTGACATTAAACCTGAACATGCACAGGAAAAAATTCAAAAGCATCCCAGTGGAGAAGCATTTGCCTTTGATGTATACAATGTGAACCAGCGCAATGAGGAGATCCGTAAAGCCCATATAGTAATCAGTCTCCTGCCGGCCCGGATGCACCATCTGGTGGCTGAAGCCTGTGTAGAACTGGGACGGAACATGGTGACTGCCTCCTACCTTTCGCCTGACATCAGAGCCCTGGACGAAGCAGCCAGAAAAAAAGGAATCGTGCTAATGAATGAATGCGGGGTGGATCCGGGACTGGATCATATGTCAGCTGTAAAAGTCATCCGGGAGATCGAACAAATGGGGGGCGAATTGATTTCATTCGAGTCCAGCACCGGCGGACTGGTGGCCCCGGGATACGAGAACAATCCCTGGCAATATAAGTTTACATGGAATCCCAGGAATGTGGTGCTGGCAGGAAATGATGGAGCACGCTTCCTGCATAATGGCAAATTCAAATACATTCCCTATCACAAGGTATTCCGTCGCATTGAGACCATTCAGGTACCCGAACTGGGCGCCTTTGAAGTTTATGGCAACCGGGATTCTCTTACCTACCGGGAAACCTATGGCCTGCATAACCTGAAGACCATGTTCCGGGGAACCATACGCCGGCCCGGTTTCTGCGAAGCCTGGGATATTTTTGTTCAGCTGGGAGCCACCGATGACAGCTATGTGATGGAGGATACCGAACACATGAGCTATCGCGAATTCATCAATAGTTTCATGGCCTACGAAACCGAAATTCCCGTGGATATTAAGCTGGCCATGTACCTGAACTTTGAGGAAGATTCCAGCATGATGAAACGATTAAGCTGGCTGGGTATTTTTGACGATACTAAAATCGGAATTCCGGGCCTGACTCCCGCCAAGATCCTGCAAAAAATACTGGTGGAAAAGTGGCAGCTTGAACCGGAAGACAAGGACATGATTGTGATGCAGCACCAATTTGATTACATCTGGAACAATGCGCACAAAAAACGTTACTCTACCCTGGTATATATTGGGGAGGATAGCCGTCACACGGCCATGTCGGTAACGGTTGGCCTGCCCCTGGCCATGGTGGCCAGGCGCATCCTGGAAGGGGAATATACCGAAACGGGAGTTCAGCTACCCATTCAAGCCGGCATTTATGATCCGGTGCTGAAAGAGCTTGAAAGTCATGGGATCCGCTTTGTGGAGGAAGAATTTAAAATTTCTCAAACGAGCCCAGACCAAACAGGGCAAAATCGTACCTGACCGGATCGTCCGGATCAAATTCCCTTAGGCGGGAGCTAAGTTCCACAACCGCCTTCCAGTCATTCTGCTTCCTCTGGAGCAGGCCCAGCTTTCTGGCCACATTTCCGGTATGCACATCAAGGGGTATATACAGTGCATGCATGGGAATGTCCTCCCACAAGCCAAAATCCACTCCCCTCATATCACGGCGGACCATCCACCTCAGGAACATATTGATCCGCTTGGCGCTGGCTCCCCGGCTCACATCCGCCACATGTTTTGAACTTCTTCCCGGATCGGCATGTTCAAAAAACAGTTTCCTGAATTCGGTGATGGAATACCACAGGTCGCCCGATGCATGGTAGCTGTTTTCAAAAACCGTGCGGAGATCCCCGTAATGGCGGTAGATATGCCGGAGAGACTTCAGAAAATAGATGCAATCGAGCCCGTTAAAAGTCCGGTGAACAAAGGGAATAAAACGTTCCATTTCCTCATTGCCGGCTGCCATTAAGAATTCATAGGGGCCTCCGGGCATCCAGGAAAGCAGTTTACGGGCATTGGAAATAATAGTGGTTTTCTGACCCCAGGCAATGGTGGCCGTCAGAAAAGCGGAGATTTCAATATCACGGGCTTCACTGTATTGATGAGGAACCTGTATGGGATCTGTCTTAATAAAAGCCGGAGTATTATACAGGTCTGCTTTCTGATCCAGAAACTCCTTCAGAGCTGGAATCTCTGGCTTAGGGTAAGATGAGGCCATCTTTCATGGTGATAATGCGATCGGCCATACCAGCCAGTTCCCGGTCATGAGTGACAATTACAAGTGTTTTCTGAAACTGGTCCCTTAAGCGGATAAACAGCTTATGAAGCTCCTTTTTGTTTTCTGTATCCAGGTTTCCCGAGGGCTCATCCGCCAGGATCACCTCGGGATCATTTATAAGTGCCCTGGCCACAGCTACCCGTTGCTGCTCCCCGCCCGATAACTCGGCGGGTTTATGATCCAGGCGGTCCGATAATCCAAGAAAATCGAGCAACTCACCGGCCCTCTTTTCCACCTCTTTTCTCGGCTTATTGGCTATAAAACCAGGAATGCACACATTCTCCAATGCATTGAATTCTGGCAGCAGCTGGTGAAACTGAAAAACAAAACCGATATGCAGATTTCTGAAACGCGCCAGCTGGTTACTGGCCAGCTGATCGGTCCGGATCCCATTGACGGTCACCGTACCCTGATCCTGCTTACTGAGGGTTCCTAAAATCTGGAGAAGGGTAGTTTTTCCCGCTCCCGAAGCTCCCACGATCGAAACTACCTCCCCTGCTTTTACATCAAGATGAATTTCCTTTAATACCCGGAGGTTGCCAAATGACTTGGTAATATGCTCAGCCTGGATCATTCCTTGTTAAAATAAGAGGTAAATATACAACAGATAGATCATTATCATAAAAATACCCTCCCAGCGGGTAATACGGGAACGTGCAGCCGGCAACATCAAGAGCAATAGCACCAGTGAAATGCCCAGCATCCATGGAATATCAAAGCGGGCAATCTGCGCATCCACTTTAATGGGACTGATCAAAGATGTGATCCCCAGCACCGACAGGATATTCATGATGTTGGAGCCAATGATATTGCCCACAGAAATATCGGTTTCTTTCTTCAGGGCTGCAATCACACTGGTTGCCACTTCCGGTATGCTGGTACCCACCGCCACCATGGTCACAGAAATTATCCTTTGCGAAATGCCAAATTCTTCAGCAATGATGGCCACATTACTCACCAGCAGATCGGCACCAAATGCCAGGCCAGCACAGGAAACCACGAAAATAATTCCAGCCACCCACCACTTCATAGAAGGTTCCTGCTCATCCCCCTCATAGGGATGTTTCTCACCCCGGGCCCTGAGCACAGAAAATATCACATATCCCACCAGCAAAGCCACAAAAACCACTCCCTCCAGCCGTGTAAGCCAGCCGTTCAGGGAAAGAACAAAGAGGAGGAGCGAAGCAAACATCATCATAGGCCAGTCGCGCTTCACAGAAGAAGCCGGTACGGGAATGGGAAAGATAAGTGCCGTAACAGCCAGTACCAGAAGAATGTTGGATATATTACTTCCTACCACATTTCCAATGGCAATTTCGGGAAACCCGGAGAAAGCGGCCTGAATGCTTACCAGTAATTCGGGAGCAGAAGTACCAAAGGCTACTACGGTCAAACCGATGATCATCCTGGGTATCCGAAACAACTTTGAAAGATGCACACTGCTGTCAACCAGGTATTTTCCGCTGACAAAAAGCAGCAGCAATCCGGCCAGCAATAATACATAAACCTTTACCATGGGTACATGGGCTGGAGCTAATCGACGTCCAGGTTTTTCTTCACACCCTTCACAATCTCATCGGCATCCTTGGTGAGATTCCTTTTAATCGAATTAGCATCTTTGGTAAGATTGTTCTTGATATCCTTGAAATCCTCCATCACTTCAGGAGTACTCTCTTCAAACTCCCTTTTGATATCATCAGTGGCCCGTTTAAATTCTTTCATCCCCTTGCCAAATGTCCTGGCCAGCTTCGGAATTTCCCTGGAACCAAACAATAACAAAACGATTAATAAAGCAAATATGACTTCCTGCCCGCTGATAAATATAAAAATCCCAAACATCCTTGCTTTGATTTACGCAAAGATAGCAATTTCGGGATATTTCATTCCTTGCTGAACCGTATTAATGTGTCATGATCGAGAGCTTGTAGCTGCCCTCAGCCTTTTCTGCAATGATCTTATAGCTCCAGTCACCAATATACTTGCCACCCTCCTGCTCACTGATAGTTACCGACTGACTGAAAGTAATCTCTGCAGCCGAGTTGATGGTCAGGTCCTTGAAAGTATCACCGCTGGGGTAGTCCACTATAATCCGGATTTCTCCGGTTTTCACTTTCCCATTGATTGTCATCCTGAAATTACGGGTGTCTTCACTGACTTCAAACTCACCTTTTGAACTATCCGAATTCCCATTGAAACTGTTTCTGAGGGTCAGCTGAGTCTGACTGCCCTGATTGCCTGAATAAATAAAATAATCCGGACTTTCTCCCGAAGAACGCACGTATGTACGGGCACGGGAAGATTCACGGGCCTGTCTTTCAAAATCCCGGGCACGGTCGGCATAGATGATTTCCATCTGCTTCATCTTTTCCTGCTGTTGCTTTTCCAGCATTTCTTGTTTCGCCTTCATCTCAGCCTCCCGAGCCGCTTTTTCATCCTTTTCCCTGCTCTGCGCCATCAGCACCGTCCCTGAGAACAGGATGAAAAAGATCAGGGTAAGAGATTTGAATAGTATGTTTGTTTTCATAACCATATGTTTTTGTTGTGACATCTGTTACAAAAATAGGTCCTCAGGCCGTGCATAATGGTTAATGGAGTGTTAATGACAGGTTAACGGAAAAAATAAGGTAGTATCTTAGCTAAAGAACAGATTCCCGTGAAAAGTCGCTTTTTTATAATCTTATCCACCGTGGCACTGATTGTCCTGATTGCTGTGCAGTACATTTTCATTACAGAAACCTACCGCACCAAGAAGGAGCAATTTGATGCCAAATTCGGAGTTCTGGTCAGGGAAGGGATGCAGAAATTCAACAGCCTGGATTTCAGATTTGATTTTGATTCGGTTCTTTTCACACTGGACAACCTTGCCGTGGAATACCAATATGCCTCAAACAACTCCTTAGTATACTCCCCCGGACAGGCCTTTTATAAGATCCTCAACGAGTACAGGCAGCCGGAAGCTTTTATCAGCGACTACATTCATAAAGCGGGAATGGATCCGGA
>JBDLIM010000135.1:0-5469 GCA_039714915.1 Bacteroidota bacterium
CTGCTTTCCTCCATAATGAAAATATTCTCCTTTTTCAGTTCATGGATGGCAGGCAGGTTTGTGGGAACATTTATAGGCATATGTCAGCTAAATATACTCTAAAAACCATATAATCCTGATATTGTTGAGTCTGTGTTCATTATTTAATGGACATCAGGGATCATTCAGCAGAGAAGACCAGCTGAATTTCAGTTCCCTCATCCTCCCGGGAGCGCACATGAATCCGTCCGTGGTGCATGCGCATGATGTGCTGTGAAAAACTAAGACCCACCCCGCTGCCCTTCTCCCTGGTGGAATAGAAGGGAATGAAAATATGATCCAGCTGGTCGTCGGGAATACCTGAACCATTGTCTCTGACAGACAGGACGGCCTCCTTCCCGGATTCCCGGGCCGATAGCATTAGGCTGGGATCGGGACGTCCCTGAAGTGCATCCACTCCGTTTTTCACCAGGTTGATCAGTACCTGCTCTATCATCCGTTCATCCATCCTGATCTGTAAGGAGGGATCGTCGACCTCAAGTCTACAGCTAATGCCCTCACGGATGAACAGGTCCTTATGTAGTGTGCAGATTCTGTTGAAAAGATCAACAACCTGGGTATGTTCCAATTCGAGTTCGGGAACCCTGTAAAGGTTGGAGTAGGTATCCAGGAAATCAGTCAAACCTGTAGCGCGCCGGTATATGGTGTCCAGGCCGGTTTTCATGTCCCTAACTTCCTCCTTATTCAGGGAAGTGACAGGCATTTCTGCCAGGTTGGTGGCCAGGAGTTTAATGGGACTCAGGGAGTTGAGGATTTCGTGCCTCAGGATTCGCATTAGTTTCTGCCAGGCTTCCAGTTCATTCTGGTCTATTTCCCTGCTGATATCCCTTACCGATATCAGGGTGATTTCCTTTTCTTTCAGGATAAACTTTGAAGTGAGGAAGATCAGGTGGTACTGATGTCCGTCAATGTTGACTTTATGAAGCGATTCTTTCTGTGTACTCAGGCTTTCCAACAGCCGGGGAAGGTGATCTGATTTAGTTTCCAGGGCACGGATGTGATTTAAGCGTTGCAGTTTAAACAGTTCCAGGAAGGAGGCATTTACCATTTCCACATCCCCTTGCTGATTATAGGCCATAAGTCCAAAGCTCACATGGTTAACTGTGGCTTCAAAAAACCTTTGTTCCACCTCTTTATCCAGGCGCACCAGTCTGAAATCTTTGATCAGCGCATTAAATCCAGTATGAATGGCACTAAAGTAGGGATCGTTCCGCACTCTGGAGAACTGCATGGTTGGATCGTCATTGCGAAGGGCATTAATCAACTTCAGCAGGTCTCTCCTGATTCTGGTCAGGTACCAGATCATCAGGATGGTTTCCAGAACCAGGGCAACAATCAGTAGCGATCTGGTCACGGGGAAGTCTGGTTTCTGAAGGTAAATACCCAGGAGAATGGAGCTTCCCACAATGGCAGCCACAAAAGCCAGGATGGACCATATGAAGCGGCTAAAGACCATATTTTTTCATCTTCTGATAAAGGGTGGACCGGTTAATTCCCAGGATTTTTGCCGTAGCACTGATGTTGCCTTTCTCTTCCCTGAGTGCCTGGGCAATGACCTGGCGTTCATGCTCCTCCAGGTTCAGGGAAGAAGCAGCATTCCAATTTCCCATATCTTCGATTCCCGGGCCCAGGGCAAAATCAGAGATCACCGCGGTGTCGGTGAGGATCACGGCTTTTTCCAGTGTATGTTCCAGTTCCCGGATGTTCCCTGGCCAGGCATGTTGTTTAAGTTGCTCCAGGGCCCTGACTCCCAGCAATATTCCGCTTTTTTGGTACTGTTTGCTATATTTTGCCAGAAAGAACTCAGCAAGTAAAGGGATATCCTCCTTTCTTTTCCTCAGGGGAGGGATCTCAATTTCAATGGCATTAATTCGGTAATAGAGGTCTTCACGAAAGTTTTTCTGCACGATCATTTCCCGGATGGGCATATTGGTGGCCGAGATCACCCTGACATCGACTTTTTTTGGTATGGAGGATCCCACCGGGTATACTTCATTGTTTTGAAGCGCCGACAGCAACTTGCTCTGCAGGCCCGGGGGCAGGTTGCCAATCTCATCCAGAAAGAGGGTTCCTCCTGATGCAATCACAAAACGACCGTCTCGTTCTTCCCTGGCATCGGTAAAGGCCCCTTTAGTATGGCCAAATAATTCACTTTCAAAAAGTGTTTCGGGAAGGGCTCCCAGGTCAGTTTTCATAAATATCTCGTTCCGCCGGCCCGATAAACGGTGTATCTCTCTGGCTACCACTTCCTTACCTGTGCCATTCTCCCCGAGGATCAGGACGCTTGCAGAAGTGCCGGCGATCTTTTTCACCATCTCGTCAATCTCTTTCATGGCCGCCGACCGGCAATGACAGACCGAAAGATCCTTCTCCAGTTCCCTGGTCAGGTGGGCCTGCTGCTTCTTCAAAAGAGAAACTTCCATCCGGCTTTTCCTTAATTCATAGGCAGAGATCAGGGTAGACAGGATTTTTTGCTCATCCCAGGATTTCATAATAAAATCCACTGCTCCTTCTTTCATGGACTTGATGGCCAGTTCCACATCCCCGTAAGCGGTGATAAAGACCACCGATGCATCGGGATCCTTCTCCCGGATCTTGTTCATCCAGAAAATCCCCTCATTGCCGGTCACCTGCCCGGCTTTAAAATTCATATCCAGGATGATGAGGTCAAAGGATGCCTTTTCCAGGGTGGAGAGGATGAGGTTTGGATTTCGTAGGGTTTCGATGCGGGCAAAACTCCGGTTCAGGACCAGCCTTAAAGCAATAAGCAGGTCATTGTTATCATCGACTATTAATATGGAACCTTCTTTTTTTGCCATTGCAGGAACTGTAAATTTAGGGTATTGTTGGAATCACGCACACTAAGTGTTGGGAAATCCGACACTTAAAAAGAAATATTAAAGCTTAAAGAGTTGTATATAAGGGTAATATAGATCATGGCATGATATTGACATATTTGTAGGAAAAAGTAAGCAATGATTCGAAACTACCTTCTTATAGCACTCCGTAACCTCTGGAGGAATAAATTGATCACCCTGATAAACCTGCTGGGAATGGCCATAGGATTCGGGATTTTCCTGACCCTGCTCTCCTGGGTTCGTTTCGATGGCGGGTTCGATAGGTTTCACAGGGATATTGAAAAGATGTATGTCTTGAATGTCCGCCTCACAATGAATCGCGGAGATTTCACTACTCAGCGCACCGGAGGGATCTATTCCAGGGTTCTGAAAGAGCTGTTTCCCAAGGTGGAAAGCAGCTGCAGAGTAAGCTCGCCCATGGAGTTTGAACTGGGAATCCCTGTGGAGGAGAAGGATGCCGATGAGCCTATGAAATATTATGATGAAAGCCAGATAATCATGGTGGACAGCAATTTCTTCAGCTATTTCACCTTTCCCCTGCTTAAAGGTGATCCGGAAAAGGTATTTACAGCAAGGGATCAGATTGTAATTACGGCGAGCCTGGCCGGGAAACTCTTCGGGGAGGAAGAAGCCCTGAATCGGCAAATCCGGATCGGCGAGGGCGGCTGGTTTACCGTGGTAGCAGTTGCTGAAGATCCCCCGGAGGTATCCACTCACAAGTTTAATGCCCTGATGGGATTTCATGTCCTGGAACAAAAGGGATACCCCATAAACAGTTACGGGGGTACCATGTATTACAACCATTTTAAGCTGACAGAGGGGAGCGACCTGGTGGCTATGAATGAGGCCATCAATAAGCATGTGGAAGAAAATTTTGAAGCTGATTTTGATTCCTGGTATTTTATGGATCGTTTTGACCGCCTGCATATGCACGGTGAAAACAAGAACATGATCGGCTACTTGATCAACCTGATCATGGGGGTGGTAATTATGTTGATTGCCAGCATCAATTTCATTAATCTTACCACGGCTGGCTCTTCCCTGAGACTAAAAGAAATTGCGGTGCGAAAAAGTGCAGGCGCCAGCAGAAAACAGCTTGTGCTTCAGTTTATGAGTGAGACCTTTATTCTCCTGCTTCTGGCTTTTTATTTAGGCTTTTTTATTGCAGAACAGCTGGCAGTCAATGTGTTTCCTTTATTTGATATTACTCAGGAGGATGTACCCAGGGGTCCCTTGTACTGGTTGCTGATAATGGGGATATTTGTGGTGACCGGATTATTGGCCGGACTCTATCCCGCTTTGAAGATCTCGGGCTACAAGCCCCTTGCCTTTCTCACAGGGAAAGGAATAGAGAATCCGTTTGCAGGTAGAAGATTCCGACGAGTTTTGATTGTATTCCAATTTTCCTTTTCCATTTTCTTCATCGTAACATCCATTTTTATCATCAGGCAGTTCACACATATGAGGGAGGCAGACCTGGGTTTTAACAGGGAAGATGTGCTTTATATCCGGACCAAGGGAAGGGTGTGGGACCGTTATTCCCTGGTCAAGCAGGATCTGGAAAAACTTGCCTTTGTGAATAGCGTTTCATCGGCATCGGATATACCAGTAAATGTTAACTACGGAGAAATTGACTGGGGAGAGCGTGATGGGGATCATAATAAACTTGCGCGGGTGATCCGGACAAGCCCTGATTTCCTGTCCACCTTTGACATTGACCTGCTGGAAGGCGATTTTTTTACTGATGCGCGTGATACTCTGAATTATGATTATGTGGTTGTAAACCGCTCCCTGATAGATTACATGGGATGGGAGGATCCGGTGGGCCGGGAAATGTATATATGGGGGCACGAGCGCATTATCCTGGGGATCGTCGAAGACATCCAGTTCTACCCGTTAACTCTTCCTGCCTTTGACAATGAGGCCCTGATCTATGTGTACGAGCCCGTGCATAATTACCTTTTTGTCCGGGTAAACCCGGGCTCCTCAGCCAAACAGCTTTCGTCCGTAGAGGAGGTATTTCACAAACACAATCCGGGTTATGAACTGGAGTTTGATTTCGTCAGGAATTATAAATATACGGTCCTGGAAAATGCAGATGGAATTTCTGTTATATTCAAAGTCTTTGCGGCCGTAGCTATTTTCATTGCCATGATGGGACTCATCGGGCTCTCCCTTTTTAATAACAGCAGGCGGACCAAGGAGGTGGGGATCCATAAGGCCATGGGGGCTAACACAGAATCAGTGATGAACCTGCTGTTATCCGAGTTTATGAAACTGGTGATCCTTTCCAACCTGGTGGCTTTGCCTCTGGCCTACGCTGGCCTCTGGAAACTTTTCCAGTTCTTCTCTTATTCCACCGAGCTAAAAATAGCGGTATTTGTGCTTGTATTTGTTCTATCCGTGCTTCTTTCCCTGCTCACTGTGACGTATCACGCATGGAGAACTGCCCGTGCCAATCCGGTGGACAGCCTCAGGTACGAGTGAATCAGGTATCGAATTTGAATGAGAGTTTTACCTTGGTCCGGTAGAATTCAACTTCACCGTCCTTCAGATGGATGTCCATGGCAGA
>JBDLIM010000136.1:0-5337 GCA_039714915.1 Bacteroidota bacterium
GTCATTTAGCTTGTTTAATCACTCTGTTCAAGCAATGTTAAGATCTTACCTGAAATTTCCGATGGATTGATAAGTTTCATTAGATAGAAGTTATTTCACTGGATTGATGTAGCGGGATCAGTTATTATCGAGCGTGATTGCTAGAAAAACACAAGCGATTGCCATAAAAACCACAATCCTGCAAAAAAAATGTCCCGTTCGAGTGCGATATGGTCATTGATTATCCATCAACCCACTAAAACGATGTCATTGACGATAATATTTATCCCCTGGGGGATAACGATTATCGTCAAAGCACCTAAAACATGTACAAACAGGATAATCAATAACCACACTATGAGAAATCAAGGGAGCTGGGATATTATTTAGCCAGATACGGTAGTCAGGTGGCAAAAAAACGCTATCTGTTCCTCTCAGATTTGCTGGGACTGGAATGGACATCAGATCATGAAAGAATGCTGGAAAACTGCAGGGTCGGTTTCTCCCTGTTGGATCCTGCGGCACCGGATCAGGGAAGTAAAAGATCGAGGTTTGGTTTGAAAATAAATGTAGATGCCCAAAGCATCAGGTAAGCAGGTTCTTCATCTTTTTAATCAGGACCTCGGGGACAAAGGGCTTGGCAATATAGTCGTCCATCCCGGCAGCCAGGCAATTTTCCCGGTCTCCCGCCAGCGCGTTAGCAGTAACGGCAACAATAGGAATACGTTCATCGCGGGCATACTCAATTTCACGGATCTTTTTTGTGGCCACTATTCCATCCATCACAGGCATCATTATGTCCATAAGTATCAGGTCATAATGATTTCTGTCATACATCTCCAGAGCCTCTTTTCCGTTTCCGGCCACATCGATCTGATTGACCAACTTACTAAGGCTGAGCAGCACGATCTTCTGATTGATCACATTATCCTCTACCAGCAGGATCTTTGCTTCTTTCAGGGCAATGCCGCTTTTGGCACCTGTATCCACCAGTTCTTCCTCTGCAGGTTCCACCACACTTCGGGTGGTATCCTTGGTGAAATCCTGGAAAAAGTAGAGGGAGGCAGTCCTGCTGGCGGACCGGGCAGTCAGTATTCCCTCGCTTTCAAGTAGAAGGTTATGGGCGTTGGACAGGTTTGAGGATGGATGGCCTTCTGAGCGATTCAGCCTGTCCACGTATGATACCAGGTCGGGGCCCAATTCGGATTCCACACTGAAAGAGAATTTCAGGCGAGTCTGACTGGGTGATTCCTTCAGGTTTACGATCTTCAAAGCCACAGGATCATCCTGGTGCTTATAAATGCTCAGGCCCTTTACAATATTAATAATAAGGTTTCTCAGCAAGCCGGGATCGCCAATAAGAAAATGGGTGATGTGATCGGATCTTTCAACCTCCACTTCTTCCTGCCGCTTGATGCCCGATTTCAGGATGTCTATTGCCTCATCAAGGATTCTGGACAGGTCGAAAGAGATGATGCTTTTCTGATAGTCAATAATTCCCGGCGAAGCGATCTCCACAATGTTGTTTACATCTTCAATCAGGCTGTTGGTCGATGCCTGCAGGGTTTCCATGAGCTCCTTCTGGGCCGAAGTAAGCCTTTCATCGTGGACCAGGTTGTTGATCAGGGTGATGTTGCTCAGGGAGGTTCTAAGTTTATGGGATAACTTTGAAATGAATTCATCCTTTTCCACGATCTTGCTTTCCACCTGACTTCTTGAATCTATCAGGCTGGTTAACAGTTCCCGGTTGGAACGTTCTATAAAAAGAGCAAGGATGATCACCAGGGCATAACTGGAGAAAAATATCAGGGTGCTGAAAATGTCCAGGTGAAAACCTGAACTCAGGATAGGCAGTGAGTTGAATATCAGGGTGATCGCTCCCAGAACAATGGCTACAAAAATCCCGTACTTTCCATTTACACTTATTGCTACCAGTGGAAAGAGCAGGTAGAACGCAAGTATAAGAGAAACAGAAGCACCCATGTCGAAGAGGTAGGCGTTCAGGAACAGCAAGGCTGTAACAGACAGAACCAGCATGCTGCTCACATTGGCTTTTCTTCCGGGGGGAAATAGAAGGAAGAGACCCACAGTAACAAACAGGGTTATGCCTGACTCGAGAATCAGATTCATATTTCCGGCCACAAAGGCCCAGAGGAGGGAGAAGCACAACATGGTGACCAGGACCACGTAAAAAAGATTGATCCGTTTAATCCGGTTCACCACAGCTTGCTCCGTCTTCTCATCGATACCGATGGAGATGATTCTTTGCGCTAAACGGGGAATCATGGGTAATTATAAAGGGCTTTCGGTAACAAAGAAAAGAAAATTGAACAAATCAGAAGAATATTGGCGCTATTTTTGCACTATATACCCGTTAGAGTTCGTAATTTTGTAAACGGAGGAGTATGATTATGAGAATTGCAGGACTTCTGTTATTGTTGATCCTCTTTCCTATGCTCAATGCACAGGAAGGGACCAACCCGCCCATGGTTAAGCATTCTCCCGATTTCGAGTTCAGGGACGGGATATTCTCCAATTTTGGAATGGTCAAGGCCAACGATCCCATTCTGCCGGCACGGATCGTAACCGACGTAGATATGTTCGACAGGGAGTTTTACGATAAGATTACCTCCGTAAAAGAAATTGTGATTTATGACGACAACGGGGTGAAGAAGGTGATGAAGACCCGTGATATCTGGGGCTATGGACGCAACGGGGTGCTGTACATTAACATCGGATCGGCCTTTCACAGGATCAGTTTTGTGGGAAGCATCTCCCATTTCGTGGCTTCTGTAACCACTTATAATTCAAATTACTACGATCCGTATTACAATCCATATTATTCCAATTCATATTATTATAACCGCTACTCCATGCCCCAGTCAAATTATGCCAACACCGAACTGCAGCAGTACCTGCTTGACTTTCAAACTGGCGAGGTGATGGAGTACGATACAGAAAGTGTAGAGGTCTTATTGATGAAGGATCCCGAACTGGCCGATGAATACATGGCCCTCAGAAACAGGAAAAAGAAGCAGATGAAGTTTGTCTTTATCCGCAGGTATAATGAGAAGCATCCGCTCTATTTCCCTGCCGAATAATACCCAATCAATTTCAATACTAATGCAAATACAGTTTAATTAAAACTACTACGAATGAGACATTATTTTGCCATTCTGCTTCTGATATTTTCAGTTGTTCAGCTAAGTGCACAGCGCGAGTATCTGCCCACAGAGAAAGACCTGAATCATTTTCATACCACCAAGACCTACGTGGTGCTTCATGATAATCCCATGGCTGAGTATAATTTTGAAATTCAGGATGCGGTGAAGAAATACTGGGATATCACCGAATATGAATTTATCAAGTTTGAGGACTTTGGCGCCAAAAGTGCTGATAAAAATGCCTCTTTTCTATACATGGCCGCCGTGAACTTCGAAAAGGATAGGTCGCACACCAGGTATATGTTCCTTTGCGTTTCGCTGGGAGGAGATTACCAGTCCATCGATGATATGAAGGATGTGGCTAACCTGCCCCTGAGCTATCATGGTGTGGATGAGGACCGTTATGCCTACAAGCTGGGTACCCTGGTCAGGTTCCTGCAGGATCACATCCGCCTGATAACTGAAAATCCGGACATGGTTTCCCAGAATGTATACAAGCATTACAACGATAACATGGCCGATGTACGCTCCAAAACACTTTACCTGCTGGAAGAGGAGCTGGAAAAATCGGTCTCCTCCGAAGCCCGCATCAGGCAGGCATATCCCTACGATGTAAAAATCGTGGAACCCGAGGAGATTAAAGAGCTGATCATGGCGGGGGATGACAATGCGGTCTTCCTGCACAAGGTGGGTCCCGAAGGTAAAAAGATGAATGCCAGGGTTTATAAGATCCTTATCGGAGCAGCCGATGCGAAGTTTTATTACTTCGATTTCCACAAGGTAAACCTCAAGAAACCGGATGCCTTCCTGGAAAGTGATTTCAAAAAACTGGCCAAGGCCAACTAGCAGCAATTCCTTCTATGCCAGATAAACCATCCATTCCAAAAGGAACAAGAGATTTCACTCCCCTGGAGATGGCCAGGCGGAATTTTATCTTCGATACCATCCGCAGGATCTTCAAAACCTATGGCTACCTGCCCATTGAGACCCCGGCCATGGAAAACCTCTCTTCCCTGATGGGCAAGTATGGTGATGAAGGAGATAAGCTTTTATTTAAAATTCTGAATTCGGGAGATTTTAAAGCGAAGCTGGATGAAGATACGCTAAGCGGAACCCCTGCCGGCAGACTGGGAGCCCTGATCTCGGAAAAAGGGCTCAGGTACGACCTTACAGTACCCTTTGCCCGCTTTGTGGTTCAGCACCGCAATGAGATCGCCTTCCCCTTTAAGCGTTACCAGATACAACCGGTATGGAGGGCCGACAGGCCCCAGCGTGGCCGATACAGGGAGTTTTACCAGTGCGATGTGGATGTGATCGGAAGTTCTTCTTTGCTTAATGAGTACGAACTGGTGCAGATCATGGACGAAGTGTTTACAGCACTTGGCTTGAAGGTGGTGATCAAACTGAACAACCGCAAGGTGCTGGCCGGCATTGTGGAAGTGATTGGAGAGCCCGATCGGATGATCGATATTACAGTGGCCATCGACAAGCTGGAAAAAATGGGAATGGAAAAAGTCCTGGATGAACTGGAACAGAAGGGATTGAAGAAGGAGTCAGTGGATATGCTGCAGCCTCTCCTGGAAATGGAAGGAAGCACTCCTGAAAAACTGGCCTTCCTGGAAAGCTACCTGGAAGGATCGGTCACGGGAATGGAAGGGCTTCAGGAAGTCAGGCAGCTGTTTGGATACCTGGATGCCAGACCCGTGGATGCACCTGTGGAGTTTGACCTTACCCTGGCCAGGGGACTAAACTACTATACCGGCAGCATCTTCGAGGTGAAGTCGGCAGAAGTCCGGATCGGAAGCATATGCGGAGGGGGAAGGTATGACGACCTCACCGGCATTTTCGGCCTGGAAGGAGTATCGGGTGTGGGGGTTTCTTTCGGGGCTGACCGCATTTATGATGTATTGTTACAGCTGGAGCGCTTCCCCCGGGAAAGGGAGATGGAGACACAGTTGCTTTTTGTGAACTTTGGAGAGAAGGAGGTGAACTACATCTTATCCATTCTGAGTGAACTCAGGTCGCATGGAATTGCGTCGGAGCTCTATCCCGATCCGGCAAAAATGAAAAAGCAGTTGAGCTATGCCAATGCAAGGAAAATTCCCTATGTGGCCCTGGCAGGAGAACAGGAGATCGAAGATGGGGTGCTTACTCTGAAAGAGATGGAGACAGGGAAGCAGGAACGGCTCACTCC
>JBDLIM010000137.1:0-5333 GCA_039714915.1 Bacteroidota bacterium
TACTAATTTAGCACAAACTGTTCACTGTTCATTACTCACCATTCACTATTTATACCACCCCGCATATTCCAGGTAGTTCTTTGCAATTCCCTTTATCATATTTTCAAGGACCACCGAGCCGGCAGCTACAATGGTATTGGAATCCATCACGGGGGTAAATCCACGTACTGATTTGATAAGTGCCATGGCATTAAAGTTAATAAAAGTGAAGCAGTGTATTTTATGTGCAAATATCTATATATTTGCGTGCTTTAGAAAGGCATTATTTTGGGTTATTTCGACTTCTTTTACTTCATGTTAAAAAAAAATAAAGAAAAGCTTAAGGGGTGTGATAGCCAGCTATTAAAATAGCTAACTTTGAACTGTGAATTTACGTATAACAATTCTCAAATAACTGTTAACAACTAAGAACAAAGCAAATTGCGATGGCAAAGAATCACAGGGTAATAGAACTGGATAATGTGGTGGTAAAGTTTGCAGGCGATTCGGGCGATGGCATGCAACTTACGGGAACCCAGTTTTCAGATACCTCGGCATTTATCGGGAACGACCTTTCCACATTTCCCGACTATCCGTCAGAGATCAGAGCCCCTCAGGGTACCGTGGCAGGAGTTTCCGGATTCCAGGTTCATATCGGGCATAAGGAAGTGTCCACTCCCGGCGACCAGGCCGATGTACTGGTGGCCATGAATCCGGCCGCTTTGAAAGCCAATATGAAGTGGGTGAAGGATGGAGCCATTATTATTATTGACATTGACAACTTCGATAACAAGCATTATAAAAAGGCCGAGTATGTGGAGGATCCGCTGCATGATGATTCCCTCGATGGCTATAACCTGGTGAAGGCACCCATCAGTATGTTGTCAAGGGACGTGGCAATTCAGCAGGGCCTGGATAACAAGGGAGCGGATAAGACCAGAAACCAGTTTGTGGCCGGATTGCTTTACTGGCTATTCAACCGGGATATAAAAATTGGTGAGGAGTTTCTGAAGTCAAAGTTTAAGTCCAAGCCTTTACTGGTTAAGGCCAATATTGCTGTACTGCACGAAGGTTATAACTATGCAGAGACCATAGAAGCGTTGTCCACTACCTTCCATGTGGATCCGGTGAAAGGCAAGAAAGGTCTTTTCAGGAACATGACAGGAAACCAGGCCACCGCATGGGGCTTGCTGGCAGGTGCAGAGAAAGCGGGACTGGAACTTTTCCTGGGATCTTATCCAATTACCCCTGCCACAGAGATCTTACAGGAAATCACCAAGCGCAAGCACCTGGGAGCTGTGGCTTTCCAGGCAGAAGATGAGATTGCCGGGATCAGTTCAGCCATTGGGGCGGCCTTTGCCGGCAGATTGGCCTGTACTTCTACCTCCGGTCCGGGTCTGGCTTTGAAAGGAGAGGCCATTGGATTGGCAGTAATTACCGAGTTGCCCCTGGTGATCGTAAATGTGCAGCGTGGGGGTCCATCCACGGGCCTTCCCACCAAGACTGAGCAATCTGACCTTATGCAGGCTCTGTATGGGCGAAATGGGGAATCACCCTGCATTGTGTTGGCTGCTTCCACACCTGCCAATTGTTTCAATTATGCATTTGAAGCGGCCAAGCTGGCTTTGCAGCACATGACACCGGTTATTCTGCTGACGGATTCCTACCTGGCCAATGGATCGGAACTCTGGAGAATTCCGGCAATGAAAGATATGCCGGAAATCAGACCTCCTAAAGTTGCCGATAATACGGAGAACTACTATCCTTATCATCGGGATCCGGAACGACTGAATCGCTACTGGGCCATACCGGGCCAGCCCGGATTAAGGCACAGGGTAGGAGGATTGGAAAAAGCCGATGTTACCGGAGAAGTATCCCACGATCCCATGAATCACCAGATCATGGTGGAACAGCGTGAGCAAAAAGTGCAGAAGGTAGTAGAATTTATACCTGACCAGGAGGTGATTGGTCCGGATGAGGGCGACCTGCTGGTAGTGGGTTGGGGAGGATCCTATGGAGCACTTGTGAGTGCGGTCCACGATCTTCAGGAGGAGGGAAAGAGCGTTGCCCTGGCCCAGTTTAATTATATTAATCCCCTTCCGGCCAATACGGTTGAAGTATTTTCCAGGTATAAGAAGATCCTGGTTTGCGAACTGAACCTGGGTCAGTTTGCAAATTATCTGCGATCAAAGCATCCACAGTTCGAGTATCTTCAGTATAATAAAGTTCAGGGATTGCCGCTCTTTATTTCGGAGCTGAAGATTAAGTTTAAAGAAGTATTGGAAACCATCAATTAATAACCATGGCAAATAATTTTCAACCCGTAGGGATTAGCACGAAGGAAGATTTTAAATTGGGCGGACCGGTGAAATGGTGTGCCGGATGTGGGGGACATGCAGTGCTCTCTACCGTTATGAATGTGTTACCGGAAACCGGTATACCCAAAGAACGGGTGGTATTTGTGTCCGGGATCGGCTGTTCTTCACGCTTTCCATATTATATAAATACGTATGGATTCCACAGCATGCACGGACGGGCCAATGCCATTGCTTCGGGCATTAAGGCTTCAAATCCCAACCTGAGTGTCTGGGTTGTGACGGGCGATGGAGATTCCATGGCCATCGGGGGGAACCATTTCATCCACCTGATCAGAAGGAACATCAATGTGAATATCCTGTTGTTTAACAATAAGATATACGGCCTCACCAAGGGTCAGTATTCTCCGACCACCCCCAAGGGCAGTGTGACCAAGACTTCGCCTGAAGGGACCATTGAAAATGCCTTCAAACCTGGAGAACTGACCATGGGAGCACAGGGGACTTTCTTTGCAAGGACGGTGGACAGCGATCCAAAAATGATGCGCGAAGTCTTCAAGGCAGCAGCCGAGCATAAAGGGACCAGCGTGGTGGAGATCCTGCTTAATTGCGTGATTTTTGCCAATCAGGTGCATAACGATATTACCGGGAAGGATGTGCGCAGGGATCACCAGATCTACCTGGAACCTGGAAAACCCATGATCTTCGGGAAAGACCGTAACCGGGGACTGATGATGAAATGTAACAAAATGGAGGCGGTAACCATCGGTGAAAACGGAGTAACTGAGGATGACCTGATCGTTCACAATGCACAGGACGTTGACGATACGAACCATTACCGCCTGGTGCGCATGGAGCTGCCCGAATTCCCCGTTGCCATGGGTGTTATAAGAGCTATCAAATCTGATGTGTTCGAATCAGAACTCTACGACCAGGTTCAGCATGCAAAGCAAGAAACCAAAATAAAAACCATGGACGACCTGCTGCACAGCGGGAATGTGTTTGAATCAAAGGGTTAATGCAAACTAAGTGAGCATCATTCCAAGATCGGAAGAAGATATCCAGCGCTTAATTGCCGAGCGGAAAGAGCGCCTGAAGGAGCTTACTTGCATCAATGAGACCACCCAGATCATCAAGGAAAACCGTACCATTGGTGAGACCCTTACCCAGATAGCCCAGATCCTGCCCAGGGCCTGGCAATATCCCGAGATGACTGTGGCCCGCATCTGGTTCGAAGGGGAGGAGTATACCAGTGTGGGATTCAGGGAAGGACACTGGAAGCAGACCCAGAAGTTTGAGACCATCGACAGCCGCAGGGGAGAGATCGAGGTGTTTTACCTGAAGGAGTTTCAGGATCTGGATGAGGGGCCCTTTCTGACAGAGGAACGTCAGCTTATTGAAAACCTGGCCAGCATCATCTCCAACTACCTGAACAGTCAGGAAGCAAGGAAAATCCTCCATAAAACCATGGAAGAGGATACGGTGCGGGAGGAGATCAGCCGCTTCCAGCATCCCCGGGAGATTAATTCCAGGATGCTGCTTCAAAAATTCCTGAGCAAGCAGAATGCCAACCGGGATATTTTCCATGACCTGATGCGTTATAAGGTCAAGGAGATCCTGCTGGTGGCCACCCTGTATGACGCCTTCAGCATTGAAAAGGAAGGACGTTTTTCGGAACATATCCTGGGGGAATATTCCCAGCTGAACCTGACCTCCATGCCACGGGTGACCGGCGTTTCCAACTACGATGAAGCCATTGAGCAGCTGAATTCCAGGCATTTCGATATGGTGATCCTGATGATCGGTACCGATAAGGTGACTCCCATGCAGGTATCAGCCCGGGTAAAACGGGATTTCCCCTACATTCCCATTTACGTGTTGCTGAACAACGACAGGGAAGTGTCTTCCTTTAAGGAGACCAATCCGGAGTTAAGCTACATTGACCGGCTCTTTGTGTGGAACGGCGATTCCAGCATCTTTTTTGCCATGGTGAAACACCTGGAGGACAAGGTGAATGTGGAAAATGATACGGACCTGGGAATGGTAAAGGTAATCCTGCTGGTGGAGGATTCGGAGATCTATTATTCGCGTTACCTGCCCTTGTTGTACAGTACGGTGCTGGAACAGACCAAGCGCATAATAGATGATGTAAGTACCGATGAATTGTTTAAGGTATTGCGTCTCAGGGCTCGTCCCAAGATCTTGCTTGCCTCTACCTATGAGGAAGCAATAGCCATTGTTAAAAAATACCAGGAATCCCTTCTCTGCCTGATCAGCGATGTGAAGTTTGACAAGGAGGAAGTACTGGATGACAATGCGGGATTCAGCCTGGTGGTTCAGGCCAGGGACATGATCAAGGGATTGCCCACGGTAATCCAGTCCTCCGACATTAAGAACTCCAGGAGGGCCTTTGAACTGAAGTCCACTTTTATTAATAAGAACAGCGATACCCTCTTGCAGGATATACGCAACTTTATCATGCACCACCTGGGCTTCGGGAATTTTGTGTACCGGGACTCGGGGGGAAGAAAGATCGCTGAGGCCAAATCCCTGAAGGAGTTTGAGAAGCATATTCAGTCCATTCCGAGCGAATCTCTGGTATACCACGGGAAAAGGAACCATTTTTCCTTATGGCTGATGGCCCGGGGTGAGATCAAGATAGCCAAGATGATCCACCCGGTGAAGGTGACCGACTTTAAGAATCCGGGCGAATTCAGGAATTACCTGCAGTATGTGATCAAAAAATACAGAAACGAATCCAATACAGGAAAGATTGTCAATTTCGAGGAAACGGCCCTGCTGGATGAATCCAATATTGTGAGCCTGGGAAGTGGTGCACTGGGCGGAAAGGGCAGGGGATGTGCCTTTATAAACACCCTGATTTACAACCTGAATTTCTCCGAGATCATCCCGGAAATGAACATACGCACTCCTCGTACAGCTATTATCGGGACCGACGAGTTTGATATTTTCATGCAGCGGAACGAGCTGCATGAGTTGATCCATAAGGAAAGTGATTATAAAAAAATACGAAGCCTT
>JBDLIM010000138.1:0-5291 GCA_039714915.1 Bacteroidota bacterium
AGGAGCCCAAAGCAGAGGAACCCAAAGCAGAGGAGCCTAAAGCTGAGGAGCCTAAAGCTGAGGAACCCAAAGCAGAGGAGCCTAAAGCAGAGGAGCCTAAAGCTGAGGAGCCTAAAGCTGAGGAACCCAAAGCTGAGGAACCCAAAGCAGAGGAGCCTAAAGCTGAAGATAAGCCCAAGGGAAAGAAAGAAGACTAATCTATTCTTAATATGTGGGTTCCAGGCGGAGCAAAGGCCGGGAAAATTTCCAAGCCTTATGGACTTCAGGGACAAGTGATTTTGATCCTTAGTCCTGAAGCCGGAAAACACATTAAACCTGATAACCCGTTGTTCATCCTAATGGATGGGCAGCGGGTTCCTTTTTTTGTACAGGAATTTGATCAGCTGTCGAAGGATCAGGCTGTAGTGAAATTTGAGTTTATCGAAAGCCTTGAAGAAGCGCGCAAACTGACCTCATGCGAAGTGTATTTCGATCCGGCGCAAAAGCCTCTTTTGCAGGATTCTTCCGGGCAGTTAGATGCCATTGTCGGGTATAAGGCTTATGACCGGGACCTGGGATTCCTGGGCAGTGTCACAGATTATATTGATCATGATATGAATCCGGTCTTAATAATTGATTTTAAAGGAAAAGAATTGATGGTGCCAGCTGTCAATCCATTTATACATAAAATCGATCCCAAAGAACAAAGTATTCATTTTATTCTTCCCGAAGGGCTAACCACGCTGTAACATTTTAATTCATAACTCGTCTTTGGTAAGATTGTTAAATTACTAAAACGAAATACACATGAAAAGAGTCATTATTCCTATGACAGCCATGCTGGCATTATTCCTGGCCAGCAGTTTTATTTTCCCTGACAGATCTGGAGAGGAATTACGTCAACTGGATGAATTTTATGGAATTGGAATTGCTGTGAGTGCAGATGTCTATTATACCCAGGGCGATACCCATGAGATCAGGATTGAAGGAAAGGATCGTGATGTGGAGGATCTGATTACAAAAGTTAGAGACGGATTTTTGCAAGTGAAGTATGAGGATTGGAGGGTAAACCGTTCCAGGCTGACCATCTACATTACCTCCGGTGATTTGGAGAAGGTAAAGATATCCGGATCCGGTCATTTCGTGGTAAAAAAGGTCCTCGCCTCAGATGAGATGGAACTGGCCATGTCAGGAAGCGGTAGCATAAGCTTTAAACAGCTGAGCAGCGATGAGGTAGATGTGAAAATTTCCGGATCAGGGGATATTTCCCTGGGAGCTGGAAGTGCAGATGAAATAGATGTAAAGATCAGCGGATCGGGCAAACTTGATGCAGAACAATTTGAAGTTTCGGAATTCTCAGCAGCCATCAGCGGATCGGGCAGTGCAAGGATCACCTGTAAAGATGACCTTGATGTCAGAATATCGGGTAGTGGAAAAGTATATTACCATGGCGACCCAAGGGTGAACAGTGTTTCATCTGGTTCGGGAAAAACGGTTGCATTATAAGATAAGGAGCACCCCGGCCTCAAGGAGGAAGGGGATTACAGGAGCGGTTGTTTTTTGCAACCACCTGCAGGCTGTCTGTGTAAACGGACAGCCTGTTTCATGTTTTCGTCAATGCAGGACCTTCATATTATTTCAGCACTCGAATTGCAATATTTATGTTTGAATTACGCTCGGCCATTAGCTCCGCTGAGCTCGCAGGCTCGGTTGACTTTGTCGAGCTAAAGGTTCCTCAGAGCTTGCTCCGAGGAGCTTCAATATCAAAATGAATAAAAGGAACAGATAGCGTTTTTTTGCCACCTGACTACCGTACCTGGCTAAATAATATCCCAGCTCAATTGATTTCTCATAGTGTGGTTGTTTATTATCCTGTTTGTACATGTTTTAGGTGCTTTGACGATAATCGTTATCCCCCAATGGCTAAATATTATCGTCAATGACATCGTTTTAGTGGGTTGATGGATAATCAATATCCATATCGCCTTCGAGCAAGATTTTTTTTTCCAGGATTGTGGTATTTTTGGCAATCACCTGTGTTTTTCTAGCAATCACGCTCGATAATAACTCCTCCCGCTACATCAATCCAGTGAAATAACTTCTATCTATTGAAACTTATCAATCCATCGGAAATCTCAGGTAAGATCTTAACATTGCTTGAACAGAGTGATGAGCGGGTGACCATTGTGTCTCCCTATATGAAAATATCAAAATGGTATAAGCTATTAAACAAGCTAATTGACCTGAAGGCAAAAGGCATCCCAATAGAAATCTTTGTCATGGACTCCATCATCAGGTTCACAAAAGCAGTGGATAAACATAGATCTTAGCTGACATATATCAGCACATCGTTTACAGTGACATACTTACACACTATAATTTTCTTCTGAAACGTCCATGACAATAATTGCCTTCGGCGAGCTCGCAAGCTCGGTTGCATTATTTTCACATTAGAGAATGTAATTATTGGCTTGGTAAGTTACATAGGACCAATAAGATAAATTGATAATTACCTATGAAATCCTCTCCTAAAAACCATTTGAGGGGTTTTAAAAGAAACTACCTTGCTCTTACATGACATATTGACGTAAACGATGATATTAATCTCTTAGCATTTAACTATCCCAAACAAAGGGTATCTCCGCTTTAATAATATCAAAGCATTACAGTGGCTTGGGCGTGTCTATACAGCTTGTCCATTATACAATGAGTAAGGGAAGGTTATGGGCGGAGAATGGTAATGTCTCCCTGCAATCCGAGCTTTATAATTGCTGATGGAGTTGCAGGTTCATGCTCTTCCTGACGCCAGTTCACCACATAATCTACCTGCCCTTTGATACCTGATTCAATCTCGCTGAAGATGGACGGTGATGGTAAGCCGGAGATATTAGCTGAGGTTGATACAATAGGTAAGCCGGTGAGTTCGATGAGCTGGTGGCAAAAGGGATCTGAAGTGATGCGTATCCCAAGGGATCCATCCTCGGCCAGGAGGTTTTTAGCCAGGTTTCTGGCACCCGGATAGATAATGGTTGTGGGTTTCCGGGCTGAATTGAGGATTTCCAGGGTTTGTTCAGGTACCTGCTCCAGGTAGCTCTCAAGCATAGGGATCCCATTCATCAGTACCAGCATGCTTTTATTATCGGAGCGTTGCTTGATCCTGTAAATCTTTTCCACAGCATCTGAATTCTTTGCATCACAGCCAATACCCCAGATGGTATCTGTGGGGTAAAGAATAACACCTCCCGAATCAATGCATTCCGCGGCCTTGTGAACTTCCTCAGTCATTTTTCCTGCATTCAAGATATATGTTGTAAAGTGCAGGAATAGTTTGTTCCTCCCTGAACTTTAATGCATGAGCTCCTCCTTCACGTATCAGGCGATCTCTGACAGCAGAGTCTTCCAGCACCAGTGAAATAGAATGGATCATTTCATCGCGATTGGAGGGATTGATCAGGACACCCCCTCTCCCGGCAGTTTCCTCAAGGCAGCCTCCTCTGGAGGTAATCACAGGAATTCCTGAATTAAGCGCTTCCAGTATGGGGATGCCGAATCCTTCATAGGAGGAGGGGTATATGAAACCCCTGGATCCCTGGTAGATTGAAGGCAGATCGGTAGTCTGCACCTGATCCAGAAAGTGGATGTTCTGCAACCCGTTCTTCTCAATGAAACTTTTCACCTGATTATAATATGCGGTCTTTCGTCCAACGACTACGAGGGGAACATCGATGTTCCCATGATAAAGGGCTTCTACGATCTTTAACAGGTTTTTTCTCTCCTCAATGGTTCCCACGTAAAGCATATATTCTGCCGGGAGTGCGAAGCGTTGCCGGGTGAATTGAAGTGTCTCCTCACTTACCCTGTGGTAGAACTGCCGGTTGCAACCCTGGTATACTACGCTGATGCGTGATTCGTCCACATCCAGAAACCGTACAATATCCTGTTTGGTTTGTTCACTGACTGCAATAATCCTGCTGGCTGCATGAGCCCCATACCGGACCTTCTTCTTATATACATAGCAGTCTAAGGGCTTGTATAGTTCCGGGTGTTCCAGAAAGATCAAATCATGAATGGTGATGATAGAGCAGGTCCTGGTTTTGTGAATTCCAAAAGGCAATTCATTACTCAGGCCATGGTAAATATCCACACCGTCTTTTTCAAGCCGATGACTTAAGCTGAAACTACGCCAGTACGACCTCGAATATTTTCCAAGTAGTGATCCGGGTTGTTTGATAATGCTTCTTTCGGGTTCCCGGAAGAGATCATCATGGGCAATAGAAGGTGTGTAAAGCAGACAGTCATTCTCCGGATAGAACCGGCAAATATTGGATATGATATATCGGCTGTAGTTACCCAGACCGCTATAATTATTAAAGGCCCGTTTGGCATCGTATCCGATCCTCATTACACAGCCACATTGTATTCTCTGAGCGCATCGTTCAGAGAGGTTTTAAGATCGGTGGAGGGTTTTCTCTGTCCGATAATTAATGCACAGGGTACCTGGTAATCACCTGCATTAAATGTTTTGGTATAGGAACCGGGGATTACCACGGAACGGGCAGGAACGACACCTTTTCTTTCCACTGCTTCCTCTCCTGTAACGTCAATGATCCGTGTGGACTTGGTGATAACTACATTGGCACCTAATACAGCTTCAGTTTCAACTCTGACCCCTTCCACCACAATGCTGCGTGACCCAATGAAGCAATTATCTTCAATGATCACAGGAGCAGCCTGAACAGGTTCCAGCACACCGCCTATTCCCACACCCCCGCTCAGGTGTACATTCTTGCCTATCTGGGCACAGGATCCAACAGTTGCCCAGGTATCCACCATGGTTCCTTCATCCACATAAGCTCCGATATTTACATAGGATGGCATCATAATTACACCCTTAGAGATGTAGGATCCATACCTGGCAACAGCGTGAGGTACTACACGTATTCCTTTTTCTTTATATCCGCTTTTCAAAGGGATCTTGTCATGAAACTCAAAGGGTGGCACCTCAATGGCCTCCATCTGCCTGATGGGAAAATACAGGATAACCGCCTTTTTAATCCAGTCGTTTACTATCCATGTATCCATCTTTTGATGTGCAACACGCAACTGCCCTTTGTCCAGTTGGTCTACCACCTCCTGTATAGCAGCCTTTACATCATCCTGACCAAGTAAGGAGCGGTCATCCCAGGCGGCTTCAACTTTATCTCTAAGGCTCATTGATCTGTCTGATTTTTTTTCCAAAAGTAACAACTTTAATGAATCGTGCTGCCAGGTAAATAACCACTAAAGTAAATATAATGGTTGCACCTGAAGGG
>JBDLIM010000139.1:0-5256 GCA_039714915.1 Bacteroidota bacterium
GGTGGGTGGTATGGAGCGATCATTCCTGCCGTTGAAGATCGTCTTAAGTTAAGTGTTTTAATCAGAGGAGGATTAGCAACTCAGAAGATTTTTCCTGAAGCCGATGCAATCAATTATGTATCTAATGTGAATATCCCAGTACTCATGCTGAATGGCAAATACGATTTTACATTTCCTTATGAGTCAACTGTAAAACCCATGTTTGATCTTCTGGGAACTCCGGAGCAGCACAAGAAGCTGGTGCTCTATGAAACAGATCATTTTGTTCCTAAATCAGAAATTATCAAGGAAACACTAAACTGGCTGGATAAGTACTTTGGGCCTGTGAATAAATAACCCATTAAATCCAGGCAAATCGAAATTGAATCAGCTTAAACGACAGTTGGGATGGCTAACTCCCGGCTTGGTCAAAACAACCTGCCAGAGTTGATTTCTTCGTGAACGAAAGCTTCCGGCAGAACTTAACAGGTAATAACGCCACATTCTGAAAAATCTTTCCCCGTATTTCTCTTTCAATTGTGGCCAGGAGCGTACGAAATTTTTATACCACGCCATCAATGTGAGATCGTAATCCGGTCCGAAAATATGCCAATCTTCAATCACAAACAGCCCTTCCATGGCCTTGGTTAATTGAGCAATTGAAGGAATCACCCCATTGGGGAAAATATATTTGTCGGTCCAGGCATTGGTAGTAGTCACACTGCAATTGCTCCCGATGGTATGAAAAAATGCAATCCCATTATCCTTCAATGTGCGATTCACGACCTTCATGTAGATGCGGTAATTCTTATGACCCACATGTTCCATGAATCCTATGGAGAGCACCCGATTGTATTTTCCGCTTGCCTTCCGGTAGTCCTGCAGCTTAAATTCAACAGGTAAGCCTTTGCACAATTCTCTCCCGTATTCGATCTGTTTCTTTGAAATATTCAGACCGGTAACATGGGCATTGTATTTCTCCGCAGCATATTTGGCAAAGGAACCCCAGCCACAACCCAGGTCAAGTATAGTCATCCCCTCTTTTAAGTCTATTTTTTTACAAATCAACTCCAGTTTGTGTTCCTGGGCTTCATCCAGATTTTCCGCACTGTTCCAGTAGGCACAACTATAATTCAGGCGTCTATCCAACATGGCTGAAAAAAGATCATTTCCGATATCGTAGTGTTGTTCACCAACCTGGAAGGCACGGTTGTGATTTTGCAGATTGAATAATTTTGAACGAAGGAGATAGCATTGCAATTTTATACTTCCCTTGATTTTTTCTCTCAAATTAGCTCTTATGATTTTGTCTATAAATTGATCCAGCGCTTCACAATCCCACCAGCCAGCCATATAGGATTCTCCCAATCCAAGTGCCTTATCGTTTAGCACCCGGCTGAAAAGTGCATCGTTATGCACTTCAATATCAAAAGGCCGGCCTCCGTTGATAGTGATTCCCGCTAAAGCGAGTAACTCCCGCACTACAGCTTCTGCTCTGTTTTTTGCCATTTGGTCAGTTTTCCAATCTTATCCAATGAATATCTATTTCTCAACAGGGATGAAATGATCCGTATCGCACAGGACCTGTTTTTTATCCTCTTCAGGAGTACCTAACAAATCGAACATTGGTTTGGACGAGCTTTATTAAACTTTTTTTGGACATTCTGTTACTGCAATTTACAATCTTGATGTATATCAGTCAAATAACTCCAGTTTATATTGACTTTGGGGTAGCAGATGTTGTAACTTATATTGGTTTTTATACATCCTAAACCATGAAGAAGCCGGGCTTATACTTTACCTTGCTGTTTCTGAGCACGATTGTCCTGGGACAATCCCCACAAGCCTTTAATTACCAGGCAATACTTCGTAACATTGAGGGAACTGTATTATCAAATCAATCAGTTTTAATCCACTTAAGCATCGTTAACCAGGATGGAAGCCAGGTATATTCTGAATCACACGATACCCAAACCAATGAATTAGGCCTTGTGAATGTTGTTATTGGACAGGGTTCTACAACAGATCAGCTTTCAGCTGTCGACTGGGCTGAAGGCCCTTATTATCTGGAGATTACCGTAAATGACCTGCTCATGGGTTCCAGCCAGCTTTTAAGTGTGCCCTATGCCTTGTATGCAGCTTCAGGGAATGAAGGTCCACCAGGACCAAAGGGAGATCAGGGCGATACCAAATGGGACAGCATTAGTGGAGGAATAAATTATGCGGATGGAAATGTAGGTATAGGAACAGATTCACCCTCAGAGCTGCTAGATGTATATGGGAACCTTCGTGTACGGGGCAATCTTGAGGTGGAAGGAGATCTTTTGATCGAGCAACTGATGAGTGAAATCAGGGCTCTGAAAGAAAAAGCTGGCTTTGGAGAACTGACTGATATGGACGGAAACCGGTACCGGACAGTTAGAATCGGAGAACAGATCTGGATGGCTGAAAACCTTAGGATTACTAAGTTACCTGACGGAGAGGCTATTCCAGAGGTTGAGAGCTTTTCAGAATCTAATCCGATAGCATACAGATGGATTAACGACGATGATATAACCACTAAAGTCTACGGACCTTTTTATACCTGGAATGCTGCTGTAAATGGGCATGAAGGAAGTAACCTGAATCCCAGCGGTGTGCAGGGAGTATGTCCGGAAGGATGGCATTTGCCCAGTGATGCTGAGTGGAAGGAACTGGAAATATACCTTGGAATGAGTGAGGCTGAAGCAGATGAGACAGGACTGCGGGGAGATGGAATGGGAGGAAAACTCAAAGAGACCGGTACACGAAGCTGGAAAAGTCCGAATACGGGGGCAAGCAATGAAAGTGGCTTCACGGCAATACCCGATGGACTGAATTACAATGGCTATGGACAGCAAAGCGGAGTTACTTTCTGGACGAGTTCCACCCAATCCAGCATCGACGCATACACACGTTCTTTATATTTCGATAAGTCTCAGATCCGAAGAGGATATAAAACATTGTGGGATGGCGCTGTAGTTCGCTGTGTTAAAAACGACTCATTAAGTGTTAGCACCCTGGCAGTGTCCCGAATTACAACCAATTATGCCGAAGGAGGAGGTATTGTCCGGGGAGATGGGTTGGAACATGTAACAGAACGGGGGGTGTACTGGGAAAACTCAGGCGGATCAGGTACCTGGCGGGATTACTCCGCAGCATTTTCAACAAGTGATACTTTTAAGATATCAATGAAATACCTGGATCCGGGAACAAGTTACCGGATTCGGGCTTATGCCACCAACAGCAAGGGTACCAGCTATGGGAATGAAGTGACTTTCACTACTTCCAGCGATCCGGTTCTGCCGGTCATCTCTACTTCTGTAGTGAATGGCATTGGAGAGAATTCCGTACATCTGGGTGGAGAAGTCCTGAGTGACGGTGGTTCACCTGTCACTGCTTATGGTGTTTGCTGGAGTACTGCTTCCGGCCCATTGATTGCAGACAGTAAAACCAATGATGGCAGTGGAACAGGCCTTTTCTACAGCCATCCAGGCGGATTAGATCCTGCTACAAGCTATTATATCAGAGCCTATGCCACAAACGGGTTAGGTACAGCCTACGGAGAAGAAACCAGCTTCACCACTCTGGCCCTGGATCCACCCGTTGACTTTAATGGAAATACATACACAAGTGTTAAGATTGGACAACAGATCTGGATGGCTGAGAACCTGAAATGCACCCACTATGCCGACGGTTCACCCATTCCTCTTGTAGAAGAATCAAGTCCCTGGGATAATCTGGAGATCTCAGACCAGGCCTATTGCTGGTACGATAACGACATTTCCAACAGCAATGTATATGGTGGATTGTATACTTGGGCAGCTGCAATGAAGGGTGCCACAAGCAGTAGTGAAAATCCCAGCGGAGTGCAGGGTGTATGTCCCAATGGATGGCATTTGCCAAGCGATTTAGAGTGGCAGGAATTGGAAAGGCATCTGGGTATGAGTAAGGCAGAAGCGGAAAACGCCTGGAGGGAACGTGGAGAATTTGTAGGTGGAAAACTGAAAGAAGCCGGACTGGTGCATTGGGACAGTCCGAACATTGGGGCCACCAACGAGACTGGCTTTACCGCACTCCCTGCCGGGTATCGTGAAAATTCCAGCGTCGATTACCCTTTGGGTTACAGGTGGAAAGGCTATGCAACTATGTTTTGGACCGCCACAAGTAAAGAAGAATCTTCTATCTGGTTTAGAATGCTGGGCAGTGATGATTCTTATATAGGAAAGAGTGACAATAATTATCCCACTGTAGCCTATTCGGTTCGGTGCGTGAAAGATCAATAAAAGTCAATCCTCTACTATTGAGAATCTTGCACTTTCCCGGTCATGGGCACAAAGCGGACCGGGTAGTGTGATTTACTGGAGATCCGGCCCTTCTTATTTTTGCTAACTGTGACCAGGATCTGTGTTTCATATTGCCCTCCTACCGGGATTACAATCCGGCCACCCGGAGCAAGCTGATCCAAAATGGCCTGAGGAATCTTGTCCGGAGCACAGGTGACAATAATCCGGTCGAAAGGGGCTTCTTCGGGCCATCCCTCATAGCCATCCCCGATCCTGACATGTATATTCTCATACCCCAGTTCCTTGAGCAGGGTCTGTGCCTGTAAGCCCAGCGGACGAACAATCTCTATGGTATACACATGATTACATAACTCACCAAGCACAGCTGCCTGGTAACCCGAGCCGGTCCCAATTTCAAGTACTTTATGTTCAGGCTCAATTTCCAGCAACTCAGTCATATGAGCTACAATAAATGGTTGTGATATGGTTTGATTATATCCAATAAGCATGGGCGAATTGCGATAGGCATCCTTCCTGAAATTCTCAGGGATAAAAACATGCCTGGGTACCCGCATCATCGCTGCCAGTACCCGGGGATCTTTAACAGGCTGATAGGGATAATTGGCTATGTCCCTGTCCACCATATGTTTCCGTTCCCTGATCCGTTCTGAAAATGCCGGATGTGAAGCTGTTTCAGCCTCTTCTTCCTGGCTGAAGGCAGGCAACACAATCACGAGGATGCTTACTATCATTAACACAATAGTTTTGCAATCCGCTTTCCTCTCCGGATACGCAATGCTCTCCAGGTAGGATGCAACGCTTTTGCCTCTAGGTTTGTTCCTATTTATAGTCATTGAAACTGGTAAGTTTCTATATAAAAAACCGACTAAAGCAGAAGAAAGTTCAATGACCTATAATAATGGGCCTGTTCTTGAGTTATTTTTAAATGACATTCTATTAATTTTGCAATAAA
>JBDLIM010000140.1:0-4872 GCA_039714915.1 Bacteroidota bacterium
TGGGCCATCTACGTGACCATTTCCACAGGCATCGGTAGCTGGGGAGTGAATAATACCGTCGGATGGGGCTGGGCCATTATCAACTTCGTGTGGTGGATCGGGATCGGTCATGCCGGTACTGCTTTTTCCATCTTCCTGCTGATCCTTCGCCAGGAATGGCGCTCATCCATCAACCGGGCTGCTGAGGCAATGACCGTGGTGGCTGTAGGTTGTGCAGCCATATTTCCGGCCCTGCATATGGGACGGATCTGGGATGCCTTTTTTATTTTCCCTTACCCCAATACAAGGGGACCCCTCTGGGTAAACTATAATTCACCCCTTTTCTGGGACTTTATTGCCATTTCTGCCTACCTCTTGATTTCTGCATCGTTCTGGTACCTGGGTATGATCCCCGATTTTGCCACCATCCGCGACAATGCAAAATCTAAAGTCAAGAAGGCGGCTTATGGGTTCTTTGCCATGGGCTGGAGAGGATCGGTAGGCGAGTGGAAAAGATATGAAGGACTCTCTTACATCCTGGGGGGGATTGCAGCCGTACTGGTGGTTTCCGTACACTCCATCGTATCCACCGACTTTGCAGTCTCGGTGGAACCTGGCTGGCACACCACCATCTTCCCGCCTTATTTTGTGGTGGGAGCCATATTTTCGGGTTTTGCCATGGTGATGACCCTGATGATCATCCTGAGGAAAATCTACAGCCTGGAAGATTATGTGACTGATTCCCACCTCGATAAGGTGGCCAAGATCCTGATATTTGTTTCCCTGATCATGGGCACTGCCTACCTGACAGAGATCTTTTTGGCCTGGTATTCCGGGAACGAATATGAGATCTTTACCTTCTTCCACAACCGGATCACCGGGGAGTTTACCAGGCAATTCTGGGCCATGTTTATTTTAAATGCCATCGTACCCCAGCTCATGTGGTTCAAAAAGATCAGAAACAATCTGGTCATCGTATTCCTTATCTCCATCGGAATCAATGTGGGAATGTGGTTCGAGAGGTTTAACATTGTCGTCACCTCTCTATCCAAAAATTATCTGCCCTCGGCCTGGGCCAGCTATTCACCCACTTTTGTGGAGATATCAGTCTACATTGGCACACTGGGCATATTCATCTTTGGAGTCTTGTTGTTTTTCAAATATATCCCAATGATTGCCATCAGCGAAGTGAAAGCGGTGAATAAGTATCAACTTAAAAGTGGTAAGTCAAAAGTAAATAGTGAATAGTGGATAGTGAAAAGTGAACAGTGAAAATTTAAAGATATGGAAACGCAATATCTGTTAGGAGTTTTTGATTCGGAAGAGCCGATGCTTGCTGCATTCAGGAAGATGAAGGACCAGGAGATTGAGATAGAAGATGTTTTTACACCCTATCCTGTTCATGAGATACTTGAGAACCATGGGCGGAAATCAAAAATAACTGTGGTCGGATGGTTTTATGGCTTCTTTGCATCACTGGGAGTCCTGGCCTTTCTGGTGTACACTGCAGTGATCGACTGGCCCCTGAATTACGGGGGAAAACCCAGCAATGCCTTCCCCTCTTTCCTGGTTATCACCATCATACTGACCATCTTCAGCATCACTATCCTGAGCCTTTTTACCTTCTCATGGAGAGCAAACCTCTGGCCCGGCAATGAGAAAACCATTTATCATGAGGAAGCCACGGATGATAAATTTGTAATCCTGCTTAACAGGGACAAGGCAGATGCAGGGAAGGCCACAAGGGTATTAGAGGAAACGGGAGCTATTGAAGTTATTGAAAAGTAATATGTTAAAAATGAGCAGAATATTCCTGTTGTTTGCCATGGTGCTGGGGGTCCTTGCATCGTGCGACCGGACCAGGTCCAGTACGGGATGGGACTACATGCCCGACATGTACTATTCCAATGCCTACGAGTCCTATACACCCAATCCCAATTTTGAGGATAAGCTCACCATGCGGATTCCTGTGGAAGGAACCGTACCCAGGGACATGATTCCCTTTGCCTGGAAAAAAACCGATGAGGACAGGATTGCAGCTGGGGAGTCTTTGCTTAATCCCCTGGAAAGCACGGAAGAGAACCTGCTAATGGGAGAGGAGCTCTACGGGATCTATTGCCTCTCCTGTCACGGCTCCCAGGGAGACGGCCAGGGATACCTTTATACAAGTAAACGTTATCCTTATCCGCCTGCTAACCTTGTGGATGAAAAAGTGAAAGAATTGAAGGACGGAGAGATCTATCATTCCATCACTGTGGGATATGGGATCATGGGTGCACATGGGGGGATGATCCGGACTGAGGACAGGTGGAGGATCATTCTCCACCTAAGAGAAAACCTGCAAAAATAGTCGGCGTAAACATTTTAAAATGGAAGAGAAAATTAAGTTATCCCGCATCTATGTCATGGGAAGCCTGATTATGGTTTTAGTGGGCATCGCAGCCATGGTACTTGCATTTGACGGAGATCCCCTTCGCGGCTGGGCTAATTTCCTTTTAAACAATGTGTATTTTGTCTCTTTAGCTGCCGGGGCTTTGCTGTTTTTCTCCATCCAGAGAGTTACTCATTCAGGCTGGTCGGCAGGATTCCTTCGCGTACCCGAAGCCATGGCCGCTTATCTGCCCGTGGCTGCCGTCCTCTTCCTGGTAATGATACTGGGAGCGCAATCACTGTATCACTGGTCCCATGCCGATGCGGTCTCCCAAGATCCCCTGCTGGATCATAAGGCCCCCTACCTGAATGTGCCCTTCTGGATTATCCGCATGGTTATCTACTTCACACTCTGGATCCTGATGTTTTTCATTATCCGGCGCATCTCGCTTAAGGAGGATGTGAGCGGGGGTTTGGAGTCTTTCAGGAAGCTGGAGCACAGGGCCAGGGTCTTTATCTTCATAATAATCATTACCTTTTCCTTTGCCATGATTGACTGGGTAATGTCCATTGATGCCCACTGGTACAGCACCATCTTTGCCATTAAGAATTTTGTAGCCGCCTTTCACCATGCGGCCATTGTCATCACGTTCATTGTACTGCTTATGAATCAGAAGGGCTACTTCCCCTTTCTGAATAAGAGCCACCTGGGTGATTTTTCCAGGTATATTTTTATGCTCTGCATCATCTGGGGTTATTTCTGGTTTGCCGAGTTCATGCTGATCTGGTACGCGAACATTCCGGAAGAGACCGCCTACTTCCTGCCCAGGGTGAAGGGTGAAGGATGGAGGGCCTACTTCTTTGCAAACATTGCCATTAACTGGTTCCTTCCCTTTGTGTTACTTATGCCCAAAGCAACTGCCAGGAGCAAGACGGTATTAAAAATGGTGATCCCCTTTCTGATTGTCGGTCAGTTTATCGATCTTTACATTCAGATATTTCCCGGGACCGTGGGAGAGCCGGTATTTGGATTTCAGGAGATCGGAAGCTTTATTGGTTTTGCCGGGCTCTTTATGCTGGTCACTGGATATGCATTGAGCCGGGCTAATCTCTACCCGGTAAATCATCCCTACCTGGAGGAGTGCCAGAAACATCATACCTGATCCTAAAACAAGTAATAAGCCCCTTCAATGAAGATCTACCGCCGCTTTAATTTTTTGAGTATGGATATTGTTGCGGGCGCCCTGGGCTCCTCGTGCCTGGCAGCCCGCTTGTTGAATTCCGGTCCTGGCTGGGCCTGGTGGCTTAGCCTTGCATTTACGGTTTGGTTGCTCTATATGGGCGACCATGTGGTGGATGCCTGGAAACATCGCAAGAAGAGTGAAAGAGAGCTTCACCATTTCATTTTCAGAAATCGCCGGATCCTGCTCTATGCCATGGGTGTGATTGCCATCGTGGACCTGCTCCTGATCTTTAATTTCATGGATCAGACATTTATAAAATATGCCCTTACCCTGGCAGGGCTGGTGCTCTTGTTTTATGCCATGCGCCATCTGTTCAGAAAAAACAGGGTGTTCTTCATTCCGGGGGAAATCTTTGTGCTCATCCTCTATATGGCAGGTACCTGGCTGGGCCCCATGGTAACAAGGGGAGTAGAAATTGCCGCCCCGGAAGCTTTGATCGCCCTGATCTACGCAGCAGTACTCTTAATGAACCTGGGAGTGATCTCCCTGTACGATATCCAGCTTGATACCAGGCTGGGCATCGCTTCACTGGCGCACTACCTGGGAAAAAGAACCACAAAAAAATTACTGGCTGTCACCGGTGTGATAGTTTACCTCTTATCGGTGATGCAATTTCTGGTGTTCGGAATTGATCGCTATACCCAGTTTGCCCTGATCCTGTCGGGAATGGCCACCATCCTGCTGTTAATCCTCTATTTCCCCACCTATTTCCGAAAGAACGACTACTACAGGTGGACTGCCGATGCAGTGCTGTGGATGGGCTTTCTTGCTTTGTTGATCAACTAAAGATTCACCCGGGTCTTCTCGCCCTCCACTACGTAGCCTGTTTCGGTGATTTTGCCCTCGATGTCCTCCACGGAGGTGAGGGACTGGTCGAATTTCACCTTTGTCCAGCCTTCTTCGTGGGAGGATTCTACCATGTCGATCCCGTCCAGAGATTCAACACCCGCATTAACGGCATTTTCACAGCCGTCGCAGGTCATCCCATCCACATTCAGGACTACCTCAACCCACTCTGGATTGGCGGATTGAACTTTGTCAGCAGACTCTTCAGTGGATTTGGTCTGGCTGTTGCATGCAAACAGGAGCGCGGCTGCTGCCAGTAAGATCATTAGTTTTTTCATGAGTATCAGTTTAAAGGATTATTATGGGTTGTTTAAATGATTCTGTCTGCGATTAGGACCAGGATAATGACCAGGTAAAACAAATTTACAGTAATAAAGGCCTTTTTCCAATGCTTAATCAGATCGCCCCTGTATATCAGTTGAAACATTCGGAT
>JBDLIM010000141.1:0-4420 GCA_039714915.1 Bacteroidota bacterium
CTTGCTAAGATAATAAGTAAAACGATGACTACAATAACAATAGTAGCAAGGCCTAATCCAGGTCCGATGTATAACAATACCGATTGCATAATCTAAAAGTTAATGTTTTCATAAATCCTTATCCAGTTTGGCAGATGCACATAATTCTCTGCCGGGGTGTCAAATTGCTTCTTAAGCAGGATTCCGTCCTTATTCATGAAGTAGATCTTAGCGTCATTCTGACTTTCAAGGCAAAGATCACCTGAATCCAGGAATTCATAGGATCCCTCGGTTTGTGAATAAATTTTCTCTTTCACAAACAGTTCAGGCAGGTAAGGACGGTAGCTAGAGTCTCTATAGTTGTATATAATGATATCGGAGTATAAAAGGTCATCTGCAATCTCTTCTGTTTCCACAGCCAGGTCTGATTCAAGCGGATCAAATCCTATGTTGGTGGAATTGTTATTGAATATGGCGATCTCTGTATCGGAAATTACATCCACATCATGCTGGTTCAGAAAAGGTCCGTTGATCATACGGATAATTTTATTGTTTTCCGGCCTGTAGTGGATTACCAGGGATTTATGTCGTAAACTCAGCATCAGGTCCCCTGCTTCCCAGAAAGGTCCCCGCTTATAGACAGGTTGCACATCGTTCAGGTGGATGGGATCAGTTTCCATATTGGGTTTACCATCATTTGAGAATCCGTATACGAAATTCTTATATCCATTCTCCATAAGAATATCGCTGACACTTTTATCATAAATTATCTGGCCGTTCTCCAGATCGATCTTGCTAATAAAATCATCCTTGATGGCCTTCAAATGCCCCTTGCTTCCAAGCCTGAATCTTCTTTCAGCAGAGGTGCAGGCCCAAATATTTCCATCTAAAGACAAATTTAAGGAATGGTGGAAATTTTTCCCAGTATTATGCCATAGGACATTGGATTTTTTATCGAGCCTGTACAAATTGTTTGACTCTACACTTACAGCAATCAATGACCTGTCAGGCAGCAGCAAAGGATTCTTAAGGCGGGAGTTCTGGAAGTGCCTCTCCCCGGTTCTCAAAAAACTCTCTTTTTCCAGCTGCCAGCTGTAAATAACAGAATCATTCCTGAAATTAAACAAGTTTATATCCCACCTGTTTTCTGCAGCATTAAAGAATGAATTCAAACCATATACATCATAATCCAGGATATTAAGCTCCACGAATGAAGAGTCTTTTTCGACATAGGTAGGACAAACACCTTTAATCTCCTTGCTGGTCAATACATCATAAACTGTAGCAGGGAATTCTGAAAATGCCATTAAAGGTTTTGAAATAAAACCCAGGCGTGTACCGCCAGTCGCTACATGCCTGACACTAAAAGCAAACAGACACAGCAGAGTGAAAATTATCACCAGTATTCCCCCTCTTTTGACAAACATTTTCATCAGTTACTGCAAAAAAGAATACATGTAAGAAGGATGTTAGATAATTCCTGTATACGATTCCTTATTTTTTTTGTTGCCTTTAGACTCACTATAAATTGCCCTGTTTTAAAGACATGAAAGGATTAAGGTCTTGGGTCTCTGGCCCTAATAAGTTAAATTTATATACATTAATACCTATCCCGGCATGATCAATTACGATGCACTATTCAAGATCTCTTATGGCTTATATGTTGTATGCTCAGGATCTGAAGATTACGGTAACGGGTACATTTCCAACACCGTATTCCAGGTAACTTCGGATCCACCACGCTTTGCCACCTGTTGTAATAAGGACAATCATACTGCAGGGCTAGTTCAATCATCCGGACTGTTTTCAGTCTCTGTTCTTCGAATGGATGCGGGTCCGGAAACCATTGGAACTTTTGGCTATAAAAGCGGGAAGGATACAAACAAGCTGGAGCATATGAATGTTACCTACGGCGAAACAGGTGTCCCCATTGTACTAAATGATGCCATAGCTTTTCTGGAATGCAGGGTAAGTGAAACCTATGACGTGGGCACACACCTGATGTTCATAGGCGAATTAGTACAGGCGGAAGTATTGGATGACTCCCGTGATCCCCTTACCTACCTGCACTATAGAAAGGTGAAAAAAGGAGTTGCACCCAAAAATGCCCCTACCTATATTGATAAATCCAAGCTGGAACAGAAATCCGAGATTCAGGAATTCGCCAGATACGAATGCCCTGCCTGCGGATATATATATGACGAAGAGAAGGAAGGAACCAGGTTTGAGGATCTTCCAGATGACTGGATATGCCCCCTTTGCGGCTCAGAAAAAGATGATTTTATAAAACTCTAAACCTATTAACTATGGAAAGTTCATTGAAAGGGACCAAAACAGAACAAAATTTATTGAAAGCTTTTGCCGGAGAATCACAGGCAAAAAACCGTTATGAGTTTTTCGCTAAACAGGCGAAAAAAGAGGGTTATGAACAAATTGCTGCCATATTTATGGAAACAGCCAGTGAAGAGCAGGCTCATGCAAAAAGATTTTTCAAATTCCTGGAAGGAGGAGTGGTAGAAATCACTGCTACCTATCCTGCAGGCATCATTGGAACTACCAAAGAGAATCTGAAGGCAGCCGCTGAAGGGGAAAACGAGGAATGGACGGATCTCTATCCCGCATTTGCAGAAATCGCCAAGGAAGAAGGATTTCCCCAGGTGGCCGCAGCATTTAAAATGATTGCCAGGGTGGAAGCAGAGCATGAGAGCCGCTACCTTAAATTACTTCAGAATCTTTCTGAAGACAAGGTATTTATAAAAGATGGAAAAGTCTGGTGGAAATGCATGGTTTGCGGATATGTGTATGAATCGGAGAAAGCCCTGGAGAAATGTCCCGCCTGTCTCCATCCGCAATCCTATATGAAAATGAAAGAGGAGAACTACTAAACCGCATATGATCGATGTAATACAGGCTACAGATAAGGCCAAAGAATACCTGAGTTCATTTTTCCCGGATGCAGAAAAGGTTCAACTGGAAGAAGTGGAACTTACCAATGATAAAGCCCACTGGTTCATTACCCTGAGCTATGAGGGAGTTTCCAATTCGGTGGCAAGCTCCCTCCTGGTGGGTAAATCGGTGCGTTATAAGATTTTCAAGCTGGACGCCGAAAGCGGAGAGGTCATCTCCATGAAGATCAGGGATATTAAATAAGAAGTACAAGCTATTTCTCAAGCAGTAAGATCCAGTCGTTATCAAATCCGGGTTCGCCTGGGAAGTCAAAGACCAGCACACTGTCCCTCAGTGAGAATTGCTCAGCATTCAGTGGCTGCTTGTGGTTTATTTCCTTCTTTTCAGAAAACCTTCCAGTTCTGGGATTATACCAATAGGCCTTAAACAATGACGGTAGAAGTGCATGTTTAAGTTCAATGGTGCTTCCATCGGCCGAATAGACCAGCACCGTCGAATAATCAGATGATGCCAGGGTGGCAATCCTGCTTGAGTAAGGGGCCTCGAGTGTTTTATGAGTCCAGCATTGATTCGATGTGCTCCCCGGATCATTGTTGGCCAGAATTAAGGTGTCAGGGCGTAAATCTCCAAACTTTGCTCTATCCAGTCCTTCCGTAAGAATGTAGTTCAAATACTTCATATGCAAACCTCCGTCCCAGTATATATCTGTTTTCCAGCTGGGATCGAAATCCCAGATAGCCTCATTGCCGTACACATGCCCAAAACCTCCCGCAAATACAGACAGATATGCCTGAAACCGCACATGCCAGGGCTTATAAGCATAAGTATAATGCTCGTATCTGCCTTCAAACAGCCAGGTGGGTTTAACAGGATCCAGATGGTAATCGGTCCTTATTAATCCTTCCTGATCAGAGGGACAGGCCTGCACCGAATTAAAGGTAAGCCAATCGTCCTTGTGAAACCATTCGGAGGACTTCGGATTGTTTTTCTGGGGATGAAAACTCATCAATATGCCTTCCATATCATAGATGCCATCATGCTCCTGAGTTCCCTTGATCCCGTCTGCAACTCCCTCTGCCATGGCCCTGTACACTCCTGTATAATCAAACTCTCCGTAAACCGCCGACCGGTCCCCTCCCATCATCCACAGGATGTTTTGTTTCCCCCTGTAACGGTTCCCAATGAAATAGCCATATGCATAGGCGCTTTCTTCATTAAATACAATCTGCGACCGGTTTGCCCCGTTTCCCGAACCTGCAACCCAGCTGTTAAAACAGATGACCAGGGCTACGTACATGTCATATGCTTCTGTGAGTTCCAGGATGTAATCGAGATGGTCCCAGTAATCATACTGTACTTTGTGCTCCGGATCCTTCCCCTTCGTAAGAAGAGGTTTTGCAGGATCCCATATTCCATTGCTCTTTTTAAAGGGTACATCGCCATAATAGTTAATAGGATCATTTCCATGTATTGCTGAGATTCCCAAGAGGTTGAAATCCTGATCCTTCCTTACTTTAATGTAGTGTTCGGCATC
>JBDLIM010000142.1:0-4340 GCA_039714915.1 Bacteroidota bacterium
CCCTGGTGGATCTGGGTGATCTACATGTTTTCACTGTTTCCCACAGGTAAACTGGCCCTGAAATGGTCTTTCAGATGGAAGAAAACTGTAAATGGAAGCCGGTTCCGCAGGCAGTTGCGGCGCAAAAATGAGGATGCAACCCGCCTGGTTCAATTGAGAGAGGAAATTCTTGTCCTCACAGAACAGCTAATTGGTGGATAAAAACGAAGCATTCGTCAAGCAGAACCATCCGCATTTTTCAGGATCTTATTTTTTCTCCTTCACGTGCATCCTAAGGTCAATTAACCTTCAGTGTTGATCAAAGGAATCAAAATTGTATTCTTTCCGCCCCTATCTTTGTTTTGAATCAATTCTACAAAGCCATGAGACGGAATATGATACTCGGAATTTTCTTGCTTGCTGCCATCAGCCTGTATGGACAGGAAAGCACAAACCATATTGAATTATTGGGAAAGGGGATAGCAGGAAAAGATAGAGCTTCCATAGTTATACCTGAGTGGGAGGATGTGGATTGGATTGTTGCTGAAGCTGTTTATGCCTGCGGGAAAGCTCCCGGCGACGTAAAAATCAGTAGCGATAAGGAGGACAGGATCATTGAACCCGGGTTAATTCCCTGTGGTGGTAACAACAAGGAGGGCATGATCACTTCTGTCTTCAGGACGAAGTTTACAAGCCCTACACCGAAGGTTGTACTTGATATAATGCATAACTCAGCCAGGTTTCAGTCCTTTTCACTTTATGTACACAGACCCGACAGTAAAATAACATACATTCCGGCTGAAGGAATGCCCCATCTTCAGGGTGAACTGAACTATATTAGTAATAATGTGAAGATCCCCGAACTTACAGCTTTTGATATACCTGTTACCTCTGAAGCCAGGGATGTACAGGTCAAATTCGGCCTTACCGAATTTAAGGATGATGACCTGGTAGCTGTCTTTACTTTTGAATCGAAGGGGGAGACCGTGGCTACCGAGATCAGGACCTGGTTCAGGAATGGCAAGGTGGATTCCTATGCGGTTCAGGAATTAATGTTTGAGAATGTGGCCGGAGAAGTGGATAAGGTCCACTTGACCATGTTTTCAGCTCATAGCAATGCAGAATCTTTTATAGCGGGGAGGGTCTTTCTTGACATGCAGGTTAATAAAATTGCCCTGCTAAGCGCCTCAGGCAATTAGGGGGATATCGATTTCTCATCTGATTCAACTTTCGTCTTACTAAATTATAAAGCCATGAAAAAACTTCTATTACTAGGAACAGTGATTCTTATGTCCATTACTCTGCATGCGCAGAGATGCGGTGACTACATTGACTTACTTGGGATTGGTATTCACCAGGAGTCAAAAGCTACTATTGAAATTCCCGATTGGGAAAATGTGGATCATATACTGGCAGAAGCAATCTATAAAAGCGATGCTGAACCATATATTGCCGGTGGTGATCCAATCAAAATTGTGTTTAGCATAGGAGATCCGGATACTCCTGATGAATCTAAGACAGGCGATCTACTGGAGCTTGATCATAGTGGCGAGCCTCCCGGAAAGGAAATTTATGTATTCAGGGCTGGATTTGAAGGTCCGGCTAAAAAGGTAAACCTGAATATTACAGGTTATGAGGCTGATTTCTTCTCCTTTGCCATTTATGTGTACAGAAAGGATGGGAAGGTATACACCGTTAAATCGGGTGAGCTGGTGCACGTCTGGCATAACGGTCCGGATGGGCTTTCAACGAAGATTGATATACCTGAAGCAGATGAAGCCAGGAATATTACGCTGAGATTTGGGATTACCGAACTTGATCACGATGAGCGTATTGCCATATTCACCTTTAAAGCCGATGGAATAGAGGTGGGAAAAACAATTCAAACCTGGAACCCGGGAGACGATCCGGATTTAACAGGGGCTTATATTATTGAAGAAGTACTGCTCGAGAATGTGGGTGGTGATATTGACGAGATAACCATGACCATGCTTTCTAAGCTTCGTGACGATCCGGACCTTCCCAGGGGCGGGGATTCATTTATTGCCGGAGTGGTACTGACAGATCTACCATGTGAACAATATGAACCCAAACTGCTCTGTTCATTTACCCAGGGATTCTATGGGAATGAAGGGGGCAAAATGTGCGGTCAGATAGGCACTCCTGATCTTCTTGAGAGTCTGATGTATGAAGATCTGATTATGGGTTTGCCAGGGAATTCCTTTGCTATTCTTGCCGATGAGCACAGTGCAGAGTGCATCCTTAAACTCCTGCCGGGGGGAGGCCCCTCCAAGGCATTATCAGGCGATGCAAGCTGTGAGGACCTTGGTGATATCGAAGTAAATAAAAAGGGCAGGTTGAAGAATTCCCTGCTTGCACAGGGCATTACACTCACCTTAAATACACGGCTATCTTCGGAACTTCTTGAATTCCCGGTGGATGGTACTGAATTTGTCACCATGGTGGCCATGGATTGCTTTGATCCGGAGGCCGGAGGCATTCCCGGTACCGAAAAAACCTATGCATTTAACCCGGAGCTAGTGGATGAGCTTCCTGAGGATGCAACCATTGCTGAATTGTTGGATCTGGTTAACAGGGCACTTGGCGGGGAAGATATCTCGCCCCTGACCCTGAGCCAGGTTTCAGATGCCGCCACTTTGGTAAACGAGGCATTTGATGAGTGTGTGGTTGTGAAGGGATATGCCGAAGTTATGCCAGTAGATGAGACTGCCGGAGAATCCGGAGAAGGTTCGGGTGATCAGAATGAGGAGAATGAAACACAGGGTGGTACCAAAGGAGTGACAGGAGTTTCAGACAACGAAGAAGATGTGTTGGGGATATACCCTAACCCGGTAATGGACCATTTCTACCTGAGCATTCCATCCGGTATTACAGAGATTAAGTATGCTGCCATTTACAGCCTGACCGGTGCGAAGGTGATGGATATAGTACACCCCATCACATCCGGTATGGATCAGGTTATTGAAATTAATGTCAGCCACCTGAATAAGGGAATATATTTTGTAAGAATTGAAACTGCAGCAGGATTTGTCAATGAGCGATTTGGGGTCCAGTAATTAACAATCCCGCTTCAGTATACAACAGGAGGGTGTCCCGTGTCAGGGAACACCCTCCTGTAATATTATGTACCTGGTACTTGTATTCTAATGCTTGTAATCCGAAAGAGATTCCATTAATTTCTTGCGTGTAAAAAAGATCCGGCTCTTCACGGTTCCGATTTTCAGATCCAGTTCCTCTGCTATTTCCTTGTATTTAAATCCTTCGGTATGCATCAGGAAGGGAACTTTTAACTCATCCTGCAGGCTGTCGATGTGCTGGTTGATCTCCTTGTGCTGCATGGTGGAATCAGGCTTCACATGCGTAGATACCTTTGAATTATTCAGGTAATACAGGTCTTTGGTAGTATCCACGACGGTATTCTGCCTTACAGCTTTTCTATAGTTATTAATAAAGGTATTCTTCATAATAGTGTAGGCCCAGGCTTCGAAATTTGTAAACTCGATAAATTTATCTTTAGAGGAGAGGGCCTTCATGAAAGTCTCCTGCAATAAATCCTTAGCTTCTTCCCGGTTAGCAGTAAGGCTTAGTGCAAACCTCTCCAGCCTGTCTTCCATGCTGATGAGTTTATTATTGAAATCCATTGTGGTCATAGCGTTGTGTTTTTAAAGGTTACCCTTGAATTATATGTTTAACAAATATACAAACCAATTAAACAAAGGTCAAGTCTATCATCATCGTAACACCATGATATAAGTGCTATTCTAAATAAGACGACTGCCAGAAACCCGCGTCAATAGAGGTAAAAAAGATCCGTATATCTTTAATATTCTAAATTAACACCACAGGCAAATTTGTTTATCAATCTGCTCATATGCTTAAACGAATCAGGGAAAAATACGACGGAGGGATTAAGTATCCTTAAGATCGTCCAGTAATCTGCGCTCCTTTTTGGTAGGGCGCCCGGCACCGCGATCCCGTTTCACAAAGAAATCATCCTGAAGTTCCAGTTTGTGAAACTCTTCTTCAGGAGTGATGTTTTCCACGTAATTGTCCACTATTTTGGCGCCCACCCGTTTTTCGATGGGATCAAGTACTTTGTAGGAGTACAAAACGGGCATTTTTTTCACCTCAATTACATCGCCGCTGCTAACCATTCTTGAGGGCTTGGCAGGGGCATCCCCAATTGTAACCCGCCCTTTCTTACAGGCCTCGGTGGCCAGGGAACGGGTTTTAAATACGCGCACGGCCCAGAGGTATTTATCAATTCTTACGGTTTTTGGCATGAATATACAGTTGCGTTTTTAGTCCCTTTCCTTTCGAACAGTCCTGCATCTACCCCC
>JBDLIM010000143.1:0-4320 GCA_039714915.1 Bacteroidota bacterium
GCATGGCCGATCCAATGCTTTTCACCATGCTTGCCCTGATATGAGTCCATTTTACACCCAGGGTGATGGCCACTATGCCTGCAACAGCAGAAGCCAGGATCAAGGCAAACTGGTTGGCTCCATCCAGGGTATGGTCCCCGAAGTGGACCACATTCAATACCAGCAGGAAGATTAGAACCACAATGGGAATAAGAGCCTGAAATAAGTTGGGAGTTCTGGGTTCTTTGTGGGGCATAAGCATTTTATGATGATTCGCCAAGATACTATTTTTCTTCCACGATCGTTTTAATTAATACATTTTTGACGTAACTTGTATTGGGGAAAATGTATGGGCCATGGAATTGAATATCGACTTTTTTCATATTGTAAATGAGCAAGTTGCGGAGAAAGGTGCTGTCTTGATCTCAGAACCCTTTCTGAGCGATAACTATTTTCGCCGCTCCGTAGTCTATCTTACCGAGCATAACAAAGAGGGATCCCTGGGATTTGTGCTAAATAAGCCCCTTGACATCCGTATTAATGAAGTTGTTGATGATTTCCCGGAAACTGATATTCCCATCTCGGTGGGAGGTCCGGTAAGCAACAATACAGTCCATTACCTGCATACACTTGGGGATATCATCCCTGAAAGTGTAGCTGTGGCAGAGGGCATTTTCTGGGGAGGTGATTTTGAACTGATCAAGGAACTGATCTCCGGGGGTACTATCAAATCACATGAGTTGCGATTCTTTCTGGGATATGCAGGTTGGTCGGCCAATCAGTTGGAGGGTGAAATGAAGGAAAATGCCTGGTTGGTGAGCAGGATCTCTCCGCGTATGGTCATGCAGAGTACCGACTCTGAATTCTGGAGCAATGTAATGGCCAGGTATAACAATAAGTATCGCGCCTGGGCCAACTTCCCTGAAGATCCGGGTCTGAATTAATCCTGATATTCTTAATTGATCTTTTCCAGCACCTGTCTCAGGTCGCTGTTCGGCTCTATGAGCAGGGTATGAAGTCCTGCAGCCCTGCCGGCCTCCATGTCTCGTTCTGAATCCCCTACAAACCAGGATTCATCCGGATCAATATCAAAGCTGGCTATAGCTTTTTCAATCAATAATGGAAGAGGCTTTCTGCAAAGGCAGGCTTCCATATCCTGGTGATGAGGGCATACGTAAACTTCGTCCAGTGCTATTCCTTCCTTTTGCAATAGCACGCACATGTGATGGTGTATTTCTTCCACATCATCCATGCTGTATTCCTCTTTAGCCACACCTCCCTGGTTGGTGATCACAATTAGCAAATATTCGCGTTCCTTCAACTCAGACAGAGTTTCAATCACACCCGGATTGAGCTTAAAATCTTCAGGTTTCCAGATGTAGTAGTTATTCTGGTTGTTATTCAGAGTTCCGTCGCGGTCAAAAAAGATAGCTTTAGGCATAATCTCAAATTCAGGGTGGGAACAGGTTTTCAAGAAAAACCAGGAACAATGCAGGTTCCAATAAGATGGGAAAGACAAAGCCCACCACTGCTCCCCAGAAATGGGCTGAATGATTGATGTTATCCTTGTTACGCCGACCCATATAACTGGAATAGGCCAGATATAGGATGCCAAATACAATTCCGGGAATGGGAAGGATCATATAAAAGTAGATCTTCTGAAGAGGTGCAAAAAATATATAGGTAAATACAACAGCCGAAACAGCTCCTGATGCACCCAGTGCACTGTATTGCTCATTATTCCTGTACCTGCTGATGGTAGTAAGGGAGGCCAGTGCAATGCTGGCCACATAAAACAGGATAAAGAAGAAGGGGCCTGAGAATATCAAACCCTGTGCCTCCAAATCACCCATCATATGTTCCACATAGCTTCCGAATGAGTAGAGGACCAACATATTAATGGCCAGGTGTACATAGTCGGCATGAAGGAAGGCATGGGTAAATATCCGGTAATATTGTTTTTTGTGTACAATATGGTAGGGTGACAGATCGAAGCGGTATAGTATTTCCTGATGCCTGAAGGCATACAGGGAAAACAGGATGGTGATAATCACGATGACCAGGGTGATCATAAGTGAAGGATTTTAAAGATTAGTTCACGCAACAACTCTCCTTCGGGGGTAGTGTTGCCCTTGTACCCTTTTGATCGCATATCAAAGCTTCGCAACAGGGAGATGATTTGTACCAGTTTCCCTGCCGAATAAAGCCTGGCGGCAGCTTCGTAGTCTTTCACAAAAAAGGGATTCACTTTCAATGTGCTTGCCACATTTTGTTTTGACCGGTCTTTGATATAGTGGATCAGCAGCAGCTTGGAGAAATAGTAGTAAAGGGAAGAAACGGTCTGGGTGATGTGGTAGTTTTTCTGGTTTTCCGCAAAATAGTTTATAATGCGGTTGGCCTTTAATACATCCCTCTTCCCCAGTGCATTCTGAAGCTCGAACTGGTTATAGTCCTTGCTGATTCCAATGTGTTTCTCCACATGGGCAGCGGTAATGGTCTGACCTTTCTCCCCAATGGCAATGGTTAACTTTTCCACCTCATTGGCAATCTTCGAAAGGTCACTGCCCAGGTATTCAGCCAGTAGTGCTGAAGCCTTGGGTTCCATCCGGTATTTCCGCTTGGAAGCAAAGCCGGCTATCCATCCCGGCACCTGGTTGTCGTAGAGTTTTTTGGACTCAAAATTCACTCCGTTTTTTTCAAGGGCCTTAAATACCTTCTTGCGTTTATCGGGTTTTTTGTACTTGTAGTTGATTACCAGCAGTGTAGAGGGCTGAGGTGTCTCAATATAATGGATCAGATCCTCAAAATTTTTGAGTTCCTGTGCCTCCCTGATTATTACTACCTGGTGTGAAGCCATCATGGGAAAGCGCTTGGCCAGATTCATGACCTGTCCGGCATCGGACTCCTTCCCGTATACAATGGTCTGGTTGAAGCTCTGCTCAGCTTCTGTAAGCACATGTTTAGTAATGTAATCGGAGACCAGGTCGATGTAATAGGGCTCTTCACCATATAGGAAATAGACAGGCTTGTAAACCTTGTTTTTCAGGTCGCCAATGAGCTGCTCGTAGGTCATCCCCAAAACTACATAAATTTCAGGTGTTTCACAGACTCTCTGTGATTGATGATTTCCTGAAGCGACTCAATACCGATCTCCAGGTGCATCCTGGCAAACTCTTCGGTAACCCGCTTATCACTTTTCTGGGTCTTTACTCCTTCCGAGATCATGGGTTGGTCAGATACCAGCAACAGGGCACCTGTGGGAATGCCATTGGCAAAACCAACTGTAAACAGGGTGGCTGTTTCCATATCAATGGCCATGCTCCGGACCACCCTCAGGTATTTTTTAAATTTATTGTCATGTTCCCACACCCTGCGGTTGGTGGTATATACCGTTCCGGTCCAGTAATCTTTTCCCATGTTTCGTATCACGTGGGAAACAGCACGCTGAAGATTAAAAGAGGGGAGGGCGGGAACTTCCGTAGGCAGGTAGTCGTTACTGGTTCCGTCTCCCCTTAATGCGGCAATGGGCAGGATCAGATCACCCAGTTCATTTTTCTTCTTCAATCCCCCGCATTTGCCCAGGAAAAGGACTGCTTTGGGGCGGATCGCCGCCAGCAGGTCCATAATGGTGGCTGCGTTGGCACTTCCCATCCCGAAATTGACCATGGTGATCCCATTTGCGGCTGCAGCCGGCATGGCCACGTTCCGGTCGGCCACTTCGCAATGGTTTATGACGGCAAACTCATCCAGGTATCCCTGAAAGTTGGTCAGCAGTATGAATTTTCCGAAATCCTCGGTACTAATTCCAGTGTACCTTGGCAGCCAGTTCTCAATAATCTCCTTTTTTGTCTTCATAATTCTCTGTTTTCAGCTCCCGGTCAATGCTGGTTAAACTGATCTTTACTACCTTGTAAAATCCATTCTAAAGATAGGCTATTTCATGCGAAAACTGAATCTTCCCGAATACGATTTCCGTTATAAAGAGGAAGGAGAGAGCCTTTATATGCTGGATGTTTTCAGGAAACGATTTGTAATGCTCACACCTGAGGAAGAGGTCAGGCAGCGATTTGCACGTTACCTGGTGGAAGAAAAAGGATTCCCCCGAGCACTGATAATGACCGAGTATAGCCTGAAGCTGAATAAGATGACCCGTCGTTGTGATATCCTGGTACATAAGCCCGCAGGACATCCGGCTGTACTGGTAGAATGCAAGGCGCCGGAGGTGAGAATCAGCCAGGCTACCTTCGACCAGGTGGCCCGATACAACCTTGTTTTTAAAGTAAAATACCTGATGCTTAGCAATGGGTTGAAGCACTACTGCTGCTATGTGGATTTCGAAAC
>JBDLIM010000144.1:0-4171 GCA_039714915.1 Bacteroidota bacterium
ACTGGCTGTTAAGTTTTGAGAAAAAGGAAGCAAGAATAACGAAAAGGATGGTCAACTATTCCGGTTTTTCGAATTACTAACGAATATGATCCTTCCTATCGATGCATTTAGAACTGAACATAAGAGGAGATATATCTTAAGGATGTTGCTGAAATTAAAATAGTTGCGTTTCTTGGATAAGTGATAGAAATGTCGGAAATTATATAGCTTTTTGCTAATAACCCGAAATTGCAAATTAGCTTGATCCATGAAACCTGACACAATTCAACGTTTTATACAGGAGCTGAAGCGCAGACGGGTATTTCGGGGAATAATAGTATACGGCGCTTCAACATTGATTCTATTAGAATCTGCGGATATCTTATTCAATGCATTTGGTATCGAATCGGTTCCCAGGTGGTTTGTCATTCTTCTGGGAATAGGATTCTTCGGGTCCTTATGGTTCTCCTGGATCTACGATTTCACGCCCGGGGGAATAGTTAAAACCGAACCCGCCAAAGATCACCCGGTACCGATCCCACAACAAAAACTGAAAACCTATAGGTTCACCACCTTTCTTAGTGTATTTATTATCATTGGCATTCTCTCTTTCAAATTCATTGACAATGCTGCCCTGAGAAAGGTCGAAAACCTTGAAAAGACTATTGCGGTTCTTCCGCTGGGTGTTGATGACCAGAACCCCATTGAATATCCTCAATTAGAATTTCTTGGCCACGAAATCACCGCCTGTCTTCTTAAAGTCAGATCCTATAAAGTTTATCCATGGGAATATTCCAGAAAATACCCCCGAAAAGGTCAGAGATACTCAAAGATGGGTGAAGATCTGTCTGCGACAATACTGGTTGATTGGAAACCTTTAGAAACCAGGCTTGAAACTTTTCTTTTGATTAATCTCATTTCCGTTGATGAAGAAGAAGTGCTTTGGTCCGGGACGTATAAAATACTGGAAAACTGGTCGGGATCTGAAATCATAAGGTGCAGCCGCAAGATCTCCAAAAAGATTACCAGGGAATTAAGGACATTTCTTACCCGGGAGGAAAGAGAACAGATGAGTGCAGTACCTGTTTCAGCCAGGGCAAGCATGTATGCATCCCTTGGGAATGCGATGGCGATGGATTCCCGGGATTTGGCATCTACCGGAGGAGAAGTTTTTGATTCTTTGAAAAATGAATACATCGATTCAGTTAGTTTCGAGAAAGCCATACACTATTTTACAGAAGCTATTAAGGAAGATCCAGACCTGGCCGAAGCATACGCCAACCGGGCAAAGGCAAGACTCTGGGGAATGCGTGCAGGTTACTTTGACCAAAGCGTACTGGGGGATAGTGAATCAGACATTACAATCGCTTTCAGGCTGGAGCCGGAGCTGCCAGAGGCTCATGTTGCCATGGGATTTTATCAATATTTTGGAAATGATGAATATTTAATGGCCGCTGTTTCCTTTGAAAAAGCAATAGAATTAATACCCGACAATCCTGAATACCTGTTTTACCTCTCCTTAACCTGGAGACGTCTTGGAAATTGGGACAGGGTCCAGTCTCTGACCGATAAGGTCTTTGAAGCGAACCCGCGGAATGCTGTATTCCAAACCAACCTGGGACTTTCTTATCTCTATCTCCGGGATTTTTTGCGATCGCTTGAATGCCAGGACAGGGCAATTGATTTAATTCCGCAGTGGATTCCTCCACATCTGAATAAAATAAATGCACTTATGTGGGAAGGAAAGATTAGTGATGCGAGAAAGGCTATTCGCGAGGCCGAAAGAATAACAGGAAAAGAATTTTACAGGAATGTGGCACTACTGGACTTATGTGAAGGGCAATACGATCGTGCTGCCAGGTATATTGAGAAAGCCAGGGATATAGAATTTTTAAATTACGGCGAATCTGAGGGAGATGTATTCCTGCTTAAGGCTGAGATCCATCGACATGCAGGCAGTGTAGAACTGGCAAGGGAGTATTACCTCAAGGCCCTTGCTTACTTCCGTAATCTTGTCCTTTTCGATACTGGCGATTATTGGGCCTTCAGCCAACTTGGTCTTGCTTGTGCAGGAGCTGAAATGCTTCAGGAGGCCATTGAATATGGCCGGCAGGCACTGGACTTAATTGCATTGGAAGATGATGCAATGACCTATCCCGATCTTCATTATAACATGATCCGGATCTATGCCTTGGCACAGCAGGATGAATCCGCTTTGAAAATGATTAAAGAACACTTGAATATACCCTCTTCCTTTTCATTAGATTTTTTAAAACTTGACCCTGACACACGGCATTTGCTTGATGCTCCAGGGTCGCCAATTTATTAATCCCTAAATCAAAAAATTATGTCCGATTATCCACATCCTTACATTATGGATTCTGAGAAAATGGATTTGAAAATGGCTAGGTCCTTGACTGAAGACAATGAGAGATTAAAAGAAATGATTCGTGAATTCACAAGATATCACGCGCACTGCTTTCATGCCAGGGAGCTTTTGTCCTGCAATATTAATCAAATCGCATTGGGCAAACCGCCTCATCCCTATCCAAATATAAATGTGCCTGGTAATTGCCCTGATCCAATTTAATCCTGATCGAATTCGGAATAAATCCTAATTGCCATGAGTAGTAATTCCGTGGTTTTCATCGCCTTTGAGGATCGGGAAAACCTGGGGGTTCGGTATATGGCTGCTGTCCTTTCTGAGAACGGATACGAGGCCCATATCATTGATTTCAGAAAGGAAAGATCAGAGATCATGGATGAACTTATCTCTCTTGATCCTTTTCTGCTAGGCTTCTCCATTATCTTTGAGGAGCACATCTATAATTTCAGGGATCTGATTACTTCCCTTAGAGAAAGTGGTTTTCACAATCATTTTACAGCCGGCGGGCATTATGCCAGCCTGGAACAGGACGCGTTATTTGAGACAATTCCCGGTCTTGATTCCATTGTGAGATTTGAGGGTGAACACACCATGCTCGATCTTAGCAGGAATATTCACTCCGGGGCCGATTGGAGGACAATAAAGGGCATATCGTACGTGAATAACGGAACCATAGTGAATAATGAACTCCGTTCACTTGAAAAAGACCTGGATACATATCCGTATCCCATTCGCTCAGCATTCAGTGAGTACGTACTCGAGAAGAAACATACGACAATTATCGCCGGACGGGGATGCATCCATAATTGTGTCTATTGCAATATTGGAGAGTTTTATCGTTTGCCCCCCGGCCCGGTGAAACGAATCCGGAATCCGGTCAGGGTCGTTGAGGAAATGGATCATCTTTACAGGGAGCATGATTGCTCGGTTTTCTTGTTCCAGGATGATGATTTTCCATTTACAACATCCGGAAAATCAGCGTGGATACATGACTTCTGCGAAGCCTTGAGGGACAAGGGCCTGGTTCGAAAAATCATGTGGAAAGTCAATTGCAGGCCCGACGAAGTGGAACGCGGCATCATTGAAATGATGAAAGAATGCGGACTATTCAGGATCTACCTGGGGATTGAGGATGGTACCGACACTGGTTTACTCCGGATCAATAAGAAGCAAAAGGTAACAGACAGTTTAAGGGGTGTTGAGATCATCAAAGACCTTGGTATTGGTATGGATTTCGGCTTTATGCTTTTTCAACCGACCACCACCTATAAAACTTTGAAGAAAAACCTGATGTTCCTTGAGACTATTTGTGGTGATGGGTATATGCCTGTTGCCTTCCTTAAAATGCTTCCATACTTCGGAACAAGAATAGAAAAAGATCTGAGAGACGAGGGAAGGTTAACAGGCTTGCCCGGATTCCTTGACTATGATTTTTATGAAAAGTCACTTAATGACTATCATCACCTTGTCTTTGATCTTTTTAATCAATGGCTTAATGCTCCTGAGGGATTTACAAATATGTCCAAATGGACCAGGGATTATCTTTCAATGTTTTCTTTCTATTTCGGCTCCATGTCTCAAATTCAACAACTTTCTGATGAACTTCAATCCTACGTTTCGGTAGCTAATCTGTTTATGCTTGACACACTGAGAAGGCTTTCAGCCAAGTTTGAATCCGGCGATTACCAGCAGGAAAATGATATGGAGATTGATGAAATCAGGGATGCCATAAATGAACAGCATAGCAGCTCAATGAAATCGATTCTTGAGATCATCCGAAAAGTGGAATTATATTCCCTTACTAAA
>JBDLIM010000145.1:0-4004 GCA_039714915.1 Bacteroidota bacterium
TGAGGACATGGTAGAGAAGGTTGTTTCCACCGTCCGGGAAGCAGCACTTTCCGGCAAGATTGGAGACGGTAAGATCTTTATCCTGCCGGTGGAGGATGTGCTTCGGGTTCGTACAGGGGAGCGAGGGGTCGACGCCATTTGATCTGTCACGGCTGTTTCAATTTATAAAAAAAGGGGGGGCGGGCACCTGGAAACCGGAAGGGGGCTTGATGCAAGCCCCCCCCTGGCTGAATTACGTCAGGCCCGCCAACTTTCCCGACAGGAAAATAACTCTGACCCATTTTTCCCTTTGTGAATTATACAATGCTAATCATAAAATATAAATTTAAGGAAATAGAAAGCAAATCATGAGTGAATCGAATGTAGAAGAGGACCATGAGCAACTGAACACGATTGATTTTCGCAAATTGGCATGGAATACCGAACTCGCCAATAACGTTAATTCTCTAGAAAAACTCAAACAGTATTTTCCCTTGACGGAAGAGGAAGAACTCTCCATGCAAGAAGTGCTGGGTAATCATCCCATGAATATCCCGCGCTACTATCTCAGCCTCATTACCCCCTCTGATCCCAACGACCCCATTCGGAAGATGGCTATTCCCACAGCAGAGGAGCTGGTTGTGGCCGGTCAGATGGGCGAAACTACTGGAGATCCCTACGGTGACGACAAACACAATAAGGGAAACGGGATTCTCCACAAGTATCCTTACTCAGCTTTGGTAGTGGCCACCGAATACTGTTCAATGTATTGTCGTCATTGCTTCCGCAAGCGCATAGTGGGTCTGCCCAACGATAAAACCGTCGAAAACTTCCAGAATGCCGCCAAGTACATTGCCGAACACAAGGAAATCAGCAATGTGATTATTTCTGGTGGTGATCCCATGATGCTACCCACCAAGGTCATCGCCAAGATGCTGGAAGCCTTAAAGAACATCGATCATGTGAACTATGTCCGCATCGGAACCCGTACCCCTGTGGTGTATCCCCTGCGCTATTTAGACGATGAGTTAATCGAAGTACTGCGTGATTTTAACCAGCACAAAACTCTTTATATACCGACCCACTTTAACCACGTTAATGAAATCACAGACCTATCCAAAGAGGCTGTGATGCGTATCCGTAATAGTGGTATCACTGTTAACAATCAAGCCGTGTTTCTCAAGGGCGTCAATGACAGCGTGGAGAACCTTGTAGACCTGATGGCTGGATTAACCAGAATCGGAGTGAACCCTTACTACTTGTATCAGTGTATGCCCGTCTCGCGTGTTCGCCATCACTTTCAAGTACCTCTGAAACGCGGGGTGGATATTGTAGCCGAAGCCAAGCGCCAGTTAGACGGATACGCCAAGCGTTTCAAGTTCATCATGGGGCATGACATAGGTAAAATTGAGATCTGCGGACGGAAAGATGATCTTTTAGTAATGAGCCAAATTCACTCTCGACCAGAACATCCCGAAGAAGCATCCCGCATTCTAATGGGTCACCTGACTGAAAACGCTGGCTGGCTCGAAGATCTTGACTTAGTGTAATAATAGAGCTACCAACTTTAGCCGGGACATTAAGCATTTTGCCAGTGAACATGGGTAACTATAGTTCACTGGCAAAAACTTTGAACCTGACCCGACAAATTAATATTCTTCAATCTGCTTCCTGAACCTGCTGATCTGACTGGTTCTGACATGATCCATATCAAGGTGATATATATCTGAAGGAAAAAGAAATTCAGCGACTCCACTATCAAAGATACGTTTGACCTCATACTCATCGTGGGCCACATCGCGCTGGTAAATATAGTTGAGGTAAGAGCGGTTCGTATGAATGATAAACTCCACCCGCATGCCACCAAGCCTTGCAAAAAATTTAAGCATGGGGGTCTTGGCAGAACTTCCCGTGGCCGAACCGCCATATTGCCCTCCGGTGAGGGTGTCGGAAATATCTTCCAGGGTCATGAACGAGTCTGCCTGCACCGCACTTTTGGTCAGGTGGCGTACAAACCTCTGCACATCACTCACCGAATTCAGCACAGCCATAAGGCCAAGCTCATCGTCCACTGCTGTGGCCGGATTTTTTTCATTTTTCCGTAAAAGTTTAAGAACCTTGGCAGCAGGAGGTTTCTTGCGGATTGTTACATATATGGGGATCTCCCGGCCCCTGTCGTGAAAACTTCGTCTTTTAATCAGAGTTAATTTTTCTCCGGCAGCCGGTGTTGTTATTTGCGCCTGTGTTTCAGTAAGAACAGAGACCTCTGTGCAGCTAAAATCGTGAGAGTCATGCCTTGAGTGCAGGTAACATAGTTCAAGTTCCCCTATTTTCAGACTTGGACTCCAGACCTGGTCATTTAAAAAACGTAAAAATTCTGCAAACTTCAATTCTATATCCGTTTCCCGTTCCCGCTGCTCAATGGAACCGGCAAGAGTCATCAGGACAAGCTTACGCTTAGCCTCAAACCGTGCCTTCCTGTGAAAACGTTCATCAAAGAGTACCAGCAGCAGGGCCACGGGATCATGAATTGTTTCGATCTCATTGGTTATTTCCACATGTGAACTGTAAGGGGAAAGGACTTTAGCCCGCAGGGAGTTGATCACATCATCGGCAGTTCTTGCATAGTCATGGAGGTGCCGGTCAATCACCTCTTCACCTCCCTGAATACCGAACATGTTGCCAAGTAGCTGGTACGCCCGCCCGGCAGTCTTCTCTTTAAGGTCACTGTTATGGATAAGGGGCAGGATTTCATCAAAATTACCGACCTGAAGAAAATCAAAGATCTGATTTCGAACGGCACGATACTTTGTTCGCATGAGCTGATCCCCCTTCATTGCTTTGACCCAGGCTTTGTTCTTTTTAGAAAATGGATGCTCCAGGGACGGGGAATTTTCAACAGCAAACGGGCCGTTCTGCAACATGGATGTATAGATCGATTTATTATCTATGATACTCATATATTTTCCAGGTCATTGGTAAAGGGTTTTTCCTGTTAATCCACCCTGGCAGAATAGCATATTGTGTGCCACTTGTCGTGAACACTGTTCTCCAGTTTGAACATAGTGATTTTACAGGAGGATATGAGCACCAGAAAGCAGAAGTCAAGTGAGAATCATCTTGAGAATGAACAGTTTTGAAAAATAAACAGCCCACCATGACAATATTGTAGACATGCTTCATAATTGTCTTAAACAGGACATGATTATCTCCTGGCAGTTCACATCCAAAACTAGAAAACAACTCTCAACACATTGATATAAAAGCATTACATCAACTATCCGCTCCCTGGCACAGCTCTTGCCTTAGGTACCATAAGTTGTAAAGCCATTCACAGGGAGAAAACCATGGAAGCAGTCACACTTAAAGAACGGGAAAACCAGGTTCATATAAAAGGGGACACCCCATTAAACATTGTCTGTAATAAAGACAGTCTTGCCGGTGCAGTCAGCCAGCGGGCCTGTGTCTTCTGCGGTTCACGGGTGGTGCTCTATCCAATCGCCGATGCCCTCCACCTGGTTCACGGGCCAATCGGTTGCGCTGTCTATACCTGGGACATTCGTGGCGCCCTCTCTTCAGGATCTGAACTTCATCGGCTCTCCTTTTCCACCGATCTTCAGGAGATGGACGTTATCTTCGGAGGCGAGAAAAAGCTCAGAAACGCACTGCTGGAGCTCATAGACCGACATAATCCCAAAGCCGCCTTTGTCTACTCCACCTGTATTGTCGGTATCATCGGAGATGATCTGGAGGCGGTCTGCAGAAAGGTTGAAGAGGAGGCAGGTATTCCTGTCATTCCGGTTAAATCTGAAGGATTTAAGGGAAACAAACGAGCCGGCTATCAGGCTGCCTGCGATGCCATGTTCCGTCTTATCGGTACCGGCGAGACATCATCCATCTCAAAATATTCCCTGAATATCCTTGGAGATTTCAATCTGGCAGGCGAAATCTGGATGATTCGTGACTATTACGAGCAGATGGGCATAGAGGTTGTGGCAAACATCACCGGTGATGGCAGGATAAAC
>JBDLIM010000146.1:0-3810 GCA_039714915.1 Bacteroidota bacterium
TAGTATCCGATATAGTATTCTTTCTGATGCATTAAGTATTTAGCCATCTGGTGCCTGTCAGGGACATATGATTTCGGATCGGCATGGATTGGAACAATGTGGTAAATCACCCGCGACACCTTATATAACATTCCCTGTTTTACCATGTCTGAGAGTAACCTGGAAAGATATATGCTCTTTTCATCCGGATATGCCCTTATCACATCCTGACAGGTAAAACAATGCCTGTTTCTGCCCGAAAACGTCTTAATAATATCCCATTTCATAAAATTTCTCATAGCGTGGTTATTTATTATCCTGTTTGTACATGTTTTAGGTGCTTTGACGATAATCGTTATCCCCCAATGGCTAAATATTATCGTCAATGACATCGTTTTAGTGGGTTGATGGATAATCAATGACCATATCGCACTCGAACGGGACATTTTTTTTGCAGGATTGTGGTTTTTATGGCAATCGCTTGTGTTTTTTTGCAATCACCTGTGTTTTTCTAGCAATCACGCTCGATAATAGCTCCTCCCGCTACATCAATCCATTGAAATAACATATGTCAGATGAAACTTATCAATCCTTCGGAAATTATAGGTAAGATCTTAACATTGCTTGAGGAGAGTGATTAAACAAGTTAAATGATCTGAGGGCAAAAAGAATCCCAATAGAAATCTTTTTTATGGACTCCATCATCAGGTTCACAAAGGCAGTGGATAAACATAGATCTTAGCTAACATGTATCAGCACATCGTTTACAGTGACATATTTGCACACTATAAGTTTCTTTTGAAATCCCCTCTTAAAAAACATTTGAGGGGTTTTAAAAGAAGCTATCTTGCTCTTACATGACATATTGACGTAGACGTTGCAATACAGCGGCTTGGGCGTGTCATAACGTAAACAGGAAAAAATATGCTATTCTTCCTCCAGTTTCGTCCGCAAAATCTTCAGAGCATTGGATATATGCGTTTCCACCGTACGGATAGAAAGCTCAAGACGAACCGCGATCTCCTGGTTTTTCAAACCATGAACCCTGCTTAAGGTGAATACCTCCCGGCATTTCGGGGAAAGGCGTGATATAATCTGAAAAATCCGGTTCTCAAGTTCGTTTTCAAGAATCAGTTCTTCCAGGCTTTCATGGGAATTCATATACTTTCCAATTTGTTCCAGGTGCTGTCTGCCCACTTTGATCCGTTTGAGGTGATTCAGGCAGCGGTTCCTTACGGATTGGTAGAGGTAGGACTTCAAGGAGGTGCTAATCAGCAAGGACTTCCGGTTTTCATACATGGAAACGAAAAGATCCTGAACCAGTTCCCTGGCGGAATCCAGATCGTTCACATATTTATTGGCAAAAACAGTCAGTGGACGGTAGTACTCATGGAAAAGTTGGGCATAAGTACCTTCATGCCCTGCCCTGAGCCTTTTGACCATATGATTCTCGCTCTCTTTCAAAAAATGTAAGCATGGATCAATGGAAATAGAAAGGTACAAAAATGTTGCCAGAGAAGGAGTTTCTAAGTAAATTCAAAGAGAACTTAGTATTTCTGAAATCTCTTACATATGGAATAATGGCAGATTTGTTTAATGTTCAGGGAAAAGTGGCTCTGGTTACCGGATCTACCGGGGCCCTGGGGAATAGCTTTGCCCGGGGACTTGCTCAACATGGAGTAAAGGTTATTTTGAATGGGAGAAACGATGTGAAGCTCAGGGAGAAGGTAAAGGAATTGGTCGATGAGGGTTACAGTGCATCTGGATATGTGTTTGACGTGACCAATAGTGAAGAGGTAAACTCTGCGATTTCTCAAATGGAAGAGGACATAGGTCCACTGGACATCCTGGTAAACAATGCTGGAATCAATATACGGGCGCCCCTGGAGGATTTAGAAGATAAGGACTGGGATCAGGTCATAGGAGTGAACCTGACAGGTCCTTATATTGTGGCAAAAGCTGTGGTCCAGTCCATGATCAAGCGTAAAACTGGCAAGATTATAAATATTGGATCTGTGCAGAATGAACTTGGACGGCCCACCATTGCGCCTTATGCCGCATCTAAGGGTGGATTAAAGATGCTTACCAAGGGAATGGCCATCGACTGGGCCAAATATAACATACAGGTGAATGGGATTGGTCCGGGTTATTTTAAAACAGAAATGACCAAACCACTGTATGAGAATCCGGAGTTTGATGCCTGGCTATGCAAGCGCACCCCCAGTAAGCGATGGGGAAATCCGGAGGAACTCATCGGTGCCATGCTGTTTCTTGCCTCCGATGCCAGCAGCTATGTAAACGGACATATGATTTATGTGGATGGCGGGTTATTAGCCAGCGTGTAAACCTATTAAGATTTCAGGATTTTCGGTACTGGATAAAGATGACAAAGCCAAAAAATACAGTAATAATAATCATCCAGTAGGCTATACCTGTTTTTCTGTAAATGGGCGATCCGTCTCCGAGGACCACAAAAGCCGACCAGAAATAGGGATTGGAGGTTAGTTCATCGGCAGTTTCAAGGTAATCAAGTTTTGACAGCCGCATGGCTTCCTGTTTGCTCTTTCCTTTCTTCAGGTATTTGTAAAAGGAAGTCATCATCTCCGAACTGGACTTATCAGCTACCTGCCAGAGGGTCATGATGATGGATGGGCAACCTGCATACATAAATCCCCGGGCAAGACTCATCATACCTTCTCCCTTCTCCATCTTGCCAAAGCCACTGTTACATGAACTCAGAACTGCCATCTGGGCATTAAGTTTCATGTTGTAGATTTCGTAAGCAAACAGTTTATTATCTTCTGTTGTGTCGGCTATTTCCACATTGGTAAAAGCCAGCATGGAATAGAGCGGATTGTCATCCCTCATCATGGTATGCATGGCCAGGTGGAGAACATTGTAGTCAGAAGCATGTTTTTTAAAGTTGGCCTCGGTGGCCCGTTCATTTATAAAGACTCTGGATGGTACGGTCTCCTTGATGCTCTGAACTTCTTTAATAATACCTAAAAGCGGCAAAAGGAAATCCGATTCATCTATAGCCTGGCGCATCGATTCATCATCATCATGATGGAAATCGATATCCTTATAAACAGGGGCAAATGCCAGCACTTCGCTTTCAGGAGACTTTGTCTTTAAGCGTTTGCCGAACATAAGTGTGGACGAATGTGAATAACCCACCGAATACTCCCTGATCATATAGGGGAGCGTCAGGTAATTAATGTATTCGGTATCAGTATTCTCAGTAATCAGTCCTTCGAAAGGAATGTATGTAATGGCACCATCCGGCACTATGGTAAAATTCCTCCTGTCAGTATACTCCAGGCAGGGCTCAATCAGGATGGAATAGAACTTCCTTCCCAGATTTACAAAACGTTTGTAATTCTCATGCACCCCGCTGCTGAAGTTCTGGGAATAGAGCAATTCATAATACTCAAAGCATTCTTTCGCAAATTCGGGTCCTATTTCCTGGGAGAACGAATGGATACCCTTCCTGTCAATGACATAAGTGATTAAAAGACTATCTGAGAGCACATATTCAATAAGGGCATCCCTGTAAGGAATCTGCTTTTTAACCTCTTCCAGGGAAATGAAGACCGGTTTATACTTTAGCTCATAGTATTTTGAGTTTTTTTCTTCAATTTCCTGCTTTAGTTCATCATAATCCTCTTTAAGATGAAACAACTTATCCTTGAAGAATTCAATTTTCATACTATCGGATTCATCAGAAACCTGTTCTTCATACAGGTATTCTTCATAAGCCTGCATTTCACCAACTAATCGATCCTCTCGTTCCCGAACCTCAGGTGGCAAATCTCCAAATTCCATGGCCTC
>JBDLIM010000147.1:0-3563 GCA_039714915.1 Bacteroidota bacterium
CTGGACTTTCGATTCTGACAATACAGTCACAGGTGTTGGAGCCTGAGAAACCTGCTCCTGCTCCTGCTGCTCTGATATGCTTTCCTTTGCAGAAGCCTTAGACCTTTCATCCAAAATTCCGGCTTGTTCTATTTCTTCGAGCTCTGCCAGTATATCTTCAGCCACACCCCCCATCCGGGCAATCTCCCTTAACATTTTGCTGTCGTTAGGCGCCGTTTTTTTCTTTGGCTCCACCAGATGCACCCGGTATACAGTTAAGCTACTGTCTGTCCCCTGCCGGGTGGAAAAGAACATCACCATCCCCAGATCAGACCCAGGCAGTAAAAGGTACTCATCCATGGCCGAGTTCACCGGGAAACCCAGGTTTATTGGTTCCGACCACCTGTCCCGCTCAGTATCATAATGAGTCCTGTAAAGGTCAAATCCCCCCACTCCCAACCTGCCATCTGAAGCAAAATACAAATCACTTTCAATGGGATCGAAATAGGGCAGGATTTCATCGCCCCGGCTGTTAAGTGCCTTGATCTCCTCTGGATCTCCCCATGAATTTCCTGTACCCTTCTTAATCCTGAACAATTGTACTCCATCTTTCCGGTTCCTGCCATATCCCGAAAAATAGATGTAATCGCCCCTGGTGGGATTGCGCGGCACAAACACCAGACTGGTCAGTCCATAAGGATCTTCGTTGTGACTGAAGTATGCAGCAGGTTTACGCTGCAGGTGGCCACCCTTCATCTTCACCTGGGAAAACTGGGCCGAATCCTTCAGGTCCATGAAGGTTACATTCATTACTTCAAAGGGATTATAGCTTGCTGTGATCTCAGCAGCGCTCGTAATTGTAGCCAGCAAGTGGCTGAGATTATATTCCGTTGCTTCCTGCCTGCTGGCCTCCATTTTAAAGCGCTTAAAATATTTTCCGGCATCGGGGAAATTGTAGTTGCGATGATAGGCCAATCCGAGGTAATAATTTACATCAACCGGCACACCGTTGGCGGATGCCCCGTACAGGTACTCAATGGCATCATCCAGGTCCTTATTAAGTTTGACCAGGCATATTCCGGCATGATAAGGATGCATCGGATCTGCCGGTTCGACCTCCATCAGTTTCCTGAATCCGGAAAGCGCCGTGCGGTAGTTCCCTTCCTGGAAACTGGTCCTTGTCTCTGCTTCCAACTGGTGCCTGCTCAATCCGGCATTCTGGCTAAACAGACCTGGCAGACTGACCATGAACAGGACCCCTGCTGTAAAGAAAAAAGTTCTGATTTTTGGTGTAAACATATTGCTTCCCGAGCTGTTTTATAAGTGATCCGGGGCATGCTGCTACTGTCAAAAGTAGCAATAATCCAATGCAAGCCGGAAGCTGCAATTGTTAATAAACAGGGATGCTCCGGGACTGCTGATTAAAGTCAAACTTTGTACATTTATGAAATATATCTGCTATGCGAAATTTGAAAGAAGGAGACCTGGCCCCCGCCATAAAAGCAGTGGACCAGAACGGTGAGCCAATCACCCTTGATGGATACAGAGGAAAGAAAATCGTACTTTATTTTTACCCTAAAAATAATACACCTGGTTGTACAGCTGAGGCATGTAACCTGAGAGACAACTATTCACAGTTTATTGAGAAGGGTTTTGAGGTGATCGGGGTAAGTGCTGACAGCGAACTTTCTCATCAGAAGTTTATTGAAAAATATGACTTACCTTTCAGGCTGATTTCAGATGTGGATAAGAAAGTACTCCAGGACTATGGTGCCTGGGGTCAGAAAAAATTGTATGGAAAATCATACATGGGAATCCTGAGAAAAACATTCATTATTGATGAGAATGGATATGTTGAAAAGATTATCGAAAAAGTAAAAACAAAAGAACACAGTACGCAGATATTTTCAGAATTATCACATTAACTATTAAATTCATATGAGTAACGAAAATACCAAGGGAAATACCAAGGGAAATAACCAGGAGAAATTGAAGGCATTGCAATTGACGCTGGATAAAATCGAAAAAGGCTATGGCAAGGGAACCATAATGAAAATGGGAGATGATGCCATTGAGGATGTGCCGGTCATTTCCTCAGGCTCCATAGGCCTGGATATGGCCTTGGGCGTCGGGGGCTTCCCCAGGGGCAGGGTCATTGAAATCTATGGTCCTGAATCCTCAGGCAAGACAACCCTGGCCATTCATGCCATTGCTGAAGCCCAGAAAAGTGGAGGGATTGCTGCCTTCATTGATGCAGAGCATGCCTTCGACCGTTTCTATGCCAAGAAGCTGGGTGTGGATATTGAAAACCTCTATATTTCTCAGCCTGACAACGGGGAGCAGGCACTTGAAATCACCGATCACCTCATCCGTTCGGGTGCCATCGATATTATCGTTATCGATTCTGTGGCTGCCCTGACTCCCAGATCTGAAATTGAAGGTGAGATGGGTGACTCAAAGATGGGATTGCAGGCAAGGCTTATGTCTCAGGCTCTGAGGAAGCTGACAGCCAATATAAACCGTACCAATACAACCTGCTTCTTCATCAATCAGCTCAGGGAAAAAATTGGAGTGATGTTTGGCAATCCTGAAACGACCACAGGTGGTAACGCTCTGAAATTCTATGCATCGGTCAGGATTGATATCAGAAGGATCGGACAGATTAAAGATGGTGAAGATATTCAGGGGAACCGTACCAGGGTGAAGGTTGTGAAGAACAAACTGGCACCGCCATTCCGCAAAGCAGAATTTGACATTATGTACGGGGAAGGCATCTCGAAAACCGGAGAATTGATTGACCTCGGCGTTGAAATGGAGATCCTGAAAAAGAGCGGATCCTGGTTCAGTTATGGAGAAACAAGGTTGGGCCAGGGCAGGGATGCAGTAAAAAACCTGCTCAGGGATAACCCGGAATTATCCGAGGAAATCGAAGCAAAAATAAAAGCCTCCATCAAGGGCAACCAGGAGAAATAACAGGGTTTACTGCATTTTTTGTATCTTGGGGATGAACCCCCAATATGGAAAAAGGCATGAATTTTCTGCTTCACTTCATTTTTATTGCGGCGTTTCTGCTGATTTTTATCATTGCAATCATCATTCTGAAACCCTTTCGGATTCACCGCAAACGTCCCATGTCAACCATATTTCTTAAGGCCAGCTACCTGCTTTACCTGGCCTGCTTCCTGCTCATGGCCTACCTGATTCTGTTCTTTTCTGCTACTACGGAACCATCTGAAGATGTGGATGAAGAACGCATCCTGAACCTGCTTACGATATTCAGCGTTCTTGCATTTTTCATACCGAACATTGGTATAATGATTCGCAGAAGAATCACCACATGGCGGGTTAGCTATAATTACCTGGTAACGGGACTTAACATCTTTATTTCAATTGGACTGATCTGGTTTATCCTGGATCTTCCCTGGCAATTTTAGTAAGACCGTATCAATCTTCTCGTCCATCGTAAGCTGACCATCAATCCAGTGAATGGGAATACCCCTGCGCTCCATTCCCCTGAAATAGGTCATCTGCCGCTTGGCAAACTGGTGAATGGCCGTATTCAGATCTCTGATCATTTCATCATA
>JBDLIM010000148.1:0-3443 GCA_039714915.1 Bacteroidota bacterium
CGATCCTGAGGAAAAAAGCCCACATCCAGGGTCTCCATGCCAGTGGAGATTTTATAGTTTTCTGCCTTACATTCCATGAAGATCTTGTAGGTGTAAAAAAGGTCCTCCGGATGATCATGGCATTTTTTATCGAAGATGGCCAGCACCCTTCCTGCCTTCACCCGGATGCCTGCCTCTTCAAAAGCCTCTTTCTCGGCCACTTCGGTAGGTGTGAATCCCACATCGCACCATCCTCCGGGCAGAGACCAGCGGGAATCTACCCGTTCTTTTACCATCAGTATTTCGTCCCTGTCATTAAATATAACACAGCGCACATCCACTTTTGGAGTTCTGTACCCATGGTTCTCAGGGGTTGAGATCTTAATTGTTTCCACAGGCATGCTGGTAAGCAGGGAAATAAGCCTAAGGGAGATGGAGTCCAGATCGGTATAGCGATCCCTGTCAAAATCATTTTCCGTGTAATGCAGCCCGTTCTCAGCAATGGCCTGCACCCTTTTTGCCAGCCTTAAAAGTTCACTCTGTTCGTTCATATCGTGCTTTTGAGAAGCCTAAAATTAGCATAATTCTGTATATCTTCGCTGGATGGAGAAGGGAAAGAGAAATGAAGACCTGAGAGGCAGAAAACGGCTTCCATCCTGGATGCGGATGAGGATGCCGGGTGGCGATCATTACATGTATGTAAAACAGCAGGTGGACGCTCATCAGCTCCATACCATCTGCTCCAGCGGTAATTGTCCCAATATCGGGGAGTGCTGGGGGGAAGGAACAGCGACTTTTATGATACTTGGAGAGATATGCACGCGTTCCTGTAAATTCTGTGCTGTAATAAGCGGGCGGCCGCTGGCGGTGGATAAGGAAGAGCCCTACAGATTGGCAGAATCAATAAAAACCATGGGGATCAAACATGCAGTAATCACATCGGTGGATCGGGACGATTTGCCTGATAAGGGAGCCGGTTTCTGGGCAGAGACCATTCGTGTTCTGAAAAGAGAAGTCCCGGATCTCACCATGGAGACCCTGATCCCTGATTTTGATGCTGTCCCGGAATTGCTACAGATGGTCATAGATGCAGCGCCGGAAGTGATTTCCCACAATCTGGAAACGGTGGAAAGGCTTACCCCGAAGATACGTTCCAGGGCCAGATATGCCCGGAGTCTTGAGGTGATAACGATGATTGCCAGATCGGAACTGATCTCGAAATCGGGAATTATGTTGGGTTTGGGCGAAAGGGAAGAGGAGGTACTCAGGACCATGGATGATCTCAGGGAAGTGGGTTGTGAAGTGCTTACTATTGGTCAGTACTTACAGCCCAGCATGGAGCATATGCCTGTGGTGGATTACATTCATCCCGATCGCTTTGATTATTACAGGGACCAGGCACTGACAAGAGGATTTGCAAATGTGGAATCGAGTCCGCTGGTACGTTCTTCCTACCATGCGGAGAAACATATAAACAAGCAATGAAATTCATGGCAAAGAAACAGCATGCCATTATATATGAGGATCTTGGAGTTATTGAATACGGTCCTGCCTGGGACTACCAGGAGGAGCGTTTTGATAGACTGGTGGATTTTAAACGTTATCCGGAAGAAAGTGAGCTGCCCGGTCAGTACCTGCTGTTTTGTGAACATCCGCATGTATATACCCTGGGTAAGAGTGGGGATGAAGCCAACCTGCTAATCCGGGAAGACTTTCTTAAGAAGATCAATGCTACCTATTTTAAGACCAACCGGGGAGGGGATATCACCTACCATGGCCCGGGTCAGATAGTGGGCTATCCCATAATCGACCTTGAGTCCATGGGGATTGGACTGAAACAGTATATTACCTTGCTGGAGGATGCCATTATTGAGCTGCTTGGGACTTATGGAATCAGAGCCACACAGATGGATGGAGCAACAGGAGTATGGCTGGATGCAAAACATTCCATCAAGGCCAGGAAGATATGTGCGATAGGAGTCCGGTCCAGCCGTTATATTACCATGCATGGATTCGCACTCAATGTGAATACCAACCTGGATTATTTCACCTACATCAATCCCTGCGGATATGAGACCAAAGGAGTGACTTCCATGCAGAAAGAACTGGGAGAAGCCCTGGACTTTGAAAAGACCAAGCTGGAGCTGAAAAAGATCCTGTTCAGCAAGTTTGAGCTTCAGATTTAAATAAAGTGCATCATGAAAACTCTGAATTTCCATATCACATCGTTTCTTTTGCTGCTTGTCCTGTCTTCGGCCTGTTCACCAGAAGCGGAAAAGAACCTGAGTGGAAATAATGTTGATTCCCTGGTGGTATTCCTGGTAAGACATGGAGAAAAGGTAGATCAGAGTCGCGATCCGGAGCTTTCTCCTGCTGGTTATGTGAGGGCGGCTACCCTGGCCCAGACCCTGCACAGTGCCGAAATTGAATATGTTCACAGTACAGACTTCATCCGGACCCGGAAAACGGCTGAACCCCTTGCGGCCATTAATGCACTGAAGATTGATATCTACGATCCTTCTGATTTAAGAGCTTTGGCAGAAGAGATTCGCAAGAAGGGTGGCAGGCATCTGGTGGTGGGACACAGCAATACTACACCCCGAATGGTGGAATTGCTGGGTGGTGAACCCGGACTGGATATTGATGAAAATGACGAATATGACCGGCTCTATATGCTTACTGTCAGCAGTGAGGGAGAGGTTGGTACTGTGCTGCTGAGATACGGGGTGGCTTACAATTTTAAATAATCGTCAATTTGCCTGGCGGCCTTTCTTCCTGAGGCAATGGCTGTAACTACCAGGCTTGCCCCCTTGGCTGCATCACCAGTAGCAAATACTTTTCCCACATTGGTGGCCATCTGAGTATTCACCTGTACATTCTTTCTTGAGTCCAGGTCAATGCCAAGTTCCTGAAGCAGTCCTTCGTGAACCGGATGCACAAATCCCATGGCCAGCAGGATCAGGTCTGCCTCAATAAGCTCATTTGTTCCGGGAACTGCATTCATTGAACTCCTTGAAGCACATGGTTTAGAAGCCTCCCGGTTGGATGGAGCAACTGGTGTCTGGCTGGATGCAGATCATCCTGTAAAAGCCAGGAAGATCTGTGCCATTGGAGTGAGATCCAGCAGACATGTAACCATGCATGGTTTTGCACTGAACGTGAATTCCAATCTGGATTACTTCTCCTATATCAATCCCTGTGGATTTGATACCAAAGGGGTGACTTCCACGGAGAAAGAGCTGGGAAAGGTCCTGAACATGGACCTGATCAAAGATGATCTCCGGATGATGCTGATGAGGAGATTCATGCCTCATAATCAATAAAAAAAAGGCCATCTGTCATTTGACAGATAGCCTTTTCTTATATACCTGAATCTTTTAACTACTGCGTTTTTATCAGCTGTTTGGTTTTTACAAACTCATCCAGCTGGACTCTGATAAAGTAAGTACCGGGTTTCAACGGCA
>JBDLIM010000149.1:0-3378 GCA_039714915.1 Bacteroidota bacterium
GCTTCATGTTTATATGAAGCCTAAACTTAGTTAAAAGTTCGCGATTATAAAGAAGTATAATATCTGCCAGCTATTCCTGCTATGGGTTTACGAAATTTACAGGGAAGGTAAAGAGTACTTTTACCGGCTTGCCCTTTTGTTTTCCGGGCGTCCATAGGGGAGAGGACATTACCACCCTGAGGGCTTCCTTTCTGAATTCGATGGCGCCATGGAGCTATATGCCAAGTCCTGATTGATTGGAATGACAAGTGGGATTAATTTCTTAACTTTCTTAGATCAACTAATTCCAAAATATTATTTTTCGAATTATGAAGAAAAAGATCCTGAACTCCGTACTTTTCATTGCATGTGTAGCAATTCCATCAATGACCGTTTCAGGTGCATGGACACCTGCTGACACCTTGCGGCCGGAAAGCGGCTGGCAGACTCCTCCCGAAGATATTATGGAGGTACTTCACGCACCTCAGCTACCCTGGGTCTGGACAGCTCCAACAGGAGCGTATTTATTCCTGGCTGAGCCCTTTACCTATCCCACTCTTGAAGAAATGGCCGCACCTATGCACAAGCTGGCCGGAATGCGCGTCAATCCCCTAAACAACAGCTACCACGGGTACCATGGAGGGAAATCCCCGTATCTGGTGCGTATTGCAGATGGAGAAAATATACAACTCGACCTGCCCGCTGATGCGGAGGTCCTGGGTGTGGACTGGACAGTGGATGGCCAGCGATTTGCGCTTACGGCAGGCTATACTGATCGCCTCGAATTGTGGGTTGGAACTGTGGAAGGCACACTTAGTAAAATCGATAATATATTTCTTAATCCATTGATGGGTAATGCGGTGACCTGGCTGCCCGATCAGCAGCGTCTGCTGGTACGTCGTTTACCCGATCGGGGAACTGCTCCTGAAGATCCTGCCATCCCTGCGGGTCCGGAGATACAGGAAGGAGAAGGGGCCTCTGCCCGATCCACCTACGAGGCGCGGAATCTGCTTGTAACGGCTCATGACGATGCCTTGTTTGAATATCATACTCGTGCTGAACTTGCCATTGTTGATCCGACATCTGGCGGATTTAAAGTAATAGGTAAGCCTGCTCCCTATACAAATGCAGAATTCTCACCGGATGGTCAATACATTCTGGTCGAACGACTGGTCGGCCCCTGGTCCCACGAAGTGGCCTGGTGGCGCTTTGCTAATGAGATAGAGGTGTGGAACGATCAGGGGGAAGTTGTAGCCAATATTGCTTCCCTGCCCCTGGCCAATGAGGTCCCCATTCATGGCGTTCCCCTGGGGCCGCGCTCGCTTAGCTGGCGTCCTACTGCTCCCCATACCCTGTTCTGGGTGGAGGCACTTGATGGGGGAGATCCCACGGCAGAAGTATCGCACAGGGACCGGCTTATGCGTCTGGATGCACCCTTTACTGCAGATCCTGAAGAGGTTTTCAGGGCGGAACACCGCATCCAGCCCTGGAGGAATGCCTGGGGTGAGGAAGGCGGAATGCTGATGCTTACCGAGCAGGAAAGAATGCGCCGCTGGCGCTATGTCTGGCTGCTGGACGTGGACAAGGGTACCTCCCGTTTGTGGTATGACCTGGACGAGGATGATCGCTATGGAGATCCTGGCTATCCTTTATTCCGCCAGTTGGCAAATGGTCAACGGGTATTGCGTCAGGAGAAGGATGCAATTTATTTCCGTGGAAGCGGTGCCACAGATGAGGGTGACAGGCCCTTCCTGGACCTTCGGGATCTGAAAACAGGTGAGACAAAGCGTCTGTTCCGTTGCGATCCGCAACGTTACGAAAACTTTGTGGCCTTTGCCGGAGATAAGAATCGTTTCGTGATGCGCTCCGAGTCAGCCACTGAAGTCCCCAATTATTATCTGGCCTCATTTGGGAAGAAGATAAAGGCAGCTGAAGGAGAAGCCACCCGGTCTTTGAAGAAAGCCCCAATAACACAGTTCAAAGATCCCACTCCCCAGCTGCGTGAGATAAAGAAACAGATAGTGCGTTACGAGCGGGAGGATGGAGTTCCGCTTAGTTTCCAGCTGCTGCTTCCTCCCGGGTATAAGGAAGGAACTCCTTTGCCTACCGTACTCTATGCTTATCCCCTGGAATATTCGGGTGCGGCCACAGCCGGACAGGTCAGGGGCTCGGTACAGCGTTTTATGCGTATATACGGTTCCTCCCACCTGTACTTCCTGCTTCGAGGTTACGCGGTACTGGACCAGACGGCCATGCCTATGATCGGCGATCCCGAAACCACCTACAACACATTCGTTCCCCAGCTTGTGGCTGATGCGGAGGCTGCGGTCAAAAAAGCCGTGGAAATGGGAGTAAGTGATCCCGACCGTATCGGAGTAATCGGCCATAGCCACGGGGGACTTATGGTGGCTAATCTTCTGGCGCATACCGACTTGTTCAAGGCCGGTATAGCACGTAGCGGTTCCTACAATAAAACCACTCAGCCCTTCGGTTTCCAGTCCGAGCGCCGTTCCCTTTTCAAGGCAAGGGATGTATATATCCAGGTTTCACCTACCTTCTTTGCAGATCAGGTTAACGAGCCGATATTGATCATCCACGGCAACGACGATTCCAATCCTGGTACTCTCACCTTTCAGTCCGAGGTTTTCTATGAAGCTGTTCGGGGTTCGGGAGGGACGGCCAGGCTGGTGCTGCTTCCCTTTGAGGACCATGGTTACAGGGCCAGGGAAAGTGTGGAGCACGTACTGTGGGAACAATTCCGGTGGTTTGATAAATATCTGAAGGAGTAGACATAGGAGGAATTAAGAAATACCGATGCAATGAGGCAGGGACTGGCTTACTTAGCGGATACAGCATGGATATGTTTGATTGGCTCTTAACTACACTTCGATCAGCTTACCTTTAAAACGATCCTATAAGAAACTAATATAGCATCGTTCTCAATTGGTCCACTATATCCTCTGGCTTTTCACACTTGTTGGTTATTATTTTACCCTCACTGTCAATTAATGCATATTGTGGGAAAGATTGTATCAGATATTGATCTCGCAATCTACTGCTCCAATTACCTTTACAGATTAGATGTGTGCCAGCAAAATCGCGATCTTCAATAATAGAGGACCATAATTCTGGTTTACTAAACAAGCATATATTTAATAGCTCAAAGGGGTGATCTGAAAATTCTTCAACAAGAAGGTTTTTTTCTGGAATCGATGCAAGACAGGGTGAACAAGAAGTAGTCCAGAAATTCACATATATCACTTTACCCAAAAAATCGGAAAGACGATGGAATTTTCCATTTTGATCTGATAGATAAAAATCGGCCGCCTTATTACCCGGATTTAAAGTTGCCTGATGATTCTCCAATTTAGTGTATTGTGAATCTCGGTAATCTTCAAT
>JBDLIM010000150.1:0-3345 GCA_039714915.1 Bacteroidota bacterium
TATAAATATCTGTGGAGTGAAGATCTGCATGTTCCAGGGCGGTATTAAACTTTCGGGTATAGCCTGCATGGTGCTTCCCATAATGAACTTCCATGGTCTTTGCATCGATATAAGGCTCAAGGGCATCAAAGGCATATCCCAGCTTGGGTTGTTCGAATTTGCCTTCCGCATTCAGAGCTGCCAGTGAGGCGGTTGCCCCATGCCGGAAAGTTGAATTCAGGTGCGAAGAGGCTATGGAAGGAGAAATTATAGTACCTGCGCCAAGAATGGCCGATGTTTTAAGAAAATCACGCTTATTCATGGTGTTGATTTTTATACGGTTAATTTGCTAATCTAACACCCCGAACCGCGTTTTGTTTAATCCGTAATTATGGTTTCATCACTGCCCCCCGGTGGGTTTTTCCATCGATCAGGATGACCAGTTCGGATTCAAACCTGACATGTTTGATGTAATCATCCTCATACACTGCTGTCATCTGATTGAGGAAGTCCGGATCGTAAAAGCCGTCTTTGATAAAGGGATTGATGGTCATGTAGCCCACCCTGAAGGAGGTAAGGTTCTGGAAGAAATGGGTGCCCTGGGAGGGATCAATGCGGTAGTTTTCCAATCCCGATTCCACAATGATCCTGGCCTCCGAGATCTGGGACCATTTTACCGGGATCCCCAGCCAGGGATCAGATGAACCCCAGCGACCGGGACCTACCAGCACATAACCCAGTTTATGAGTTTTAAATAATTCGTTCAGGGCTTCCATCTTAACAGCAATCTCCTGGCTGTTGGCTGCATTGAAATTTTCGGGTTTCACATATATAAGATCCCTGATCCCCTGAAACTCTCCATTGCCAAGTGCCGATTTTGAATAGAGGATGGTTTCTTCCTCCTTTACCTGGTCCATATCAATATCAGAGGATTGATCTGTCTCTACAATAGGCCTTATTTGCAGGAAGTTAAAGACGATGGGGTGCCCGTCAGGCACATCCATATTCACAGCAAACTCAATCTCGATAGGCAGGTTCATTTCCCTTTGTCCAATCTCCAGCAGCTCTTTCAGAATAGCCGCAAGCGGGAAGGTATCGTGCTGAAGGATTCCTGCAAAAGTGATTATCTTTTTCCCCTCGTAGTTAAGTCCGTCCCGAACCACATCCGACTGGTAATCGTATACCGAGGCCACATGGCGGAATGAGCCATCTTTAGCAGCCTCATCGATCTTTTTCCGCACCAGGTTCACCGCATCATCGGTAGATACATGATAGCTCTCTTCCCTGAGGTTCAAGCCATAATATTGCTTCTGGGTATCCCTCAGCATCATTTTGGTGGAAGAAAGCTGCAGGATCTTCTTGGGATAGGCCGGAGAAAAGCGCAGGCTTCTCCCCCCATCCACTATATACTTACCCAGGCCATAAGCCACCTTGGCTATGCCATCCTCCCGCTTCTCAGGATCTATGGGGTAAAAATTGATGGAACGGGCCACTCCCGAGATGGTGGGATAGTAGTCCTCTCCATGCATGGTGCCACATACCTCCTGAATCACAATGCCCATCTTTTCCTCGTCGATCACATTGGAGGTGGCTTCAATATAGGCTTTGCTTTCCCGGAAATATACCGAAGCGTAAACCGACTTAATGGCACTGGTTAATAACATCATGGTTCGGGATGGATCCTCCTTATTCACAGGAATCATATAGGTGGAATAAATTCCCGCAAAAGGCTGATAATGTGAATCCTCCAGCTTACTTGATGAGCGTATGGCAATGGGGGCTTCAGTTACAGAAATGACTGCATACAGATCCTGGTGGAGCCATCCCGGGAGTTTCCCCGAAACAAAATGATCCAGGATCTCAGCATCCGGAAGATCCGAAAGCCCGATGCGGTAGAGATCATTCATTTCCATAAACTCATCGAACACATCGGTGCTTAATACCACGGTCTTCGGAACAGTTATTACCACATTGGGGTGCTTGCTGTACAGATTGTACTTGTCAATGACCGAATTAATAAAAGCCAGTCCCCTGGCCTTGCCCCCGATGGATTCGTCCCCGATCCTGGAAAAGGTGCGGTAGGTATCGTGACTTTTTTTATCAAACTGGGCGATAATTCCCCTTCCCTTGCTGATCCTGTAACTGGAAATGGCCTCATACAAATAGGTCCTGATCTCATCCAAATTGGAGAAATCCTCTTCGTGCACATACTTGAAGAGTTGAGCCACAGGAAATATAGCTCTTGCATTAAGCCATTTGGAAAAATCGTTTCGTTTGGCATGGAAGGACAGTATCTCATCCGGTACCTCGCCAATCTTCTTTTGAAGTGCCTGCAGATCCATCACCCGGCACACTTCCTCCATAGTCTCCGGGTTGCGGAACACAAATTCCCCGAAGGCAAAATTCCGGATGATAAAATTGCGTAATTCAAGAGAAAGCGATTTGGAATACTTATGCAGAAAACCCACCCCCAATGTTTCAGCAAGTGAAGCGTTGGACAGGTCCGATGATTGCATAAGAGCCGGCAGGTGGGGATCTTCCTTGCGCATCTGTTCTATCAGCTTAATCCCCAGCTTTCTTTCCTTCTCCCGCACATCCCCTTTCTTAAAGCTCACATCGGTAATGATTCCCAGCAGGTTATCCTTGTACCTGCCGTAAAGAGCCATGGCCTCATCATAGGTTTTGGCCAGTAAGATCTTGGGTCTGCCCCTCATCCGAAGCATCTTCTGATGCTCATTAAGTGCTTCCTTCACAAAATTGCGCGATTGCTGCATTACAATCTTGTAAAGCTCAGGCAGGTAGGTGGAAGTATAGCGAATCGAGTCCTCCACCAAAATGATGCACTGCACCCCGATCTCTTCAATATCATGGGGAGCGTTCATCTTATCCTCCAAAAGCTTGATAATCGCCAACAACAGGTCTGCATTCCCCAGCCAGCAAAAGACATGGTCGATGGCAGACAGGTCCTCGGCCTGCAACCTGATACTTACCTCACGGTTATAATGGGTAAGAACCACAATGGGTACCTCTGCATATTTCTTCCGGATCCGTTTAGCCAGTGTAAAGGGATCGTCTTCACCCAGGTTCAGCATTTCGATCACCAGATCGATATCCCCTTCTTTCATGATCCTGAATGCTTCAGCAGCATTGGTGGCCTTTACAAAAACGGGCGGGTAACGAAGGTTCAGGGAAACATATTCATTAAAGATCTGTTCATCGATCCGGCCATCCTCCTCCAGCATGAAAAAGTCATAGTTGCTGCTGATGATCAACACCGTACGAATACGCCTCTGCATCAACAGGTTGAAGGCAGTATGGCTGAAATCAATGGTCGGATGCCCTGTTGTTAAGTTTGCAGGCATGCTT
>JBDLIM010000151.1:0-3260 GCA_039714915.1 Bacteroidota bacterium
TGTGAAACCTTGTTGATGACCACAAAGATAAGCGCCAGCAGTACCAGGCCGGCAGTACTGGTAGCTCCTATGATGATGGGGTCCAGCCGGCACTCAATCCAGGCATATTGTTCAGGCAGGTCCCGAAAGAAGGACCCCCAGATAATTAGTATTATACTGAAAACCACGGAGAGAATTCCCTGCCTTGTGGAGATCTGAATATTGAATACGCCCAGCAGGAACAAGCCCAGGATGCCTCCTCCAAAAATACCGGCAATGATCCACCAGATATCGAGCGCACTTTGTGCATTGATCAGCAGCAGGGCAAAAGCCATGCCGATCAGGCCCCAGGCTACCGTGGTCAGGCGCAGAAAGATGACACTTTTAGCTTCCGATGCGGAAGGATTCATGTACTTCTTGTAATAATCCACAAAAAGAACCGTAGCCGAACAATTCAGGGCCGAATCTATGGTACTCATGGAGGCTGCAAGGATGGCTGCAATGATCAGCCCCTTAACACCTGCCGGAAGCTGGGTGGCAATATAGTGAGGGAACACCTGGTCCCCCTTGATTACCGCTTCTCCGAGTATATGCTCGGGCCCGGAATAATAGGCATAAAGCGCAGTGCCGATGTAGAGGAACATGGCGGTAAGGGGCAGGTAGATCAACATGGCGATCCACACCGACCTTTTGGCTCTTTTCGGATCGGGAACGGAACAGTATTTCTGTGTGTAGTTCTGATCGGCCATCAGGTTCCTGATGTTTTCAGAAACACCATAGATGATCATCACCCATATGGTACGGCTCTGCAATGAGAAACTGGTCTCTCCCAGGCTAAACTTCCCGGCACTCATTGCATTTCGTATCAGTGGGTCGGGACCGGAAAAGATTTCCTTTGACAGCAGCACCGCGATGAATATGATGCCTCCTATCATGATTACAGATTGCATGACATCGGTCCAGATGACTGCCTCCATGCCTCCCATCAGTGTATAAATAATGGTAATAATTCCTATTATTATGATGAGAATGCGAATGTCCACTGCAATGAAAGAACTGAGCAGGAGGGAGGAAAGATAGAGGATTACCGCAGTGCGGCCGATCATAAATAACACAAAAGAGAGGGATGCATAGATGCTTGCCCAGCCGCCTATTTTCTCTTCCAGGTAGCCGTAAACCGAGATGATATTCTTTTTTCGGTAGTAGGGCACCACATATTTGGTTACGAACCATGCCACGGGAAGTGCAGAAAGTGCAAAAATCAGCGGGTGCCAGTTGGAATCAAATGCTTTCCCGGGTACAGCGATATATGAGATACTGCTTGTATATGCACTCATTACTGCCAGTCCCGCTGCCCAGGCCGGAATGCCACGGCCCGCTACCATAAAATGTTCAGAGCTTTTTGTTTTTCTGAAGAAATATGCACCCATTCCCACAAGAACGAGTCCGTATAAAATCAGGATCAAGGTATCAAGAGGACCCAGTTGAAACGTCATGTCAGCGCATTAAGGAGATCTGATTCATAGCGTCTTCTATCTGTTTTTTTTCTTCCTGGCCGAAGCTGTGAAGGGGAGGGGCCATATGGTCCTCACATATACCAAGTACGGATAATCCGCATTTCGTGGCTTTCAAATACCTGGAAGGGTGTTTGCCTACCTGATAAATGGTTTGATATAGCATCATCACTTTATTTCGTAGCATTGAAACGGTCTCCATATCCCCTTCTATCAATGCCTGGTATAAATCTACAAACAATTTCGGGAAAAGATTTGCCCCTCCTGCCACTGCTCCGTGACCTCCGTTCATAATGGTTTCCGGAAGGAATATCTCTGTTCCCGTTATAATTGAGAATTCCGGAGAATCTCTGAACTCCTCGATCAGGGAATACAGATAGAGCATATCACCCGAGCTGTCTTTAATGCCCACAGCACCCAGTTCTTTACATCTTGATACGGCCTTTACGGTCAGATTAATATTTGTGTGACCGGGCAGGTTATAGAGTAAAAACGGCAGAGCCAGTTCAGGAGACAGCTTTTCAAAATACCTGATCACTTCTTCCTCTCCAAGTGGATAATAGAAGGGTGGTGCGACCACCACGGCATCAGCCCCGCAGAGTTTGGCAAAACCGGAGATTTCTATGGAAGTTTCCATGACCGTGTCGGAAATGCCAACGAGCACCGGAACTCTTTTATTCACCAGCTCACAGCACTTTTTGATGAACTCTTTTCGCAGCTGGTATCCGAGAGAAGGAGCTTCCCCGGTGGATCCAAGAATGAAGAGAGCATGAACCCCTCCGGATAACTGGTGATCAATAAGTTTTTCCAATCCGGGTATGTTAAGATCCATTTGGTGATTCAGCGGAGTAACCAGGGGTGTAATAATCCCTTCTAGCGGCAGGTCCATAATAGCTTCGTTTTTATTTTCAAAGTTAGCTGCTGTGAATACATCTCGCTTCAGTTTTTTTAGTAAACTAGCATTATATTTTAACCGCTATTGTATGGAAGAGCAAAATATTTTCATAATAGGTTAAGATTCTTAACATGGAATATGTAATTGAAAAAATCCAGGTTCCCCACAAACACTCGTTCATATCGAGGGAGATCCAACTTGCAGAACGCTTGCCAAAAATTCACTCCCACAATAATTTCGAGCTCAACTACATTGTATCAGGATCGGGACGAAGGATTGTAGGTGACAATATATCCAGTTTTGAGAAAGATGACCTGGTCTTGCTGGGCCCGGAGCTTCCCCACTCCTGGGAGATTCTTGAAAGTCAGGAAGACAGCGCCCCTTCCTGTATCACCACTCACTTCTACGAAAACATTATCAGTTCGGATTTTTTCAATATTCCGGAGCTGGAAGACGTGGTTGACCTGCTAAAAAGAGCCAACAGGGGTATCTTCTTTCGGGGAAACAGGATCAAAAAGATCCGAAAGAAACTGGAACAGCTCGTCAAACTTGACGGACTGAATTCTTATATTGAATTGCTCAATGTCTTTAATGAGCTGCTTCAGGTGGAAGAGTATGATTACCTGGCCAATGCTGCCGATCTTCCCTCAAAATACGCCAAGGACCTTGACCGGGTCAACAGCGTATATGAATATGTATTCCTGAACATTGAGGAAGGCATCAAGCTGGAAGATGTGGCCGGATTGTTGCATATGGCACCCGGTTCATTCTGCAGGTACTTCAAGAAAAAAACAAACCGCACCTTCACACAGTATGTGAAAGGCGTTCGAATTGGTATTGCAGCAAAGATGCTTGTGGAAACTGAAAAGTCG
>JBDLIM010000152.1:0-3146 GCA_039714915.1 Bacteroidota bacterium
AGAGATCTCTGATGAAAACTTCGATCTTAAAGTTCAGATTACCAGGATATCGGCAAATGAGGTATTGTATGAAATGAAAACTTCCTCTTCATCTGATGAAGGTGGCTGGTTCGGATTTAATATTCCGAATATGTCTCAATTCCTTATGGAAGAAGGAGAACTAAAATATCCTGTGGAGATCAAAATGGAAATCCTTCCAAATGATAGCACAAAATGGATGAGGGAAGGTGAAGATTTTATGGTTAGCTATACCCTGAAACCCTATGCAGACAGTGTGGATAATCAGCTGATGATGACGCGTATGGAAGGCTCAACACTCGTAGTACATTCCGATAAGCACCTGTACGCCTTCAAAGACCTTGATCCCTTTGCCTATTTATTGGGTGGTTTCCTGATCACCGTCCCTCCCCCCTATATTGATTCAATGCTGATTGACCTGAAGCAATGGCTTTCTCCTGACCCAGAGGATGAACAAGGTGGCGCCTCCCGTGGGGTAAAGGGAGGCTTTCCCAGCGGCGGGTATTACAAAAAGAAATAGCAATCCTTATTTCTACTTATCCTTTGTTCCCGGTTTATCAGAAGGACGCTGAGTACCCTTTGAGATCGAGTCTCTCATGGTGGTATCGGCTTCGATATTCTTGAGCTTGTAATAGTCCATAATACCCAGGTTTCCTGATCTGAATGCTTCAGCCATGGCCAGGGGAATTTCAACTTCAGCCTCGATCACCTTGGCCCGTGCTTCCTGAGCTTTGGCTTTCATCTCCTGTTCTGTGGCAACAGCCATGGCTCTTCGCTCTTCAGCCTTGGCCTGGGCGATGTTTTTATCGGCATTGGCCTGGTCCATTTGAAGCACGGCACCAATGTTCTTCCCGATATCAATATCTGCTACATCGATGGACAGGATTTCAAATGCAGTGCCCGCATCCAGTCCTTTCTCCAAAACGATTTTCGAAATGAAATCCGGGTTTTCCAGCACTTCCTTATGTGACTTGGAAGAACCAATGGATGAAACAATACCTTCACCTACCCTGGCAAGTACAGTTTCTTCTCCTGCTCCCCCAACCAGCTGCTTGATATTGGCTCTTACGGTAACACGTGCTTTTGCAATTAGCTGGATCCCATCCTTTGCAACGGCAGTAACCGGAGGCGTATTTATTACCTTAGGATTTACTGACATCTGAACTGCTTCCAGCACTTCCCGACCTGCCAGGTCAATGGCTGTGGCCATCTGGAAGGGCAGATCAATATTTGCCTTGCTCGCTGATACAAGTGCATGTATTACCTGTTCCACATGCCCCCCGGCCAGATAGTGTGCCTCCAGTTCATCACGTTGAATATAAGCCAGTCCGGCCTTATGCGCCTCAATCATGGATCTTACGATAATGGTCGGCGGCACCTTCCTCCATCGCATAAGGATAAGCTGCAGAAGGGAAATTCTAACCCCCGATAACAATGCGGTAAACCACAATCCAATGGGGATGAAATACAAAATGATCCAGAGGCCAATGATACTGGCCACAACAATTATGATCCAGGAGTAAGTAAATTCCATAGGTATTTATTTTTTTACAGGTTTTACACTGATTCTTGTTCCTTCAATAGAGACAATCTCTATGTCGGTATGTTCATCTATATAGCCTTCTGTCGATTTTGCTTCCCTGACCAGGTCGTTCACAAGGATTTTGCCCATAGGTGCAAGCCGGGTAAGTGCAGTGCCCGAATCACCCGGTTTAACCTGTTCTTTGGTCAGATCCTTGTCAACCGTTCCCTTAACATTTGTTTTCAGCATCAATCGATTCCATGTCCTGGCCCTTAGCGACATTGCAATTACAAAAACGCTCAACAGGATAGTCCCTATCAGCACCCATGCTCCCACGGAAGGGCCATAATCGTTAAAGGCCTTATATACCCCAAATACGGTAAGCACCAGTCCCCCGATCCCCGCAATGGTAACACCGGGAACCAGCAGGAATTCAATTACGAAAAGCAGAATCCCAAGAACAATGAGAATGATGATTACTGTCATATCCGGATATTAATTTTCCACAGAAGCCTTTAATCCTCTGGAAATAAGTTCAAAACGAAGCTCTTTCATTTCAGTATACGAACCTGTTCTGACTTCACACTTCCCTTTATAGTGTGTAATGGTAGCACACTGTTCAGCCTGAGTAAGTGAATGGTCACAGACATCAACAAGGGTCTCCATCACATAGTCAAAAGTATTGACATCATCGTTGTGAAGTACAAGTGTAGCTTTGCTCTGGCTATTTGTTTCTTCAGAACCTAATTTCTGTGGTCGGCTGGTAAAGTTGCTATCCATAGTCTGCTGATGACACTAGCTCTCAAATATAAAAAAATAATCTATTACATCAGCTTCATTCCAGCTGTTTTGCTTTCTGTGTTGAAACAATATTTCCATTGTACCATGCAACTATGAATGCATCTTCAAAACCCCTGCTCCGGATCATGGAAAGTGCTGCTGATACATCAGCATATTTTCTGAACTTTCCTGCAAAATATTTCACCCTGCCGGCATTTTCAGCACGCATGCCGGTGATTGGACTAATTCCCTGAAATGAATCGGCTTCCGCTTCTGTTTTAAAAGAACCCAGCTGTACGCTGTAAAATACACCTGCAGGTAAGGGAACATTCATTGGAATGGGATTTTGCGGACTATAAGGTGAACGGTCCAGTATCTCGATTCCATCCGGAATAGTTTTTACCGGGGGCGGTTCAGACTTCTTATACCTGTATACTGTCATTTCTCCCAGTACGGTGTCCACTTCGATGGCATCCGGAACCCTGCCGGATACGCGGGCTTTGTTTGCTGCACGTTCGGATTCCAGTTTTGCATAAAGCTCTTCTGCAATCTCCTCCTGATCATGCGCTTTCTTCTCCCAGAGCATGATCTGCTTCTGCCAGACCCACCGGTCGTTGGGATCATCCGAATCACTGATCTCGGTCCGGGTATGGTTCGCCAGGTCAGTTAATGAATCTGAAACAGCCTGATGCTTTATTGCCTGGGAGAGTATATGCCGGTAACTGGTCTGGACTTTCGATTCTGACAATACAGTCACAGGTGTTGGAGCCTGAGAAACCTGCTCCTGCTCCTGCTGCTCTGATATGCTTTCCTTTGCAGAAGCCTT
>JBDLIM010000153.1:0-3122 GCA_039714915.1 Bacteroidota bacterium
GGAAGCAGCTGCAGCAGGGGCCAAGGGGATGCACAGTGCAAGCCATATTGCTCCTGTGAATGCCCTGGATATGGGTATCTACCCGAATCCGACCACCGGGCCCACAAGGATCAGTGTAACTCTGCCGGCCAATGCAAGTGTTAGTATGAGTATTTATAATGCTGCCGGTCAGATTGTATATTCCGAATCCGGTAAAATCTATTCTCAGGGTTATCAGATAATTAACTGGGATGGAAAGGGCAACAATGGAGCGGATGTGGAATCAGGCTATTACTATGTGAAGGTTTCAGCCGGTACTTTAACTTCTGTGGACAAACTTGTACTGATGAGGTAATGTTCCATTGCTGAGGGTTTTTATCATCAGAAAATACAGAGGACTGTTCACAAAAGGGCAGTCCTCTGTTTATTTCACGGAGTATTCTTAAAAATAGAGCTAAATTGCACTGTTCAATACTACATCGTGAGGACTAAAGATAAAAGAAAAGAAAGCCCGGAACCGGATCCCGATAACGCAGTATATTCCTTGGGAACAGCATCCCGGCTTTCAGAAATCCCTACTCATTCCATAAGGCAATATATTGATAAAGGCTTGTTGGTTCCTTTTACTCTTGATTCCGGGAGGCATCTTTTTTCCCCGCTGGATGTATGCAGGTTGAAAAATATCCAACTTCTGATCAGAAGCAGAGGATTAAATTTCGCCGGGATAAAAGCACTGATGGCCATGTCCCCTTGCTGGTCAGTTAAAAGCTGCTCAAGAAAGGACAGACAACTATGTGAGGCGTATTACGATGAGCTTAATCCCTGCTGGCTCTCCACTGAGAAGGGTATAACCTGCAGGAACGAAAACTGCAGAGAGTGCCCGGTTTATCAGAACCTAAACTATACCACTGATTTCAAATCGATGCTCAGAGGACATTGAGTGTGCTCCATAGCGAATCCCGCTGTCAGAATACCTCGTTGATTCCCAGGTAGAAGCCGCTGGCTCCATATTTTCCCCAGGCATAATCCAGGTTCAGGTTGGTTCGTGATTTCTTATTTATCATTACACGCAAACCCACTCCCCCGGCATAATCAAGGTATTGAAACAGGCCGATGCCTCCTGTGCGGTTGCTGGCAGTGCTTGCATTTACAAATACGACCCCCCCCAGAAGTTCATTTTCTTTCATCAGCGGGAAGCGGTACTCAATTTCTCCATACATAAGGTCCTCTCCGCGAAAGCGTCCCTGGGTATAAGCCCTTCCCGATCTGCCGAACTGGTCCCAGCCGACAGCTGGCAAATCCAGGTATGGTACAGCCCCCGAAGTGACAAACCAGCCATAGGTCCAGAAACCAATCAGGTGCCTGGGCCGTTCCTGGCTTAAATTAATATAATCCCGGTACTCCAGCCACAGCATGGTCGAGCTTTGATCACTGCCCAGAAAAGTTGGATTGATCCTGATGTTGGCATATGCATAGCGTCCGCTGTACGGATTGATGGCATTGTCGCGGCTGTCAAAAAGGGCATTGATTGAAATCCCTGAGAGGACATATTCTTCGGTTGAGAAATTCTGATTGGTCTGGTATGCGTAATGGCTTGTAATAATCGGGGGCACCGTATCCAGGTTCAGCAGGTTGTCCTGAATTTTGTTGTGAAGGTCGAGATGAAATCCCAGTCCGGCAAAAAAACGTGTGTCCTGTATTCGCTTCAAAGCGGTTTGATGAAAACGGAAAAAGTTAAATTCCATCATCTGCGCGACAGGAATAGACTGGCTGAAAAGGCCGTCCGTGTATTCAATTCCACTCCCTACCGGCTTGGCCGATTGTTCACCTGTTCCCAGTCCGTAAGTGGGTTGGGAGGTGATAAAATAGCGCCAGTCTCCCAGGAAGTTCCAGCTGTCTCCTTCCAGGAACATATTGGTTTTGGCAGTCAGCATCAACTGTTTTTTTGTGGTGTAAATGACGGTTCCCAATCCGGAAGATATACTGGTAATGCCCGGATCTCCCATAAACCAGCTGGCACCCGGTGCCAGTCCTAACATCCAGGCAGTGGTCGGATTATAAGCTATGACAGGCAGGGGTATTATGGAAAGGTTTTTCTCTTTTTTGTCCTTTTCCTCCGGGTTTGGTTCCGTTTCATTCTGAGCGTAAAGGGAAGTAAGAGTTAATGGGATCAGACAAATAAGTACAAAGCGTTTCATAGAGATCAGGATAAAATAAAAACTTTATATGGCTTCTTGTTGACAGGCCGTATTATAAATTTAGGAAAAATGAAAACCTTATGCGAGGTTCAGGAGGAAATTAACACGAAAGTAGTATCTTTTGGAACAAATTTAAATCTGGATTTATGAGCGCAAAAAGAGTATGTATGGCACTGTTGGTTACACTGATTGTAACAGGCGTTTTTGCACAGAAAAAGGAGTATACGGTGAAGGTTTTTGACCTTCAGGATGTAACAACAGTATTGGAAAATGTCTCCAGCTCCTCATCCTCATCCTGTGAATCCTCAGATTTCCCCGTATACCAGGGGGCCACCAAAACGGATATCAATTATGCCGACCTGAAAAGCATTATCGTTCGACATGATCAACCTGCTGAAGATCCAAACAACTATGTTACGGTAGAACTGGAATTTATGAACGGCAAGACGGACCTTTACGAAATGGTGAAGCATATACGAATTACCGGTACCAGCGAATCCGGGAACTTCAGTATAAAGATTAAGGATGTAAATATGATTGAGGTAATGCATAAGCCTTATTGAGCAACAAACTATCCACATATCCACCCCCTCCCACAACGGCCTCTACGACATCACACAGCAAGTTGAGGCCATCGTGGCTGAAAGTGGGGTGCAGTCAGGCCTGGTAAACGTTTATGTTCAGGGTGCCACTGCAGGGATTATGATTCTTTTCATTTGAATGTACCCTCTTTATAGAACGATGGTGGCATCAACCGATGTGTAAGGAATTGCTGGATAGTAAACTTTTGTAAATTTGTTTTAGTTTACTATCAGGAGTGCAATGCATGAACTGACACAAAATCTCTGGGAACGTTATGGTTTCTCTGCGAATCCCTTTGATACAAGAGCGCTTTCATTGAGCCAGGGAGCTTGGCTTTCTGTCAACAATGCATATGTGTCGAGG
>JBDLIM010000154.1:0-2872 GCA_039714915.1 Bacteroidota bacterium
ATCACGAGGGACGAAGTCCTGAGTAATCACGAAGTGTTCATTACTCTATCCCCAGCAGTTCAATCTTAAAGATCAGGGTGGAGTGGGCAGGGATCGAGCCGGTATTCCTTCCTCCGTAAGCCAGCTCCGAGGGAATGTAGAACTTATAGGTGGAGCCCACTGGCATTAGCTGCACTCCTTCGGTCCAGCCTTTAATAACCCTGGTAAGGGGGAAAGAAATGGTTTCGCCCCGCTTATAGCTGCTGTCAAATACCGTCCCGTCAATCAGTTTTCCTTCGTAATGTACTTCCACGGTGGAGGATGCATCCGGTTTAGGTCCGTTTCCCAGGGTAATTACCTCATACTGAAGGCCCGATTCGGTGGTAATTACTCCTTCCCGCTGTCCATTCTCTGCCAGAAAGGCTTTTCCTTTCTCCAGGTTTTCAGTATCTCCCGGGGTACTGGCACCCGGCTGGTCCTTTTGCATTTCATTGTGAAGCGACTGGAACATGAATCTGGCTGTCTCCGCATCATGCTCTGATTTTCCATCCACAGCCAGTATTAATCCCGTGGAAATAAGCTCCGGGTTGGTCTCAAAAGGAGCGGTTTCCAGACTGTACCCCAGGGTAAGTCCGAAAAAATAGTTTAAGGAGTCTAGCTGGTTCTTTAGTTCAACAGGTGCTTGTGTTGCATCCTGGGCTGAGAGATTCAAGGCTGCAATGCAGCAGAGTAGGGGAAGTATCTTTTTCATTGATAGATTGTTTAATTATTTAAAATATTGATATTTAGCTTACTGGGGTATTCCGGGGTATGATAGACCCGGTGCCTGGCCTCAATGAAGGCATCCTGTTCATGTTATTAAAATGGTGTGCCAAGATAGAGATTGATGCACCCATATTCAAATGATTTCAAAAACTATTTCTATGTTTACAGGATATTAATCAACAAAAAACAATTATGAATTCTATAACCATTTCACGGAGTCTCGTGGCTATGCTGTTTGTCGTACTCGCTTCATCTTTTAGCTATAATGCCCCGGCAAATAAATTCAGTCCGGTGGGTACCTGGGAATATTCCATTGAAGGAGTTCCCGAGGGCTACGACACAGGATCCATGATCATTGTGAAGAACGGTAAAAATTATGGTGTGATCATGGCTCTAAATGAGTATTATAAAATCGAAGGCGAAAGTGTTGAATATAAAAAGAAGAACCTTAGTTTTATTGTCTGGGTTGAATCGGAAGAGGTCAGCGTTTCGGGTACATTTGACAGGGATAAATTTACTGGCATGGTAAGCTTATCCCAGGGCGATTTTGAAGTAATAGCCACCAGAAATGCTGAATAAATACAAATCCCGCTCCATCCCAGTGATCCTGCAGAGCACTTTCCTGGTAATCATCTTCCTGTTTAGCAGCCAGTGCAATCAAACGAAAGATACTGCTTATGAATCATTACTGGACTATACGAATCAGATCAAAGTAATAAATACCCATGAGCATCAGCACTGGCCTGAGGAATACGGTGATCTGCATTATCGCCTTCCTCACTTGATTAAAGCCAGTTACCTGATATCAGATGTGGTTTCGGCCGGTGCGACAAGGATGGACTGGGATGTGGTAGACACCATCAGTCTGGAGGACTACTGGGATCAAAGAGGGCAGGCCCTTGATTTCACAAGATCTACAAGTTATTACAGTCATTTTATTAAAGGATTCCGAAAGCTGTACGATTTTGATAACCTTTTCTTTACAGAATCCAACTTCGAAGATTTATCAGCTCAGGTTGAAGCAAACTATGCCGACTACAAGACCTGGTTTGATAAGGCTTTCCATAAAGCCGGTTTCGAGCTTATGTTCCTGGATCAGTGGTGGAAACCTTTCAATACGGAAGTTGCAGAACCTTACTTTGCCCTGGTATTTAACATCAATCCCCTGGTGATGCAGGTCAGCAGCAAGCCAGAGACAGGGGATGAGGGGCCTGAGGTTTACCAGAGGGCAAAAAAAGAAGGCCATTCAATCGGCAGCCTGGATGATTATCTTTCTTTCTGTGAGCAACAGTTTCAGAAGAATCTGGAGAAGCAGGCCGTATGCGTGAAAAATTCCCTGGCATATGCCCGTTCCCTGGATTTTGAAGATGTTTCTTACGACCTTGCCCGGGATCTGTTTGCAAGACCGTCTTTCGATTTATCTGATCAGGAAAAGAAGAAGCTCCAGGACTTTATGTTTCACTGGATCGTTCAGAAATCCACGGAACATGATCTGCCCATTCAGATACACACAGGCTACCTGGCGGGAAATGGGAATCAACTGGATAACGGAAAGCCTGTTAAGCTGAACAACCTCTTCCTGAGCTACCCGGAAGCGAAATTTGTACTTTTTCATGGCGGGTATCCCTGGACTGGCGAATATGCAGCTTTTGGGAAGATGTTCCCCAATGTTTACCTTGACCTGGTATGGTTGCCGCAGATCTCCAGGGAAGAAGCCATTCACGCTCTGGATGAGATGTTTGACGCTGTTCCCTATAACAAATTCTTCTGGGGGGGTGATTGTACATTTATCGAAGAATCCACTGGTTCGCTTGAGTTTGGCAAAGAAGTGGTGGCAGAAGTATTGGCAAAAAGAATGGAAAGAGGCTTACTCACTCAGGAGGTGGCCGAAGAAATGATCCGGTGCATCTTCAGGGAGAATGCCATCCGGGTATTTAAGCTGGAAGATAAACCGGGTAGATCGTCTTAGCTGGCTTAAACCCTAGCTTTTCTTTAACAGGGCCATGGCTATATATTCCCATTCCTCCTCCAGGGAGATATCAGGCATATACCTCCCGGCGCTTCTGTACCAATAAGATGCATTGCCCGGGTCACCCTCTTTTCTGTGCAGGTAGGCATGTACCCAGGA
>JBDLIM010000155.1:0-2713 GCA_039714915.1 Bacteroidota bacterium
ACCGGGTCTACCTGTTTTTACAAGCTCACAAACTCAAATTTGGGATAGCCTTTTTCGCCCTGATCGTTGTTGAAGTCGATGAAGCGGAGTTTGTAGAAGTAGCCGTCGCGGTCGCGGATCACGAAATTCATATCGGGGACGATGGTGTATACACCTGCATCGAAATTGTAGTATTTCCATTCGTAACCAATTACATCGGCACGTGTGGTGAACTCAAGGTCCGGTACAATCTCCCTGCTTATGTCCATGAAATCGTGTAGGGTATCCTGGGCGGCCACCGCCCCGTTTGGGTTTAGAAGTACACCGGTGACCAGGTAAGGGTAATCTTCTCCTTCATTGGTTTGAAGCATGGTGGTGTATTTAGTAAAGTGCAGGCTCCACTGGTCGGGCAATGGGGCAATTTCTTTCAGGCCTGTGTCAAATGAAAAGTGCACCAGGTCCATGGAGGGATCGCGTGTTATGATAACCGTGGTGTCCTGGCTGTTATCTGTATTGGCGCAGCGCATCACAAATTCTTGTCCCCGGATATCAAATTGGACCTTTTTATACCCCACGGATTTATTCTGCTCGTTTTTACCCCGGTCCAGCAGGTACACATGTTTAAGCGAGCGGACCGAATCTTCGGTGATCTCAAACCAGGGACCGAGGGCCGTGCTATCGGGATTTCCATCCGATTGATCAAAGCGCATGTGCAGGTCAGAGGATTTTAATTCTGCAGCAAAGTCGGTGTTAAAGGAGTTCCCGGCCAGCATAAATTTGGAAGAATTGAGCCTGATGATCCATCCGCCCGAGGCGCTTTCAAAGGAGAGGTCCCAGTCGGAGATCACATTGGATGCTATTTCATCGTTGCTAAGCAGGTCAAAGTATACCTGCCTGCTATAGGTGGTGCCAAGTGCCACCTCGCCTAGCTCCAGATCGCCCTGCTCATGGGGAGGAACCATGTCCTCTTCCTGAAAACAGGAGGGAAGCAAGAGAGCCAGCATCAGAATATGTATGAAATGGCGCATCGCTTATATTATTAGTATTTGGTGAAATTGTATTTCACGCTCACAAAGTAGGTGCGGCCCCAGCCCACCAGGGAGGAAGCTCCTTCTCCGCCTCCATGCCCCGAGCCTCCGCTGGTGCCCTGCAACTGGGTATTGTTAAATATATTCTTTACTCCTGTGCCCAGTCTGATTTTCTGCCTCCATACCTTCAGGGAAAGATTAAAGTCCATGTTGTGGTAGGCTTCCAGGTAATTCAGGGCTATCTCATCGTCTGAGATGAACCTGTGCACGGGGTATTCGCCGGAGTATTTATAGAACAGATTGGCCGAGGCCCTGTTCTTAAAGAACTTATAGGTGACATTGCATAGTGCCGAAGTGGAAAATACAAACTCATCCGACTTGTAATAAGAATCTTTCCGGCCTATATGGGATAGGCCTGCATCCACAGAAAGGTACCTTAAGGGATAGGCTCCCAGGTTCAGGTTTCCTCCCAGGGATTCAAAGTGGTCCGTATTGGCATTTTTGTAGTGAAGGGGATTATCGGGATCCACCTGAACCAGGGAGATCCGGTCCTCGATGATGTTATAGAATAAGTTTAGTTTCAGATTCAGGGGGATGGAGCGGATGCTGGGGTTGTTGCTCACATTCAGGTTAAAATTGTGGGAACGCTCTGCCACCAGGTCCTCGTTCCCCTCAATCTGGTGGTTGGAGTCGTAGAACTGCAGGTAGAGTTCCTTCAGGGATGGTGCCCGGAACCCCCTGGCATAGGATGCCCGTAAAATGGTTTTCTGAATCTCATATTTAATATTCAGAGAAGGAGTAAGAGGAGATTTATACTTGGTATTATAGGAAATCCGAAAGGCTGGTTGCAGGGTGATCTGTGGATTTATGTGCCATTGCAGACTGGCAAAGAGGGCGTAATCTCCAAGGTGTTCCTCTCCTCCCTGCATGCGCTTACCTTTGCCGTATTCGGTATTAATATCAAAGCCCACCTGGTAGTCCAGCACCCCTTCTTCGGAAGCATGGTTAAAGCCTCCCCTTGCGGTGATGGAATGGAAGGTGGATGTATCGTGCTCTTGAGGATCGGGGATCAGTATGGTTTCCAGGGTGGTCAGGTCCTTCAGGTATTTGGTTTTTTGCCTGTCGTAATAGGAATATGCCCCCAGGAAATTCAGGCTGTTCCCTCCACGCAGTTTCCGGTCGAAGTGCAGGCTGTTATTAAAGCGGGTGGTATGAAACCAGGTATCGTTTCCTTTTTCGTAATAGGGAGGGAAAAGCTGACTCCGGTCCAGCAGGTTTTCCCGGAAGAAATCCATTTTATACCTGAGCGAGATGGCTTCCTTCCTGTACGAGTAACTTACTCCTGCATTGTATTGTTCCTTTGGCTTCCACTGCTGGTAGCGTGAGCTGTCCACCAGGGAATATCCCCCGAAAAAGTTCCTTCCCCCGTTAAAGGAAAGCCCATGCTTGCCAAAGCGGGTGTCCACATTCCCGTTGAGGTTGTATATGCCTGCCGACTCATAATAACCATGAATGCCTGATTTGAACCTGGCAGTTTTATTGTCCCTGGTAATGATGTTGACCACTCCTGCCAGTGCATTGCTCCCGTAGATCACCGACATGGGGCCTTCCACGATCTCGATGTGCTCCACATTCTCCAGGTTTATCTGGCTCAGGTCTATGTTCCCGTCCAGGCGCCCGATCACGGGAACGCCGTCCACCAGGAT
>JBDLIM010000156.1:0-2351 GCA_039714915.1 Bacteroidota bacterium
GGTCTGTATAGAAGGAGATTTTCAGGTCCTGATCCATAAATCCCTCATGCAGGGTACGGGAAAGCACATGGTAAGGGAGTTCGGGATCTGTTTCGTTAAAGATGGACCGGAGCCGCTCCAGCTGTTTCTCACTGTCGGACGTGATATAGTTTATGAATCCTTTGGCGGCGCACTCATTCATATGTGAAGTGAGCAATTCAAAGTTCTTCTGAAAAGGTGGCTGGGGAGAGGTATTGAAACTCCAGGTCCCCTGCTCCTTTTGTTTATGCGCTATTCCAAATAAGACCTGCCTGAAGTTTCCAAGCTGCTGCCTGATCTCTTTCCCGTTTATCAGGTATCTGGCTTTATCGATGGCATGTTCCGGATCCGTATCAAATTCAGTACGATCGTATAGCAATTGGATCTGATCGGTGATCAGTTCGGGATTATCCATCCACAGGGTAGTTCCGGAAGGAATGTAGTCCAGGAAGGAGATCCGTTTTTCACCCATCTCGTGTTCCCACTGTATGTTGGGAATGATGTTTACTTTTTTCACGGTCTCGAGCGATCGTTGGCTGTCCGTATCAAAGATCCGGATGGAGTCCACTTCATCGTCGAAAAAATCAATGCGGCAGGGGTGGCTGGAGGCATAGGAAAACACATCGGCTATCCCTCCCCGTATGGAGTACTGTCCGGGTTCGTATACAAAATCAACAAGGTGGAAATCGTAGGTCTGCAGTATCTCCTCCAGGAAGGCCATGTCGATTTTCTCGCCCTGTTTCACCTCCAGGGTGGTTTTGCCCAGCTGCTGCTTTGTCACCACGGATTCTACCATTGCCTCTGCATAGGAGATGATAAAGCTGGCCACCCTTCGTTCCGACAGCCGTCTGAGTGTCTGCGTGCGTGTGATGATATTGGCTTCATCGGTCTGCTGGTACTGGACCGATCGCTTATAGGAAGAGGGGAAGAAAAGCGTTCGTTCGGGCGATCCCTCCAGCGTCACCAGGTCGGTATAGAAATAGGCAGCCTCTTCCTTATCCTGAAAAAGGATCAGGTGCGGTCCCTTCAGCTCATCCAGGCAGGCGTGTACAAGGGCTGAGCGGGAAGAGCCCGTAAGACCTTCCAGGTACTGGACCCTCGCATTGCCGGTCCTGAGTGACCCGGTGAGTCCGGAAAAATGAGGATGGGCCGGATATGGATTCGTTATCATGATATTTTGCGTGGGCAAACTTAGGGAAAACACAGCGGAAATGTCATATCTTAGAGTGAAATAATGCATGGCATGAGTAAAAAATTCAGGGCTTTGACAATGAATGAGTTCATTGTTCAACAACAAAACGCCTTTCCTTATGCGACAGGTGATCTGACACGTCTTCTGGGTCATATTGTTATCGCTGGCAGGATTGTGAACCGGGAGGTGAGTATGGCAGGACTGGTGGATATACTGGGCGAAACGGGGACTGAGAATATCCAGGGAGAAACGGTGAAGAAGCTGGATGATTTCGCCAATGAGCAATTTAAATCCATACTGAGTTCCAGCACTGAAGTATGCGGCCTGGCTACCGAGGAGGAAGAGAATCTGGTCTCTTTTGAAAGCGACCTTTCCAGAGAGGGGAAATACATTGTTTGCATGGATCCCCTGGACGGATCCTCCAACATTGATGTGAATGTGTCCATAGGAACCGTATTTTCCATTTACAGGCGGAAGTCAGAGATAGGATCACCCTCCACCGAAGAAGACTTCCTGCAACCGGGGACCGATCAGGTAGCTGCAGGGTATGTGCTTTACGGATCCTCTACCATGCTGGTTTATACCACGGGATTAGGGGTAACCGGGTTTACCTATGATCCTTCCATCGGGGAGTTTTTCCTTTCTCACCGGAAAATAGAAACCCCTGCCCAGGGGAGGACCTACTCCATTAACGAAGGGAACTACCTTAAGTTTCCTGCGGGTGTAAAACAGTACATCAAGTACTGCCAGGAAGTGGATGCCTCCACCGGCAGGCCCTATACTTCCAGGTACATTGGCTCGCTGGTGGCCGATTTTCACCGGAACATGCTGCTTGGGGGCATTTACATATATCCTCAGGCTACCACCTACCCTGAGGGAAAGCTGCGGCTCACCTACGAATGCAATCCCATTGCCTTCCTTGCTGAGCAGGCGGGAGGCAAAGCCACTGATGGAATGGGGAATCGCATCCTGGAAATTCAACCCCGGTCCATACACCAACGGATACCCTTCTTTGTGGGATCGTCCGAAATGGTGGACCTGGCTGAGAAATTTATGCAGATTAACCGTTGATCGGAATCACAGCAGGTAGGGAATGGTCAGAGGACCTTCGGGCAATACACAGATCCGGGTGCCGGGCCCG
>JBDLIM010000157.1:0-2065 GCA_039714915.1 Bacteroidota bacterium
CCGATCAGAGCCTGTAATCCGATCAGAGCCCGTAACCCGATCAGACCAATCCCTTCTCCACCATGTACTCGGCGATCTGAACCGCATTCAGTGCGGCGCCTTTCTTTATCTGGTCGCCTACACACCAGAATGTGATGCCCTTTGGATTGGAAATATCTTTCCGGAGCCGGCCCACGAAAATATCATCCTTGCCGGCCGAACCCAGCGGCATGGGGTAGACCTGATTGGCCGGATCGTCCTGCAGGGTAATTCCCGGAGCATTTGATAAGGCATCCCTGACCTGCTCCAGCTCAAGGACTTGTTCGGTTTCCACCCAGATGGCTTCCGAATGGTTCCTCAGTACGGGTACCCGTACACAGGTAGAGCTTACCTCAATGTCGGTATGCATGATTTTCCGGGATTCGTTATACATTTTCATCTCCTCCTTGGTGTATCCGTTGTCGGTGAACACATCAACATGTGGGATGAGGTTCAGGGCCAGTTGATACTGGAATTTCTCCACAGTTACCGGATCGCCTGCTGCAATTTGTTTGATCTGTTCTTCCAGTTCGGCCATGGCAGCGGCACCGGCACCGCTTGCAGCCTGGTAGGTGGCTGCATGCACCCTGCGAATGGGCGAAAGATCATGGACGGGTTTCAGGCATACCACCATCTGAATGGTCGTGCAGTTGGGATTGGCCACAATATTCCTGGGAAGTGAATGCAGGTCACCCGGGTTCACTTCGGGAACCACCAGGGGTACATCATCTTCCATACGGAATGCGGAAGAGTTGTCTATCATGATCGCACCATGTTTGGTAATAGTGGATGCAAACTTTTTAGAAGTCCCTCCGCCTGCGGAGGTTAACGCGATATCAATGTCTTTAAAATCATCATTCTCTTTAAGTTCCTTCACGGTCAGGATCTCGCCGTTAAAGGCATACTGTTTCCCGGCACTGCGGGCCGATCCGAATAATACCAGTTCATCCAGGGGGAACTTTCTTTCCTGGAGCACGCGCAGGAATTCCTGTCCCACTGCTCCGCTAACACCAACTACTGCTACTTTCATTTTCTAAGTAATTATGGATTTAAAATGCAAAAATCGTAATTATTTCTCTGATCTCAGATGCATTTTCGTTATTTTTTCTCTGGGGCCTCATCTTTTATGGGCGCAGTACCACTTCAACTTTGAAAATACTACAGGCAGCGGGCCGGATATTTTTCCCGGATCCTCCTGGGAACAGGTGCCGGCAGACCGGTGGAAGCTTGCTGCGGAGGGGGCCATAGGGGGAAATTATTCTCTTCGTCATGACTTTGATAATCCGGAGAGTGGCTGTGACTACCTGATCTTTAACCATGACAGAATAGGGGATCCCGATTCCCTGGTGTTTTCTTTCAGGATCAGGCATGGATATGCACCCAGTTCCTCCAATAACTGGCAGCTGGCCCTGCTGGCAAATTTTCAGGAGAAGCCTGCACAGATTCAGGAGGGAATTGTATTGGGTGTCAATTTCACAGGATCGGACGATCTGATCAGGATCTGGAAATGTGAAGGGGGAAGTGCTGCGGAGCTTTGTGTTACTCCGGTCAATTACCAGGAAGAGGTGGGGACTGACGGGACTCCTTTGTTCAGTCTGGTATGGAACAGGGAAGGTTTACTCAGGCTGTTATATGCAAATTCCTTCGGGACAGAACCCGTACAGATTGGCTCCTGTATGCTTGAGCAGCTGCCTGCCGGACGCCAACTGGTCGTCCGGTATGAATACTCTTCGGCCCGTGACCGGAATCTTTGGATTGATGATGTCATCCTGGATGGAGATTTTACTAAGGACCGCATAGTTCCCGGGGTGACCGGAGTGGAGGTAGTTGGTGAAAATGATTTGAAGGTAGGTTTCTCCGAATACATAGTACATCCCTCCGAGGGTGATTTTCTGCTGGGGGACATGAGGCCCGATGCAATCAGGATGGAGGGGACAGATGTGCTGCTGGAGTTTCCGGTTTCCTTTCCCAACCGCATCCCGCAGCAGATCCGGATAGGAAATATATGTGATGTGGATCAAAATTGCATGAGCGATACGGTGCTTGG
>JBDLIM010000158.1:0-1770 GCA_039714915.1 Bacteroidota bacterium
CTGTAAATCCCAAGGTTTTCACTCTCTTTTACAGCCCCGAAGGTAATTCCGTCCAACCGGAAGTAGCCGATCTTCTTTGGATGATCATAAATGGCTGCACTTTCCAGTTTTTCATCCCTTAGATCAATTCTGATATAGTAATCATCGCCGCTACTGTTATAGCCCTCCAGGGCATTGGCCACACAGAGGGCCTGATCAAGTTCTTTTTTCGCCTTCGGATCTGATTTAAACGGCTCGGGAGAGATCTTATAGTGATGGTTCCACCCCACATTGTACCCAAAAATAAACGGGATGGTATCGATCCTGCCTGACCCATAGGTTAGTGTTAATATTCCCACACTGTCCCCGATAAAGAAGTTCCGGTAGCTGTTTCCGCCACCCCAGGGCGGATGTGCCTTATCCAGCGAGTTAATGGCCCCGAGTATATACATCTCACCTGCATGTATATCCAGGTCATTAAACTGCTTCTCGATCCACCTGTTACCCATTGTACTTCTGAGGTATACATCTACCTCTTCTCCATGTTTGGCAGGTGAATCCTGGTCCTTCTCATCGTTGGGCTGCCATAAGGGATGCTGTATAAAAGGGATCCCGTCAATATGAATCACCTTATGGGTTGTATCCTTCTTCCCTTGTGTCTCCGGTCGAATGAGCACATAGCTTTTCTGTACTACAGCGTGATGCGTTAAGGTGGAGGCGGTAACCGGTGTCTGAATCATTAACTCTTCAATGGTTTCGGCCAGTGCTTCGTTTGAGATTGTGTTATATAGGCGGAAGTCCTTCCCGTTTTCATGGGTTTCCCAGCGTGCTCCCTCCTGCGATGAGAAGGTAAGTGTACCCCGATTAAGACGAAAATAGTTGTTTTCTCCTTTCACGGCGAACAGAGTAGAAATCTGATCCCAGCTGCTTCTGTCAATCTCACCGTATTGCTCTTTCCATAATCGATAGACCGTTTTTATCGGATTCCTGTCGGATAACGATTGTGTTCGCTGTCCGGTTCTTACCTCCTGGCCCTCTACCGTTTGTATGACAGCTACCGGAAATTCATTAATGGCAGTTGCTGATGCCTTCCGATCCCATTTCATATTCCAGTTCATGCCCTCTCCCAGCATGGCCACCCACCTTTTTACCTTTTTATGAACCAGCTCTTTTCCTGACAGCGGGCTCCACCTATCCGGTTCAGATGTCAGCAGATTTGCCACATTTGTCAGGTGTCCGATTGTGACCATGGTGACGCTGCTATCTGCCTGCGAGGCCAGGATTCGCCTGTAGAGGAGGGTAGCATCTTCGATTTTCATATGCTCTCCCAAATCGTTGGGAAAATCTTTTGCAATGGTTTCAGCATATACCGATCCTTTATTCACGCCATCAATAACAGGAGCACCGATGGGAATATCAGGCCGCCCCCAGAAGGTATTGATGGCATCCAGGGCAAAGGGACTCCAGAAATGTGTGGTGGAGAGTATGGTGGCCATTATTTCGACTTCACCCCTATCAGCAAACGTGTGCAGCATATAGAGTGCCCCCACATCATCAATGTCTGAATCAAAGTCGGTATCAAAAATGATCTTTTCCTGGCTGTAAAGTCCTGTATTACAAGTTATAACCATGAAAAGTAACATGAAAGCGGTAATTCTCAGGTACATTTCTTTTTCTGTTTAGTCTCTGTTCCTTTTCTCAAATTCACCAGCCGGTTCAAGGACAATGGCATCCATCTGAAAATTTCCACCCGGATCATGTCCGGGGGTGCCCCTGTAAACCACTTTCAGG
>JBDLIM010000159.1:0-1516 GCA_039714915.1 Bacteroidota bacterium
TATATAGCCTTCTGTCGATTTTGCTTCCCTGACCAGGTCGTTCACAAGGATTTTGCCCATAGGTGCAAGCCGGGTAAGTGCAGTGCCCGAATCACCCGGCTTAACCTGTTCTTCGGTCAGATCCTTGTCAACCGTTCCCTTAACATCTGTTTTCAGCATCAATCGATTCCATGTCCTGGCCCTTAACGACATTGCAATTACAAAAACGCTCAACAGGATAGTCCCTATCAGCACCCATGCTCCAACGGAAGGGCCAAAATCGTTAAAGGCCTTATATACCCCAAATACGGTAAGCACCAGTCCCCCGATCCCCGCAATAGTTACACCGGGAACCAGCAGGAATTCAATCACAAAGAGTAGAATTCCAAGAACAATAAGAATGATGATTACTGTCATATCCGGATATTAATTTTCCACAGAAGCCTTTAATCCTCTGGAAATAAGCTCAAAACGAAGTTCTTTCATTTCAGAATACGAACCTGTTCTGACTTCACACTTCCCTTTATAGTGAGTGATGGTAGCACACTGTTCGGCCTGAGTAAGTGAATGGTCACAAACCTCAACAAGGGTCTCCATCACATAGTCAAAAGTATTGATATCATCGTTGTGAAGTACAAGGGTCGCTTTGCTCTGGCTATTTGTTTCTTCAGAACCTAATTTCTGTGGTCGGCTGGTAAAGTTGCTATCCATAGTCTGGTGATGACACTAGCGCTCAAATATAAAAAAATAATCTATTACATCAGCTTCATTCCAGCTGTTTTGCTTTCTCTGTTGAAACATTATTTCCATTGTACCATGATACTATGAATGCATCTTCAAAACCCCTGCTCCTGATCATGGAAAGTGCTGCAGATGCATCTTCATATTTTCTGAATTTTCCTGCAAAATACTTCACCCTGCCAGCATTTTCAGCTCGCACTCCTGTGATTGGACTAATTCCCTGAAATGAGCCGGCTTCCGCTTCTGTTTCAAAAGAACCCAGTTGTACGCTGTAAAAAACACCAGCAGGTAAGGGAACATTCATTGGAATGGGATTTTGCGGATTGTAAGGTGAACGGTCCAGCATCTCGATTCCATCCGGAATAGTTTTTACCGGGAGCGGTTCAGACTTCTTATACCTGTATACAGTCAGTTCTCCCAGTACGGTGTCAACTTCGATGGCATCCGGAACCCTGCCGGATATGCGGGCTTTGTTTGCTGCACGTTCGGATTCCAGTTTTGCATAGAGCTCTTCTGCAATCTCCTCCTGATCACGTGCTTTCTTCTCCCAGAGCATGATCTGCTTCTGCCAGACCCACCGGTCGTTGGGATCATCCGAATCACTGACCTGGGTCCGGGTATGGTTCGCCAGGTCAGTTAATGAATCTGAAACAGCCTGATGCTTCATAGCCTGAGAGAGTAAATGCCGGTACCTGGCCTGGACTTTCGATTCTGACAATACAGTCACAGGTGTTGGAGCCTGAGAAACCTGCTCCTGCTCCTGCTGCTCTGATATGCTTTCCTTTGCAGAAGCCTT